>PMNE01000041.1 GCA_003162635.1 Ignavibacteriota bacterium
TTTCCATTGCGAATAACCATATTTTTGACTATGGAAGAGAGGGCTTTTTCGACACAATTTCGTATCTTGATTCGGCGGGCATCCAAAGGGTTGGTGCAGGGCGGAATTATGCGGAAGCGCATGCGCCCGTGATTGTGACGATTCGAGGAAAGAAGATCGGGATCCTCGCGTACTACGGCGGAGGCGAGGCCCCTGGTGCAGGCATGGCGAGTCCCGGCGTTGCGCGGCGGGATCTCGGTCAGGTTACGGCTGATATTCTGAAATTGCACTATACCACCCGGGCCGATTACATCGTCGTCAATCTCCACTGGGGAACCGAAAATGCGAGGACGCCTGACGAGTCGCAGCGGACCTTCGCGCATGCGCTGATCGACGCCGGCGCCGATGCGGTGATTGGCCACCATCCTCATGTTCTCCAGGGGATTGAACGGTACGGAAATGGCGTCATCGTTTACTCGCTGGGAAATTTTGTTTTCGGGGGGAACAGCCGAAGCTCGTATGACACCGGGCTCTTTCAGATCCGGCTTACCAACAATGGTCCGGAGTATGATTTTCTTCCCGTCCATATCGAACAATGGCGGGCATCCATGATGAAAGGCGCTGATTCAAGCGCCGTGGTGGGGAGAGTCACGGATCTCTCCGCCGTTTTTGCACGAAGCATATTCACACATTGAAGGAGTTCCCATGAAATCACGCGGCTGTCTCATCGCCGCCGTTGTCCTCGGCGTGCTTCTCCTCCTTGCCATTGGAATCATAGCGTGGGGCGTCGGTGTTCGGAACAGTATCGTGACCCTCGATGAAGCGGTGACTTCGTCGTGGGCCCAGGTGGAAAGTCAGTACCAGCGCCGGGCCGATCTCATCCCCAATCTGGTGGAGACGGTCAAGGGGTTTGCGAATCAGGAGCAGGATGTGCTCATCGGAGTGACGGAGGCGCGGGCCAAAGTGAGCCAAATGACGGTGACGAAGGAAGTCATCGACGACCCGAAAGCGTTTGCAAAGTTCCAGGCGTCGCAGGACCAGCTCTCCTCGGCACTCTCGCGGCTGCTTGTCGTGTCGGAGAATTACCCGCAGTTGAAGTCGAACGAGAACTTCATGAACCTCCAGACGCAGCTCGAGGGGACGGAGAACCGCATCACGGTGGAACGCCAGAGGTTCAATCAGACGGTCCAGCTCTATAATACGACCATCAGACGGTTCCCCGCATCGATGATCGCGGGTTTCTCCGGCTTCAAAGAGCATCCATACTTCCAGGCAAAGGAAGGATCGGAAAACGCGCCGCAGGTGAAGTTCTGATCGTCCCTTGAAAGTGATGGCGTTGTCCATCACGGATTTCTGTGCGACTTACATCGGTTGACTTCGACGAATGAATTGCCATCGCATCGTGAGATCTCCGCTCCTTTCTCTTCGCCGCTCGCTCCGGCGCCTTGCATTCCTTTTCCTGCTGGGCGGCCTTCCGTTGGTCTCCGCGGCGGAGGCGCCGGGCATTCCGCCCCTGGCGCACTATGCGACCGATCTCTCGGGAACCCTCTCGCCGGATCAGTTGGCACAATTGGAAAAACTCCTCTCCGATTTTGACAGGGAGACCTCGACACAGCTTGTCCTCCTCGTCGTCCCTTCCATCGGCGATGAATCGGTGGAGGATGTTTCTCTCCGCGTTGCGGAGGCGAACAAGATCGGCCGTAACGGCAAAGACAATGGCGTGTTGCTTTTCATCTCGATGAAAGAGCGGCGCGTCCGCATTGAAACCGGTTACGGTCTTGAGGGAGCCCTGCCCGATATCACCGCCGGGACGATCATCAGGCACGAAATTGCACCGCGGTTCCGCACCGGCGAGTATTTCGAAGGGATCAACGCGGGACTTCTTGCCATCATCGCAGCCACAAAGAACGAATACCACGCGGATCCGGGCGATAACGGGGCTCCGCTGAAGAAAGGCCACAACTTCATTATTATCATCTTTGTGGTCCTCTTTATCCTCTTCCGTCTTTTGATGTCGGGGCGGCGCCTCGGGCGGCGAGGCATGTGGTTCGGCGGATTGGGAGGGGGAGGATTCGGTTCAGGCGGCGGCGGATTCGGCGGCGGCTTTAGCGGGGGGGGCGGTTCCTTCGGCGGCGGAGGAGCGAGTGGCGGCTGGTAAGAACATCGACTCGCTGTCAGAAATTTGCCGGCTGCTGCAAAAGGGGGAGCAGTTTGTGCTTGCAGCTCCGTCCCCCGAACCTGCTGCCGCGCTTCGAAGTGCTCTGGCTGTCGCTCTGGATCCTGAAATATTCGCATGCGATGCGGCGTCCACAAAGACGGTCGCTGCCGCACTTGCTGCCATCCGCAAGGCGGTTCCGGCAAAATCCCGAAGAAAATTCCTTCTTGTTGATCTCTCGTCGTCCCTCCACCCCTGGATCGGAAAACCGGCGGAGCTTGCCCGGTTCTGCAGGGATGTCAGGTCTTCGCGCAAAGGGTTCCGCGTTCTCTGGATTCTGAAGGATTCCTCCCTGGATGGTGATCTGCTCCTGTGGGCGAAGGACTCCGCACGTTTTTTTGCGCAGATACGCTTTGGGGGCGGGTCCTTCTCTTGCCAGTTCCTGACCGCCCGCGGCGTTTTCTCCCCTGATTTCTTCCTCCCCCGACCGATCGACCTGGCCGATCCCCACCTTGCGCTCGGCCCTGCGATGTTTCTCTCTGCAACGAAGGACGCAGGCGGTTCCGTCGTGGATCTCTTTCAGGAACCCTATCGCGAGATGTTCCGGGAGGCCCATGAGGGAATCGTCCTGTTCCGTCTGGAGGGGGGCGACGTCACTCCTAATCCGCGGGCGTGCGAGATGCTGGGGCATGACCGGGATTCGCTCCGCACTCTCCCTCTGAAAGTTCTGGTCGACCCGCGAGACTACCGATCGGCCCTTAGAATGCTCTCGGCGCTCTCCGGGCGGAGAAAAGTGAAAGGCGAAATCAACCTGCGCAGGAAGAGCGGTCGCGTTGTTGCCGCCTCCGTGACGGCGTCGGTGCTCAGGGGCGACCGGGCCATGGTGGTCCTGCGCGATGTGTCGGATGAACGGCGGCAGGCGAAGGAGCTCGGGCAGGAACAGGCGCGGATGAGGGCGCTGGCAGACGGATCCACCGTGGCGCAAGCGGTCCTTGTCGGGAAGAAGCTGGTGTATGCCAACCCCAGGTTCCGGCTCCTCTTTCCCTGGATGCCTCGCGCCGGGGATGGGGCAACGCTTCGCGATCTCCTGGGAAAGCAGCGCGGGGACCTCCTCGGGCAGTTGACCGGAGGCGATGCGGATGCCTCCGGGAAGGAACTCGATATTCTCACGCCGGAGCAGAAACACGTGGAGGTTCTGGTCTCCTCCTCTTCCACTGTGTGGGAAGGGAAGGACGCGTGGTTCATGTCGTTCGTCGACGTGACTTCCCGCAACGATGCGATCCGGGCCATGCGCGAATCGGAGGCGACCTACCGGGGGATCGTTGAACGACAGGCAGGCGCAGTTGCGATCGTGCAGGATGGCCGCCTTGCGCTTGTGAACCCCGGTTTTGCGTCCCTCTTCGGATATCCCACCGCGACGCAGCTTGTGGACACGGAGGCGGCGAAGCTGGTTGTCCCGCGGGGACGGGCGGAGTTTCTGGAAAAGGTCTCCGGCATCGCAAATGCAAAAGAGGGGAACAGCAGTCCCCTCTCCTTCGAGTTCACAGGGAAGAAACGGGACGGATCGTCGTGCGTCATTGAAGCGAGGGGGGTTGCGCTGTCTTTTGGAGGCAGAAGGGGGGCTCTCTGTCATTGCACCGACGTCAGCGGGCAGAGAAAGGTCCAGGAAGAGATCAAGCGGCAGAGCCGTGAGCACGGGATCGTGGAAAGTCTCGCGCACGACCTCCACGTCTCATTGGAGCCGAAAGAAGTGATGGCCGCAGGCCTCCGGGGAGCCATGCGGTGGCTCGGGCTGGAACAGGGAGGATGCTACCGGCTTGAACCGGGGAGCAGCATGCTGTCGCTTGAGAGGAACGAGTCGCTTCCGGAACAGGTCCTCTCCGCGCTCTCCTCGCTCCCCGCACAGGAGGGAATCGCCGGGCTGGCAGTGAAGACGGCGGAGGCGCAGCTCCTGGAAATGGAATCGTATCCGCCGTATCTCCCGCACAGGTCTCTTTTCGAGAGTTGCGGCATCAGGACGGTGCTGCTTCTGCCTCTTGTTGCAGGGGAGACCGTCCACGGGATGTTGCTCCTCTGCTCTATGCGCGAGGCGGGAAGTGCGGCTCGCGATCCGGTCCTCCTTGCCGCGATCGCCCGGCATACGGGAGATGCGCTGACAAATGCGTTCGCCTTCGACCTCCTGCGGGGGTCGGAAATCAGGTACCGCACAACGGTGGGATCCATCCCTGATGTGATCTATGAGACCGGGCCGACGGGGACGATCACCTTTATCAGTCCGCAGGTGGAGCAGGCGTTTGGCTACCGGGCCGACGATTTCCTCCGAAACCCGGACCTGTGGCGCACGATCATCCATCCGGACGACCGGGGCGAATATGCGCGCCGGGTCGCGGGACCGGGGGAGGACGCGCTCACCTATCGGATTCTCCCGAAAGGGAAAGCGGCATACCGTCGTGTTCGCGACGCGTTTCACTATCTTCGCGATGCCGGAGGGATGCTGAAGGCGATCGTGGGGAGCGTCGGTGATGTGACGGAGTTGATGGAACGAAACGGTGAGGCGGCGAAGGATGGAGCGGGCGTGCTCCAGAGCATCCCCGAAGGCATCCTCCTCTTCGACAGGGACTTCCGCTTGATGGAGTGGAACCATGCGATGGAGTTGATCACAGGGATTCCGCGCGCCGAGGTTGTGGGGAAGAACGCGTTTGAGGGGAGATTCAGTCTCGAATTTTCCGACCTTCACGATCTCCTGAATCGGGCTCTTGCCGGCGACCCCGTCAGCTCGGAAGAAGTCCGGTATACCCGATCGGAAACAGGGGAGGCGCTGGTTCTCTGGTGCCGGTTGGCGCCTCTGCGGCGTGAAGATGGAACGATCGGGGGCGTTGCCGGGACGGTGACCGATGTGACGAGCCGGAAAGGACTGGAACGCGAACTGCGTGAATCCGAGGAGACCCTCCGGAATGTCATCGACACCATGGGGGATGCGCTGATGATCAGCGATCTCCAGGGAAAGGTGTGGGAGGTCAACCGGGAATTTACGGCCCTCACCGGCTACCCGCGGAGCGAGGTGATCGGCAAGACGTTTCCCTACCCGTGGCTCCTCGAAAGTGAGATGTTCCGGCTTGTTGCCTGGCTCGCGGCTCTCCGGGAGCAGAAGTTCCTCCGCGATTTTGACATGACCTGGAAACGACGGAACGGCCGCGAAGTGGCCATCAGTCTGAATACCACTCTTCTTCGCAACGCCCTGGGAGAGCCGGTGGCGATGCTCAACCTGGCCCGCGACATCTCCGAACGGAAACGTCTCTCGAATGAGCTGGGGGGGAAAAGCCGGCAAATAGAAATGCTCAACAGGATCATCAGCGAGGCGAATTCCACCGAGAAGTTCTCCCGCATCTTCGATGTCATCGCCGCGGAAGTGCGTGCACTTGCTGCGTATAATTGCATGAATGTGCTCCTCCTGACGGAGGACAACGCCCATTTGATCGTGCATGCCGCGGTCGGCGAAGGGGAGAAGTACCCCGTCCGGGGGGCGATCATGCCGCTGGAGGATACTGTTTCGCGTCTTGTCGTGGCGGAACGGCAGGCGCTGGTGGTGGAGGATGTTCGCACCCATGTCGGACTTGGCAAGGGGGCCCGGGCCGCCTCCGACGGTTTGCTCTCGCAGGTGAGCGTCCCCATCATGTTGAACGACCGGGCGATCGGGACGCTGAACGTGTGCAGCACCGTGCCGGACGCGTTCAGCGTCGAAGCGCTCAGCTACCTCCAGCCAATCGCCGATCAGATCGGCGCCCTCATTGAGCGGACGCAGTTGTTCGAGCAGGTGAACGACGACCGGTCCCACATTCGCACGCTCCTCGATTCCATGGAGAGCGTGGTCTATACCGTGGACCAGGCGGGAGCAGTGGAGGAAGTCAACACGGCATGGAGGGAGTTTGCGGTGGTGCAGGGGACGCCCGAGCTGCGCGATGAAACGAGCGTGCTCGGCAAGTCCGTGGAGCAGATTATCGCGGACCCGTCGCTCCGGTCGGAAATCACGGCGGTGATGCCGCGATTGTTCGAGGGATCCCTCCGCGATTTCTCCCGCGAGTTTGAAGTGAGCGGAAAGGAAGAGACGCGATCGTTCCAGCTTGCCGTGGCGCCCATGACGTCCAATGACCGGGTCAACGGGCTTGTGTTCACGTACACGGACATCACGGACAGCAAGAGGACCGAAGCGGAGATCAAGCGCCGGAATGCCGAACTGCTGGCCCTGAACGCCGTCGCATCAGCGATCAACAAGTCGCTCGACATGAAATCGATCTTTACGGTTGTCCGCGATGAGTTGAGCTGGTCGCTGTCATTCGAGAGTTTCCTGTACTTCACGGTGGACCACGCCCGCGGCGACCTTCGCATCACCGAGCAGGCGATCGGCGGCGTTGATCACGCCCTCCCGGTCCCGCCGGCGGAACAGGAAATTGTTGCGGCGGCGAAAGGGACTCTTTCCTCCGGAACGATGGCGGATGGACGCGCGCTGATCGCAGTCCCCGTGAGGTCGAAGGGGGTTGTCGTTGCTGTTTTTGCGCTTACCGGGCACGATCCTGAAGCGTCCGATCACTTGCGTCTCTTGGGCAGTATCGGTAACTTGGTTGAAATTGCGGTGGATCGTGCATTGCTCTACGAGGACACTGTTAGAAAATCGGAAGAGATCCAGGAAAGGAATAAGGAGCTCGACGACTTTACCTACGTCGTGTCGCATGATCTGAAAGAGCCCCTTATCACGATCGAAGGGTACAGCAAGATCATTCAGGCGGAGTACCGGGAGTCGGTCGATGAGGAGGGACAGGCGTATCTGACGTCGGTGGTGCAGGCGAGTCAGCGGATGAAGAATCTCATCGACGATCTGCTGACACTGTCCCGCATCGGGCGGGTGTCGGAAACGCAGGAATCGCTTCCCTTGCGGGAGGTCATCGACGAGATCCTTCGTGACTTCGCCTTTTCGCTCAAGGAACGACACGCCACGGTGAGCGTCCCTGCCGTGCTTCCCTCTGTCCGGTACAACCGCACCCAGCTTGGAATGGTCTTCCGCAACCTCATTGCCAATGCGATCAAGTTCAACACCACCCCGGAACCGCGGATCGACATCTCGGTCACGGAGACGGGGGACGAATACACCATTGCTGTGCGGGATAACGGAATCGGCATCGAGCGTCAGCATTTCGAAAAGGTCTTCGTGATCTTCCAGCGCCTGCATCGTTCCGATGAGTTCCGGGGAACGGGGGCGGGACTGACGATCGTGAAAAAGATCGTGGAGAACCACCACGGCCGTATCTGGCTCGACTCCGTCGTCGGCCAGGGGACGACCTTCTTCTTCACCATTCCGGTGAAAAGCGATGGATGAGTCCGGCGTTGTTCGCATTCTGCTGGTGGAAGACAACAGGGATTTCGCGCACCTGGTTGAAGTCTTTCTCCGAAAATATGAGCAGGGCCGCTTTGCAATTACGTGGCGCGAGAACGGTCCCGACGCCTTTCGGGAATTCGAGGAAGGGGGAGTGTTCGACCTGATCCTGATGGATTACTTCCTCCCGGGACAGAACGGATTGGAAATCACGCGGGCGTTGCGTGATCGCGGGATCGCCATCCCCGTGGTATTCCTGACGGCGAACAAAGACTTCGACCTGGCGGTGGAGGTGATGAAGCTGGGGATCGAGGACTACCTGGTCAAGGACGAGATCTCAACGCCGGTCCTTCCGAAGACGATCCTGAGCGTCATCGAACGGAAGGCGTTGCGCGACCGTCTGACGACCCTGGAGATCTCGCAGAAACGGCTCGAGGCGATACAGGAGATCGTTCGCCAGATCGCGCAGGAGGTCCGACTTCCGCTTGACCGGATAAAGAAGGAAACGGAAGAACTTGCGGCCATGCACCGATCGGATTCCTTGAACCCGTACCTTACGATCATCAGGGACAATCTCGATCGGATCGAAAAGAAGATCGTGCAGCTCAAGGATCTCAAGACGGACAAAACAATCACCTACATCAAGAACATCCGGATGTTCGACCTCTCCGGTCCCTGATCGTTCCCTCATCGTGACGATGGCGCCTTTATGAAATTCCGTATTGCCCTTGCCCAGATGGATCCCGTGTTGGGCGACCTGCAGGCGAACATTGCGAAGCACCTCACTCTTGCGGATCGTGCCGCGAAAGAGGGGGCCCGGCTCATCGTTTTTCCCGAGCTGAGCCTGACGGGCTATTCCATCAAGGATCTGAATTGGGACCTCGCGATCAATGTTGCCGCGCAGGACCGCCGGCTTGCTCCGTTGCTCCGGAAGAGCAAGTCCATTGCCATCCTTGCGGGAGGAGTGGAGGAGTCGAAGAAGTTTGCGATCTACAATTCCGCATTCTATTGTGAGGACGGGGCGGTCAGGTCCGTCCACAGAAAAACTTATCCGCCGACGTACGGCATGTTCGAGGAGAACCGCTACTTCAGCAGCGGGACGAGCGTACGCGCGTTCGACACCGGTCTGGGACGGCTTGGCGTGCTGATCTGCGAAGATCTGTGGCACCTCCCGTTGCCCTATCTGCTGGCGCAGGATGGTGCGAATGCGATTCTTGCCCTTGTGGCGAGTCCAACGCGCATCAGCGGGGGACCCGAGCTTCCCATTGCGACGGTGAATGCTGAACACCACCGGGCCTACGCGCGCCTCCTCTCGGTGTACGTCGCGTTCTGCAACAGGGTGGGGTTTGAGGACGGAGTGAACTTCTGGGGGGGGTCCGAGGTGGTGGGTCCTGATGGAGCGCTCCTGGCCTCTGCCCGACTCTTTGAAGAGGATCTGATCATCGCGGAGATCGACGACGCAGAAGTCCGCCGTGCACGCCAGCTTTCCCGGCACTACCTTGACGACAATCCCCGGCTCGTCGAGGATGAGCTCGCGAGGATCCGTGCAACACAGCAACCCCAGGTCAGTGGCACCGTTCAGAAGCGCCGCAAATCCCGCTGATGGCGGCGCTTCATTCGTTCCACATCGCAGGGACGAAATCAGAAACTTGACTTCCACAGGGGTTTTTCCTATTTTTACGAAATAGTGGAAGATCATTCATCCTTCGGGACAGAATCGCAGGATTTCCCCTTCTTCACCGGGCCGCCCGAACGGCTGAATGAGGTTGAACGGGGTCCGTTGCGATGGTGGGCGTGCTGGAAGAGCAAGAAGACTGCGAGGGTTGTCCGACGGGCAGTTGTTGATAGCATTGTGCTCTCCGCAGTAGCTCCCCCCATGGCTATGAATGAAGAGTCAGGGCGCGTAGCTCAGGGGTAGAGCATCTGCCTTTTAAGCAGAGGGTCGGTGGTTCGAGCCCACCCGCGCTCACGTGACACAGGTAACATTGCGGAAGTGGCGAAATTGGCAGACGCACCACCTTGAGGGGGTGGCGCCCACAAGGCATGCGGGTTCAAGTCCCGCCTTCCGCACACCCGATTGACAATCGTCGATCGTCAATTGACTATCGTCAATCGATACGGCCGCGGGATGTGACGAGCCCCGAATGCCGTGGTCTCAAGTCCCACACCCGATTGACAATAGTCTATCGTCAATTGACTATTGTCAATCGATACGGCCTATCGTC
>PMNE01000035.1 GCA_003162635.1 Ignavibacteriota bacterium
TTCGCCCTGGGTTGGCCCAGCTCATCGAATCAATCAACTATTCGGTCACTAGCGAAGAAACGAGGCGGACGTTGAAAGACAAGAGACTTGCGATTTTACTCCTCTCTTTTATATTGGTGGTTTCTCCATTGATCGCATTTTGGGTTNNGCTCGTCCGCCAATCGACTTCCAGGGCCGTATCGCTGCTCCCGTTGCTGTCGGGCCTGCTCTTCGTATTGGTCTTGGATGGGTTCATGATTCGATGGGGGATGAGCGGTCAGGGTGCATCGATCCCGCTGGGGATGTATCCCTTCGAACGCTGGGGTGGGTATGGAATGTCGTTCTACGTCGGATGCCTCGCTCCGGCACTCTTTGATCGGGAAAGGTACCACGGCATCGTCACCTTTCGGTTTGCTGGTATTGTGTGTTTGACATCATTGTTGATTGGTTTCCTTGACTGGGGTTTGTCCTGGTTCCTTGGGGGGTTCAATCTTGAGTGCTTGATGCTTGTCCGGGGAGGATTGTGGCTGCTGTTTGCCTGGACTCTGATCGTAGGAGGAAGAAGAATGCGATGGGCTTCGTATGTCGGTGGGGAGCCCTATGGTTCGCATCTCGCAGGCAGTTCTGGTGCGGGAACGCCCATGGCTCAGGTGATTCGCCGATTCCGGAGCAGATTCTTGGGGAAGCAACTGCCGGCGAGAGAAAAGAAGTTAGAAATCAACTTATGGAGGACGTCTTGAAGGTCCGATATCTTCTTGCGATAACGTCGGTTCTCATATGTCAATCTTCCTTCGCTGCGCCGGCAAGAGATACCCTCTTCATCCAGAACGGCGACGTGGTCGTATCACCGATCACTTCCATCGATCCTTGGGCTGTCTATCTTTCTGACCACTCATTGGTCAGCCTCAAGGTGATCAACTTTATCTCAACCGAAGACGACTCCATCGTGACGCTCCTTCGATCGTTCTATCCTGAAGCCCGGATCTCGACTCGCGACTCCCGGTACCTCATTTCGCTTGCCGACGTTCACCTGCAGCCCGCGGTCGCGGCCAACCATCATGTGCTTCAGAACTTTTCCGTGGCCGCATTTTATACCTCTGTTCGCGGCGAGGATGCGGAAGTTCAATTGATCTGCGCTCCATCAGGAGCAAAGGGCTTCCTGGCGCAGTTTGCCGTGGCCGCCGGATTCGCTGTTCAGCCAAACACCAGTGAGTACTCCTTCGGGATAGGCTACGAAAAGCAGTCCGGACAGTTCACCTATTCGGCATTTCTCAACGCGGGGGAGAGATTCTCGAACAGACAAGTGAACGGCGACCATTCATCCGTGACGGCGGCTTTCTCTGCATACTCAAAGGTGAACATCTTCACGGAGGGTTTGTCCGCTATGGTAGGGGGACGATATTACTTCAAATCCTTGGATGTGCAAGGCGAATTTGCTCCGTTCGCTTTCATGCTTGGTCTCTCCATGGATTTTAAGACCCAGGAGTGAACCTCAAGAAGCGTAGTCTGACCGGCATGGAGGACCTTTGCATTTCGTGGATGCGCGCCGATGCCGGCTTTGGGAGCGCTTCCGGGAGCTGCGGCACTATTTGACAGGAGTTCGCCATGACAAGATCAGCCTTCTTCTCTTTGATTCTCGTCGCCACTTTTTTCTTGCCGTCGACTTCCCCTGCCCAATGGGTNNTCCTTGTTGGGACTGATGGAGGCGTCTTTCTGCTGACCAAGAGCGGCACAAGCTGGTCTGCAATGAGCGCCGGACTGACGAGTGCTTCAGTGCACTGTCTTGCCGTCAATGGCACCACCTTCTTTGCCGGGACGAATGGCGGCGTCTTTCTCTCGACCGACAACGGCGCAAGCTGGACGGCTGCCAATAACGGCCTAACGAACACGCATGTGAATGCCCTTGCCATCAGCGGCGCGAATATCCTTGCCGGGACTCAGGGCGGCATCTTCCTCTCCACCGATAGTGGCGCCAGTTGGGCTGCGGCAGATACGAGCTTAGCCAATACGAGCATGTCGTCTCTTGCGGACAGCGGTGCCAGTCTCTTCGCGGGGACGAGTGTGGGGGGCGTCCTGCTCTCGACCGACAGTGGTGCAAGTTGGGCCCGAACAGACTCCGGCTTTACAAGTCTCAGCGTGCGATCAATTGCCGTCGGAGGCACAAATGTCTATGCCGGGACGTATGGCGACGGCGTCTTTCTCTCGACCGACAATGGCGCAAGCTGGACCGCGAAGAATAGCGGTTTGACAAACCTCCAGGTATTCTCCGTCGCCCTCAGCGGCACAAACCTCTTTGCCAGCACGTATGGAGGCGGCGTTTATTTTTCCGCCGATAGCGGAGCAAGCTGGACGGCGGTGAGTATTGGCTTGCCTACGGGTGTGCCGGACAGATGGGTGCGTGCTCTCGTTGCCGACAAAACAATCCTCTGTGCGGGGACGGATGGCAGCGGGGTCCTTCTATCGACCGACAGCGGGGGAAGCTGGATCGAGGCGAACACTGGCTTGACCAATCGGCCCGTCTATTCTCTTGCAGTCATGGGCACGGACCTCTTCGCGGGAACGAAGGGGGGTGTTCTCCTTTCTACGAATGGCGGTGAAAGCTGGACGAGGGCAAGTGATGGATTGCCGAAATTCGGTGTGGGGCCTCTTGCCGTGATGGGAACGAATCTCTTTGCAGGTGCCGTCGGCGTTTTTCTGTCCGCCGATAGCGGGAGGAGCTGGAATTCAGCGAGCAATGGATTGGCATATACTTCGGTGTCGTGTCTTGCTGCCAGCGACACGAATCTCTTTGCAGGAAATGACGGGTATGGAGTGTCTCTCACGACTGATAAAGGTGCAAGCTGGGCTGCCGTCGATAGCGGGCTGACGCATACCGGTGTGATGTCTTTGGCAGTGAGCGGGAAGAATCTCTTTGCAGGAACCTGGGGTGGAGGCGTTTTTCTGTCGAGCAACAGCGGCGCAACCTGGACTGCGGCCAGTGGTGGCTTGCCGGAAAAACTTGTGACTTCTCTGGCCGTCATCGGCACAGATCTTTTCGCCGGGACCAGCGAAATGGGGGTCTTTCGATCAATTGACAACGGAACGAGTTGGACTGCGGCGAACGTCGGTTTGGCGAATACTGATGCCCAGACTCTGTTCGCCAGCGGCACGAATCTCTTTGCCTGGGCTATATCGTATTCGCCGCCCCAGTTTGGCGGCGTGTATGTATCCACCGATAGGGGCACAAGCTGGAATGTGGCGAACACCGGGCTGCCAAATTCTTATGTCGATGTTTCCTCCACTGTCTATGCGTTTGCCGTCTCCCCCGCCTCCGGCGGGGCAGGCGCACCGAATCTCTTTGCCGGGACGTACGGAGGCGGCATATGGAGACGCCCCTTGTCGGAGATGGTCACGTCAGTAACTCATTCATCGGCGGAACTTCCGACGAAGTTCAGATTGGATCAAAACTTTCCGAATCCGTTCAATCCGTCGACAACTATTCGCTTTGGTCTCCCCGCTAAGGTACACGTGGTGCTGACGGTCTATAACACGCTCGGTCAACAAATTGCACAGCTCGTGAATGGAGATATGGCAGCGGGTTATCATGAGGCCCGATTTGAGGGTAGAGGGATTGCGAGCGGCGTGTACTTCTACCGGCTGCACGCGGGAACGTACGTGGAGACACGCGAGCTCCTCCTTCTCAAATGACCGTCGTTATCAGTGTGGTAAACAAAGAGCCTGGGGATCTCTATTCATGACGTAGCCCGCATCATTCGCGCATTGGGCTGCCTGATGCCCGGGCTCTTGTTGGAAGGACCACACTCACCTGCCATTTGCGGTTGACTCTCGCCTTCCTCTCTGCTACTTTACCGCCGCACCGCATGCTAAAGGGCACATCGTGCAGGAATATCCCCATCGTCGTGAGGCATCTCCTCATTATGCAACCCTGGGACAGCAACTTTTCCCCCCTTGATGGTTCTTAAAGAAGGCGACTGTAGGATGGTGAATGACGGCAATCGCAGTGACCTCATCGGAGGCGCAAATTCGATCCCTTTCTGATTCCCGATTGCTGGACCTGGCGAAATGCGGAGAAGCGGACGCTTTCGCGGAGATCTACGCGCGGTACAGAGATAGCATCTATCACTATTGTCTGCGGCTCCTGAAGAGCGACGACCTGGCGCTTGACGCGGTCCAGGAGACATTCCTTCGCATGCACAATCAAATGGGCACATTGCATGACGGGCTGGCGCTGCGAGCTTGGCTGTTTAGCATCGCCCGAAATTACTCCTTCAATTCGATGCGAGGTGCGAGACTGAAAGAGCCACTGGATGTCGACGCTCTATCAGACGAGGATACACCTTATGAGATCTACGTGAGGGAGGAACAATCGGCGAATCTGAAGGCTCTCGTTGACGGACTGAAGCCTGTCTATCGGGAAGTGATCGTATTGAAAGAATATGAAGGTCTGTCGTATGCAGAAATCGCCGCCGTTACCGGGACAACCGAGAGTGCCGTGAAATCAAGGTTGTTCAAAGCAAGGAAGGCGCTGACCCGGGCACTCCCGGCGGGATGGATAGAAAGGGAAAACCAATGAAATGTGATGACTTTCAACCGTGGATCAGCATCTATGTGGACGAAGCGCTGAGCGACATGCAAACCGTTGAGCTCTTCTCGCACCTCTCTGGATGTCCCGAATGCCGGGGATTTATGAGGAGCACCCTCGATATCCGCAATGTGATTGCTGCTGCGCCGAAGCCCAGAGCACCGTTCCCAGACAGCGGATTCGCATTCGCGTCGGCCGATTTGAGAAATCGGGGTCTGCGCGCCACTTCCCGGTTGCGCCGATCGCTCTGGTCCCGGAACGTGAGCCTCCCCATCTCCGCTGCGGCAATGGTCGCTATCGTTCTGTTGGCGAGTCTCGTGGGCTTGGCTTCCCTCTGGATACAGACAGGCGATCGCGACCAAGCCCAGAGAGAGCAGGCCTTGTATATGGCGAGGATGCCGGTGGTCGAAGTGTATGCCCCCCGGGCAGCACATGCAATGAAACCTCAATAAGGAGACTCCTCATGAAACCCCTTCACGTCCTTTCTCTGGTCGTTATCCTGATGACTCCCTGTGCATTTGCACAAGAACAGGACACAGGAAACGCCTTGCCCCTCTTCGCTGTCGAACAGCAGACGGCTACTCAGGACACAAGCCGCCCTCCTGCCGACGTTGTTCGCGTGGACAGTGATCCCATGATCGTCGAGAGAAAGGAGCCAGTGTACCCTGAAGCTGCAATCAATGCCAACCTGGAGGGAGAAGTGTGGGTCAAGGCGTGGGTTGACAGGCAGGGCCGCGTTCGCGATGTTCAGATCCTAAAAAGTGATTCGGAGATCTTCAACAAGTCAGTGATCGAAGCGGCACGGGGATTCCGGTTCAAGCCGGCATTGATCAAGGATAAACCCGTCGACGTCTGGGTGACCCTTCCGTTCAAATTCAGGTTGGCAGAAAAGCCGAGTAGCGTGGACCATAAGCGCTACGACGAGCTGTCCCAATTCGTCAGGGACGTGCTGGAATGCAAGGCTGTGGACTCAACCCGCATACGCGCGCTGGTATTTCCCGAAGCATACGTCGCAATCGGGGGAGAGTATATTCACCTCATCGACGCAATCCGCAGTCAAGCTGGTGCGCACAAAATCCTTGAACAGCCGAACAGAAAGATCACATTCACCAAGTACGATATGAATATGAATGGCGATGCCTCGTTCATGACTGTGAAGACAGAGGGAAAAGGCAGAAACTCAAAACCACGTTTTCACACTCTTGTGATGTTCTCCAACGCGAAGGGGGAGTGGGTCATTCAAGAGTGGAACTGCTCGCAATGAACTTATGGGGGCACTATTC
>PMNE01000052.1 GCA_003162635.1 Ignavibacteriota bacterium
GAATGCTTCTGTACGAGGGGCTGTTATAGATCCGTTTGCCATCCAGATCCAACACCGCAATCATGTCTGCGACATTTTCCGCAATCAGACGGAATTGCTCTTCGCTCTCCCTGAGGTGTTTCTCTGTAATGGTACGGTCAGTAATGTCTCGGGCGACGCCGACCAGAGCCACCTGAGCTCCCGAGTCATCTCTCACCGCGGAAGTCCACAGTTCCACCGGGAAATCGGTCCCATCCTTTCGGCGGTTCATGAGTTCGCCGTACCATCCTCCGCCCTGAGTATCGCGAAGGATTCGATCTGTCATTGTGACCGGCGTGCCGGGTGATCGCAACATGGAAACATCTTTTCCCAGCAGCTCTTCTGTCGTGTATCCGTATGCATTGCGAAATGCGTCGTTGACAAAGATAAGCCTGTTCTCAAGATCGGTAATGGTGATACAGTCGCGTGCGGATTCGACTGTTTGTGCCATGAGCTTGAGTTCCCGGTTCGCGTTCTTGCGCTCGGTAATATCCTGTTTGATCGCAATGAAGTGGGTTATCTCGCCGTTCGCCTTCTTCAAGGGAGTGATCGTCATCTCCTCAGAATACAGACTGCCGTCCTTCTTCATATTGATGAGTTCCCCCCGCCACACGTTTCCCGCAGAGATTGTATCCCACAGAGATCGATAGAACGAATCATCCTGGATTCCTGATTTCAGCATTCTCAGATTTTGGCCCCGCACATCCAGCTCGGCATATCCTGTCATCCCGGTGAACGCCTTGTTCACCCACGCGATATTCCCTTTGATGTCGGTAATGACGACGCCATTTGCCGTCGATTCAAGAGCCGTCGTGAGCAACAGATTCGACTCCTCCGCCTTCTTCCTTTCGGTGATATCACGATCAATGCCGATCGTGTATGATTTTCCCCGCCATGTGACCGGCATCCCCACATACTCGACAATATTCTCATTTCCATCCGGCCGAATCCATGAAAAGGTGCCCCGATATGCCGTCCCCTCGTGGATACCTTCCACACGCTTGTCATTTGCATTGTCTTCGAGCGATCTCTGGAGCCGCTGCGTGTTTCCGAACCGGAGTAGCTCCTCTCGACTTCGCCCCGCCATGGCAGCGTACCGCCCATTACATTCGATGAGTCTTCGTGTCATCGGGTCAGGATCTTCGTCGTAAAGGCTGACACCGTCAAACACGTTCTCGAACACCATACGAAATCTCTCCTCCGAATCCCGCACAATTTCCTGTGCCCGCTTGCGCTCGGTGATGTCACGCAAGCTGCCGACTATCTTCAACGGCCTGCCGTGTGCATCGAATTGCACCTTTGCAGAAATCGAACACGGCACTTGTGAACCATCGCGGTTCTTCAGCATGATCTCATAATCTGAAACACTGCCTTGATTTTGCATTAAGAGGAGCAGATCTTGTCGCGCGCCGGCAACAGAATAGTAGTCGGACATCGATCCCCCGACGAGATCATCGCCATGAAATTGTCCTTTTGAGATGATTTCGATGGAAGGACTCACGACGAGGATGGCTCCATCCAACGCTGTTTCAAAGTACACATCCTGCACATTTTCAAAAATGCCACGGTATTTCTGCTCACTCTTGCTCAGCTCTTCTTCTGTACGCTTGCGCTCGGTGATGTCCTCGATCATACCAAGAAAGTGCAGCAACGTTCCGTCATGATTGCGGATAGTGGATACGACGATGCTCCCCCAAACAATTCCGCCGGATTTGCGGAGATATCGCTTTGTTGTTCTGTAAAACGACGTCTCTCCGCGTTTCAGTTGCGTCATCTTTTCGATATCGTGACTAATATCGTCCGGATGGGTGATGTCGACGAAAGTCATCGAGGCAAGTTCATCCGCCGTGTAACCGATCATATTGCAAAACGCAGGATTGACTTCGTCATACCGGTAGTCCGATCCCGATGTATACATACCGATGTGGCTCTCTTCAAAGATTTTACGGAATCGTTTCTCACTCTGCAGCAGCTCATCCTCCATCTGTTTGCGCTCGGTGATGTCAAGAAAGATTCCATCAATCCATAACGCACGGTTGTTCTTATCTTTGACCAAATGGACATTTGCAAGAACGCTGATTCTCTCTCCCGTCTTCGTTTTGGCATTGATACGGTAATTGGAAACAGAACCCTTGGCGACGAGTTCCTGTATATAGCCATTTCGCTCGTCAGGAGCCTGCCAGAGATCGGGCAAGAACGTTCCCACCAAATCCGCCGGCTCTCCAAACCCCAGGATGCGACTGAATGCCCGGTTGCACTCAAGCAGCACCCCGTCCAACGTGGCTCTGTAATATCCCTCACCCAGGGCGTCAATGGTCTCACGGAATTTCCGCTCGCTCTCCCGCAGCGCTTCCTCCGCCCGTCGTCGTGAATTCTTCTCCCTTGTTTGATCAAGTGCCCGCTTCACAGCAAACGGAAGTCTCCCGAGGTGGTCCTTCAGTACATAATCGACAGCCCCCTGCTTCATAAGTTCGATGGCAGTTTCTTCGCCGACCGATCCGGAGACGCAGAGAAAGGGGACTTCGGGGCACATATCATTTGCTAACCGCAATGCCCCGAACGCATCGAAAGTTGACACTTTGAAGTCACTGAAGATGACGTCGTACGAATGATTGCGAAGGAACGATGTAAATTCATCTTCTTTCTCGGTGCAATCCATGCGGAGTTCATAGCCGGCTCCATCGAGGAGCTTACGCATGATCTCAATGTCTCGATGTGAATCTTCAAGACACAAGACTCTTAACGGAGTCTTCTTTGTGACCTCATGTTCCATGGTATGAAGTCCTTCCTGGCGGCAGGACATCGATCGCCGCCCCGATAGAGACAAACCCGTTTCGATGGTGTAACAAACTCAATGTAGACAATCCCCCGGCCTGTGGCAAGGGGCGCTGTCCACCCGTACACCGGCAAGATGGAACAAGGGGTGGGAACGATCAGCTCCCAGGTGCCGAAAAACAGGGCGGGTTACCGACCGCAGGAGGGTGAACCCACCGCTGTCTGTAACCCGCTCTTGAAGGACCTTCAGCCAACTCTCACGTCGTATGACAGCCAGCCCGGAACGCGCAACCGGCTTGTCGGATCACAACTCCTGTCCGTAGAGATCCAGTTCGTCCCCCGACTCAGGGACCAACCCCTTTTCATCACCCCTTTTCTTGGCAAGCAAGATGAGTGGAATCGCCGCAACAACGATGAGCGCTGCCAATTTCCAGAACCTCTTCATTGAGAAACTATTGATGAGCATGTGCCGCACCTTTCTGGTCGCTGTCGAAAATCACACCATTCATAAGAATGTAGCCGATAACTTTTCGAAGAGAAATCGACCGAAAGGTTGAAAATGTAGTTAATCCTTCCTCGGCAGAGAACCATGGAGTGATGGGGACAATGATCTCTCGCCTTCCACACCAGACCCCCCTGGCGGGGACTCACGGGGCCGCAAGTCTGTAGCTCACGAATGCGACCATCTCGCTGTTGGGCGACCACGAGGGGACATTGATTGTCCCCTGACCCCCGAACAGCTTTGCCAGCACGCGTATCTCTCCCCCTTCCGCAGGCATCAACCTGAGCATCACGTCCTTGTTCTCGGGGTGGCCATGGACATCCTTTGCGTACGAAAGAAAGACAATCCATTTGCCGTCAGGCGAAGGGTGGGGGAACCAGTTATTATACTCATCGGCGGTCATCTGCTGCTGATTCGTCCCGTCCGGTTTCATCCGCCAGACCTGCATTGTCCCCGTCCGTTCTGAATTGAAATAGATGTAGCGGCCGTCCGGAGAGTAGTCAGGACCATCGTCAAGTCCGGGGGCCGTGGTCAATCGCCGCTCAGTCCCTCCGGCCGCCGGGATTGTGTAGATATCGAATTCGCCGTTCCGTTCTCCGCAAAAAGCAAGTGTCAAGCCGTCGGGGGACCATCCATGCCAGTAGGAGGGGCCTGATTGGGTGACGCGGACGGGTGTCCCTCCAACAACCGGCAGAGTGTAGATAAACGATTTTCCGCCCTGGGACTGATCGCTGATTGCCAGCATTGTCCCATCGGGTGACAGGCCGTGATCGTTGTTGCAGCGGGTCGCAAAATCCAGATCAAGCGCCTGAGGCGTGCCCCCTTGTACCGGGAGACGGTAGATGCGGCCGTTCCCGTTGAAAAGAAAATACTCCCCGTTGCGAGACCAGTTCGGTGCCTCGATATGATCGCGCGTCGTATAAATCGCCCGGCGGTCGGTCGAAGCGATCGCTATTGTTTCCAGTGTGGATTCAAGGACGCGCCCCCCTGTCGCTGATTGTGGTCTGCCCAGGGCGATACGTGAAAAAACGGCCTGCTCAAATGCATTGCTGTCGTGCGCACAGACTCCCAGTCCGACGAAGTATGGATCGTGCAGAGCTATCCTGAACGATCCGCCGGCGGCATGGAGTTGCGCCCCCTCCGGTGCAATCGACATAAACACCTCGTCTCCCTCTCTCTCGATGCGGAGTCTCCGCGGCCCGGACACGTTGCATTGAATCTCGCGGGTTGGGCCCCCGCGCACCTCGCGGTACTGGAGCGAGGTCAGCCCGTCCCCGTGAAGCGCTGCATCCACGTACGGCGCATCAGGATCCAAACTCTGACGAATGAGAAGGCACGCCTTTCTGTGCGCGTTTCCGGCGGCACCAATCCAGCGAACGTCCGCAGCGAGTGACACGTCGCCGCTCCATTCTTTCCAGACGAATTGAAACGCGTCGCTTGCGAACCACATGTTTTCGCCCCCTCCGCCGACAAGATACTCCTCCCGCCCCGCGTCGTATTTCACCGTTCCCGTCGTGCGCGTATGCCCGATATCACCGTGATTGTCGAACTGTCCGATGCCGGTACTCTGAGACATGGCAATGCCTGCAAAAAGAAGTGGAAGGGAAGTCATACACATGAGTGATGTCCATACCGTGCATTTCATATCGGTCTCCGTGATGTGCGATCAGATGGTCCGGAGCGGATTGATCGGGATATGCCTGTCTGCGGGCGCCCGCAGCGATACGATGTGCCTCCAGGAGACCCTCAGCTCCGCCCGGATATTTTGATGTAGTAGTCCAGGTGCTCTGAGATTTTCTCCCATGGGTCAAATTCAAGTCCGAAGTCGGCCTTCATCCCGGAAACATCCCATCTCACACCTTCATCGCTCAGTCCTTTGTCGAGGACGCGAACCTCGCTCGCCGAACTGCATTTCCTGACCGTCTCCCGGGCGATTGTTTCCCATGAGACAAAACTCTTTGAAAGTCCAAAATACAATTTCCTGTTCACTCCGCTCTCCATGACACGGAGATAGAGCCTTGCCAGATCCCCCGCCCATATGAATTGCGTTCCGTCATTTTTCACAACCGAAATAGGTTTTCCCTGAAGCGCGTCCCTGACGATGTCATGAAATCTCTTGTCCCCCTGCGTGCTCCCCCCTTCCACAACAGGGTTGCCGAAGGTATAGCCCGGCCGGATAATATTGACACGCATAGGTGATCGATAGGACTGCGCGATGAGAAAGTCCTCGCTCGCCGCCTTTGTTGCGCCGTAGAATGTCGCGGGATGGTGCTTGGTAAGCGCAGTCACCGAAGTGATCGTCTTATCCCGCAGGCTTTCGTCGACGGCATACAGGCTGTCATTGGCCGATGTCGAAGAAGTGTAGATGAAGCATTTCACATGCGCCGCCGCCGCAACGTCCGAGAGAAACACGGTGGGGAGCGTATCGTCCTCCAGGACTTCCCACCCTTTCTGCCGGGTATAGTTGAGCGCGACAAGTATGCATGCGTCTTTCCCCTTGACCAGTTTTTCGAGCTGCGCCCTCCCGCTCACGTCGCCCTCCACGACAGTGATCCCGTCAACGTTTCCCAGCGCCGGGACTTTGTTTCTGTTGCGCGCGAGGATGGTCACGTGATGCTTGTGCCTGACAAGTTCCATCGCCACATAGGAGCCGATGAATCCCGCGCCCCCGGTCAGAAAGACTTCCATGATCTCCTCCGCAATCAGGCCTTTCCGTCCCTGGAAGCCCATCAAAGCGCGCGGGGCCGCCAACCGATCCGGGAAAGGGTTGTTCTGTCAGAAAAACTTCAGGTTCCTTACGCGGGCAAGCAGTTCGCCGACCCGGGCGGACGCCATCACCGTGCATGTATCAACAGGGACGAATACGTGGACAAACTCGTGATTCCCCCGCATCAAACGTAAGCACAATTCCCCCGGGAATCAAAACATTCCCGCTCACTCAATCCCCCTCGGCCCCCATGGCAACGGAAGGGATCAACTGGAACGAAGGCGCGGCGGCCGCCAAGCGGAGTTTTCCTCCACAGCAGACGTTTAGTCCGTTTCCCGAAGCTTCGACAGAAACCGGATCGGTGCGGTATTGCTGTTGTGCCGTCGCAGAAAAGATCACACACACAAGGAATAAGGGGACAGGCAAAAAGGATTTCAAGAACATGAATGTCAATGCCTCTCGTAAGCGTACTGGCTGGCGTTCTCGTCGCGAGCGACCATGGCGGCGAAGATCTGGCGATACTCACACGACAATGAACCCATAATGTATTCACCTTGCGCCGTTGACGACGCCGGCAACGCAGTGCTCCACCACGTCACAGTGAGCAAAGACAAGCCAACTACTTCCATCCGCGTTTCTTCTTCTCGATCAGGACCTGAGCGTCGACAGACGACGCGCAAATGGGACACACGTAACGTCTGGTGGTCTCATTGAAATCCGGCTCGCGGGTCTGCTTGCAATGCGGGCATCGGATTGTCAGCGGCTTTTCCTCTTTGGGCTTCGCCATGGATGTTGTCTTCTTCGCCTGTTGACGCAGATGAGTCTATCGGTTTCTCCTCAACAATTCATCAGCAACCCCCCATCCCTTGTTGGGCTCGGGCCCCATCTCGAGGACGAGCTCACCGCCTTTCACTACATCACTGTGCAAAAGAGCGGGTTTGTCCACAATGTGCCCGTTCACTCTTGCAGATTGACGTAGTCCACCGGCGTACGCTCCTGTTGAGCGTGAGTTATGGCCGTGAAGATGAGAGACAGGAGCGCAATTCGAAAGGTGCGTGATCTCCTCTTTCCCGCCTGGCAGGTCAATTGCTCCCCCTCCTGACGTTTTCCAGATGAGCTGATCCCGCCGGCAACCGGCTGTCAAGTCCTGTGCCGTTGCGAAGGAAGACGGGGAATGCGTCCTTGTTTTCCGGGGCCCCTCTCCCCCTGAAATCGTCGATCGAAACTCCATCGAATTCCCGGATGTCNNAGGTTGCGGACATACTGCGCGTAGAGACCGGGGATGTCGTGCGAAAACAGTTGGAGCTTCGGGTCGAGGACGGGGCGGAGGTCGAAGTTTCCTCCCGCGACGTCGTTGAGCGGGCTGTCGACAATGTGGAGCGAGACACCCTCGAACGAAACGTTTTCGATGACGTTCTCCTCTGTACCGTAGAGAACGATCCCCGACTCTGACCTGCAAATGATGTTCTGAAATTTCACATTGCTGATATGGCCGAGCTTCACGTCCTTCGTCAGCCGGACCGCAGAGATATGGATCGGCTCGCCGTTACCCCACCAATCACCGGTATGGAGTCGTGTTTCAATGACGATGTTTGTGAACGTGAGGTTCTCTATCGACCCCTCATCGCGGGCAAAGATGCCGATTCCGCGATTGGAATTGTGAATGGTGAGGTTGCTGAACGTGTAGTTCCTCATCGGGTTCTGATCGAACCCACCGATCCGTATGGCCGCCGAGCGGGAGACCATCGTGCAATTGGTGACATTGATGTTCACGGAGGGGTGCCTGAGCCCCCTGTATCCGGGGAGATTAAAGTGGTGGCTGTAACCGGTGAAAACCAGGCAGTCATCCCCCGTGCGGATGTCGCAGTCCGACACCAGGACATTGCTGCACGACGTAAAATCAGCTCCGTCGTTGTTGGGCACCAGCAGATTGCACCAGATCCTTACGCCCGACATGAGGACGCCATCGCAGTCGGCACAATGCACTGTCCAGAAGGGGGAGTTTGTAATCAGCAGGTCGCGGAGCACGATGTTGCGGCACCCGGAGAAAATGATCATCTGAAAGGGACGGTCAAGAGGAACTGCCGGGCCATCGCCGATGCCGGCGGACACCTCCCGGAAGTGAGTCTTCTGACGCGTCCACTCTGTGCCCGCATTCTCGATCTTCTTCGCACGCGCGAGATCCATGAATGCGTCGCCGTTCCCGTCGACGGCCCCCGGCCCCGTGATCGTGACATTTTCCGCATCCTCCGTAAAGAGAAGCCCGACGAGCTTCCCATCCAAATAGTAGTCCCCAAGCCGATCGCTTCCTTTCAGGACGGCGCCGCTTTGAAGGGAGAGCTGGACATTGCTGCGGAGGCGGAGCGCACCGGTGAGGAAGACGCCTGAGGGGACGACAACGGTCCCACCGTTCTGTACAGCACATGAGTCTATCAGCTTCTGTATCGTTGCAGTGTTGAGTGTTTTGCCGTCCCCTACTGCTCCGAACTCTGTGACGCTGAAAACGGAGGATTGTCCGGATGCCTCAAACCAGGTAAGAAAGGCGAATAGAGTGAGCGAGCAGATGCGACGTTTCATGGCAGGATTCCTTTTTCAGCGAGCAGAACCGCCCGCCCGGGGGGAGTACTCCCCCCGGGGGAGAGAAGACAAATGTCATGACGTCGGATTCACCACGGCATATCCGATGCCACCGATCCCGCAGCGATACCGTGACTCCCACACAGCGCACACGAGCGTCCTTTCGGACTTTCCCGTGCTACCAACCCGGCCCGAATTTCTCGTGCGTGAGGACTCTCGGATCCGAATACAAGCGCCTCATCTGAACCGGCGTGTTGTGCGTATCCACGAAATTGCCCCAGATCATGAACCAGGTCCAGAACGGTTGCATTTTCAGAATTGTCGGTGTGGGCACCTCGCCCACCTCCCCCAACGCGATCGGCTTCCCTTTCCCGAGTTCGAGCAACTCGTCGTGATGGCTCTGTTTGAAGTCATTGTGGTACACGTCCGCAGCGAGGACATCGACACAGTCCAATCCCGGGAAGAACTCATCGTAGGCATACGCCTCATCCTGGAAGAGGCGTCGCGGCGTGTTGGTATCCCAGACCCAGATCAAGTTGTTCAAGTGGTGGACGTTGACGAATCTTTCATACATCATCCTGTACAGTTTTGCGGATCCGCCGGGCCCCTTCCGGTTTCCCCACCAGAACCAGACACCGTTCTGTTCGTGGTACGGCCGCCAAAGGACGGGAACGCCGAGCGCCTGCAATTCTTTCAGGTACGACGCCACCGTGTCGACCTGGGCGGCCCACCGGGCATTCAACGCCGTCCCGGGCGTCGTCAATTCCTTCCACTGCGTGTCGGTCATTTTCGCCTGGATGCTCTCCTTCCAGCCGAAGGGGGGATCGTCCAGCGGTCTCCCTGCATGCCACATCAGCGTGATGATGTACCCCTCTTTATATTTCTCATTGGCGCTCCGGACGAGCTTTTCCGCATATCCCTTCACGTAGTAACCCCCGAAGTCGCATCCCCAGACCTCCGGCAATTTGCCTGTCAGCTCCCTGACCCGACCGGGAAATGAATCGGGTAACGCGACGTAATTGTGCTGCCCGGAGAGAGTGTATCTGCCGCTGATGGAGTAGAGATACTGCAGGAGTTTCCTTGCCCCGGGGGTCGCGTCCTTGTTCACGGGATCAAACTGCGCATGCCCGTGAAACATGTTGTGAAGTCTTCTGATGCAATTGATCATCGCCCTCGAAGTGTGGTACTCCGCCTTCCAGATCGTTCCCTTCGGTGCAAACCGGTTCCTCGGCTCCTTATCAAGGCCGCCCCAGTACCATCCGCCGTGTTCCGTGTCGAGAAGGTATTTCCTGCAGAACGCCCACTGCGTCAGGAACATGTCGTAGTATTTCATCTCGTCCCCCGGGAAAAGGACGGTCATCATCAGGAGCGTGTTGAGCGCTTCGACCTGGGCCCACCATTCCTTCGTATCCAGGACGATCTCCGCTCGTCCATTTCCCGCGTTGATCTCCCCTCCGTCGAAAAGACCCCCCTGTCCCGCATCGAATCCGTTTCGCAGTGCGTAGTCCGCCTTCTTCTTCGCCTTCATGAGAGTCGTCGAATCATCCCGGATTCCCAGTCCCTCTGATGCGTCCAGCATCAAATAGGATGTTTCGACGTCGTGCCCGAAGGATATGTGATCGGCTTCATACATCGCTTTCCTGGTGGCGGCGTCCGCCTCCCTGTAGGAGACGGGCGTCCAGTCCCGCTGAAAGAAGAGCCTCA
>PMNE01000076.1 GCA_003162635.1 Ignavibacteriota bacterium
TATACATTTCCCGTCCTCTACGGCGATGCGACGATCACGAAATACGATGTGGACGGCATTCCCACGAAATTCGTCATCAGCAAAGCGGGGACGATCGCATTCAAGAGTGTGGGATTTGACGGCGGGGATGAGATGATGACGGAGTTGACGGCGGAGATCGACGCGCTTCTCCAGGAATAGGGAATCGGCAATGCGCGGCAGTGCTCAGCGGTATCTGTTGATATCCTCCTGCAGTGCAATCGCCGCGCCGCGCGCGGCGGTGGCAAAATCGTTTTCCGCCGATGCATAGATGATTCCGCGGCTGGAATTGATGATCGCCATGTACCCGCTCCGGTCGCACCCGGAGCGCACGGCGGTTTTCAGATCGCCACCCTGCGATCCCACCCCGGGTATGAGCAGGGGCATCCCGGGTGCAAGCGCCCGGATCTTCTTCAACTCCCTTGGCCGCGTCGCACCCACCACGAGTCCGCAATTCCCGCGACGGTTCCACTTCTTCGCTTTCGCGATCACGTGCTCATAGAGAGGTTTGCCGCGGACGCGGAGGTATTGAAAGTCTCTGGCGCCCGGATTGGACGTGAGGGCGAGGAGAAACGCACCCCGTTCTTCATCCCGGAGAAAGGGAGTGACGGAATCCTCCCCCATATACGGACTCACCGTGCATGCAGAAAAATTGTGGGTCTGAAAAAGCGCCTGGGCGTACGCGTCGGAAGAATTGCCGACGTCCCCACGCTTCCCATCGCCGATGCTCACAATCTCCGGCGGGATGAGTGCAAGGGTCGCCTGGATCGTCCGCCAGCCCGCCTCCCCGTACGATTCGTAAAAGGCGAGATTCAGTTTGTACGCGCAAACAAGGTCCGCTGTCGCCTCGATGATGCGGCGGTTGAATTCGAGAACCGGGTTGGCTGAAGCGCGCAGGGAACCGGGGATCCGCCGGATGTCGGGATCGAGACCGATGCACAGAAGACTTTCGTTCTTCTCCTGGATCGATCGAAGTTTCTCGTAGAACGTCATGGAATGCCGATGTGCAAATGGCTATTTCGAGAACCAGGCGGGGGCATAGTCGCCTTTGTAGGAAAGCACCATCTCCTTCTTTGTGGAGAGGTTTTCCTGGTAAATCCCGCCTTTCTTTGAGACAAGAATAACCCCCGGTGTTGACGTCCACGACGGAGTCCGCTCATCGGCGGTGCCGAACGTCCGGCGTGTGACATCGCCTCCGGTGACAGACATGGAGTAGACCTTATCGCTGCCGTCCCGGTCGGTGGTGAACAAGATCTCCCTGCCATCCGGTGAGAGGGCCGGCGTTTGGTTGTTGGATTCAGAGGGGGTGAGGATGGTGAACTTTTTTCCGGCAACAGAGAAAGCGGCGATCGCAAAACGCCCCTTCATGTTCAACGTGACAAGAATGTGCGCCCCCTCCTCCGTCATCACCGGTGTATCCTTGACAAGAGAGTCCGATGAGACCCGCTGCACATCTTCGCCGTCGGAGTCCATGGCATACACATCCCCATGAACGGCGTCGCGGGTTGAGATGAACACGATCCTTCTGCCCCCCGGGGTCCACGATGGCGCGGTGTTGGACCCCTGTCCCTTCGTCAATTGCCGCAGGTCGCTTCCGTCGGGCTTCATGGTGTAGATATCCCATGCGCCATCACGGTCCGACGCGAACGCGATGCGTGATCCATCGGGAGACCAGGCCGGCGAGATATCGTTCGCCTTGTTGTCGGTCAACCGCATTTGTCCCGACCCGTCCTCGCGCATGGTGTAGATCTCAAAATTGCCGTCACGGTTCGACTGGAATGCGATGACGCCCTCATGATGGCGCGAACATCCGCCGGCAAGGACGGCGAGCAGAAAGCAAAGTATGCGTTTCATAAGATTCCCCCGGAATCCGATCGTTCACATGTGTGTGACGACGAAGATACGGGATGGCCGCAGGAGAAGCAAGCAGGTTTTTATTCGAGGAACTGCGTTTACTTGCGCAGGAGATTGCGGAATTCCTTGATGGAGCGGACGCCGGGGAATTCTTCTTCAAACTGTTTCCGCTTTTCCGGATCGAGCCGGAACGAGTTCCGGAGCGATTCCACCGCTTCATACAGTCTATTCATCAGCAGAAGCACCTTGGCCCTGCTATAATACGATTCCGCCGCATAAGGATTCACCTCGACGGAACGATCGAACGCTTTCAATGCCTGTTTGAGGTATCGAAGTTCGTACAGCGTCTCTCCGTAATCAAGCCACGCTTCGTAGTTCTTCGGTTCCAGGCGCGTCACCATCCGGTAGCTGAGAAGAGATTCGCGGGCGCGTCCCATATTATAGAGGAGGTCGGCCTTTGCATACCAGATCTCCGCATAGTCTTTGCAGAGAGAGAGGGCCTTGTTGTAATCCGTGAGGGCCTTCCGGAAGTTCTCCAGCGAATCGTAACAGCTCCCCCGTCCGAAGAACGACTCATAATGATTGGGTTCGTGTTTAATCGCCTGCGTGAACGATTTGATCGCGTCCTCAAATTCTCCCAACTCCTCGTACGCATTCCCGAGGTTGTGCCAGGAGGGAACATCTTTATCGTCAAGCTGCAGCGTTTCCCGGTAGCAGGCGATGGCGTCCTGAAGCCGTCCCAGGTTGGCGTAGGCATTCCCCTTGTTGTACCAGGCCGACGGAAAATTCGGATGGATGGCGAGAGCCATGTCGTAGCTCTCGATGGCGAGATTGTAATTCATCACGCGGTTCAGAACGATGCCGCGGTTGTACCAGGCATTATAATTGTAAGGGTCCCGGTTCAGGTGCTCGTTGTAGCAGCGGAGCGAGTCGATCGGCCTGTCAAGGTAGTCGTAACAGTACCCAAGCTCGTACCATGCATCCTTGTGCTCGGTGTCCCCATCGAGGATAAACTTAAAGAGAGCCACCGCATCTTCATACTGTCCCGTTTTCTCCAGGGAGATCCCCTTATTGAACAGTGCATCTTCGTGGGAAGGATCGATCTCCAGGGCGTGATTGAAGCAGGCAATGGCCTCCTCATATCGGGCGAGGTCGTCCAGCGAGATTCCCTTGTTGACAAGAATCTCCGGGTCGACAGGGTCGAGGGTCAGGGCGCGGTCGTATGCGTCCAGCGCTTCTTCATACTTGAACAGATTGGCGAGGATCAGCCCCTTCCGGTGCCAGAACTCGGGGCTGTACGGAACGATGGCAAGGAGTTGAGTGACAAAATGCAGGGCTTCTTCGTACTTCTCGTTGTCGAAGTAGTAGTTGACGATCTCTTCGATTGCCTCTGCATTCGTCAGGTTCTGGGAGCCGTCCTTCAGGGAGTCCCGGTACTTCCGCAACTCGTCCTCAAAACGCTCCCGCCGCCCCTGGTCGTCTTCCGCATCGTCGTCAAAATTCCCGAAATCGAGAATGCTCATACCACTCTCCCCAAAGGCTTCTCTTTAAGTAAATCAAAAAAGGGGGTGAAGTCAAGCCGCTGAAATGCCTTCGTTGATTTTCAGAAGGCAATGGGTTATATTAATATCTTGATTTTAAATGATTTCCGAGCGTATTGATGAAATCCGGCGGCGGATGGACGCTGCCTGCCGGCGTGCGGGGCGCAACCCGTCAGAGGTCACACTGGTTGCGGTGGCGAAGACCTTTCCCGCAAGCGATGTCCGTGAGGCCGTCCGAGCGGGCGCGACTTCGGTCGGCGAGAACTATGTGCAGGAGCTTCTCACAAAACGGGAAGCGCTCGACGACCTGCCGGTTGCATGGCACTTCATAGGCCACCTGCAATCGAACAAGGTGAAGTCCATCGCAGGGTGGGTCCGTATGATCCACGCTGTCGATTCGCTCTCGCTCGTCGGTGAAATCGACCGCCGCGCCGCACAGGCCGGCAGGACCATCGAATGCCTGGTGGAAGTGAACACGACGGGGGAGCAATCGAAGTTCGGTCTGAAACCGGAAGATACCCCGGCGTTCGTCCGCTCCCTTGCCGGGTATGAACACGTGAAGGTGGGGGGACTGATGACGATCGGTCCCTTCCTTCCTGATCCGGAAGGGTCCCGTCCGATGTTCCGGCGTCTGAGAGAATTGAGGAATGATCTCGCCGGCCAGGGAGGGGTGACGATGCAGCATCTGTCGATGGGAATGACGGGCGATTTTGAGGTGGCCATCGAAGAAGGAGCTACCCTGGTCCGGATTGGAACAGCGATATTCGGATCGCGCAACAAAACCTGAGTACCCTCGGAGGACATTATGAGACTGACGCCCCTTGACATACGAAAGCAGGAATTCAGGAAGACCATGCGGGGGTACGATACGGTGGAGGTGGATACCTTCATGGAAGTGGTCACGGCGGATATTGAAGATGCACTGAAGCAGCAGAAGGAATCCCGTGACCGCGTCGTCGAGCTGGAGACCCAGCTCAAAGATTACCGGCTGATCGAAAAGACGCTGCAACAGACGCTCATGCAAGCGCAGGAAACCACCGGGCGCACATATGAGTCGGCCCGGCGTGAGGCCGAATTGATCGTCAAAGAGGCCGAATCGAAAGCGGCAAGGATCGTTGAACTGGCAAACTCGGAGCTGGCACGTCTCAAAAACGAGATGATACGGCTCGCGGCGAAAAGGGAATCCCTGATCGGCCGGTTGCGCGTCCTCCTCAGCTCCGAGCTGGACATCCTCAAGATGCTGGACGTCGGCGGGCAGGAGGAAATGACCGGCGAATCATCGCTCGGGACGGGAAAAGAATCCGTGGAAATCGACAGTATCCTGAAGAACATCGACAATGACACAACTGCGCAACGACATCAATGACGCTCTGACCTTTCTCCGGACGAGAACAGCGATGAAGCCGGAGATCGGGATTATCCTCGGCACAGGGCTGGGAGGTCTGGCAAAGGAGATTGTGCCGGAAGCGGTGATCGATTATGCAAGCATTCCCCACTTCCCCCTCTCCACCGTGGAGTCGCATCAGGGGAAGCTGATCTTCGGCACGCTTGCGGGGAAGCACGTCGTGGCCATGCAAGGCCGTTTTCATTACTATGAGGGCTACACCATGCAGCAGGTGACGTTCCCTGTTCGCGTGATGAAGTTCCTCGGTGTGAATACCCTTCTGGTCTCGAACGCGGCCGGGGGTATGAATCCGCAGATTCCGCGCGGCAGTATCATGAACATCACCGATCACATCAACCTCCTGGGTGACAACCCGCTGATCGGTCCAAACGACGACACGCTTGGTCCGCGGTTTCCGGATATGTCGGAACCGTACAACAGGCAATTGAGCGCGCTGGCAGAAAAGGTGGCACTGGACCTGAAGATCCGCCTGGAACGCGGCGTGTTTGTCGCCGTGCCGGGCCCGAACTTTGAAACGCGTGCCGAATACAGGTTCCTCCGTTTCATCGGGGCCGATGCCGTTGGAATGTCCACCGTCCCGGAAAACATCGTTGCAAACCACATGGGGATTCGTGTCCTCGGATTCTCCAT
>PMNE01000065.1:0-188684 GCA_003162635.1 Ignavibacteriota bacterium
GTCCCGAACCAAGCGCGCTAGCCGGACTGCGCTACGCCCCGAGAAACTCAACATCCCTCAGACCTTCGGTTGCACTGCAAAAACGTAAGATACGGAAAACTGAAGAGTCCCGCAACAACAACGAGTGCAAAAAAAGAGCAACTCAGATCACCGTGTGCACAAGCCACGATTGAAGCGAGAGAAGCGGCGTGGTGGGCATCAACAAGGCATGATCGTTCAGCAGACGGTAGTCATACTTGTAACCTTTCATGAATCCCCCGGTGGAGGAGCCGATCGGGAGACTCCCGTACCCCACACCCCTTCGGACTTCCTGTGTGATGCTCCCGAAAATGTCGAGAATCTGGCGGTTCCGGCTCGAATTATCCGCAGCGGCAAGTCCCCCGGTGAGCGCGACGATAGAGGCATCGATCATGAACCGGTTCGACCCGCTGTTCGTCGCATTGTCATTCCCCGTGTTGCCGATGATGACGTTGTTCTGCGCAAGCAAACCGATGAAATCCGGCGACGAACCTGCCCGGGGATCGGTCTGACAGAGAACGTCGTTCGTCACGATGAGATTCCCCCCCTTCCCCGACCCATCCGGTATCGTCAGCACCGAAACCTTATCCTTGATCGTCCCTTCCACATACACATCCACACCGGGCTCGTATACGATGCCGTCCGACGGAACGGCGGCAACGGTGTCGGTCGTCCGGAAATCCCCGTACCCGTTGTTGGTCATCCTTTTCCCGTCACGAAAATACCGGACCATCTGATTCCCCGATCCATCGACGAAGAACTGCATATGGACTTCCTTCGCCGTGTTGAGATTGATGAGCCCGTTGCCGGCCGTGATCGTCGAATTGAAGTTGGTGGTCCCGACGAGGAAGGGAGGGTCGGCCACGGAATCGAATGCCGTGGGGAACTGGACGGAGACACCCGACTCGGGGGGATAGGTGAAAACCGGCTTTGTGCCCGCGGTAATGATCAACGGTTTTGTCGTCGTGACGCGGTCGTTAAAGACCGGCATGATGAGCGAGCCGCCGTAATGGTCCATTTTCAGCGTGTTATTGCTGTGTACGGCACCATAGGCGGTATCGTACGTCGTCCAGGGAACAGTCCCGTCGTCGTTGTCGGTCAGGACAACAAAATTGTCGAAATACCCGGGGCCAAGGTAGAAGATCACCTGCTGCGTTTGCTTGTTCGGGCCCGAAGGAGGATAGGTTCCCGTCGAGACGACCTGGATCTTGGCTCCGACATTCTGGATGACGATGTCGATCGTCCCGCCGCTGAGCGTTTCATTATTCTTGATATGGCCGCGGAGCGATTTATTGAAATACATCATCGTCGAAGCTTCATTGGCCCCGCTCACCGCGATGTCATAGGCGTTCGACCGATGGACGTATGACACAAAATTGTCCGTCGCATCCGAGGTGTTCATCATGGCGTTGACGATCAACATCGCCACAATCATCCCCGCCACCAGTAAAAGCGCAAGCCGTCCCGTCATAGCTCTCTCCCGCTAATTCTTGATCTGGAACGTAAGCTGCTTCCAATTCACCAGCACGGTGGCGAGAGAATCCGGACCGCTCACCGAAGAATATGGATTGATGTTCTCCACGCTGATTGTGACCTCCACAGCGTTGATTTCATTGAGCCGGGCAGCGGGAACAGGCGAGGGAATCGAGTCCCCGGTGGATGTCAGATACGTCAGATGAAAGACCGTCACTCCCATGCTGCTCCCGCCGTAGGGACCGGTGTTTTCCCTGCGGAGCAGCATCCGGTCGTTCGGGTTGGCAGTCGCAAGGACCGGAGCCCCGAAGGCATAGGAGATGGAATCGACGACGCCGTCCCCCTCTCCGCTCGCCTTCGTTGGATCGGGGAGATCGGTTTTGAACCGGACCGATTCCGCCGCCGCCATCGTGACGATGGGATTCGACATGTTGCTCCTCACGGTGCAATACCCCATCCGCCGAAAATCCTCCTCCATCACGGTCACCACGTTGACGAGGTTCTCCTGCGCGACAATCTCATCGCGGTACGTCTGCTTCGTCTCCATGGTCTGCGCCGTGAAATTCAGGAGCGTCAGGAAGAGCAGACCGCCGATGATGCTTGACCCTATGATATCAAGGATGACCTGATATCCCACGTCAACCCTCCCTACCGAAGGAACTTGTAGTAGCTCACGACAAACTGCTCCCTGATCTCGGCCCGCTGGTCGTTGAACTGAAAGAAATGAGTGGCCGGGGAATTCGGCACCGTGTCCGCCACCGCCACTTCAACGAGCTTGTACCACTGGCGGGTGGAGACCTTCGCACTTGCGATGGGATCCCAATAGCTTACATAGCACATCACATGAAAGCTCCCGACGTTGTCGATCGTCACCATCGTGTCCAGATTGTTCCAATCGTCCACATCGTTGAACTGGCTTTGGGATGTTTCCCCGGCATCCCTTCCAAGGTACAAGGAGAGCATGGAAAGCTTCGATACCATATCCGCCGCATTCGGCTGGACCGCGTTGGCAACGAGACTGTCATCGAAGGCAAGCGCGGGATTGGAGATCCGCTGGATGTACGAATTCGCAATCGAGACGGCGTTGATCCCCAGCTGACTGACAACAAGCGTCTCCGAGGTCGACATGTTCGTCTCTTTCTCATTCAGGATGAGCGTTCCAAGAAAAATGCCGGCAAGGATCACAAAAATCATTTCAAACCGAATCATCCTCTTCTCCTTCCCAACTCCGGTTGTGATTTCTTGTGGCGGATATCAGCAGAGGGAAAACGGGAATAGACGTCAGAATTTGCGAGTATAGTACAAGGAAGCGAATGTAATTGCAAGAAAATTTCGCTCTCTTGCCCGTGCTGAGGACAGAAAGGTGACAGCACGGCTCCTCCGCCCCCTCACCCCGCCTGTTTCAGCAGATGCCTGACCGGTCCTCCCCATTTTCACGTCGGAGGTCATCCTTGCTCTTGTTGCGGCGTCATGACGAGCGCCCGTGGATCGTACCCCTGTATGCGGATTCGTTCCAGAATCCCCGCGAGTGTCGCTTCGTCCAGTGTTTTGGTCCGTGAAAGCACCCAGAGATACTTCCGGTCCGGATCTCCAACCACCGCATAGCGGTAATCGGCGGCAACGTCGATGATCCAGTAGTCTCCCCACACAAAAGGAAGGAACGAGAGGAACGCGGGAGCGAACCGGACCTTCAACTTTGTGTTTGGTCCGTTCTGAACCGCCTTTCGCGCCCGTCCTTCCGCCTCGACAAACTCATTATTCTCCTTGCGGCATCGGTTCACGACGATGAATTCGTCTCCATCGACCGTGTATGTCGCTGTGACATCTCCAATGCAATCGTCTTCGAATCGGTTAGGCAGCCGGGCTATTTCATACCAGGTACCGGCATACTTCAAGGGATCGATCGAGGGGACAACGAGGACCTCGCGCGGAGCGGGATCCTGTGCGACGCCGCGACCGGCCGTCGTGAGGAGGAAGAATAAAACGATGGCGATCTTCATGAGGGGTCTCCGGAAGGAATCGGTCCTCTTTCGTCAATTGCACATGCGGTGAAGTCATGTGCGATCAGATCGGCAGCCGCCTCCGGCGTTGTCAAGCCATCCATGGGTATCCACGTAATGCGGGCGTCACGCCGGAACCATGTCATCTGTCGTTTCGCGTAGCGCCGGCTGTTTCGCCGGAAGAGCCGTATCATCTCTTCGCGGTCGATCTCTCCATGCAGGAAAGCAAATGCCTCACGGTAACCGACCGTGTTCAGTGCATTGAACAACGGGGAAAGTCCCATTCGTTCCAGGCGATCCGCTTCCTCCACCAATCCGTCCCCGATCATCCTCTCGCAGCGCCGATCGATGCGTTCGTACAGCAATTTCCTGTCCCACAGCAAGCCGAAGAGCACAGGGGTGAACATGATCGAAATCCTCCCCTCCTTCTGCCGCCACGAAAGAGGTTGACCTGTCGTCAGAAAGACCTCCAGCGCGCGAACAACGCGACGGGGTTTTGTCGGGTCGATGACAGCGGCGGTCGCAGGATCGACGCGGTGCAATTCATTCATCAGCGACGCAACGCCGTCCTGTGCGAGACGTGCCCGCAGGGATTCACGGATGTCCGGATCGGCTCCCGGTCCGTCGAAGAAACCGTCGATGAGCGACTGCACGTAGAGGCCTGAGCCGCCGACAACGATCGGCACCGATCCACGCCGTGTCACCTCGTCGATCACACGGCGTCCCTCTTCGCCGAATCTTCCGGCGTTAAAGTCTTCGCCGGGTTGGAGGAGGTCAATGAAGTGATGGGGAATCCTGCGGCGTTCCCCGGCAGCCGGCTTCGCTGTCCCGATATCCAGAAATTTGTAGACCTGCCGGGAATCGGCGGATATGATCTCGCCGCCGAGCAGAGCGGCGAGATGAAGGGCAACCTCCGTCTTTCCCGACGCCGTCGGGCCCACGAGGACAAGCACCCGCGTTTTCCCGGGTGACGTCATTACTGCCATCCCATCTTCCCGATGAGGGGGACGAACTTGAATCCCTCCACTTCCCGCCGGTCGAAATGCTCCCCGGAGCGGGTCACCACGATGAGCGACTGCCGGGAGAGTGTTCCCACCGGTACGACGAGTTTCCCGCCGTCCTTCAGTTGCCGGAGGAGCGGGCCGGGAACATCGGGCGCTCCGGCAGTGACGATGATCCCATCGAACGGTGCGAATTCGCTCCATCCGACGGTGCCATCCCCTCCCCTGGTCGCAACGCGATAGTGGAGCCGGTCCAGGACTTTGCGCGCCGCGGCAAGGAGCTCGAGATTTCTCTCGATGGAAAAGACCCGTGCGCCCAATTCCGCCAGGACTGCGGCCTGGTAACCGGACCCTGTGCCGACTTCGAGGATCTTCTCGCCGCTGCCGGCGCCGAGAGCTGCCGTCATGAACGCCACCGTGTACGGCTGCGAGATGGTCTGTCCTTTTCCTATCGGGAGAGCGGAGTCTTCGTAGGCACGGGAGGTGAAGGGCTCGGGAACAAAGCGATGCCGGTCCACGCGCGACATTGCCCCGATGACCCGCTCATCGGCGATTCCCTTTTCCCGCAGAAGGGCGATCATGTCCAGCCGGTCCTCGTCGAAGCGTCCCACGATCACTCCTTAAGAATTCGCCTTGACGAGCCGCCATATCGCCGCCGGCGAGCGATCCGCCGGGATGGTAAACCGTGCTTTGAGTTCCTTCCGGAGCACTGCGGGGGTCAGACCGCGATGGAGGGTTCCGTTCTCCGCGATGGAGACCATGCCGGTCTCCTCCGAGACGATCACCACGATCACGTCGGCCTGTTCCGAGATGCCGAGTCCGGCCCTGTGGCGCGTTCCGAGAAGCTGCCCTTCCCATGCGCTGAGGTTCGAGAGGGGAAGCGTGCACCGGGCGGCCTCGACAACCTTGTCCTTCACCACCACGGCGCCGTCGTGGAGCGGTGATCGCGGATTGAAAATGGAAACGAGAAGCGACCGGCTGAGCTGGGCATCGAGTTTTGTGCCGGTCTCGACGGCCATTCTGATCCCCGAGGCCCGGACAAGAACGATGAGGGCCCCTATCTTCTTCTTGGAGAGTTCGGTGACGGCCGCGACGATCTCGTCAATCGATTCGTCAGCGTTCACTTTCACGAAAAGCCGGACGACGGGGTTTCTGCTGACGAGGACGAGGAGGCGGCGGAGCTCCGGCTGGAAGAGGATGATGAAGGCGATCACCCAGATGTCCGTCAAAGTCCGGAGGAACCAACTCATCGCCTTCAGGTTGAGCGCCTGGGCGACGAAGGAGAAGATGAGGATCAGGAGGAGGCCTGCAAAGATCTGGATCGCGATCGTCCCCCGCATCGCCTGGTACAGGCGATAGAAGATGAAGGAGACCAGCACAATGTCGATAATGTCGGCGAGGCCGACGGAGAGAAAACCGATCTTGAAGAGTTCCATAGTCGCTCTCCTCGTCTCACCGGTCAGGAGGCAGCGCGGAGAACCGCGTCTGCGATGGTTGTGGCCCGCACCGTTTCGCGGACGTCGTGCACTCGAACGATCTGCGCGCCGTGCAGGACTGCAACAGCGGCTGCTGCCAGCGTTCCCTCCAGGCGCTCCTGCGGGGGAAGCCGCGATGCTCCTGCCAGGAATGATTTCCGGGAGGGGCCGACAAGAAGAGGGCGGCCGAGCACCGCAAAGCGGCGCAGTCCGGCGAGCAGCCGGAAATTATCGGCTCCGGTCTTTCCGAAGCCGATGCCGGGATCCACGATCATCTGCTTCACTCCCTGTGAAGTCCCCTTGCGGACGGCCTCCTGCAGCCGGGAGATGATCTCCGCAAAGAGATCGTCGTACACGGGGTCGGCTTGCATCGTTTTCGGCGTTCCCCTGATGTGCATGACCACGGCGGAAGCGCCGCCGGCCGCGACGACTTCCGGCATCGCCGGATCGAAGGTGAAGCCGCTGATGTCGTTGACGATAACTGCCCCTGCGGCGAGGGAAGCGCGCGCAACGGAGGACTTGGTGGTGTCGATCGAAACCGGCACTTCCGTCCGCTTCACGATTTCCTCGATCACCGGAAGAACACGGTCAAGTTCCTCCTGCGCCCCCACCGGATCCGACCCCTCGCCGTAGGCAGATCCCTTCGGGCGGGTCGATTCCCCTCCCACATCGATGAAATCCGCTCCCTCTTCCGCCATGGCCAGCGCATGCTCCACAGCGCGGGAGACGGTCAGATACCGCCCGCCATCGGAAAAGGAATCCGGCGTGACGTTGAGGATTCCCATGATATGTGTCCGCGCGGAGAGGTCGTATTCACGGCTCCCGAACCGGTACACAAGATTCAGGGGAACAGCGGGGATCAACACGGATGGAATCGCCATGGTCATACACGAGAGACAACGAGGCGGCCACGGGGTCGCCTCGCACGTCGGTCACGTCTTCTTCTTCGCCAGCGAGGCCCGTTGTTTCGCCTTCGTCCGCTCGACCGCTTTCTTGTGTTTCTTCCGCACCTTCATCGTCTTCTTATTCATTCTTCCTCCTGCATCGTGAATCGCCGGGGATTTTCCATGCGTCACGCCCGTCTGCAACTCCCCGCGCTCTCCCATGATATTCATTTCCGCCCACAACTTCAAGGCAGACAACAGACCGCCCCCGGGAGGAAACACCCGGGGGCGACCGGTGAAGCGAAGGAACAACCGTTGCGAGCAAGGCACCGCGAGGTCCCTGCCGATCACCGCGCATACTTCTTGTAGCGCTCGTTGATCCGTCCCCAGTGCAGGTTCGCAATGAAGTTGTCCACGTACGCGGCCCTTTTCGGACCGTCCTTGTGGTAGTACGCGTGCTCGAAGACGTCGACAGGGATCACGGGGATGCCGCCCCAGATCGCGCCGTAGTGGTGTTCATCGACGAGGATGTTCAGCAGCCGCTGTGAATAGAGCTGGTCGTACACCAGCACGCCCCAGCCGCTCAGTTTCGCCGAGACCGCAGAGGCCTTGAAGTCGGCCTTCCACGCGTCGATCGATCCAAACTCCTTCTCGATGGCGGCCTTGACGTCGGGTCCCTTCGACACATCGCCATCCCCGCCCATCACCTCCCAGTAAATGTCGTGGAGGAGCGTCCCGGCATGGTTCCATGTCTGGCGGCGTTTCAGCTCGCCGACAACGCTGTAGTTGCCATTCGCCCCGGCACGGTCGGCCGTCTCCAACGCCTTCTCGATATTGTTGAGGGCGGTGACATATCCCTTGTGGTGGGTATTGTAATGCCAATCCGTTGTTTCGGCATCCACGACCGGTGCGAGGAGCTTTTTTGCTTCCTCATCGGAATACGGACGCGGCTTGAACTTCCACTCGTACGCCATATGTTGTTTCTCCTGTTGTTGTAGTAGTGTGAACAAATCGTTCGGCTTTGCTGCCGCAGACGGCAGAAGACTTCCCATCGTGACCGCTGCCGCGGTCTTCACAAAGGACCTGCGCTTCACCGCTTCCTCCACTTTTTGTGGGACATCGCCTGGCGGACCGCTCTTACACCCCGAAGGAATTCCCGCACCCGCAGGTTTTGGCCGCCTGAGGATTATTGAAGACAAACCCCTTGCCGTTCAACCCGTCGCTGAAATCGAGAACCGTGCCGCCGATGTAGAAGAGGGATTTCGGATCAACGAACACCGTCACCCCCTGAAGCACGAACACCTTGTCGTTTTCCTTCGGGTGCTCGTCGAATCCAAGCACATACGACAGCCCCGAGCACCCTCCCCCCTTGACGCCAAGCCGGAGGCCGTGCGTTTGCGGAATGTTATTCTCCACCTTCAGCTTCAGCACCTGCGCCGCGGCCTTTTCGGTCAACGTGACCCCTTCGCCGGGCGCCGAAGCGCTTTCCGTCTGTGTTTCGGCCATCATCCTCCCCCCTCTTCATGAATGTCAATGATACACCCAATGCGTCCCCGCCGCCCGCCGCGGCGCATGACCGCACTCTTCTCACATCCCCAATTCCAGCCGGGCCGCCTCCGTCATCATCGACGGAGTCCATGGCGGGTCCCACACGATCGCGACCTTCGCAGCGCTGACACCGGGCACGCTCTTCACCTTCGTTTCGATCTCACGCGGCAGCGACTGGGCCGCGGGGCAGTACGGCGTCGTCAATGTCATCGTGATCATGACGCCGCCATCCATCGCCACCGCAACGCCATAGATCAATCCCAGTTCGTAGATGTTCACCGGAATTTCCGGGTCGTAGCAGGTCTTGATCATCTCAATCACCTGTCCCTCGATCAGCTTCTGTTCGATGGTGCTGATCTGTTCCGGTCCGTCGGTTTCTGCCATCGCATTCACTCTGTCGATACGGATGCTCCGGTCCCTTGCAGGGCCGCGTGGAGGGTGTGCCAGGCGAGACTGGCGCATTTGACGCGCGCCGGGAATTCGCTCACCCCTGAGAATGCGGCGAGTTTTCCGAGCCGGTCGAGATTCTTGTCGGCGTCGATCGACCCCGTGACCAGGGCATGGAAATCGTTGAATATTCTCTCCACCTCTTCCCTGGTCTTTCCCTTGACCATCGCGCTCATGACCGATGCGGAGGCCTTTGAGATCGCGCACCCCGTGCCGGTAAAGCTCACGTCGTCTATCCTGTCGCCATCCATCTTCACGTAGATCTTGTAATGATCCCCGCACAGGGGATTGTAGCCATCGACGGTCCTGGTCGGATCGACGAGCGGATGATAGTTCCTGGGACTCTTGTTGTGATCGAGGATCACCTGTTGGTACAACTCACGAAGAGCGGACATCAGCCAAGTACCTCGATGACTTTGCGGAGGGCGCCGATGAACACATCGATCTCCTCCTTGGTGTTGTAGAATGCGAACGAAGCGCGGGCTGTCGCAGGAACGCCGAACCGCTGCATGACGGGCTGAGCGCAATGGTGTCCCGTCCTGATTGCGATCCCCTCATCGTCAAGGATGGTCCCGATATCGTGCGGGTGGATCCCTTCGATGACAAAGGAAAGCACGCCCGCCTTTTCCCTTGCCGTACCGATGATCCGAAGCCCCGGGATCTCCCCGACCAGCCGTGTCGCATAGGACAGCAGTTCCTGTTCGAACGCCGCGACCCCGGCCATGTCGAGTTCGTTCATGTAGTCGATCGCTGCTCCCAGTCCGATCCCCCCGGCAATGCTGGGCGTCCCCGCCTCGAACTTGTACGGCAAGTCGTTGTAGATGGTCTTCTCGAACGTGACCGATTTGATCATGTCGCCTCCGCCCTGGTAGGGGGGCATGGCATCAAGGAGCTTGGTCTTTCCGTAGAGAATCCCGACGCCGGTCGGACCGAACATCTTGTGAGCAGAGAACGTATAGAAATCCGCATCGAGTTCCCGCACATCGACTTTCATGTGAGGGACCGCCTGCGCTCCGTCGATCAGGACCGGTATCCCCTGCGCGTGCGCAAGGTCGATCATCTTCCTCACGGGGTTGATCGTCCCCAGGGCATTCGAAACATGCGTCAACGCGACGATCTTCGTCCTCGGGGTAAGAAGCTTCTCATATTCCCCGAGGATGATCTCGCCGGCATCGTTGATGGGAATAACCCGCAGCACTCCGCCGGTTTTCTCACACAGGATCTGCCAGGGGACGATATTGGAATGATGCTCCATTGTCGAGATCAGGATCTCGTCTCCCGGCCCGACCTTCATGGGACCGTAGGTGGAAGAGACCAGGTTGATCCCCTCGGTCGTCCCGCGCACGAAGATGATCTCCCGGTGATGCGCGGCGTTCAGAAAGTGTTGGACCTTGACGCGCGCCGCTTCATACGCCTGCGTCGCCCGCTCGCTCAGGTAGTGAACGCCGCGGTGGATGTTTGAGTTCTCCTCCTCGTAATACCGCATCAGGGTGTCGATCACGACCTGCGGCTTCTGGCTCGTCGCAGCATTATCGAAGTACACCAGCGGCTTGCCGTTCACTCTCTGGCGGAGAAGCGGAAAATGGTGCCGGCATCCCCGGATGGCGAGGAATCGGTCTTTGAGGTCCTGATCGGATTGTGAGGTTACGGTATGCATAGGTCCTCGCTTGCCACCCGTCCCTGCTGGAGGCGGGTACGGAAGAACGTGGTCAATCTGTCGCGGAGCGGGGCCACATGGATCCTCCTGATGATGTCCCCCGCGAACGCGAACGTGAGTAGATCGCGCGCTGCAGCTTCGTCGAGCCCCCGCGAACGGAGGTAGAACACCTGCTCGTCATTCAGTCGCCCCACTGCCGCCCCGTGAGTGCATTTCACGTCGTCGGCAAATATCTCCAGTTGCGGTTTCGTGTCGATGGTCGCCTCGTCGGAAAGGAGAAGCGTTCTGTTCGTCTGCTTCGCGTCGGTCTTCTGGGCGTCCTGCCGGACGAAGATTTTCCCGTTAAAGACGCCCCGGGCCTTTCCATCGAGAATCGATTTGTACAGCTCATGGCTCGTGCACTTCGGCTTCGCATGGTCGATGATCGTGTGGTTGTCGACAAGCTGCGCCCCGGACGCCACCGCGAGACCGTTCAAGGTGCATTCGCCGTCTTCCCCTTCGAAGACCGCGCTCACCGTGTTCCGGACAAGCAATCCCCCCAGGACGATCGCGTTGGAGGCGACGACGCTCCCCTTGCCCAGCTGAAAATGGGTTGCCCCCGTATGGAACGCCGAAGGGCTCTCGATCTGCAGCGTATCGTGCTCCACAACGGCTCCCGCCCCGGCAAACACGTCCGTCACTGCGTTCGTCCAGTAGACGTTGTTCGCAAGAGAGACATAACTTTCGACGATGGTGACCCGCGCTTCCTTCCCCGCGACGATCACGATGCGGGGCGCGGTCATGAAGGGAACCGGGCGGGCGGACGCGACGAAGAGAAGATGGATCGGCCGATCGAGCGCCGTGCCGTCCTCCAACAGGACAAATGCCCCGTCGTGCAGAAAGGCCGTGTTGAGCGCTGCGGGAAGCGTCCCGTCGCTGATGACGTGCCGAGAGAGGTATGCCATCACCTCGTCCGGTTTCTGCCTGAGCGCCTGGGCGAGACTGACGACCCGGATGCCGGGAGGCAACGACGGCAGCGCGGAGAGATTCGGAGACCACTGCCCATCGACAAAGACGACTTCCGCCGCGGCTCCTTCTCCAAGAAGTGATCCCTCAAGATCGGCATGCGTCACGCCGGCGTCGTCACCCGCAAGCGCCGGAATGAATTCCGTCCGCGCCAGAGGGGCAAGGTTTGTGAAGCGCCACTCCTCATGGGACGTCGTGGGAAAACCCGTCGCCGCGAACTTCGCCATCGATGCACGCCGAAGTCCATGGAGAGCCGTCGATGTTCCGCCGTTCAACCCCTTCTCGAACTGTGCGAATTTCGCCGCGTACCATTCCTGCGTCTGTGCTCTTCCGTCATTCATGAGCGTGCCGGCTCCTGCGCCTGCGCGACACCCGCTTCATCCCTCAGCCAATCGTATCCCTTTTCTTCCAGCTTCAGGGCAAGTTCCCTTCCGCCTGATTTGACGATTCTCCCATCCATCAGGACGTGCACCACGTCGGGGACGATGTAATTGAGCAGGCGCTGATAGTGCGTGACGACGACAACCGCCTTGTCCTTCGCGTGCAGCTTATTGACCCCTTCGGCAACGATCCTGAGGGCGTCGATATCGAGGCCGGAATCAGTTTCATCCAGGATCGCCAGCCGCGGTTCGAGCACCGCCATCTGAAAGATCTCGTTCCGCTTCTTCTCCCCTCCCGAGAAGCCCTCGTTGACCGGCCGCTGCAGGAGGCTCTCGTCGATGTCGACGAACGCCATGCGTTTCTTCACGAGGGCAATAAACTCGATCGCGTCCAGTTCGTCCTCGCCGCGATGCTTGCGGATGGCGTTCAAGGCCGCCTTCAGGAAATACATGTTCGATACCCCGGGGATCTCCACGGGATACTGGAAAGCCAGAAACAACCCTTCACGGGCCCGTTCCTCCGGCGCCATCGCCAGCAGATCCTTCCCCTGGTACCGGACTTCCCCCCGGGTCACCACGTAGCTCTCACGGCCGGCCAACACGCCTGCGAGGGTACTCTTCCCCGAGCCGTTCGGCCCCATGATTGCGTGGACCTCGCCCGCCTCGACCGACAGGCTGATGCCGGTGAGGATTTCATTCCCATTGACTCCCGCGTGCAGATCTTTCACTTCCAACAGACTCATTGCATTCATCTCCCATGATCATTGAGAGGCCGCTCTCACCGGGGCCGCCGCCGGTGGTGTGTCACCCCACGCTTCCCTCGAGACTGACGCCGAGGAGCTTCTGGGCTTCGACGGCAAACTCCATCGGCAACTCGCGGAATACTTCCTTACAGAAGCCGTTGACGATCATATTCACTGCATCCTCCGTTGAGAGCCCCCGCTGTCGACAGTAGAAAATCTGGTCCTCGCCGATCTTCGAGGTCGATGCTTCGTGTTCCACGATCGCGCTGGTGTTTTTCACCTCGATGTACGGGAAGGTATGTGCCCCGCAGGTGTCGCCGAGCAGCAACGAGTCGCACTGGGAGAAGTTGCGTGCGTTGACCGCATTTCTCTTCACCTCCACCAGTCCGCGGTACGAGTTCTGACCGTGACCGGCCGAGATCCCCTTGGACACGATCGTGCTCTTCGTGTTGCGGCCGATATGAATCATCTTCGTTCCCGTATCGGCCTGCTGGCGGTTGTTGGTGACGGCGACGGAATAGAACTCGCCGACGGAGTTGTCGCCGATCAGAAGAACGCTTGGATACTTCCAGGTGATGGCCGATCCGGTCTCCACCTGCGTCCAGGAAATGCGCGAATTCGCCCCTGCGCACTTCCCCCGTTTCGTCACGAAGTTGTAGATTCCGCCCTTCCCCTCCTTGTCGCCCGGGTACCAGTTCTGTACCGTCGAATACTTGATCCGTGCGTTCTCGAGGGCCACGAGCTCCACGACTGCGGCATGAAGCTGGTTCGTATCGCGCATTGGCGCGGTGCACCCCTCCAGGTAGCTCACGGATGCGCCTTCCTCCGCGACAATCAGGGTCCTTTCAAACTGTCCCGTCTCCGCCGCGTTAATTCTGAAGTAGGTCGAGAGCTCCATCGGGCAGCGTACTCCCTTCGGGATGAAGCAAAAGGAGCCGTCGCTGAACACAGCGGCATTCAACGCCGCAAAGAAATTATCTCCCGGCGGCACCACCGATCCGAGGTATTTCCTGACCAGGTCGGGATGTTCCCGCACCGCCTCGGAGAACGAGCAGAAAACGATGCCGAGTTCGCTCAGTTTCTCCTTGAAGGTCGTCGCCACGGAGACGCTGTCGAACACGGCGTCCACCGCGACACCCGAGAGCCGCTCCTGCTCGCCGAGGGATATGCCCAGCTTCGTGTACGTCTTCAGGAGTTCAGGATCGACGTCGCTGAGGCTTTGCGTCTTCGGCGCGCGTTTCGGCGCGGAGTAATAAATCATGTTCTGGTAATCGATAGGTTCGTGCGTGATATTCGGCCACATCGGCTCCGCCATCGTCTTCCAATGGCCGTATGCCTTCAGCCGCCATTCGAGGAGCCACGCAGGTTCCGCCTTCTTCGTGGAGATAAACCTGATAATCTCTTCACTCAGCCCGCGCGGCGCCGCATCCGCTTCGATGTCGGTGACAAAGCCGTACTTGTATTCACGGTTCGCGAACTCTTCTATCGTATTGGTATTGGTCTCAGTGCTCATGACCTCTGCCTGTTGTTGTCATCGCCGTGCTCGTTCCCTTCTTACCGTCAATGCCCGATCATGGATTCGCTCGGAACGGCACTACCCTTTGGCCGGCTCCGGCGCGGGCACGGCCGGCGGCGGCATTGCAGCAACCGCTTTGGGGGGGGCCGGCCTGGCAGGTGCTGCGGGGGCCTTGATCTGGGGCTTCCTGTATTCGGGATTGTTCACCACCCATGTCTGCTTGTCGACCGGCATGAAGATCTTCTTCTCCTCCATTGATCGGATGAATTCCCGCGCGACGGCTTCCCCATCCGTATAGCCGATCCTCATCCCCTTTCGTTCCAGCAGGGACTGTATGCCGTATTGGATGTCGCGAAAGAACACGTTGGATTCATGATAGATGGGAAAATGCGATTTCAGGAAATCAAGCACTTCCTTCTCATTCTGGAGAATGTACGAGAGCTGCTTCATGTCGTTGTTGCCGCCTTCCTCAATGGATGTGCACGGGGTGATGGGCTTTCTCCCGCAGCGACCGCACCTCTTCGGTCACGCGCCTGATCGTGTACTCAATTTCTTCCTGCTCCGTAAAGCGTCCGAGGCCGAACCTGATCGTCGCAGCGGCCTCTTCCCCTGAGAGGCCGATTGCCCGGAGAACGTGGGACGGCTCCGGCTGCGCAGAACTGCAGGCGGAACCGGCGGAAACGGCGATGTCCCGCATTGCCATGATGAGCGAATCTGCCGGGGCGCGTTCGAAAGTGATGCTTGCGTTGTGGGGCAGCTTCCTGTCCGGATTGCCGTTCACGCGGAGATCGTCGAGCGAGGCAAGGAATCCGTCGACGAGCTGGTCGCGAAGTCGGGAGGTGCGCAAGGCATCATCCCCCATCTCGTCCCGGGCGATCTCTGCCGCTTTGCCGAATCCCGCTATCCCGGGGACATTCAACGTGCCGGAACGCATCCCCCTTTCGTGCCCCCCGCCATCCATCTGCGGAACCAACCTGACGCGGGGTTCACCGCCGCGGATGAAGAGAGCGCCCACGCCCTTCGGGCCGTACATCTTGTGCGCGCAGAACGACATCATGTCGATATGCATCTCCCGCACATCGATCGGGATCTTCCCCACCGCCTGACTCGCATCCGTGTGGAAGAGTATCCCCCGCTCCCGGCAAAGTGCTCCGATCTCCCCGAGCGGCGCGATCGTCCCGATCTCATTATTGGCCGCCATGACGCTGACCAGGACCGTCTCCGGGCGCAGCGCCCGGGCGACATCCTCCGGATTGACCGACCCGCAGCCATCGACGCCAAGCGTTGTCACATCCCAACCCCAGCCGCGAAGGCGGGCACAGGTATCGAGAACCGCCCTGTGTTCCGTCGCGACGGTGACGATGTGTTTCTCCCCCGCGCGCTTCGATCCGTCCAAACCCTTGAGGGCGAGGTTGACCGATTCGGTTGCCCCGCTCGTAAAAACGATCTCCTCCGGTTTTGCGCCGATCAACCGTGCAACACGCTCCCGCGCCATATCAACCGCCGCCTCCGCCCTCCAGCCAAATTCGTGCTGACGGCTCGCAGCATTCCCGTATTCCCCGTTCAGGAGCGGGAGGATCACCGCGACAACCCGCGGGTCAACCCTCGTTGTGGCGTGGTTATCAAGATAGATGGGAAGTTTCATGGCCTCACACGATCTCCGACAACATCATGGTGCTGAACGCCCGTTCGATGTTCGCCTGCACTTTGATGAGCGGCGACTTGATCGTGCAGACCGTGAACACCGTGCAACTTTCAGGGCCGTCCGACATGCACTGAGCGATCACGGGCTGCATTCCTTCTATCGCGTTGATGATCATCGAGACGGGTATGTCACCCGGATTCCGCGTTAATGCATATCCCCCGCGGACCCCCTGATGGGAGACGATGAGCCCCGACTTCGTCAACTTCTGGAGCACCTTGGCGACAAGTTCGTACGGAATCTTGTAGGCATCGGCGATCTCTTTCGCGGTGACAATTTCGCCGGTGGGTTTTGTCGCAATGTGCCCGATCGCGATCAGTCCGTATTCGACTTTCTTTGAGAGTCTTACCATGCTATCACCTCACATGCCGATGTCGGGCAGGGAGCAACACTTATGGAGGAATTCCATTCCATATACGACTGAACAGGTCCTATTTTGGCGCAAAAAAAATGTTCTTCTTTCACGATTGAAGAACACCTGCAGGCGATGCCGGGTTCCTTAGGCGCACAAACAAGTTACAAAAAACGAACGAAAGTGTCAACTTTGGAAGATGATTTTGCATCCGGCCATAGTTTTCCGTAATTTTGTCCAATAAACCTCCCAACCCTCCATGCCAGTCATTGAAGCCGATTCCCTCTCCAAGACCTATCAAGCGGGCCTGATCCGGCGCACGAAGGTTGACGCCCTGGCGTCTTTCTCCATCGCGGTCGAAGCCGGAGAAATATTCAGTCTCCTTGGACCCAACGGGGCGGGGAAGACGACATTTGTCAAGATCATCCTCTCTCTGACGCTTCCGACGAGCGGTGGGGCCACGATCCTGGGGCAGAAGCTGCCCAACGACGAGGTAAAAGGCCGCATCGGGTACCTTCCGGAGAGCCACCGATATCCCGGCTATTTCACCGGCGAACAGATCCTGCGCCTCTTTGGGCAGTTGAGCGGAGTGGACGGGTCGACGCTCGACGCGCGCATCCCCGTTCTGCTCGATCTCGTCGGCATGGGCCAGTGGCGGAAGACGAAGGTGAAGAAGTATTCCAAGGGGATGATGCAGCGTCTCGGCCTGGCACAAGCTCTTGTCAACGATCCGGACATCCTGTTCCTCGACGAGCCGACCGACGGGGTCGATCCTGTCGGACGGAAGGACATCCGGGAATTGCTCCGCGACCTGAAGCTGAAGGGGAAAACGATCTTCCTGAACTCACACCTCTTGTCGGAGGTCGAACTGATATCCGACCGTGTTGCGATCCTCGACAAAGGAAAGCTCCTGAAGGTCGGAACGGTCGACGAGTTGACACGCAGCGGGTCGCGCTACGTGATCGGAATCAACGGCACCATCCCGCAGGCATGGGAAACAGAGGCGCGTGCTCTCGTCATGGATGTGCAGGTCGCCGAAGAGAGCGTGAGCATCGGCTGCAACTCGCCCGCGGAATTAAACGCCGCGATTGATCTCCTGCGAAAGCACGGGGTGCAAATCGTCTCCGTCGGGCAGCAGCGGAACACGCTCGAAGAGTCGTTCCTCTCCCTCATCAAACGGGAGAGCGCATCATGAAATTCCTCGCATTGGTGCTTGGCACCGTCCGCGAAATGGCGGCAAAGGCGACCCTCTATTTCCTCCTGGGGGTCTCAACGGCGATTCTCCTCGGTGTTCTGCTGACCGTCTCCTCCTCCGTCTCCACCGAAGGAAGAACGCTGGTCGTCTTCGGCAAAGAAGCGTCCCCTCCCCTCGCGGAAGATATGTTCAGCGATCTCGTCATGAAGATGGAGGCGGGCCTCACGGGCGGACTGTTCCTCGGCGTGGTCCTCTTCGGGGTGTTCGCCACCGCGGGCCTCATCCCCGATGCTCTGGAGAAAGGGACTGTCGATCTCTATCTCTCCAAACCGATCCACCGTTGGGAGCTCCTCCTCGGCAAGTACACGGGGGGGGTTGTGGGAATCTTCGCCGTCATCCTCTATTTTCTCGCGAGTCTCTGGTTGATTCTCGGGATCAAGCTCGGGGCATGGAACGTCAATATCCTTTTGTCGTCCCTGCTCCTGACATACATCTTCGCGTCTTTGTATGCCGTGATCTCCTATTTCGGCGTGCTCTCGCGCAACAGTGCCATCGCCATCCTTGCGGGGCTTCTCTATTTGTTTGTCGCCGCCGAACTCCTCGAGAACCGCGCACACGGCTTGTATCTCCTGAGCGACAACACGATATATCACGCGGTCATCGACACCTGCTACTGGATCGCCCCCCAGATCCCGGCGATGCAGGCGACACTGCTCAAGTCGATCGCAGGAGGGACGCTCGATTGGCGACCCTTCGGCCAGTCACTCCTCTCTTCGACCGCCCTCTTCGGGCTCGCGGCGTGGACACTCAAGAACAAGGACTTCTGACATGCCGGGGATGAAGGTGCCCGCCCGCATGGTCGTTTGCCTCCTTCTCATCTCTGCCGCAGCGCCGGCCGCCGGAAGTTCCTCCTCCGCCCGCGCGCAGGTCGGCAGTGCCGATACCTCCGGTGCCTCGTTTCGCCGGCAGCGCGCGGCATTTTCAACGCCGAAGCTCGATCAGCGGAATGCGGCCCGGCTCTTCCTTCAGCGACGCGGATACGTCAGCGTTCTGGAAGGAGTGCTGCGGGACGATCCCATCGATGCCATCCTCTGCTACATCCGCATGCGGCTCCATCTGGAATTCTCCCTCCCCCACGATGTGCTGGTCGAGTATGAGCCGATCGTCCGGCCCCCGAAGAGAAACGACGGGGTCCCTGTTTGTGTTTTGATTCGCTCATGGAATTTATGTACATTGTGGTACGTGGTGGTGCTTGCCACGGGTATCCAAGTTCTCTGCGGCTTCAGACTTCACATCGCCGCTCTCATCGCAGCAGGCGCATGGGTCTTCACCATCCTCTTCACTCTCGGGATCATCACCCTTCTCGCGAATGCGTTGCACCTGCGGGTGTGAGATGCCTCCCGTACCCATCTGCTCTGCAATCGGCATGACGAACATAAGGACATTTCCATGGTGGAAAAGCTGAAATTCGAGGATTTGCAGTCCCCCGTCCTTTCGAAGCGCAAGGGGGAGGAGGCATTTCAAACGGTCGGTGTCATCGGCCTCGGCGTCATGGGACAGGGCATTGCCGAGACCGTGGCCGGCGCCGGCATCGAAGTCATCGGCGTGGAAAAGGCGGCGGCCCCCCTGAAAGCGGGATTGGACGGCATCAGCCGCGCCATGGACCACGAGATCAAGAGGTGGGGTAAGACCCCTTCGGAGAAGAAGGCGGTCCTGAGCAGGGTGCGGGGAACGACCGACCTCGCAGTCCTGAAGGAATGCGACATCATCATCGAGGCCGTTGACGAGAATTTCGATTTGAAACGGCGGATCATCGAGGCCTTTTATGCCATCGGGAAACAGGATACCGTTTTCATCTCCAATACCGCGACGCTGAGTCTGACGAAGCTCGCCCAGGCAAGCCAGCGGCCGGACAGGATCATCGGAATGCATTTCCTTAATCCCGTCCCTCAGATTCCCCTGGTGGAAATCGTCCGCGGAATGCAGACTTCCGACGAAACATTCCAGCTCGTCAAGGCATTCGCAAAGAGGATCGGAAAAACCCCGGTGGAGGTATTTGAATACCCCGGGTTCATCACCACCCGGACGATCCTGCCGATGCTCAACGAAGCGATGCATGTTCTCATGGAGGGAATCGCACATGCGGACGACATCGACACGGCAATGAGCCTCGGCTATGGGATGCAGACGGGCCCGCTGGAGATGGCCGACGCGATGGGGCTGGACGAAGTCTTGATGTGGATGGAGGCCCTGTACCACGAACTCGGCGAGCCGCGGTATCGTCCGTGTCCGTTGTTGCGGCGGATGGTCCGCGAAGGGAAGATCGGGAAGAAAGTGGGGGAGGGATTCTTCAAGTATAATGACGACGGCAAACGGCTATGAATATTCTGGTCCTCAATTGTGGAAGCTCTTCGGTCAAATATCAGCTTATAGAAGCGGACAACAGGAAGACTCTCACGCGCGGAAGCGTGGAGCGGATCGGGATGACCGGGGCCACGCTCAGCAACAAACGCCACGACGGCGACGAGATCCGGATCGCCGGCGACATTCTCGACCACACCATCGCCATCGAATACATCCTTGCCGTTCTCCTGAGCAGGAACCACGGCGTCATCAACGACAAGTCGGACATTCACGCGATCGGCCACCGGGTTGTTCACGGCGGCGAATCGTTCACCGATTCCGTCCTCATCACCGAGAACGTCATCAAGACACTGCGCGATAACATCGAGCTGGCGCCTCTGCACAACCCGCACAATCTAAGGGGGATCGCGGCCTGCGATGTCAGTCTTCCGGGTGTCCCGCAGGTGGCCGTGTTTGACACGGCGTTTCACCAGAAGATGCCAAAAAAGGCATACCTGTACGGCCTTCCCTATTCCCTTTACACACAATACAAGATCCGCCGGTACGGTTTCCATGGAACATCTCACCGGTATGTTTCCGATCGGGCGGCAACCATTATCGGGAAACCGATGGCTGAGCTGAAGATCATCACATGTCACCTCGGCAACGGCTGCAGCATGGCGGCGGTGGATCGCGGCACTTCGGTTGACACCAGTATGGGGTTCACGCCCCTCGAAGGGTTGCTGATGGGAACGCGCTCCGGGGACATCGACCCGTCGGTCATTCTGTTCGTCATGGGAAAGGAAGGTCTGTCGCTGGGGGAGGCGAACACGCTGCTGAACAAACACAGCGGTCTGCAAGGGATCTCAGGGGTCAGCAGCGACATGCGGGAGATCATCGCCGAGGTGAAGAACGGCGACAAGAAGGCGACGTATGCGTTTGACGTGTTCGCCTACCGCGTGAAGAAGTACATCGGCGCGTATGCGGCGGCGATGGGGGGGATCGACGTGTTGGCCTTCACCGGCGGGATTGGCGAAAACAGTCCGGAGGTCCGGGCTGCCTCCTGCGAGGGGCTTGGATTCCTCGGCATCGGGATCGACGAAGTGCGGAACTCGTCTCAGGAAAAGGAAAAGCGCATCTCTGCAGAGGGTACGCGAACAGCGGTCCTGGTCGTGCCGACGAACGAAGAACTGGTCATCGCCATGGATACGATGCAGATCGTCAAAGGAACGTAGCAACAGCAGGCGAACCAACCGGTCCTTTCATATCATTCAGGCACGTCGATCCCCGCTTTTCCCCCCGTCCTCTCGCGCAGAATCCCGCAAAACTCGTCCACCCGTGACGTCCTGATCTCCACGCGAAGATGCACGAGATCATCGTACCGGGTGTCGCAGACGGCCCCTCCCGACGTCTCGATGGCGTGCATAACGACGCCGACGAGGGGATGAGGAAAAGTGATGTCGACGCTGCGCGTGATGTACTTTGTGATGATCGCAGCAGCAGCGAGAGCCGCATCCGCTGCACCTCCGTATGCCCGCAGAAGGCCGCCGACGCCGAGCTTCGTCCCTCCGAAGTACCGCGTCACGACAACCAGCACATCGGTCAGCGCCGCCTTTTCGATCGCCGCGAGAATCGGTCTCCCGGCGGTGCCGGCGGGTTCGCCGTCGTCGCTCGTCCGGAACCTCTTCCCGTCGATACCCAGGCGGTATGCGTGACAATGGTGGGTTGCATCGTGATATTCCTCGCGGAGGGACCGGAGCCGGCTCTCCGCCGCCTCTTCATCGGCAATCGGGTAGGCGCCTGCGATGAACCGGGAGCCCAGGACCTTCGTTTCCGCCCCGGAAGGCCCGCGGATCGTGCGAAACTCATCGGTCTCAGCAGACATGGGAGGATGCCACGCGGGATGGGGTTTTTTCTTGGCAACCCTTGCGGGTCACTTCCTGCTTCTGTATCTTCATCGCTACATCGCGGACAGAATCATGAAAATCGGCATTGTGTGCTATCCAACGTACGGCGGCAGCGGCGTTGTCGCGACCGAATTGGGGAAGGCCCTTGCAGAGCGGGGGCACCAGATCCATTTCATCAGCTACGCCATGCCGACGCGGCTTGAGGGATACATCGGCAATGTCTTCTACCACGAAGTGGAGATGTCGACCTATCCGGTCTTCGAATTCCCTCTCTACACGCTCGCGCTCGCAAGCAAGATCGTCGAGGTTTCGCGGTTCGAAAAACTCGACCTTATCCACGCCCACTATGCCATCCCCCATGCCATCAGTGCGTATCTCGCACGGGAGATCCTCGGCGGCAGGTCGCGCATCATCACGACGCTGCATGGAACGGATATCACGCTCGTGGGTCTTGAGCCCGGTTACCTCCCTGTGATGAAGTTCAGCATCGAACGGAGCGACGGGGTGACGGCAGTCTCCCGCTTCCTTCGCGAGAAGACGACCACCAACTACGGCATCGACAAGGACATCCGCGTCATCCCCAACTTCGTCGACACGCGGAAGTACCGGCGGCTCCCGGCAAGCAGCATTTGCGAGAGGTTCGCTCCTCAGGGGGAGCGCGTTCTCGTCCACGTATCGAACTTCCGCGCCGTCAAGCGCGTCCCCGACGTGATCCGCATTTTCAGCGAAGTGAGGAAGAAAGTCCCCTCCCGCCTTCTGCTCGTCGGCGACGGCCCGGAGCGGTCCGCATGCGAGATTCTTGCGCGCGAGCTCGGACTGCAGCACGATGTGATCTTCCTGGGGAAGCAGCAGGAAATCGTCCCGATCCTCTCGGCATCCGATCTGATGCTGATGCCCAGCCAGTCCGAGAGCTTCGGACTCTCCGCCCTCGAAGCAATGGCTTGCGAGGTTCCGGTGGTCTCCTCCAGCGTCGGTGGACTCCCTGAGCTCCAGGTGCACGGGGAAACGGGCTACATTGCGGAGATCGGCGACGTCGACCGGATGGCGCGCTATGCGGTGGACCTCCTGACGAATGACGCCAAGCGGCACATGTTCGGCGAGGCGTGCAGGCGGAGGGCCGTCGACCATTTCGATGTCCATCCCATTGTGGATCTCTATGAGTCGTATTACGCGGAATGTCTTGCGGCCGACCCTATACCAGTCCGCGTCCCGCAAAGCTGAAGACCCTGCAAAACATTCTGCAGGAAACAGAGGAGGAGAAGAGAGCCGTGTTACTGGACCTTGTGCCGTGGAAGAAATCCAAGAAGCCCGAACTGCAGGAACTCCAGGCGATGCTGAAGCGGGAAGGGCTGGAGTCGGAACTCTACGCAGACAATCCGGGGACCAAGTACGGCCGGCATAAGCACGACTTCGACGACTTTGTCTTGATCGTTTCGGGGAAGATGAAGATCGAGACCGATGAACACGAATGGATCCTCAAACCGGGGGACCGGCTCAACCTGCCGGCAAACACGTTCCACCGGGCCGAGGTGCTGGGAAGAGATGAAGTGCGCTACCTCTCCGCCGCCAAGTAGGGCCTCAGGGCCGTCCCTCCCGATACGAATCCCCGGCTTTCAAGGGCCTGCAATGCCGCTATTTCTCCTCCGTGAACGGGGTATCCTCTTTCTCCTTTTCCACATTCCGCGCCTGTCGGTGGTACAGCAAGCGAAGAATCAGCCTCACGGCAAACAAGACGACAGCGATCAGGAGAAATACCCCGTACATGCTTCGCGGCACTACCTTCGCCAGCATGAGCAACAGCATCACCAGCATGATCCCCACGCTGATGAAACCGTAGAGGTTGATTGATCTTTGATTCAGCATGGTCTCCTCTTGCTCTCCACATCGATAAAACGCGTGCCGGGTGAAGACCACCGTTCCCTGCCGGGCGGCAGGAGTCAGTCCGTCACCCCGTCAATGATTCCGCCCCCGATGACATCATCGTCTTCATAGAACACGACCGACTGTCCCGGAGTGATGGCCCGCCGCGGCGATTCGAACTCCACCCACGCCTTTCCACCGCCCAGCGTCTGCACCGTTGCGCCTCCCCCTTCATCCTTGTAGCGGATCTTCGCCTTCACGCGGCGGGGCATCGTGCAATCCGCATACTTGATCATGTTCACTTCCCGTGCCGTCAGCACCCTGTGGTAGAGCGCCTCCTCCATGCCGACGGTGACGCGATTGTTGACGTGATCGATCCCGGTGACGTACACAGGTTGTCCCGTCGCGATCCCCAGTCCCTTGCGTTGGCCGACAGTGTAAAAGGGAAACCCGTGATGATGTCCGATGACCTTCCCATCGAACACGACCTCGCCCCCCTCAACCCTGTTTGCGAGTCCCGGGACGCGATCCTTCAGGAATCGCTCATAGTCATCGTCAGGAATGAAGCAGATCTCGAAGCTCTCCCCCTTCCCGGCAACCGGCAGTCCCAGCCGGCCGGCGCACTCGCGGGTCTCCGTCTTCGTCAGTTCCGCGAGAGGAAAGAGCGTCCGGGCCAGCGATTTCTGCGTCAATCCCCAGAGCGCATACGATTGATCCTTCGCTGCGTCCCGACCGCGGGACACGACGTAGCGATCAGACTGTTTGTCGAGCCGGACGCGGGCGTAATGCCCGGTTGCAATGGCTTCCGCCCCCAGCGACTCCGCCTTTTTCAGGAGTTCTTCCCATTTGATCTTTCGATTGCAGATCACGCACGGATTCGGGGTCCTGCCAGCCAGGTATTCGGCGACAAAATTGTCAATCACCTCTTTGCCGAACGGCTCACCAAAGTCCAGAACGTAGTGCGGGAACCCAAGGGTCGCCGCAATGCGACGGGCGTCGTTGATTCCATCCAGGGAGCAGCAACTGCTCTCGTTCCCCGTGTTGCCGCCGACGTCTTCATACCGGTGCGTCTTCATCGTCACACCGATCACGTCGTACCCCTGTTCCACCAGCAATCCGGCCGCCACCGAGGAATCCACTCCCCCGCTCATCGCCACGACGACTCTCTTCCCCACGCGCCCGCCACCAGGAAAATGAATGATCCGTTCAGAGATCCCATGGAATGTACGGAAAAAAACCAAGCCCAACAAACGGCGGATGACACGGGAGGAGTTACGGCGGGGTGACGTCAATCTGAACGCCGACGTGGTCGATGCGGGTCCTGGGAAGGTCGCGAGGGCGGGCGCCGGCAGAGATTCCCGCCTCTTTTTCTGTCACCGCATATTTCACGCTGACGGAGCACCAGACAACGGGCGCGATGCGGGCGACCAGATACCAGCGATCGCCTTCTCCCGCCAACGGGTGTGGTGCGAACAGACCGGAGAGGTCGTTTTCGACATCGTACACCCGCGAAGCATACGATCCCGTCCCAAAGACGGTCATTCGTCCCTCAAGCGAAAAGATCCGCCCCGCATCGACGCGGATGGTTTGGCGAAGGAGGAATCCCCATTCATCGACTGAAGGGGGGTTGGTCACATGATCATACTCAATCTGTGGAGAGAGGAAAACGTGCCTACCGATCCGGAACCCCGCTCCGCCCTTCCACCGGCATCGTTCGCTCCTTGCTTCCCGTCTGATCTCTCTTCCCCACGCATCCTCTCCCTTGATGCACGTGCCGTTCCTGGCCACGGAGAATCGTCCGTCGAGCGAAATGCCCGTTGCGGGTTCATGATGGAAATCAATGACCGCTTCATCCCCCGCTACCGGGATGGGTGTGTTCTCCGATGGGGCGGGATGCCGGTACTGGTCGAAATACGCCGAAACGCGGAGCGACGATGTTGCATCCCACACCCCTCCGAAATACATTCCCCGTTCATTGCGCGTCTCTGCGTTGTCGCCGAATCCTGCCCCCCTCGGGTTGTCGAATCCCGGGGAGTAATTGCGGAACACCGCGGCAAACGTGCATGCGGGACCGGTGTGAATGAGCGTCCCGGTCACCACCGCCTGAAATCCCCCCGTCATGACTGCCCCTTCCGCAAACACGACGAATATTCCCGAAGCGCATCGCATGTCCATGCTGGCGATGACGTAACGGGAACCGGCAAAGCGGAGCGGATCATTTCGGCGGATCGGGTGATCATAGCACCCGCGTACCGCCGTGACCCCGAGTGTCATCTCCTCGGCATGCGTGTAAACCACGCGCGCGCCGATGAGCTCTTCCTCCAGCGCGTTCCGCCGGGCGATCGAAGCACTATCTGTCGATGAACCGTCCTGCGCCAGGGCACTGACGCTGCCATCGCCCTGCACCGTCGCCGGCAGCGAACGGCGGGAATAGAAGAGAAGCGCACACCAGCGCTCCCTGCCTCTCACGCCCGCAACGCTGATCCCTCCGCCACGGAGGGAATTCAGTTCTCCCGCTGAACGGTGGGGCTTCAGACCGGATGTTTGCTTGGCCGGACTGCGGACGCTCATCTGTGCCTTGGTGATCGTCTTCCCCGACCAAAGAAGAAGTCCCTCTCCTGCTTCCAGCGAAAAATCTCCCGCGATGACATCCACATCCGGAACAACATTTCTCGCCAGCACGTAACCGCTTGCGTATGCCGCACGGGTCGGCTCGCCCGCATCTTTTTCGAAGAGAGCTCCCACTTCGCACTCGCTCTTCGGGGAGAAGGAAATCCTGCTGTAAGAATGAAGGGGGGAGCCAACAAAGGAATCATCGGAGGGATTGTCCCTTTCGACCCGTGCGCGGAAGGAGAGCAGTCCGTTCTTGCGTCCGTTCCCCACGACGACATACGGGGCGATCGCCTCCATCAAGCGGCGACACCCCCCGTCGATCGCTGCAACCTGGCTCACCGTCCTGAATCGTCCGTGCTCTTTTCTGAACGCCATGATGGCATGCGCATCCGCTTCCGTGACGCCCGGAAGGGAGAGAAGTTCGCCAAAGGTGATTTGATTCAGATCATACGGGTTTTCCTGAAGCCAGAGGAGCTGATCCATATACGCGCTCCCCCCCTCTTCCATCCCGAGTTGATCGGCAACGGCAACCGGAGTGAGAAATTCATCCTCCGATATCCATGTCGAGTCGTGGTGAGGGAAGAAACAAAGAGCGGCCACATGGAGCAGAAGGAGCTTCACAGGTCATCCACCTCCCGGGAGTCCCGCCCGGCCGTCACCACGCGCCGAGGGACAATGTCACGCCGAAGTAATGGGAAGCGCCGAGTTGGTCGTTGGAGGCAAACGCGTAGTCCAGGGAGAAATCCCCGAGCAGGACGCCGAACCCGGCCGTGTACGTGGATGGTTCCCGGATCGTGCCGGCGCGCAGGATGAGACCCTGAAGGGGACGGCAACGGATGCCGCAGCGCAGCTCCGCCGGATAGCGTGTGTCTTTCACGACATCCACTGCGAGGGCAACATCCGGTGAAAGATCGAATTCCAGTCCCGAGCTCATGGATTGTGGAAGTCGTTCGCGCGAAGCGCCGATCGACGGCCCGTTCAGGTTGGTGACGACGGCCCCGCAGCGGAGTGTTTCCGTCGGCATCCATTGCAGACCGAGGTCGATTCCGGCTGCGGATGCATGGCCATACCCCGCGATACTCAGTCGATACCAGGAGAACGTGCAGCCCGCGAGGAGGCCGTCTGTCACCGTGCCGCCGTACGTAGCGCCGAGGGTCAGTTCACGGTAGAGGTCGTACCCGAAGGTCGACGCGCACAGTGCGCACCCCCCGGCAGGAAGAGGGGAAACAACGAGGAGCGCGTTCCTGCGCAACTCCGGCAGTCCGAATTCTCCCGGCGTCCACGTGCACGCGATGGACCTCCGGAGGATAGCTCCCGCGACAGCCGGGTTTATTTGAATCCCCCCGGGGTCGGCCAGGCATCCCGCGCCCGTCCAGGCAAGTCCCGGTACGCCGCCGACCACCGGCTGCCGCTCGAAGGCGGCAAGGCCGACGGCATGGCAACCCAGGACCGCAAGCGTCATGGCAATATCCCGCAGAGGCACCTTCGACCTCCACACCTGTTCTTTTCCATTCATACTCCTCCGGCGCGCAATTTCCATTGCGGGACGCCCATTTCTTTCCTTGACCTGCGCTGACAAATGCCGTATATTGGCGGAACCATCAGTCACACGGGGACGCGAATGAACACCATAATGAAAGTGTTCGGCACATTTGCCGTCATGGCGGCGCTTATCGGAAGCGCCCGGGGACAGCAGGTGGACTGTAACGTTCAGGTAAACTACGAGGCGGTCTCGACGGCATACAAAGATCTCCTCAGGGACTTTGCCAACGACGTCAGCTCCTACGTCAACAATTACAACTGGGCGCAGGCGAGCTCCGACGTGAAGGTCAAGTGCACGCTCAACATCTTCATCCAGAGCGTCACAAGCGAAAACCATTACACAGCGCAGGTTTTCATCGGGAGCCAGCGCCCGATCTACAAGTCGGATCAGAACACCGTCGTCGTCCGCCTCTTTGATGAGATGTGGGAGTTCACCTATGTGCGGACGAAACCGTTGAATCACAATCCGCGCACATTCGATGATCTGGCGAGTTTCCTCGATTTCTATATGTATCTTATCATCGGTTATGACAATGACACATATGAGAGGGGATCGGGAACCCCCCTCTTCCAGTCGGCATCGGATGTCGCAAGTCTGGGACGAGCGAGCGGACAGAAGGGATGGCAGCCAAACGCCACGTCCTTTGCGCGAATCCAGTTGATCGACGAGATTCAGAATCCGGCATACGAGACGTTGCGGACGGCACTGTACACCTACCACTACTGCGGGCTGGACTCGCTGGCGTTCAACAGGCGGGGGGCGCTGGACAATATCCGGCGGGCGGTCACCTCTGTGGGGATTCTGCGGAACAATGTTGATCCGCGAAACCAGTTCATCAGGACTTTCTTCGAGGCGAAAGCGAAGGAGTTGGCCGACCTCTTTCTTGACTATCCCGACCCCAACGTGTACAATATCTTCATTGCGGCCGACCCCTCGCACAGGCAAGCCTACGACGAGGCGTTCCAGAAGCGGAAATGATTTCGCGGCATCAGAGGAGGAGGAGATCGAGCCGCCGGATCACCTGATCCGGGGTGACTGCGTGCAGGCAAGAGGAGCCGAACTCGGCGCCGTCGGGAATGACGTTGCGGCACTCATCGCTGCCGCAGGCGGGACAGGCATCGGGACTCTGCACCGCCGCATGACGGCTTTCATCATTGTAGATTTTCCACGCGCGATCGCCGAACCGCGGCATCACGGCGAGGGTCGGCGTACCCACCGCAGCGGCAAGATGCCGGGGACCCGAGTCGTTGCAGAGGAGCAGTGAAGATTTCGAGAACAGGGCTGCGAGGTACGACACTCCGCCTGCGGTGATAATGGCGGGGATGTCGGAAGAGGAACACCGGCGGACCGCCTCGATCGCACCCCGGTCGAAATCGCTCCCGCAGAGAAACACCGGGCGCCCTCTGAGCCGGAGGCGTGCGATCACTTCGCAGAAGTGCTCCGGCGGCCAGATGCGATATGGGCCGCTGGCCCCGGGGTGAACCGCCACCGGATGTTGAGCCGCAGAAATCCCCCGACGGGCAAGCTCTTCCTCCGCCCACTTTTCGGTTCCCGGGCTCAAAACGAAGTGTGTCTCTTTGCATCCTTCCGTCTTCGCTCCGACCGCCTCCGCAAGGGCGCAATAGTACCGCAAGACTCCCTTGTCGCCCTTCGTTTGCCGGATCCTCCGGTTCAGAAGAAACGATAGATTCCTTCCTTCCTCGCCTGCCCTGATTCTCGCGCCGGACAGAAAAGCCCACTGGAAGAATCTCTCCTGGGGAAACGTGCACACAACCGTGTCGAATCGTTCACGACGCAGCCACGCGACGATCGCAAACTCCGCCTTGAGCCTCGGAATCCCTTTGAGACGACGGAGGGCCGAACGGTCTATTTCCATCACTTCGTCGACATGCGGATCGTTCAGGAGGACAACTGATGTGCCGCCGGCGGGCGCGGTCAGCACCCCCGGGGCTTCCTGCGGGGCGATCTCCGCATCATACCTGCGGCGCTGCAGCACCAGCACGGCGGTCCTGGAGCCCGGGAACGATTCCTTAACGGACCGGAGGGCCGGCGTGAGGAGAAGAAGATCGCCCAACTGCCCTTCGGCGATGAAAAGGACATGGCGCAACGGCCGGTGGGAAAGGGGGGAACCGAAGAAGTCCATGCACGATCAGAAGTAGGGTCTGGTGATAAATGTGGCGCCGATCTCGTTCTCCACCAAGGATCTTGCTTTTTCCTTGTCCACCTCATCCAGATCGACGACGGTCATAACGACGTGGGGGATCACCTTCACCGCTTCCTTTGCGAATTCGATCATGGCCGCGAAATACTTTGCGCCGTCCAAACGCATGAGCGCACCGTATTGCACCGGGTCAGTCGAATTCAGGCTGATCGACACGGCATCGATGAGTCCCGCGAGCTCAGGGACGATGTTCCGCTTATGGATGACATTTCCATGGCCGTCCGTGTTGATGCGGGTCTTCCCTCCGCGTGCTTTGACCCACGCCGCGACTTCCTTCAACGCGTCGAGCCGGATCGTCGGCTCGCCGTAGCCGCAGAAGACGATCTCCCGGTATCGGGTCGGGTCTCCGATGCTCTCGATGACCTCGCGGGGAGTCGGCTCCCTGTCGATCCTCAGATTGTGTCCCTTGATGACCGCCTCCCCCTTCCGGTCGCAGAAAACGCAATCGGCGTTGCAGCGGATCGTCATGTTGATATAGAGTGAATCTTTCAGCCGGTAGACGATCTCCGGCTTCCCCGGAGCGCCGATGCCGAACATCCGGAAGGCGCCATACGATGTTGCACGCGCGATGTCATCCACCGCAAGATTCTGCAGCGAGGCGATTTTCTCCGCGATGAGCGGGATGTGCATCGGCTCATTCCGCTTCCCACGGAAAGGGACGGGCGCAAGATAGGGGCTGTCGGTTTCCAGGAGAAGATGTTCGGCAGAGATGCTGGAGGCGACTTCCGCAGCGAGGCCGGCGTTTTTGAACGTCACCACGCCGGGAAGAGAGATCGCGAACCCGAGATTGATGACCCTCCAGGCAAGGGCTTCATCACCGGAGAAGCAGTGGAAGACGCCTTTCGGGACGGAAGAGCGGCTGCCGGGGATGACCGTGCGGCTGCGCCACGACGGATTCTCACGGATGGCCTGTTCTATGATGTCCATCGTATCGCCGTTCGCGTCTCTCGCATGGATGACGACGGGGAGATCCCGGCGGCGGGCGATATCGAGCTGGGCACGAAGCGCATCCTGCTGGACCCTGCGAGGGACTCCGGCGGGATCGTGATAATCCAGGCCGATTTCACCGATCCCGACGACCTTCGGGTGGAGGCTCAGTTCTTCCATCGCACGGAGCGAACGTTCGTCGGCCTTCCCCGCCTCATGAGGGTGGAAGCCGACACACGCAAAGACTCCTTCATACTTCTCGGCAATTTCCACGGCACGTCTGCTGTCCTCCAAATCCGTTCCCGGAGAGACAATGAACGAGACACCGGCTTCGGCGGCCCGGCGTAGAACGTCATCCCTGTCGGCATCGAATTCCTTCGACGTGAGATGTGCATGTGAATCAACGAACATGGAGTTCCCCGATTGTTTCGCACCACGAGACAGAACGGCCCGGTCGTTTCGGCCGGGCCGCCACTTCTCCTGTCGCACCCGTCCCTACCGCACGATTGCCCCGCTTGCAATATCCTCCGCCGGCACGACAATCGCAAGTTTGCCGGATCCATCCGATGCGGCAAGGAGCATGCCTTGCGAATCCTCCCCCATCAGCTTTGCCGGCCGAAGGTTGTACACCACGACGACGTTCTTGCCGACGAGATCTTCCGGCGCATAATGTTTCGCAATTCCCGCGATGATCTGCCGTGTTTCCGGCCCCACCGCCACCTGGAGTTTGAGGAGCTTTTCCGATTTGGGCAATCGCTCGGCCTTGAGGATTTTCCCCACGCGGAGGTCGATCTTCTTGAAATCATCGATCATCACCGGGCCGGGGCCGGCCGCCACCGGAGCAGCAGGAGGCGCCGCGGGAACATTGCCCAGCGCGCTGATTTCTCCTGCAATCGTCTCGTCCTCGATCTTGGCAAAGAGAATCTCCGTCGTTCCCAGCACGTGCGCATCGGGAATCGGGAGCGCGCCCGCGTCATCCCATGATTGCGTCGCGGCCTTCCCGGGGAGCCGGAGCATCTGCCAGAGTTTTTCCGCACTGGAGGGGACAATGGGGCTCATGAGGATCGCAAGGGAACGGGTCAGCTGCACGCTGATATTGATGGCCGTCGCGCATCGCGCCGGATCGGTCCGTGCGGTTTTCCACGGCTCGCTGTCATTGAAGTACTTGTTCGCCGCGCGCGCAAGGTTCATCACTTCCGTCAGCCCGTCGCGGAAACGGTACTGTTCAAACAGTTCTCCGGCCTTCTGCGGCGTCCGTGCAAGCACCGCAAGCGCCTCATTGTCGGTGTCGTTCAGCGGGCCCCGTTCAGGCACGATTCCATTGAACATTCTGTGGGCAAAGGCAAGCGTCCGGTTCACAAAATTGCCGAAGATGTCCGCCAGCTCGTTGTTGTTCTTCGCCTGAAAATCCCTCCAGGTGAAGTCGGAATCCCGGTATTCCGGCAGTGCTCCGGCCAGATAGTAGCGGAGCGGATCGGCCGGGAATTTATCCAGGAAGTCCTGCACGTCGATCCCCCAGCCCCTGCTCTTGGAGAATTTCTGTCCTTCGAAGTTGAGAAACTCGTTCGCCGGAACATTCTCCGGAAGAACGAACTGCTCTTTCCCGCCGTCGTTCCAGGCCATGAGCATCGCGGGGAAAACGATGGTATGGAAAACGACATTGTCCTTCCCGATAAACGCAACGTACTTTGTGGCCGGGTCGAGCCAGTACTCCTTCCAGGCGTCGGGCCTCCCCTCGCGGAGGGCCCATTCCTTGGCTGAGGAGATGTATCCAAGAACGGCGTCGAACCAGACGTAGACAACCTTGTTTTCGTATCCCGGAAGAGGGATGTGCACCCCCCAGGAGAGATCCCGGGTGACGGCCCTGTCCTGCAGCCCTTCCTTAAACCACCCGCGGCAATACTGGAGGACGTTCTCCTTCCACCCGTCCCGTGCGTCCCGTTCTTTCACATAGCGTTCAATGCGATCCTGGAACTCTCCCAGCGGGAAGTAGAGGTGCGTCGTCTCACGAACGACCGGCGGATCCCCCGAGATGGCGCTTCGCGGTTCCTTCAGTTGCATCGGGTCGAGATATGTTCCGCACGTCTCGCACTGGTCGCCCCGCGCATCCGGGTTGCCGCACACAGGGCAGGTGCCCCGGACATAGCGGTCGGGGAGGAACATCCCGGCTTTCTCGTCGAAGAACTGTTTCTCCTTTTTCTCCTTGAGGATCCCCCGCTTGCGGAAAGCCAGGAGGAAATCCCGTGTTGTATCGTGGTGGAGCGGGAGCGATGTCCGCGAGTAATTGTCGAAGCTCATGCCGAACCTGGCGAACGCCGCAGCATTCATTTCATGGTACCTGTCCACGACGGCCTGGGGCGTGATTTTTTCCTTCTCCGCCGTAATCGTGATGGCAACCCCGTGTTCATCGGAGCCGCAAAGAAACAGAACATCCCTTCCTTTCAGCCGTTGGTAGCGGGCGTAGATATCCGCGGGAAGATAGGCCCCCGCCAGATGGCCCAGATGGATCGGTCCGTTGGCATAGGGAAGAGCTGCGGTAATAAGAATGCGTTGGGAGGTCGTCATACGGTCTTTCGGGACACTGGAACTGGCGTCGCGTGCGCCGCGGCCCCCGGCACGATGGCGCCGCGCAAGCGCACCACAAGCCGGAAGAATACCAATCGAATATAGGCATAACGCCCGACAAGTGATATTGCTTTCTCCACATCGGCCATGACGCCGAGGAGATCCGCCCGGGGGAAGTTCGTCACAAACCGCTGCAGATCCGACTGCTGATCTTCGTTGATGACCGCTCCGCCATGGGAGAGGACGAGAGCGTCGCGGAACCAGAGGAGCATGAGGTTCAAGAACCGCACGGCCACATCCCGGTCCCGCGTCCCGGCGATCTTTTCCACCGATTCAACGATGTCGACCACATTCCGCGACAATGCCTTCCGGACAAAATCGACGACGTCCTTCCGCAATTCCATAATATCGTCGTCGAGCAGCTCCACCGCTTTCGTATAGTTTCCGCTTGCGAGGCGGGCGATCGTCGCGGCCTGCCCGGCCGGGACATTGTTTCGTTCGACGAGCGCGCCCGCAATCTCTTGTTCTGTCAAGGGGTCGAACCGGATGCTCTGGCAGCGGGAGAGGATCGTCGGCAGAAGGGCTTCACGGTGCGCCGTGGTAAGGATCAGCATCGTGTCGCCGGGCGGCTCCTCGAGCGTTTTCAGGAGCGTATTCGCAGCAGGCGCCTCCATGGCTTCCGCCTGCGAAATGATGAAAATCCTCCTTTTTCCCCCTTCTGTGCTGAAAGAGGATTCACGGCGCACTTCGCGCACGCTGCTGATCTTGATGACGTTGGCACGCGGGAGGCGTATCGTATGATACGGGTTTTGGGCTTTCAGCCTGAGCTGCTCCTGGAGCACGTGCACGTCCGCATCAGGGAGCTTCGCCAGCGGATCATCTTCAGACGTCTCACCTTTCCCCGTCGGAAGCGGAGTGAGAAACCGGACGGCAGGGTGCTGGAGAGAAGCCATCTGCGCACACGAAGGACATTCGCCGCAGGCCTCTTCCCCGTGCCGATCGCAGTTGACAACCCGTGCCAGCTCCAACGCCATTGCGTCCTTCCCCACTCCTTCGCCTCCATAAAAGAGATAGGCATGGGGAAGGCGGGAGGTCCGTATCGCAGCAAGGAGCATCTCCTTCACGCGCCGTTGCCCGATGACACGAGGCCAGATCATCGGACTTGCCTCCGGCTTTCATGATGCAGCGGGGAGAGCACGCGATCAGAATGCATTGCCGATACCAAAGTGGAAGATGGCTTCTTTAAACGTCTGTCCGAAAAGCTGCCGTTGCGAAATCCACTGCCGTCCCGTGGGTTCTGCCGGGTTATACACTCTGAAGCCCCAGTCGATGCGAAACGGGCCGAAGAATGTATCATAGTGAATGCCGACGCCTGCCGCAATGGCAATTTGTCTCACGCGAAAGTCCTTCGCCTCCTGCCAGACGTTCCCCGCATCGACAAATTCCACAATCCAGAACTTGTCGAATAACCCGTCCTGCAACGCCTGGAGAATGTTCGTGCGAAGTTCCAGGCTCGCCTCGAACGAGACGTTGCCCCCCAGTTGCGGATCGCCTGACGCGATCAGGTCCCGGGAATTCCAGCCACGAACGCTGTTGCTTCCCCCGGCATAGAATCGATGTGTCAGAGGAATGCCCCGATTCGGATCAGAACGCGATTCACCATACTTGTCTTCAAAGCCGCCCCGGAGCTTAAATGCAAGGATGGAAAAACGGTGACTGCTCAGGTCGTCATACCACCTTCCCTGCAGCGTGATCCGATAGAACTGGGTAAAAGGAATATTCGTAAACACGCTCTTCAACGCGAGCGGGAAGAGCCCTGACTCGTCAATGCTCCCCGAATGAACGAACCCTTCGGAGGGAGAGAAGACGTCGTTCGTCATGTCGCGCTGGATCGCAAACGAGAGGATTGAGTTGAACTGTGCCTGCTGGAGAAGCTGGATCTGGTGCCGGATTTCGGGATCAGTAGTATCACCGCGGAAACTGTTGTTCTTCAGTGAACCGATTCCTTCGAGCGTCCAGTCAAGAAACCCGGTCGTATGCTCCGCGAGTCGCGTGGAGAACCCAAATTTGTTCCGCGCAATGTTCTGGAGATAGGGCTGTTCCTTGTCCACGATCAAGGAAAAGGCCCACGTTCCTTTCACCTTGGGGCTGAACACATACGGTTGGACAACCTCGTAGGTCATATCCAGATTGGAGACTGCGTCGGTATTCCTGCCGAAATAGTTCGGGAACGCATTGATCGTTTGCGTCCTGAACCGAAGGCGCGCCGTAAAGATTCTGGCGCCGCCGAAAAAGTTATTCTGGGTATAGCCGAGTCCGGTACCGATATTGAATGACCCGTTGTCATCGCTCATGAGTAGTTCAGGGGCGAGTTCGTGTTTATCCTTGGGTCTGATGATGATCCGTGTCGGAACCGTGACCGACGTATCGCTCCTCGGCGGCACGGTCATGTCCATCCTCCTGAGGTCGAATATTCCCAGGCGCCGAAGGTTGTTTGCACTGGAGAGGCTGTCGTCAAAGCTGTAATGTTTCCCCGGCGCAAACGTCAGTTGATCCACGATAAGGTCGTCCGTGATATCCTGGCGGGGAAGCGGCGACCGGAGAGTATCGATTTCCTGCCGGATCGTAATGGGGCCGAAATAGTACATCTTCCCGGGGTTGAAGGTCAGGAAAACTTTATAGTTGCGCGTACTCGCGAACCGCGTGGCGCGGGAGCTGTCGGGATCGCGGACAAAGACAGCGTTGGGATAGCCGGCATTCGCCAGGATCTTCAGAATGCGGTTGACTTCATCGACGAGAAGCTGGCTGTTGTACGGATCTCCCGCGACGATTTTTTGATTCGAAAGAACATCTCCCCAAATCCATCCAGGCGGCTGGCCAATCCCCCTGTAGCTGAGACTGTCGATCGTGGATCTATACCCTTCCGTGATGGCGATGGTGATATCGACGTTCTTCCCCTCCGCATCGTAGCCGAGGAGCGTGTCGAGGGCGGCATCAGAGAATCCCCGGTTGACATAGTACGATTTCAGCCGTTTGAGGTCGGCCCCGAGTGTCCCCCTGTCGAGGTACTCGTTCTTCCTGCCGAGCTTTTCGCTGATGGTGTTGTAGAGGAACTTGTTGAAGAACCCGGGAGTCTCCTTTGTCGTCATCTGCGTCAGGAGTTCGTTCTTCCCAAGCGTGGCGTTTCCCTTGAAAGAGATGGAGGAGATTTCGCACCCGGCGGTTTCGGGCGTGCTTTGGGCGGGAGCGAGACCCGCTGCCAGAAGCACGAGGGCGAGAATGGCCCCCCATGCTCCACGGAAGTGTGAGCATGGACGAAGGGTTACTGAGAGGAAGGAGGGTTTGGAATGAGGCACGCGTTGTACAAACGATCAAATTGCCTGATCTCGGACAAAAAAACCCAGCCAAACGGCCGGGTTTTTATAGTAGTGAATTCTCCGGTGAATATCAACGAACAGGGGCTTCCGCACGCGAAGGCCGCCGAATATTTCCGGTGCCGCCGCCTGCCTGCAGCCGCCTTTCAGTACTCCCCTTCGTCTTCGAAGAAGAAATCCTCCCCGGTCGGATAGTCGGGCCAGATCTCCTCCATACTCTCGTAGGGTTCCTCGCTGTCCTCCAATTCCTGGAGGTTTTCCACGACCTCAACGGGTGCGCCTGTTCGGATGGCATAATCTACCAGCTCCTCCTTCGTCGCAGGCCACGGCGCATCATCCAGGTAGGAGGCCAGTTCCATCGTCCAAATCAAATCTCACCTCACGGATTCTTGACACTTGTCCATCGTACACAGCAACTGGGGCACGGATGCTCATTGTCGCTTGTGCGGCACGGTACCCTGCTGCAATTTCCCTTCATCTCGTTGGCGGGGCACTTGCAAGCTGCGCACGGTATCGCGCCGCCTCTACATCATCAAAGAAATAGTCGACAGGATTCTGTCTCCTTCCCTGGTACCGCACCTCGTAGTGCAGGTGGGGACCGCTCACCAGGCCCGAACGCCCGCTTTTCGCAATCAGTTCCCCCCTCTTGACGGTTGCCCCTTCCCGCACCGCGACTCTGGACAGGTGAGCATAAAGCGAGGAATATCCGTACCCGTGGGAGATCTCGATCACCATCCCATAGCCGCCTGCCGTCCGTCCGGCGAAGTGGACAACGCCGTCTCCTGCAGCGTACACGTTGGTTCCGACGTCGCTGATGATGTCGATGCCTTCGTGCATCCGATAGATATGGAGAACGGGGTGAAGGCGCATGCCAAAGCTGTTGATGGAATACGCGCCTTCCATCGGCTTGATGGCGGGCATATGGGCAAACAATCCCTTGTTGTACTCCATCCGCCTGTTGATCTCTTCGTAGCTCGCCTGCTGGAGCTTGACTTCCCGCTCGAGTTTTTCCAGCATCGTCGCCGACCCGCCAAGCACCTCCCGCGCTTCGCCCGAGAGGAAGCCGCTCACGGAGGGAGGCACCGAACCCCCTGTTCCCGCCGCGCGCGTATCACTGTCGATCTTGTTCAGATCGACCGCCAGCCGCAGTTCGTTTCCGCGGTCCGACAGGTGATCGAGTGCCCGCTGCACGTTCGTCATCTGTTCGCCCAGCATGTGGATCTGCTCGCGCAGGATCCTGTTCTCCGCCGCAAGCATGGACATCCGGTCAAAACCGAGGCCCAGGACATCGCCACCGAGGTGATTCAGGAGAAGCACGGCACCAAGAATCACACCACCGATGAGTGCACTGGAACCGAACAGCTTCGTCTTGAACAGACGAACCTCGCGCAGGTCGAGAGACGAGCGGGAGAACACGTAGAACTTCATATTCCTCAGCATGGACAGTACCCTCTGATTTCATCGGAGAGAGCGGAAGATTTAACTGAGGCCGGAAGGAGGCAACGAGTTGAGAATCATGGGGATACCTATCCCTCCTCCGGACGAGTATTCGCAAATTCCTGTGGGAGTATAAAGAATTACCGGCTTGATGTCAAGAAGTATCTTGCAAAAAATCAGTTTCGACTACTCGAAATCGTGCTCAAAGTAATTGATTGCCCTGTTTCCCTTCTTCTTTTGCCCGATAACCCCTTCCAAACGCTTGGCAAACTCCTTCGGGGCATCGTATCCATAGTGTTTCAGGAGATAGTTGAGTGAAACGACTTCGGCAATCACGGTGACATTCTTTCCCGGGAAGATAGGGAGCTTCACAAGGGGTATATCCACTCCCAAAATGCTCACTTGGTCGGTGTCCAGCCCCGTCCTCGTGTAATCCCGGTCCCCTTGCCACTCCTCAAGCTCGATGGCGATCTCCACCCGTTTCTGAAAGCGGATGGCCCGGATGCCAAACATGCTCCGGACATCGATCAGGCCAAGTCCCCGGATCTCCATAAAGTGCTTTACGAGGTCGGTCCCCGCGCCGATGAGTATGCCCTCCCCCTTCCGCGTCACATTCACGACATCGTCCGCCACCAGGCGGTGCCCCCTTTCAATGAGGTCGAGCGCGATCTCGCTCTTGCCGATCCCCGAGCGTCCGGCAAGAAGCACGCCGACGCCGTAGATGTCGACAAGAGAGCCATGAACGACCACCTGGGGAGAGAACTGGTCGTCAAGAAAATCGGCCAGGAAGTAGGAAATCTTCGTTGTCTCGAACTCGGTCCCGAAGATAGGGATGTGCCGGGCAGCAGCCGCCTGAAGGAGTTCTTCGGCAATGATGTTGCCGTTGGTCAGGATGATGCACGGCATCTTGAATTCGAGCAGGTTGGTGCACGCCGCCATCCGCTGGGACGGCTTCAGGGAGTTCAGGTACCGGATCTCCGTATTGCCCATGATCTGGACCCTGTCATAGGTGAACAACTCGACATACCCCGCCAGGGCCAGGCCGGGCCGGTTCAGACTCTTGTCCCGGATCAGGTTGTCAAAGCCCGCCTCGCCGTTCAACTGCTTCAATCCGAACCGATCATGCGTCTGCTGGTACAGAAAGCCGGCGGTGATGCTTTTTTTCCGTGTCTCGTGTGTGCGTTCGATTTTCATGGTTCAGCCCCAGCTTCGCCAGGCCGCACCCGCCGCCGTCCTGTTTCCCGTTCGGCGATGCGTTCCGGTGGCAATGAATGATCAACGTTGTGCCGCATGCGTCCCCTCACGAGGTCTTCTCCCTGATCGCGCGGACTTTCTCCTTGTCTTTCGAGCGAATTCTGGTCTTGTATTTCGCCAGCTGCATCTCCAGTTTCTCCGTCGTGGCGTCGAGCGACTTGATGAAGTCCTCGGACTTTTCCTTCGCGTTCAGAACGGCCCCGTGCACCCGGAGGTTGATCTCCGAAGTCTTGACGCTCTTGCTGACACGTTCGTAGCTCAGGATGATCTCGGCGGAGACGATTCCGTCATAGAAACGGTCGAGCTTTTTCACCGCCTCGAGGGCGTGCTCCTTGATATCCGGATGAGCATGGAAGCGGCGTGCAGTAAATTTGACGTTCATGGCCAGACTCCTCCATCGAAACATAAGAACGGTTCATGATGCCTTGGGGTGCGCCTGATCGTAGACCTTCCGAAGGCGCTCGATGCTCACGTGCGTATAGATCTGTGTCGTCGAGAGGCTTTCATGGCCCAGAAGCTCCTTGACAGCCCTGAGGTCAGCCCCATGGTCCAGCATATGCGTGGCAAACGTATGACGGAGAACATGGGGACTCTTCTTTTCGATCTCCGCAACACGTCCGATATACTCATTGACAAGGAGATTCACCCCCTTGGGGTTCATCGGTTTTCCCCTGACGGTAAGAAAGACATTCGGAGGAACGGGACGCGCGACGGCAAGGGATGGCCGCACGGCCAGGTACTGCCGCAGGGCGCTCTTCGCCTTCCGGCCGAAGGGGATGATCCGTTGTTTGCTCCCCTTCCCCATCACGATGATCGTTTCGTTGCCGAAATCAACATCGCTGAGGGTAAGCCCCAGAAGTTCCGCGAGCCGGATACCGGTGCTGTACAACAGTTCCAGGATCCCCGCATCGCGGGCCCCCAACGGCGTTGACCGGTCGGGCTGATCCATCAATCGTGTGACGCTCTCTTCATCGAGGAAGTGCGGGAGACGCTTTTCCAGCCGGGGAGCCGCGATGTTTACCGCTGGACTCGCGGCGATGGTTCCCGTTCGTCGCAGGAAGTGGAAGAAGGATTTCAGACAGGCCAGCTTCCTGGCAAGACTCGATCGGGTGTATCCCTGTTCGTGCAGCGATGCAAGGAACCGCCGGATGGCCCCCTGATCGATTTCTCCCGGTTCCGGGACGACGCCTGCAGAGGCATGGGCGAGGAATGCCGTAAACTGCCTGAGATCCTCTTTGTATGCCGCGACCGTATGGGGAGAGTAGTTCCGCCCCGACGCCAGAAACTGCAGAAAGAGGTCGATGTGTTTCTGCATGCGATCCCGTTTCCGATGAGGACGGAAGGTGGCCGGGCTCCGTCAGCCCGCCGCCGACTGTACCTCTTGCTTGACGATCTCCGCCTTGCAGGACGGACACTGGAGGTACTCGCCGCGGCTCTGGTTATACTTCAGGACCATATAGGGGTTACCGCACGTATCGCATGACTGTGCGACGGGCTTGTCCCACGACGCAAAGTCACAGTCGGGATACCGCGAGCACCCGTAAAACACCCGCTTCCGTTTCGTCTTCCGCTCGATAACATCCCCCTGCGTGCACTTCGGACATTTCACGCCGATGGAGATCGGCTTGGTGTTTCTGCACGCGGGGTAGTTGGAACAGCCGAGGAAGGCGCCGAACCTTCCCCCCTTGACGACCATATCGCCGCCGCAGAGATCACACTTGCCGCCGACCACGTGCTTGGTGAGTTCCTGCTCCGACGGGAGGGGTTTGGTATTCTTGCATGAGGGATAGCCGCTGCACGCCATGAAGCGGCCGTTACGCCCCCATTTGATGATCATCGGCTTTCCGCACAGCTCGCACTTTTCGTCGGTTGCTTCCTGAAGCGACATTTTGATTGCCGCGCTGTTCTTGCTGACCCCTTCGAGCCCCTTGATGAAGGGCCGGTAGAAATCCCCCATCACATTCTGATAGGAGTTCTTTCCCGAGGCGATCGTGTCGAGCTCCTCCTCCATCTTCGCCGTAAACTCCACATTGAAAAGATCCGGGAAGTTCTGCACGAGAAGTCGGTAGACGGCAATCCCGAGCTCCGTTGGAAAGAGCCGCCGCTCGCGCGCTTCGACATACTTCCGTGTCTGGATGGTATCTACAATAAGCGCGTACGTGCTTGGTCGTCCGATGCCAAGGGCCTCCAGCTCACGGACGAGGCTGCTCTCGGTAAAACGGGCGGGCGGCTTCGTAAAGTGCTGGTTCGGGAGAAGATTCTCCAGTGTCGCGGGATCGTGCGCTCTGAGATTGGCCGGGAGCCGCGATGCGGGATCCTCATCGTCATCCTGTTTCTCCGCTTCATCCGCGATATCGTCGTACACCTGCAGAAAGCCGCGGAACTGAGGAACCGAATCGGTGGCGCGGAAGAGATAGTCCCCGCCCCGGAGATCGACCGTTGTTTGCTCGAACACCGCGGCGCTCATCTGGCAGGCAAGGAACCTGTTCCAGATCAGCTCATACAGCGCGAACATCTCGTCATCCAGATACTTCTTGACTGCTTTCGGCGCGAACCGCATCGACGTCGGGCGGATTGCTTCGTGCGCATCCTGCGACGACTTTCCCTTCTTGAAGGTCCGTGCCTCGGCGGGAAGGTACTCTTTCCCGTAATTGTCGTAGATGTACTGGCGCGCTTCCTTCACCGCGTCGTTGCTCAGCCGCGTGGAATCCGTCCGCATATAGGTGATGAGACCAACGCGGCCGTCATCGCCGAGGTCGATTCCTTCATACAGTTTCTGCGCCAGCATCATTGTCCGCTTGGCGTGAAACCGGAGGCGCCGTGCCGCTTCCTGCTGGAGGGTGCTGGTAATGAACGGCGCGCCGGGATTCCGCCGGACCGGCTTCCGCTGGATATCGTCCAGCACAAAGGACTGGCGGCGGATGTCGTTGACATATCCCTCCGCCGTCGTGCGGTCATGGATGTTCGGATCTTCCCCCGCCACCTTGAAGAGCTTCGCAAAGAACGGTTCGTTCCCGTGGGCGCGGAATGACCCCACCATCGACCAGTATTCTTCCGGGACGAACGCACCGATCGCCTCTTCCCGCTCACAGATCAGCCGGAGCGCGACCGTCTGCACGCGTCCCGCCGACAGGCCGTAGTACACCGTCTTCCACACGAAGGGGGAGATCTTGTACCCGACGAGGCGGTCCATGACGCGGCGCGCCTGCTGGGAATTCACAAGGTTCTGGTCGACCTTCATCGGATGCTGCATCGCTTCGGTGATCCCGCGTTCCGTGATCTCATGGAACATGACGCGAAAGATCTTCGGATTCTCCTGTTCCACTTCCTGGGCCAGGTGCCAGGCGATCGCTTCTCCTTCGCGGTCGGGGTCGGTCGCCAGATAGACTGCATTCGCTCTGCGCGCATGCGCGTGGAGACGCGCAATCACCTCGGCTTTCCCCGCAATAGTCTCATATTCGGGGACGAACCCGCCCTCCACGTCAACGCCTAACTTGCTCTTCGGGAGGTTTTTGATGTGGCCGACCGATGCCTCGACAACGTAATCGTTCCCGAGGTATTTGTTGATGGTTTTCGCTTTGGCCGGTGATTCGACGATGATGAGCGACTTGCCGCTTGGATCGACGACGGCAACTCTTCGTTTGCGCGTTTTCCTGGTCGGTGCCTTCGCCTCTGCGGCTGCCTCGTTCGCCCGCTCTTCCTTTCGTGCCGCTTTCTTTCGTGGTGCCATCAGTGTATCGTGTCTCCGCTGTTCAGCATGGAACGTCCTCCGAAGCCGTCATCACCTCTTCGTGCGAAGAGGACGGAAGCGACGATGTCCCGGAGGTCCGTCACGGCCAATTTCTCGTAGCCGGCCATCATGACACGATCGATGACCGTTTCACAATCCTTGTCGTTGATCACACCAAGCTCCAGGAGCTGGAGAAGAAATCCCTGGCTCTCCGTCGACAGTGCTGCCCGTTCGGCCTCGTGGAGGATGCGGTGGGAGCCCGCAGCAGGCGAGCTGACTCCCGTCTCCCGTTGCTGGTTCGACTCCACGATCTCATGGAACCAGCTGAAGGCGGCACTGATCTCCGACTGCGTATACCCCTGCGTCGCCAGCTCGGTCAAATCAATCTCGCTGATCCGCTTGTTCTCCTGCACCGCGGACATGATATACACGAGCAATTCAACCACTTTTTCCTTCATGACAATCCTTTCATCCCCTTCCCGCATCCCAGCGCCCGCAGGCAACGATCCTCACGCCGCTTCATTCCCAGCCGCAGCCGCACCGTCCCGTCATCATAGCCGAGGAGATGCAGGACACCGTGCACGACGAGCCGCAGAATCTCCTCATGCTCCGGCACGCGCTCCTTTCCGGCCTGTTCACGGGCTTTATCGAGATTGACGTACACTTCTCCTTCGACCGCATTCTTCTCGTCAAGGGGGAAGCTGATGACGTCGGTCGCCCCGCGGTGTCCCAGATAGCGTCTGTTCATCCTGGCCGAAAACCGTCCGTCGACAAATACGATGCTGATATCCCCCTTCCGGCGTCTTTCGCGGGAAAAGACAAGACGGACCGCTTCCTCAATCGGGGCACGACGGACACGTCGGCGTGGGTGTGCGTGAAAAACCCTGACAGCGACCGTCACCTCGACCTTGCCTTCGGGCGGCGTCGGGGCGTCGCGCGCGATTTCCGGGCATGGCGCACCTTTCGTTTTACCCCCGGAAGGACCGGTTCGGTCAGCGACAGCGCCACGCCGGACATCATGACCTCCGGCGCAAGGCGCGTGAAATCGCCCGAGAGCACCGAACGGTCCACGTTTGCAAACAGAGTGCAGCCGGCAGCCTTTTCAATAATCAAACCCGATAACTTCCCCCGGTGTTCCCCTACAAATGTCGCCTCGCCGAGTTCCTTGCTGAGGACAAACCCGGAGCAACTGTGCAATTGCATATGGGCCGCATCGGTGTAGACCGAAAGGAGGTTGCCCCGTTTCTTTCCGAGCGGGAGATCGGGGTAAATCTCCAGCGCAAGCCGGCGTGTCACCTTCCCGTCCGCATCCTGCGCCGCAAGTTCAAACCTGTAGTTCGTCCCCATCGGTTTCGCGCGAACGCCGAAGAGATCTTCGAGCTGTTCAATGTCAGACGGCGTGAAGACGGATGCCATGCGTCCACCTTACCAGGATCGTTCAACCGTGGAAAAACATATAAAAGCCCCGGCCGCTTGTCCACTTCGCACGGACGCCCATCGACCGGGGCTGAGCATTGTGTCCAACCAAGAGTTCAAGATTCGACAGGAGCTCCTTTGCTGCCAATATAGCCACACCTCGCCAGATTGTCAAGCGAACGCAGCATCGCGCATCACCAGTCGAGTTCCATTCCTTCCGTGGCCGCGATGCATTCAAACTTGTAGTTCCTCGTTCTGATCTCCCGCAGGCACGTGTTCAGAATCTCATCCACCTTCTCGTCGCTATGCGTCTGTTCGTGGTGGAACAGCACCAGCCGCTTCACCGCCGCCTCGTCGGCGATCTTCAATGAGAAGAGGTAGTGGGAGTGTCCCCAGCCGACGTGGTTCACATACTCTTCCGGCGTGTACGTCGTGTCATGGATAAGGATGTCGGCGCCCCGGCAGAAGTCGAATATCCGTTGATTCGGGTCCCCCTTGACCTTCATGTACGCCGCCACGATCTTCTTGTCGACGTTCTTGATCGACCTGGCCACCTCGCGATCGAACGGTTCGTTGTCGCTGATGTACACGAGGGAATGTCCACCCACGTTGATGCGGTACCCGAGTGCAAACGCGGGATGATTCACGAAGATCGACACGAGCGTCGCATCAAAGATCGGGATGCTCTCTTCCTTGACAGGATGGAACCTGATTTTCGCCTTCAGTTCGTTCAGCTGAATAGGGAAGTAGGTCTTATCCATCTGGTCGGAGATCATCTGCCGCAGGTGCAGCTTCGGCGATTGCGCACCGATGATGGTAAACTCATTTCCCGAGATATACAGGGGTTTGAAGAAGGGAAAACCGTGGATGTGATCCCAATGCGGATGGCTGATCGCTATATAGGCCTTGACCGATTCGCCGGTCGCCATCAAGGCATCGCCGAGCCCTCTGATGCCCGTCCCGGCATCGAGGATGACGAGGTTCCCTTTGTGGAGCCGCACTTCAAGACACGGCGTGTTGCCGCCGTAACGGACGGTGTCCTTCCCGGGAGTGGGGACGGAACCGCGCGTCCCCCAGAATTTGACTTTCATGCCGAATTCCCCGATTTCTGTTCAGGATCGGTAACTTGCCGCATAGGCAATGTAGTTGACGGCCGATTGCGCGATGGCATGCCGCTCTTCCTCCGTCAACTCCCTCACGACTCTTGCGGGGACGCCTGCAACCAGCGTTCCGTCCGGCACGACGCTATGCTCCTTCACAACCGACCCGGCGGCAACAAGAGCACACGTTCCCACAACCGCATGATCCAACACGACAGCGTTCATTCCGATCAACGTGCATCGGCCGATGCGGCAACCATGGAGCATGGCCATATGACCGACCGTGACGTCTTCGCCAATCTCCACCGCGTATTCTCCCGTGACGTGCAGGATGCATCCATCCTGGATATTGGATCGGCTGCCGATACGAATGGCGTTGATGTCGCCCCGCAGAACGGCATTGAACCACACGCTCGCCTGCTCCCCCACTTCCACGTCCCCGATCACCCACGCCCCGCCGGCAATCCATGCCGTCGAATGCACCCGGGGAGACACGCCATGATGCGAAAGGACTCCCATCGCGGGGCTACCCCTGTCCGCGCGGCGGAGTCCACCCCTGCCGGTTCCATTTCATCAACTCGACGGTGACGCTGCCGATCAACACCTTCATCTTCGCCATGATCGGGACACGGGCTTCATCGTTTGAGAACCATCCTTCAAACCCTCCCGTCAGTCCAAAAATGCCGACAAAATCCAGATGGCCGTCAAAATGGACGACGTCGACGGGGTAGTCGATGGCATCCACCTCCACGGAGGTTCGTTCGTTCCGGAAGTCGAGGAAGGAATTTGCTTTCTGCTCCTTGATCAGCGTGGGAACATTGAATTGCTGACCCGAGAGGAGCTTGTCGCGGGCGAAGAAGAAGAGGGAGAGACCGTCGTTCTCCTTCGCGTCAACCTGCAGGGTCTCGCTCTTCGCAATAATGGAGTCCGCCGAGCCCACGTCGATGATGACACGATGCCGCTGGTAGTCGAATTCATACCGGGCAAATCCCCATGCCTCCTTTTCCTTCATCCGGGCTTCGAAATGATGCGAATACATACCCGCATCAATGACGTTCTCAAAGACCGCATGGAGATCAACGAACGGGACCTTGCTGTAGGAATTAATCAGCGCCTTTCCGCGATACGTCCGCGTTGCCCCCGTGACCTCACCGTTCGACGTTGTGATCCGGATCTGTCCCAGATCGATGAAGCCGTATCGCACATTATAAATGAGATCCTCGCCGTCCACAAGAACGCGGGAGGAAGGATCCCCGTCCCCTGCACGGAGAACAGGAGGAGACGTGAAGAACAGCGCCGGGAAAGCGAGAAGCACCAGCGCGCGTGCGAGAGTCCGGCTCCTGCCGGATGCGGAAGCCGCAGGGCCGTTTGTCATTTCAAGCTTGAGAGATTGCTGAGAATTTTCTCCGACTCGGGAAAGAGTTCCATCGCCTTCTTGAACTGATTATCTTCGCCCAACATGACCCGCGCCGAACCTTCGTTTCCCCAAAGACTGCGTGCCAGAAAAGCGCGCGTAAACATCTTGACGAATCGGACGTCCTTTTCGTACTGATCCTTGTCGAAGGTGATCCCCTTCGTCTTCGCGATCGCCTGGATTTCCTCCAGCATGGCAGGTGTCACCTGGAACTCTGCGGCGAATCGTCCTGGATCCTTGCCAAACCTGTTCTTGAGCGCGGTTCCTTCCCGGCTCAGGTAGTCCTCCGCATATTGGAGGAACACATTCCGGCTTCGGAGCTGGACGGTATACTCGGTGAGCCGGTCGGATTTCACAATGTAATCCGGCGTGATCCCTCCCCCGCCATAGACCACGCGTCCCCCCATCGTTTTGTACGTGGGATGGGTTGAGTCCTTTTCCGCTTCGTGGGTGACGTTGTCTCCCTCGTTCTCGGAACGCTCGAAGGGCTCGCGCGCATATTTCACTTTGTCCTGGTCGTACGCCCGCTGGATGAGCCGTCCGCTGGGCGTGTAATACCGCGCGGTAGTCAAACGAAGGGCGGAGCCGTCCCGCAGGTCGAATTGCCGCTGGACCAGTCCCTTGCCGAACGTCGTTTCGCCGACGATAAGCCCGCGGTCCCAATCCTGCACCGCCCCGGCAACAATCTCGCTCGCGGAGGCGGATCCATTATTGACAAGGATCATCAACGACAGGTCCTTGTAGCGTCCCGCGCCCGTGGAGATGTATTCCTCGTCGAATTCCGGGCGGCGCCCCTTTGTATAGACGATCTTCCGTCCTTTGGGCATGAGTTCGTCCATCATCTTGTATGCCTGCTCGAGATAGCCACCGGGGTTCGAGCGAAGATCGACAATGAGGCGTTTCATCCCCTGCGAGGAGAGCCGTTCCAGCGCGCTCATGAATTCGTCATGCGTCTTCGCTGCAAAGCGGTTGACGTTGACATACCCGGTCTGTTCATCGACCATGAATGACGCATCGATGGTATACAGCGGGATCTTGTCCCGAACGATCTCGAAATCAAGCACTCCCTTGATCCCAACACGCACGATCGCCACACGCACTTTGGTCCCTTTCGGGCCGCGCAGCTTCTTTTGCACCCCCTCCTGGCTGATCCCCACAGAGGAGCTGTCGTTGATCCTGATGATCTTGTCGCCCGACTGAATGCCGAGCGCCTCGCTCGGCCCGCCGACGATGGGCGCCACGACAAGGAGCGTGTCGTTGAGGACCTGGTATTCTATGCCGATTCCTTCAAAACTCCCCTGAAACTCCTCGGTCACGCGGGTAAGTTCCTTGGCCGGGATGTAGACCGAGTGGGGATCCAGCTGTCCCAGGACGCCATTGATGGCCGCTTCGGTCAGCTTCTGCGTGTCCACATCGTCCACGTAGTACTTCTCCGTCAAGCTGAGGACCTCTTTGTATTTGTTGAACTGTTCGTAGATGCTGTCCCCGGAGATCAGGGGGTTGACCAGCGTCCCGGCGAACACGCTCAGGGCGATCAGGAGGATCACCGTAACGAGAGAAAATCTCTTCCTCATGCACACACTCCGTTCTTCATGCGAAAATGCGAGGTATGGTATCGAAAAACGCTCTGAAAGTCAAACACCGTTCCCGGCCGGCGAGTTGCACCAGGCAGGGAGATTCTGCGGCCTCAACGGACGGGTTTCCACTCGCTCAGAATCGACCGTCGGAGGAAAAAGACCGACAGGAAGTTCATGAACCACGATGCCGTGACCCAAGCATAGCCATAACGGCGATAGCGGCGCGGTGATTCATAGACAATGACATCCTGGAGAAATTTCACAAACCCGACATTGCCGAGCCGTCGGAAGAGGTCGTAGTCCTCGCCTGCCGCAATAGTATCGGCGTATCCCCCCACCTGCTCGAAGATTGTCCGTCTCATGATATGGCACTCGCCACGTCCCATCCCCATCCCCACCTTGTTCATCGTGGCAAAGAACCAGTTGTAGAATCCATGGTACCACTCATCAATCTTTCGCCGCTCCTGCGGGTAGACCTCCACCCGGCAGGTGAGCGCGGCGTATTCGGGCCTTGCGACCTCGCGTGCAATTGTCGTGAAGAACAGGTGGATGTCCTTGATCAGCGTGTCGGCATTCAGGAACACAAAGACCTCCCCCTTCGCGCTGCGAGCCCCCAGATTACGCCCCCGCGAGATTGTCTGCTTGACTCCTGCTATGTTCTCCACCACCCTGACCGCCAATGAGCGGGCGATGGCCAGCGTGCGGTCGACGCTTCCCCCGTCGCTGACCAGGACTTCGAGGTCGTAGCGCTTTACGATCTCCGGCGTGAACTGTCCCAACATCTTTTCCAGAAGCTTCTCTTCGTTCAAAGCGGGAATAATGACGCTGATCATAGGCACGGGATCGGGACTTTCATCGATGGGCGACAGCGTGCGGACCGGATCGCCGGAGGCGGGCAGGAGATGACATGGTCAGGCGCCGTGACGTTTGTTGGCAACAATGGTGTGCACGGGAGGGTTCACCGTTCGGATTTCATCTGCGGGAAGAAAATGACGTCGCGGATCGAATCCTGCCCTGTCAGGAGCATCGTCAGACGGTCGACACCGATACCGAGCCCGGCTGTCGGGGGCATCCCGTATTCCAAGGCCCGGAGGAAATCCTCATCGAGCGGCTGCACTTCATCCTCTCCCCTCGACTTTGCCCGCATCTGCTCTTCGAACCGCGCTCTCTGATCCAGCGGGTCGTTCAATTCGCTGAAGGCGTTGCAGATCTCCTGGCCGTTGCAGATCGCCTCGAACCTCTCCACGAGTCCCTCCTCGCTCCGGTGGCGTTTCGCCAGGGGCGACATTTCCACCGGATAATCGGTGATGAACGTCGGCTGGAGAAGTCGACCCTCCACTTTTTCGCTGAAGATCTCGTCGATGATCCGCCCGGGTCCGTCGTTCGGCTGGACCGCCACGCCGAGTTCTCCCGCCGCCGAACGCATGCCGGCTGCATCCCTCCCCCGGAGGGAAACTCCGGTGTATTCGCGGATGGCATCAAACATTGTTATGCGTTTCCACGGCGGCGCAAAATCAATTGCCGTCGTCCCTCTCGTCACCACCGTGGAGCCGTTCACCGCGATCGCCACCTCACTGATCATTTCCTCCACGAGGGTCATCATCCAGATGTAGTCCTTGTAAGGGACGTACACCTCCAGCATGGTGAACTCCGGATTGTGGGAGCGGTCCATCCCTTCGTTGCGAAAGTCCTTGGCGATCTCGTACACGCCGTCAAATCCTCCCACGATGAGGCGTTTCAGGTACAGCTCGTCCGCAATGCGGAGGTACAAGTCGACGTCGAGCGCGTTATGGTGGGTAGTGAACGGCCGGGCGAACGCACCGCCATATTGGGGCTGGAGGACCGGGGTTTCCACTTCCAGGAATCCCTTTGCGTCAAAGATTCTTCGTATCGTCGAAACGATTTTCGCGCGTTTGCGGAACACATCACGCACGGCGGGGTTCACGACGAGGTCGACATAGCGCTGCCGGTAACGCAGTTCCTTATCCGAGAACGGGTCATAGACCGTTGTGTTTCCCTGCTCGTCCTTCTTCTCCTTGGGAACGGGAAGGGGACGGAGGGATTTCGCGAGGAGAACGAGCGTACGGGCATGGACGGACACCTCGCCGGTCTTTGTCCGGAAGACATACCCCTGGACGCCCACAATATCGCCGATATCCATCAGCCGGAAGGCATCATACATTCCACCGAGGTCGTCCTTCCGGAGATACACCTGGATCCTCCCGTACGAGTCCTCGACATGGCAGAAAGACGCCTTCCCCATTCTTCGCAACGACATGATCCGGCCCGCGATCGCGACCTCGCGCGGCGGCGGGTCGTCGGCAAACGATGCAACGATCTCGCGGGAAAAGTCATCGCGCCCGAACCCGTGAGGGTACGGGTCGATCCCGAGCGCACGCAGCTCTTCGAGCTCGGTCCTGCGCCGCATCATCAGTTCGTTCAGTTCCTGGGCGTCCGATCGTTCTTCCACGCGCTGCTCCCTTGATGAACACTCGGAGGGGAGAACCCTCCTCTCAAAAAACCAGAAGCAGGGACGCGGCCGCACGGCGAATCCTTCTCGCGCATTGCCTGGTCCCTGCACTCACAAAATACTGAGATCGCCGACGAGAAGCAAGACATGGAGGAAGGGCCGGCGTCACGTCACCTTGAGGACAACCATCGTCATATCATCGTGCTGCGGACGGTCGCCCGCGAACTCGCGGACGTCGCGACACACATGTTCGATGATCTCCTTCGCCGTCTTCTGCCGGTGACGAGCGATCGACTCGGCGAGACGGGCTTCGCCGAATTCCTCCTCCCGGTCGTTCATTGCCTCCGTAAATCCGTCCGTATAGAAGGCAAGAACCTCTCCCGGGTGCAGCGCGATGTCCTGCTCCTCGAGGACCGACTCAAACACCTTTCCCATCTCCAACCCGAGAGCCATCCCTCGCGGGGTCAGGAATGCGCCCTTTTCCCCCGCCATCTGCGTGAGGATCAGGGGGCATTGCCCCGCCCGCGCAAAGCGGATCGTCCGTTCCCGGAGATCGAGGATGGCGTAGAACATGCTGACGAACGAATTCCGATCGATTGTCCGGTACATCAGGTTGTTCACCTTCGTCAACACGGAGCGGGGGGAGACGCTGTCCTCCGCGTGCGACTGCAGAATACCCTTTGTCAAGGTCATATAGATCGCAGCGGGGACCCCCTTGCCCGAGACGTCGCCGACGGCGATGCCTAACTTCCTTCCCGCAAGATTGACAAAATCGTAGTAGTCTCCCCCCACCTCCTGCGCCGGAAGGCAAATGCCGGCAAGGTCGTAACCGTCAAGAATGGGGTCCGTTTTCGGCAGCAGGCTCATCTGGACGCTGCGCGCAATTTCCAGCTCCTTCGCCATCCGTTCCCGCTCCGTGATCCGCCGGATATGCGCCGGCATGGTCTCCGCCGTGAATTCAAACCGCTCGCGGCGCACGGCCCCGACAATGCCGATGCACAAAGGGGCAGCAAAGAGGAGGACGAACAGGATGCGCGCCGGCAGCATCGCATCTCCCGCGGAGGAGAAGATGGGGATGCCGAAGCCGAGCACGCCGACGATGAAATTCGCGCCGATGGTCGTCACCAGATCGTACCGCAGGAACAACATGCTCATCACAAGGCCGAAGACAAAGAGGACCGGGATGGTGCGCCACGGTTCGAACGTGCCGAATGGCAGTTGCCAGATTGAAAGCGCCGCAAACGTCCACAATGCAGTGGAAAACAAGACTCCCGGCAACGAGCGTCCCATCCGTTCCCTCAGGAAGGAGAGGAAGAAAAGACGAAATACGATCTCGGCAAAAACCGCCTGCCCGAACGCCACCATGATCGGCTGCAGCCCCTTGACGAAAGAGTCGGGTACGCCGCCGTTGTCTCCCACGAACACCGACGAATGCCCGAACCGGATCATGCCCCATGCGGTCAACGTCACGACGCCGCTGAGAATTCCCCCCCATGCATACCCGCGAAGGATGCTCACGCCGAGATCATGTGTGAAGAAGCGGCGCATCAGTACGCTGTCGGCCGCCTTCAGCTTCCATGGCCATAGACTGCGCGACGATGATTCCCCCACACTCCAGCCGGCAAAGACCATCGCTGCCAGGAACACCTGGAGAATGCAGACGTTGAGCACCGTCACCACAATCCTGGTGTTGAACGGATTCAGGTCGCCGATACCCCAGGTCGAGCCGATCGCCGGGAATTGGTTCAGCAGCGCCACGGCCGAGACAGCGAAGATGCCGATGAACACCATCATACCGGTGCGGGTCCCGACCTCCCCTTCATGATATTTCTTCAGGAAGAGGACGACCATGAAAAGAAGGAGGAAGAAGATCACGGCGAACGACACCATGGCCAGCATCGTTCCCGACGTCGTTTCCTGGGTGAACCGCGCCGGGAAATCCCCCGTCGGCGTGTATTGCACGCGGAACCCGCCGACCTCCTCCCCCATGACGAGCACCCACACGGTCGTCTCCGCTCCTCCCTCCCCTTTCACCCAGACGAAGTTGTGGTCGGTCCTGTGAGCACGCCTGATGTCACTCGCATCCCTGATCTGGTAATCGGCGACGGATATGCCCTGGCGGTCCAGGAAGGCGCGGGCGAGCTTTTCCGCGGTCGCGCCGTCAAGAGAAGGAAGCGGAACGGAATCCAGGACAAGATGCTGGAAGCCGAGGACCTTTCCGCTCATGCTCAGCCACGCATAGAATTGATCCTTGTTCTGGCTCTTCGGCACGCTTCGATCGAACCACCAGAGGAACCAGTGATGGCCGGGGAGAGAGTCCGTGCGGAGAATGGCGTTGGCCCTTTCCATCCCCACCGTGTGTTGCAGGTAAATGTGGACCTCGGCGTTAAAGGACGACCACGCGTCAAGGTGGAGCGTATCAACACGATGGCCGAGTCCCGTGAGAAACGCCGTCCCGCGCTCCAGGATCTCGGTTCTGCCGGTTTCCACATTGATCGACGCCCTCGGATTCACCGCATCAGTCAGGGCGATCGTCACTACCAGACCGGCGACACCGAGGAGCAGCAGCAAGGCAAGTGCTCGAAAACCGTTTGTCATACCCTCCCCGTTGTGCGCGCGCATGGAAGCGTCCTTTCCTTCCTTGTCTGCATGGGCCATCACGTACCTTTTTTCCGACCACGGCGCTCCGCCGTCATCGCTTCAATCTGACGGGCAAACTCGGGGTGCCGAGTCACCACCGCCGCGAAAGCCGACTTGTCCAGCATGTACACGTCGCAATACTTCACCGCCCGGATCGTCGCATTCCGCGGCTTGTCGAACAGGAGGGCATTTTCCCCGAAGAAGTCGCCGTCACGCAAGAAAGCCACCGGCGTGGTTCCGTCGGGACCGAAGACCTCCAGCTCGCCCTTCCCGATGAAGTACATCTCCTGTCCGGGATCCCCCGCACGGACGACGATGTCGCCGGGGGTGAAGATGACCGGCTGCATCTGCAAGGCGATCTCCCGCACGAGATCATCGCTCGCGGCGGCAAAGAGGGGCACTTTCTGGACGATGTCCCTCTTCAGGAAGAGCGCCACATCCGTCCGCAATCCCTGGGGCAGCCCGTCGATAATGGATGATTCGTCGTACCCGAGCCGCTGTTCCCAGATGTAGGAGTAGTACTCGCGGATCCGATGCTGCAGTCCCGCGGGGATGCCCCGTTCATGCATGAAGGCACCGAGCTTCTCGAGATTCTCCAGATGGCGGGTACGTGCCGGCTGGAGATGCGTAATGATCGTCGCCACGTTCGCAATGACGTAGCCGTACATCCCGACGCCGACGATCATCGCCGCCATAGAGTACAGGATCTCCGCGTTCGTCGTCGGCGTGACGTCGCCTGCGCCGATGGTGGTCAGTGTGGAAACACACCAATAGAGGGAGTGCAGATATCGCGTCCAGCCGTCTTCCCCCGCGGGAATGCCGCGCAAGGCGAGCCAGCCGGCGGCAAGCCAGTGAACGAAAAGGGAAAGCCAATAGACAAAGTACACGAGGCGGAGGGCGTTCCATCTGTTGAGATGCAGCCGGCGCCACAGGCTCATCCATCGTGCCACGCGAACAAGTTTCAGGCAGCGGAAAAATGCAAGGAACGACCACCCGAAGACGAGCTGCAGCGGGAGGAAGGCAACCACGTCGGCGGCAAGGAGCAGTTTCTCCGTCCGCGACCGCTTCTCCTCCGCCGCCGCCCGTCTGAAATTGATCACGCAGTCGATAAAAAAGACAACCATCGCCGCGTCATCGAGCGGGGCAAACGCCGGCATCGTTTGGGCACCGAGGACGATGCGCAGGGGAACCGCCACCGCCTCCGCTGTGGCAACCACCATGACCAGCGGCGGCCACATGCGCAGAAGCCGCGTCGGCTCGTGTTGCTGCGGTACGGGAAGGTCGAAACGAAACATCCGGGTATGTGCCATATTTCCGATCCTCAGACGACGTGGGAACACATCATCCCGGAACCGTGCGGACGCATGCAGGACATCTTCCCCGGGAGAGAGATTCCCTGCAAGTTCTGACAGATGGCGCCGAGGCCTCACGCATGAACCGTTTACTCATCCTTCCCGATCCTGAGGTCGTCGGGGAGTTCGTCACGATCGTCCTCACGCCGGGCAACGCCATGCTGGACGAGGAGGTCACCGCACTTGCCGATCGCCGTGATGAGTCCGCCCGCCGGCGTTCCCGATGTGATCCCCTGCACCACCAGTTGCACGACGTCGTGCCAGTCATCCTTGCCGACCTTTGCGTTGATGCCGGTATCGCCGACGACGAGCACGCGGCGTTCCATCAGACTGATGAACAGAAGAATGCCGGTACGGCCGCGCGTGCTGAATACCTCTTCCGCGATGAAGGCCTCCGCAGCCCGTTGTCTGACCCGAAAGTCCATCCGATGCTTTCCTGCCAACAGGCGCGTCACAAACGGGACCCAGTGTACCACCAGCATGCCTATCGCCGCCGAAACAACAGAGAGAAGGCAGACCTCCAGCAGATCAACAGGATCCCAGGCGCGAGCCAGCCCCCCCTCCAGCGCTGCAACCGCGAAAGCAAGGATACCACAAAGGAACCCTCCGCGCCACTCCGCCTCTTCGTAGTGATCGCTCCGTTCCACGACGTACGGCACGATCTCTCCGGAGGTGCGGGATTCCGCGGAGCGGACCGCTTCAAGGATTCTCATCCGGTCTTCGCTCGTGAACAGACGCGAGGTTTTCTCGTTCATTCATGTCTCCTCTTCATTATCGCAATCTATGGAACAGTCCTCCAAGCCACAAGAGAAAATGGCGGAGGTCACCCCTTGACGTGCGCATAGCAGTAGCAGTCCATGGGAACCCCGCCGAGGTTCGGGAACACCATCCAATGGCGGAGAGTCCCCTCCCGCTTCATCCCCGCCTTCTCCATGACGCGGGCCGAGGCGTGGTTTTCGACGGCGCATACCGCCCACACACGCCCCACGTCCTCCTCCGCATCGGCCCAGTGAAGGACGGCGGAGAGCGCTTCCGTCGCATACCCCTTGTTCCAGTGCGCCCGGCCGAGGACATAGCCGATATTGAGCATGTACCCATCCACACGCGCATCGATCATCCCGATCACCCTGCCACTGCCCTGGAGACATATCGCCCAGGAAAAAATCCTCCCCTCCTGCCAGTCGCACAGAGCCTTGCGGAGGTAGTCGGCTGCCTGACTGCTCTCTTCGTCGGTTTTCCACGTCAGGTATTTCGTCGCCTCGGGATCCCCGGCATATTCACGGAAGACGGCGTCCGCATCCTCTATGAGCGGCTTCCGGAGGAGGAGGCGGCCGGTGGCGATCTGCTCCGGCGGGTGCATCATCTCCGGCCGCCGGAACGTGTGACTTCGGCGCAGGTCATTCTGGAGAAAAGTCCCTCACGACGGTGCAGCGCGTGTACACAACGCGGAAGAATTGACGCTCGACGTTTCGCTGCGAGGAGGATCCTGGCGACGTCAGGGTGTACGCAATGTCGCATCCCGCTTCGACGGCGTTCTGGAGGAGTGCGCTGATGATCGACTTCTGCACGCCGCGCCGCCGGAACAGGGGGAGCGTGCTCGCCCCGTAGAACGCCGCTACCCCCTCGTGAACCGCAAGGGCTCCCCCACCTACCGGCTCATCGCCGATCCATGCAAGCAGGCATGATGAATCGGGCCGGTGGAACAGACTCCGGAGGACCGGCAGGTTCTCGTCCGAAGAGGGAAGGTCTTCCGCAAACCCGCGCGATACCGTACGCACCCACAGATCATCCTCCGCGCGGGTACATCGGCGGACGTTGACCGCCGGCTCTGCAATGGGGGCAAGGTTCACGCCCTTCAGCGGGCGCACGAGCATGTTGCTGAATTCCCTGAGGCGGTATCCCCGCGCCCCGAGAAGAGGGATCAGTGAGGGATCGGCATGAGGACAGAGTTCGATCTTCGTTGCGGAGCCGCGCACTTCAAAGAACGCTTGAAGCTGCTCCAGTTCGGGTCCCCCCACCGGACCCTTCATGCCAACGCCGATCGCCTGGGTGAGGGGCGAGCCGACGCCCGTGTAGACCGCATCCCCTCCGGCGATCGCCTCGGCAACCGCCCCCGAATCGGGATGGAGCTGCGCATGTATCTGCGCGGCGAGGATGCCTACCCATCCGTCCGTTGCTTCCAGACGGCGGGCCAGTTGGATGTCCGCAATGAAGGGGCTGCGCATGGGATGACGTGATGAAGTGGATTCAGGATTGGCTCCGCCACTGTTCCTCCTCGGTATACCCGGCCATCCTCTTGAGCTCCCGCACTTCCGCTTTTGTCAGACTCCTGGTCGCTCCCCGGGAGAGGCCTTCCCGTGTGACAGGGCCGTAGGCGACGCGATCGAGTTTGAGGACCTCGTATCCCAACGACTCGAGCATACGCCGCACTTGTCTGTTCCGCCCCTCATGAATCGTCACCCCGATCTCCTTCCCTTTGCTGCCGGGAATGACAACAACATTTGCCGGAGCGCTCTTGCCGTCGTGGAGGTCAACCCCTCTGCGAAGCGCATCAAGGGAACCCCGGGCCACCTGCTTCGCGCATGTCACCTTGTACGATTTTGGCACCCCGAACTTCGGATGCGTCAGCCGGTGTGCGAACTCCCCGTCGTTCGTGAAGAGGAGAACGCCGGTCGTATTCCGGTCCAACCGGCCGATCGGGTACACGCGCCGCTGCGACTTCACCAGACCCATGACCGTCGGGCGCCCTTTCTCGTCGCTCATGGTGGTGATCGCATCCTTCGGCTTGTTCAGAACGAGATAGAGATGTTCGATGACGGCAACGGCCCTCACGCCCTGCACGTACACCTTGTCGCGTTCAGGATCCACCCGTGTGGCAAGATCTGTTACCACCTCATGATTCACCTCGACTTTTCCCTGGACGACAAGTTCCTCCGCTTTCCGCCGCGAGGTAATGCCGCTCATGCTCAGGTAGCGATTAATGCGCACCAGGTGGGAATCCTGGGACGGGGGGGGCGCCTTCACCGGGCGTGCGCGGCGCTTGGATGGGGTCATAGTTGATGGCGTCAACGGAAGTGGCTTCGTGCCCCGGTAATATACACATTTTTGCCGATATGTGAAGGCGGGAGGAGCTGAGGGATGAAGGGGGGTGGCACCGGCGGAGGCGGATGTGGAGACAAGAGAGCGGGGCTATTCGGGATCGCGCGTAAGATCATCAAATGCAGCGGCTTCACCCGGCCCCTCCACGGGAGGATTGCCGGCCGCCGGTTCTGACTCTCCGGCCGTCCCCGCCTCTTCGCCATCGTCGATCCCGGCCTTCTTTGACTCGAGTTCTGCGAGCATGCGTTTTTCCACCTCATACTCCGCCTCGGCCATGAGCTCGTCAATTTCCCGCGGCTTCGGCAGCTCCGACAGGTCGTTCAACCCGAAGTGCTTCAGGAATTCCCTGGTCGTGCCGTACAGAAGAGGTCTCCCCGGCGTCGCCGCACGGCCCGCAATCGTTACCAGTCCTCTCTCCAGCAGTGTGTGGAGAACATAGTCCGCGTTTACACCCCGGATCCCTTCGATCTCCGGCTTCGTCACCGGCTGTTTGTAGGCGATGACGGCAAGGGATTCGAGCGCGGAAACGGAGAGCTTCCTCTTCGACTTTTCCCTGACCATCCGGCCGAGCCAGACGCCGAACTCCTGCCGGGTGGCAAACTGAAATCCTCCCGCCACTTTCACGATCTGGAACGAGCGGCCGGTCTCTTCATACGCCCTGTTCAGTTGGTCGATGACGGCCAACACCCCTTCCTGGCTGAGTGATCCAGGATCGTTCCCACCCCCCGGTGTGCCCGCTATTTCCACGAGCTGCTTCAGCGTGAGGGGTTCATCGGTGGCAAACAGGAGCGCTTCGAGAATCTCCTTCAGGTCCTCCTGCCCCTGTGGCGTCGTATCGCTCATGCTGCCGCCAGCGAAATGCCGATGTCATCCTGGCCCGTCACCGCCGAAAGCCTGATAATCTTGTTCTTGGTCAGCTCGAGGATCGCAATGACCGTCACGACGATCCAGAGTTTCTCCGTCATGTGCCGCACGAGACCCAGCAACGTCGTGGAACCGTTGACCCGGAGGAAGTCGAGCACGTAGCTCATCTGTTCATCGACGGAGACATTCAGCAGGTTCACTTCGTGGATCACCCTGCGGGGGACATTATCCATCGCGCTCTTGAACGCAGAGATGAGGTTAAACATCGAGACCTCCTGCAGCAGGTCCGTGCCTTCCGCCTCCTCCTGCTCCCTCGGATCGGCCGCGAAGAATTTCCGGTAGTAGATCTTCCGCTGCTCCTCCTCGATGGAGGACATCTCCTGCGACACTTCTTTGAAGCGTTTGTATTCGATGAGTCGGCGGACGAGTTCGGCGCGGGGGTCTTCCTGTTCCTCTTCATGCTCCCCGCGGGGAAGGAGCATTCTGACCTTGATCTGCATGAGAGTGGCCGCCATGACGACAAAATCCCCCGCAACGTCAATATCGCATTGGGCCATCAGATGCAAATACTCAAGGAACTCCTGCGTGATCCGGGAGATGGGGATATCATAGATATTCAGCTCATCCCGCTTAATGAAGAAAAGGAGGAGATCCAGCGGCCCCTCAAACTCCGTCAGCTTGACCCTGTACATGCAACCCCCGCCTCTCAGCCCAGTTTCATCGCACTGTGGACTTCCCCCATGGTCATCCGAGCCCGTGCGCGGGCGCGCTGCTCCCCGTCTGCAAGGATATCCCTGATGATGCCTGGGTTCGCCTCCAACTCCGCCCGTTTTTCACGGAAGGGCGCGAGCACATCCGTCAAACGCGCGGCGATCCGTTTCTTGCATTCAACGCATCCGAGGGCGCCGCTTCTGCAGCCCGATTCTATCTCTGACACTTCCCCGGGAGAGAATCTCTGGTGGTATTTGAACACCAGGCAGATTTCCGGCCGCCCCGGATCGTTCCTGCGTACTTTCTGCGGATCGGTCACTGCCGTTCTCAGTTTCGCCTGGATCTGGTCGGGTTGGTCGGACAGCAGGATGGAATTGCCGGCCGATTTGCTCATCTTCCTGTCCACGCCGTCCAATCCGGGCAGACGAGCGAAGCGCGTCAGTTTCGGTTCGGGTTCCGGAAAGACCGTTCCGTACTGTGCGTTGAACCGCCGTGCAATCTCGCGTGCAATTTCAACGTGCGGAACCTGATCCTCGCCGACGGGAACGAGTTCCCCTTTATAGAGGAGAATATCCGCAGCCTGCAGCACAGGATAGCCCAGATGCCCGTAGGTGATATTTTCGATGTGGAGATCGCGCACCTGGTCTTTGACGGCGGGATTCCGTTCGAGGCGTGCCGCGGTGATCAGCATCGAGAAGAGCAGATGGAGCTCCGTGTGTTCTTTGACCTGCGACTGGCGGAAGATGGGGCTCCGGACCGGATCGATGCCGGCCGCAACCCAGTCGATAACCATGTCGAACGAGTTCCCCTCGATCCCGGAGGAGTCAAGGTCTGTCGTCAAGGCGTGGTAGTCGGCAATCAGGTGATAATTTGCATATTCCCCCTGGAGAGCCACCCAGTTCTCCAGGGCGCCGACCAGGTGGCCGAGGTGCAGCTTGCCTGTCGGCCGCATGCCGCTCAGAATCGTCTTGGCGCGAGTCACAGCAATGTGTGTGTGTGAATATCTCAGATTCGTGTGGGGATGCAGCGATGCCGCAAGTGTTCCCGGGATCGCCTACTGGAGGAAGAGGTAAGGTTTCCAGCGCTCGTCGACGACGCCCATGACATGCCGGATAAATGTGACATGATTCGGCCGCATCGGCTTTCGTCGCAGCGGCATGCATGCCTCCTCGGGCGTCTGATCCCCCTTCCGGTTGTTGCACTTGACGCACGCGCAGACGAGATTCTCCCACGAATCGTCGCCGCCGCGGGACGCAGGCACAACATGGTCAAGCGTCAATGCAATATCCGCCCTGCCGCAGAACTGGCAACGATGGCCGTCCCTGCGAAGAATATTCTTGCGGGAAAGGATGATGTTCTTGAAGGGAATCCGGACGTACATTGAGAGGCGGACAATGCTCGGGAAGGGCATGGACATCGAGACCGAGCGGATTTGACGTCCTGTGTGTGCCTCAATCAGTTCCGCCTTCCCAAGGTAGAGAAGAACGATGGCTTTCTTGGCATTGATGACGCTCATTGGCTCATAGTTCTGGTTCAGAATCAGAACCTTGGCATTGAGTCTCCCGTCGCCATTCCGTGCCTGGACATGCGCGCTGAAGTCTTTAGAACCTCCTCACTGTCGGCTGGGTTCAATAATCGCCGTCTGTTGCTTTTGAAAAATATACAACCCACGTCCTTCATTGTCAAGCAACGGGCGAGGGCGAGCACAAGATCCCCGAAAACAACGACGCCCCGGAAGGCCGGGGCGTCGTCAACGGGGACCTTACTTGTCCCGGGGAATCTGGAGGGCGACGAATGCCAGCCCGCCTTCCGTCTTGACCCGCAAGAGAAGCGAGTCACCCGATTTCTTCCCGTCGATGATCTTCTTCAGGTCAGAGGAAGAGTGGACTGCTTTCCGATCCGCCTCGACGATCACCGCGTTCTTCGCCAGAAAGCGGTTGTATGCCTCGCCAAACTGCTTCACATCCGTGATCATCGCGCCGCCGTCAACACCGAGACTTTTCTTCTCGTCCGATGAAAGGGAGCGGACGGTCATTCCCAGGTTATCAAGTTTCAGGGCCTTGGCGGATTCCGCCGCCTCACCCTCTTCCTCGTCCTCTTTCGGCTCAGCCGCCTCGGCGATCTTCTTCTCCTCCTCGCGCGCCTTGAGAGTCACCTTCTTCTCGGTCACGGCCCCCTCGCGGTACACTTTCAATGTCACGACATCGCCGGGGTGGTGCGTTGCGACATAGCTCTGCAGTTCGTTGGCGGCATTGACCTCCCTGCCGTCGACCGTCAGGATCACGTCACCGTCCTTCAATCCGGCCGCCTCTCCCGCCCCGCCCTTCACCGTGTTCTGGACAATCACACCTTTGGCTTCCTTTAAACCGAGGGCATCGGCCATGGTCTGATCCACCGGCCCGATCTTCACACCGATGTACCCGCGTCTGACCTTCCCATCCCTGATGAGATCGGTGGCAACCGTCGTGAGGAGATTGACGGGAACCGCGAAGCCGTATCCCTGATAGCCCGCATTAGTCGTCGCGATCGCCGTGTTAATGCCGATCACTTCCCCCCGCAGATTTACCAGCGCCCCGCCGCTGTTCCCGGGGTTGATCGCGGCATCCGTCTGGATGAAATCCTCGATCCCGTACCCATTGTTGTCTCTGATGATATTGATGTTTCTTCCGACGGCGCTGATGATCCCGGCAGTCACGGTCGAGGTGAGATTGAGGGGGTTCCCTATCGCCAGAACCCATTCCCCCACCTGCACGCTGTCGGAATTCCCGAGCGCAGCGAGCGGGAGATCATGCGCATCGATCTTGATGATGGCGATGTCGGTGGACGGATCCGTGCCGATGAGCTTCGCCCTGTAGCGGACCTTGTCCTGCATGACGACTTCAATGCCGTCCTTGCCCGCATCGTCCACGACATGGTTATTGGTTGCGATGTAGCCGTCGCGGGTGACGATGACTCCCGAGCCCGATCCCTGTTCCGGATGGGGTTCTGGATTCTGATACCCGGGTCCGAAGAAATGGAAAAAATCCCGCGGCATATTCTGCTGCGCTTTTTTTCCTGTCGTCGTCACGTTGATGGCAACGACGGAAGGGGTGACCGCCTTTGCCACCGAGACGAAATTGTCGCTCATCGCTTTCAGGCTCCCGTTGCTGACGACAGGAGCGGGCCCGCCGAGTTTGACATCGCCTCCGCCCGTGGCAAATCCAAGCCCCACCCCACCGCTGAAGTTCGACACCAGCACAGCACCAAACACGATGCCCACCGTGACCAGCACGAGCGACGTCAACACGCTTCTCTTCATACCAACTTCCTCCCTGAATAGTTCAGTTTTGTTCTTCTTTCTCTTGAGACACGCGAACGGCGTTCAAAGTTGAATGTCTCCGGCGAGGGGCCCGCTGCCGGACTGCAGTAATGAGGAAAACACCGCTTCCGAGCGGAGAGTTCTCAATCCTTCCACGTGCCCCACGAGGAGCCGCCGCAGCACGCCCGCAACCTCCCCTTTCACCTGCGGCGAAAGAGTCATGCGTGTCACCGCTTCCGGATCCCTGATTTCCTGGAGACGCTGCAGGATTTTGGCCGCAGGCGCAGAAAGCGGCTCGATTCCCATCCCCCTCCGGGCGCACTTCGCGCAGACAACGCCATGCTGGCTCACATGCAATCCATGGATGGAAGCAGCATCTTCCAACGATGCGCCGCAGTGGGAACAACGGTGAAAACCCGGCGAGAATCCCAGGTTTTCCAACAACCGTGTCTCAAAGTAGTATAACGTATTTCCGGGGTTTCTTGTTGCACGCGCCGCAGTGGCAAGAGTGCTGAGGAGGAGATCGAGGAGGGGGGCATTCTCCTCTTCCGCCGGCGTGACCGCGTCAACCAATTCCACGGCGGCCATGCCCACAGCCATGCGTTCTACATCATCCGTCAGCCCCTTCAATGAGCGGACAAGATCGCACTGGCTGAGCAACTGCAGCTCACGGGTCTGCTTGTAATAATACACCGCGGTCACATGATTCATCGGCTGCAATGAAGGACCCAGGCGGCTCTTCCGATCGCGCGCTCCTTTCGCGATCACGCCGATTTTTCCCGCAACACGGGTGAAGAGAGTGGCGATGAGACTCGTTTCCCCGTATTTCAGCGTTCGGAGAACGACGGCTTCCGTGGTAACGATCATGGGGCGGCTTCAGCGGCGGGACGCTCGCGAGTGACGGCAGCGATGGATTCATGGTACGGGGGACGGAGAACCGCTTTCTCGGTGATAATGGCGGTAATCAGCGAGGCGGGTGTCACGTCGAACGCGGGGGCAAAGACCTTCACGCCTGCCGCCGCAATGCGCCGGCCGCCGATATGTGTGACTTCTTCCGACGGCCGCTCTTCAATGGGAATGCCATCCCCGTCCGGCGTTGCGGGATCGATCGTGGACGTGGGGGCGGCGACATAGAAAGGGATACCATGGCGGGCGGCGAGAACGGAGAGCGGATACGTGCCGATCTTGTTCGCAGCATCTCCGTTCGCCGCAATGCGGTCAGCACCTACGATGACGGCCTGTACTTTTCCCTGCCGCAGCACTGTCGCAGCGGTGCTGTCCGTCATGAGGACCACTTCAATCCCCTGCCGGACAAGTTCCCACGCGGTGAGTCGCGCACCCTGGAGCAGAGGTCTCGTCTCATCAACATACACGCGGGTGACTTTTCCTTCCCTCGCCGCGGCGGTAATCACGCTGAGAGCCGTCCCTTCCCCCGCGGTCGCCAACGCCCCGGCATTGCAGTGGGTGAGGACGCTCGTGCCGGGCCGGATCAGTTCTGCGCCGAGCGTCCCGATACGACGGCAGGATTCGACATCCTCCCGCTGGATCGCCAGGGCTTCTTCCCTCACTCTTCGAAGAAGTTCGGATGGGGGGAAGGACTCCCCGCCATCGACGGCATGCCTCATTCTTTGCAGAGCCGCAAAGAGATTGACCGCCGTCGGACGCGTGGAAGCGAGGGAGGACACCGCTTCGTTCATCGCCGAGAGGAAATCGCGTGCAGAGGGGAATTCCTTCCCTGTCACCGCGGCCAGAACTCCGAACGCCGCAGCGACGCCGATCGCCGGCGCACCGCGTATGCGGAGCGATGTGATCGCTTCGCCGACAACGCGATAGTCCGCAGTTTCTGCATAGATCTCCTCCGCGGGAAGCCGCGTCTGGTCGATGAACCGCACTTTCCCTTCCACCCAGGCGACAGTCGTGAACACAGCTTAGTCCTCGTCAAAGCGGGACAGCTCGCGGAATTGGCGGAAACGATCCTGGATACTGAGATAGGTCAGATCGGCGAGTCCATCGACGCCGAATTTCTCAACACAGAAGGAAGCCAGCGTGCTCCCGTAGATCACCGCCCGCTTCAGGTTTTCCTCCGACATGTCGTCCGTCCTCGCCAGCCAACCGACAAATCCTCCCGCAAACGCATCCCCGGCACCCGTCGGGTCGAAGATGTTTTCCATCGGATACGCAGGGGCGGAGAAGACCAATTGGTCCGTCAGGAGGAGTGCGCCATGTTCCCCCTTCTTCACGATGACGACGCTTGGCCCCATCTGCCTGATGGTGCGTCCCGCCTTAAAGAGATTCGGTTCGTGGGACAGAAGGCGGGCTTCCGAATCGTTGAGGATAAGGACGTTGATCTGCTTCAGGGTTTCCCGCAACTCTTCATTCTTCCGCTCGATCCAATAATTCATCGTATCGCAGACGACAAACCTCGGTTTCTCCAACTGGTCGAGAACACGCCGTTGAAGGACAGGATCGATGTTGCCAAGACAGATGATATTGTTCTTTCGATATTTTTCCGGAATGACAGGATCGAACTTTTCGAAGACATTGAGATCGGTCGAAAGAGTATCCCGTTCGTTCAGATCGTAGTGGTAGCGGCCGGCCCAGCGGAAGGTCTTCCCCTCGCGAATGACCTGCAGCCCTTCCAGATCCACATTGCGCCTTTCCAGGAAATCAATCCCCTCCTGGGGGAAATCTCCACCCACCACCCCCACAAGCCGTATGGGACTGTTGAAGTAGCTCGCGGCAGCGGAGATGAAAGTGGCGGAGCCGCCCACTTTGTCTTTCGCCGATCCAAAGGGTGTCTCGATGGAATCAAGCGCGAGGGATCCTACGACGAGAACGCTCACATGTGTCTCCGGAGGTGGAAAGGTGAGGAAACAGTGGACAATTCATTCAATGTACGCAACGCTTGCCTGATCTGCAACAGACCCTGTCTATCGCGGGAGCGGTATTTCACTCAACGACGCGGCTTCCTCGCCTGCCACGAGTGATTCATGAACCACGGAGAGACCTGCCCGCTGTCCCGGCCATACGAGCCGGTTGCGCGCCTGGACGAGCGGGAGCCACACACAGACCGAATGCTCCGTGGAAAGGCAAGGCATGTCCGACCCACCCACCTGCGCCGCGAAGAACGGGACCAGATTGACCGCATCACGCCGATGGTCGTAGAATGTGCCGGTGAACGGGACGACCCAGAAGTGGGTCGCCGCAAGGCCGGTTTCCTCCTTCATCTCCCTGAGGGCGGCGTGCAATGCGGTCTCTCCTTCCTCAATCGTTCCCGTGACGATCTGCCAGAGGCCTGGATATACCTCCTCGTCGGCAGCGCGTCGCAGGAGAAGATATTCCGGACGGTCTTTCACCATTCTGAACACGCACACTTCGACCATCCGGGCGACGATGGCGCTCATGATTCCCCTCCGAGAGATTGTTGGCGCATAAGGATTCTGACAGCAAGCGACGAGAGGGACCGGACACCGCCCGGCGGCAGACCGCCGATCGTGAACGGTCCGATGGCGACGCGATGGAGGCCGATCACCTGGTACCCCAATGCTTCCAACATCCTCCGAATTTCCCGGTTCTTCCCTTCGATGAGCGTGATCCGTATCCGGCGGCCATCCGTCGGATCGATCGAGAGGACGGCGGGGCGGAACGTGTTCCTTCCCACGGTCATCCCGCCCCGGATCAGCTCCGCGTCTGCAAACGTCATGGCATGATCCACATGAACGACATACACTTTCGGGACTTTGCCTCCGGGGGCGGTGATCGCCTCTCCAAAGCGGGTGTCATTGGTGAGGAGCAGCAGGCCTGAACTCTCTTTGTCAAGCCGTCCCACCGGGAACACCCAGGGTGTCTCATCCGGCAGCAGATCGTAGACGGTCGCACGCCCCTTTTCATCCGACCGGGTCGTGACGACGCCGGCCGGTTTATGGAGCATCAGGTACACGTGCTTGTGCTTTCGAACGACCTCTCCCCGGACGGCAATCCGGTCGGTTCGCGGATCGATCCACCGGTCAGGATCGCGGACCGCGCGCCCGTTGACCGTCACGCCCCCGTCCCGGATCAATGTGCCCGCTTCCGTCCTTGAGGCCACGCCGAGCTTGGAGAGGGCGCGTGCGAGCGTCACCCGGTCGCCCCGGCGTTGCGACGAAGCTTCCTCCCCTTGCGGCCGTTTGCTCATCCGCGCAGCCATAGCAGGGTGATCACAAAGACGATGAGAAGTATGAGCGACACAGCGGGAACGATTCTGGTCACATACGGTTTCGCGGCAGGGCCGAAGCGAAACAGGAGGAAGGCCACAAAATAGAACCGGATGATTCTGCCTGCAAGCGCACCGAGGAGGAGCGTCGAAAGAGCGAGCGTCCGGTGGAATCCCGCGGCAAGTGTGAACACGGTGAACGGGATCGACGTAAACCCGGAAAAGAGGAGCGTGAGGAAGGCATGGTCATGATAGAGGCGGAGGACGTCCTCAAACCGTCCGTTCATTCCCATGGCGCTCAGCACTCCCCCGCCGAGAGTGTCGAAGAGTGTCGCGCCGACCAGATACCCCACTGCAGCCCCCGCCACCGACCCGGCGATGCAGAGCGATGCATAGGAAAACGAAGCGCGCGGACGGAGAAGGCAGAGCGGGAGCAGAAGCAGATCGACGGGGAGGGGAAAGACGGCCGATTCAATAAATGGAATGATGAATAAACCGCCGATCGCCGCGGGCCGATCCGACAGTGATTCGAGCCAGTCGGCAAACCGGGGCTTCATTCCGACGGAGACTGAAAGTGAGAAAGGACAACGCCGCAAGCGACTGCAACATTGAGCGACTCTGCAGCACCCATGCGCGGGATCGTCACGCGGACGTCCGCCATTGCCCCGATCTTTCCGGAGACGCCCCATGCTTCGTTCCCGAACACCACGAGAGACCGCCCTTCCGGATGGACGGTGCCGACGGGTTTCCCTCCCGTCAGTTCCGTCACGTACACGGTGTATCCCTGTTCCCGGGCAGCCGGAACAAAAGCGGCGAGGTCAACGTCCGTGGCAACGGGAAGATGAAACATTCCCCCCATCGTCGCACGGACGACCTTCGGATTATAAAGGTCAGCGCTTGTTTGCCCCGCAATGACGGCATCGACGCCAAACCAATCACACGTCCGGATGATCGTCCCGACGTTTCCCGGATCGGCAACGCCGTCGAGTGCCACGAGGCAGCGGCCCGAACCCCGGGACTCCAGGATCCTCCCGGCTTCCGCAGGGCGCTGGCGCACGATGGCGAGGATCCCCGAGGCGTGCACGGTCCCCGCGATCCGAGCCATTTCGCGCGCAGAGATGCGCTCGACGATCGCGCAGCGCCGCCGGAGCGTCTCCAGAAGTTCCGGCTCCACGGACTCTCCGGCGGCTTCGGCCGTATAGAATACTTCGACAATCTCGAAATCGGAAGCAGCCGCCTCGCGCATGAGACGGACTCCCTCGACGATGAACAGACCGGTCTCGTCGCGCTCCTTCTTCTGGGCAAGTGAACGGATGGTCTTGACCCTGTTCTTGGGAAGGGACACGGTCATTCCGCGTATTCTCCCCACACAGAACGAAGAGCATCCGCAATCTCTCCGACGGAAGCATACGATGCCACCGCCCGGATGATGGGAGGGAGGAGATTCTCGTCTCCCGCGGCAGCGATCTTCACCGCATGGAGAGCCTCGCCGACGGCTGCCGCATCCCTCGTCGCACGGGTCTTCCGCAGCCGTTCCAGTTGCCGCCGTGCACCGCCTTCGTCGATCTCCAGAAGAGCAGGCACAGGGTCGTGATCGGCCCGGAAGGCGTTCACGCCGACGATCGTCTTCTCCCCGGACTCAACCGCCCGCTGGTGTGCATAGGCGCTCTCGGCGATCCGGGTCTGGTAAAACTTCTGCTCGATCGCCCTCACGGCTCCTCCGAGGACGTCGATTTTCCCGATGATGGCCGACGCCTCCTGTTCGATCCGATCGGTCAGCATTTCGACGGCATAGCTTCCCCCGAGCGGGTCCACCGTGTCGCAGATGCCGGATTCGTGGGCAATGATCTGCTGGGTCCTGAGTGCGAGGGTCGCCGACTCTTCCGTCGGCAGCGCCAGCGCTTCGTCGCGGCTGTTGGTATGGAGCGATTGACATCCTCCGAACACCGCGGCAAGAGCCTGAATGGTCACACGGACGACGTTGTTGTCGATCTGTTGCGCAGTGAGGGTCGATCCGCCGGTCTGCGCATGAAACCGGAGCTTCATCGTCTCCGGTTTCGTTGCGCCGAACCGTTCCTTCATGATCTTCGCCCAGAGGCGGCGCGCCGCCCGGAACTTCGCCACTTCCTCCAAAAAATCGTTGTGCGCGTTGAAAAAGAATGAGAGCTGCGACCCAAAGGCATCGACATCGAGGCCGGCGTCCAAGGCCGCCTGGACGTACGCGATCCCGTTCGCCAGCGTGAAGCCGAGTTCCTGCGCAGCCGTTGAACCTGCTTCACGGATGTGGTATCCGCTGATGGAGATGGTATTCCAGCGAGGAAGCTCTTTGCTGCACCAGGAGAATATGTCGGTCACCAGCCGGAGGGAAGGGGCGGGAGGAAAGATGTAAGTCCCGCGGGCGATGTATTCCTTGAGAATATCGTTCTGGACCGTTCCGGAAATCGCCCGCGGGTCGATCCCCCTTTTCTCCGCAAGCGCAACGTACATGGCCAGGAGGATCGGCGCTGTTGCATTGATGGTCATCGAGGTTGTCACCTTGTTCAGCGGAATGCCGTTGAACAACACCTCCATGTCTGCCAACGTGTCGATCGGGACGCCCACTCTTCCCACCTCTCCTTCAGCAAGGGGGTGGTCCGAATCGTATCCCATTTGGGTGGGGAGATCAAAGGCGACGGAGAGTCCCGTTGTCCCGTTGTCCAGAAGATAGCGGTACCGTTCATTCGATTCCTCCGCTGAACCAAACCCCGCATACTGCCGCATCGTCCAGAACTGCGTTCGGTACATCGTCGGGTACGGTCCCCGGGTGAACGGATACTCGCCCGGGAAGCCCAATGCGGCATCGTACTCCCGTTCACAAGGCAGGTAGACGCGCTCCAAGGGAATTCCCGCGTCGGTCCGGAAGAGCTTCTTTCGTTCGCCGCGTTTCTTCAGGAGAGGATCGACAAGGCGATCTTCCCACCGTTTTTTCTCATCCTCCATCGTGCTCCGCGCCATAACGCCTTCGCAATTGATCCTGACCCGTGTGACGTGCATCCATGAAACAGCATGATAACCACAAGGGAAGCGAGAATCAAGATGCACATCAGCGCCAGTGGACCTGCGTGAGGGTCGTTCCGTCTGTTTCAAACATCAGCGCACCCTCGCGATCGGTCCGCGCCACACTCGCGCCCTCTTCATCGTACCGGCGGATCACCACACCCGACGGATGGTGGAACTTATTGTGGAGACCGACGGAAATGGCGACCCATGCGGGCCGCACCGCCGCAACAAAAGGGGCCGAACTGCTCGTGATGCTCCCGTGGTGACCGGCTTTCAGCAGCGACGATCGGAGGAAATCGCCGTACCGGGCGAGAAGATCCTCCTCCACGTCCTCCTCTGCATCGCCGGTCAACAGAAACGATACGTTGCCGTACTGCAGCTTGATCACCACCGACGTGTTATTGAGATTCGGTGTCGCGTGCGATGTATCGGCATCAACGAATCCGGCTCCGGGGGCCATGACATACCACCGGCTTCCTTGTCCCCCTTCCAGTATCATCCCCTGTTTGGCGACGACATGCGAGCAGCCGTTGGCCGCCACGGCGCGGAGGAACGCGTCATATTCCCGTGCGCGGATCGGCTGGCCGGCAGAAACGACCCGTCCCACGGCGAAGTGCCTCATCACCGAAGGAACGCCACCGATGTGATCATTGTGGGGATGCGTGACGACCAGGAGATCGATCTTCGCTATCCCCCGCCGCTTCAAGAAGGGAACAACGGTCTTCTCCCCCGTGTCAAAATCCGGCGTCCAAGGACCTCCATCAATGAGCGCTGTCTCCCCGGATGGGAACTCCAGGAGCAGAGCATCCCCTTGCCCCACATCGATCACGCTGAGGCGGAGCCGCGCCGGATTGGCCGGATCCGCCGGGCGGACAAAGACAACTAAATTCACGCCGAGCAGAAAAGCGATGACCAGCGCACTTCTCGTTTCCCTTTCCCTCCAATGGAAGAGCAGACCCACCGCCGCGTAGAACGGAAAAGCGTCGAGCAAGGTGAACCGGAGGGCGCTGACCGACGCCCACGGGAATGAAGCGGCCCAGCAGGCAGTCTGCAATGTCCACCGCAGGACCACCGCATTGACGGTCCCGTAGATCCCGGAGAGCCATGGGCTGACAAGTCCGGTCCCCGCCCCCGCCGCACCGAGAATGACACTGAGGCCCGTTGCCGGGATGACCGGGATGTTTGCGAGGACGCTGATGACCGAGACACGGCCGAAGGAAAGGGCGGTCACCGGAATGGTACCGAGCGTGGCAACGAATGACACGGCGCACATCCGGAGAAGCCAAATGATCGCCCTGTTCCACCATGCGTCCGTTTCCCACGGGGTGATCCACGCGTTTGCGCGCGGATAGAGGTGGATGATGGAAAGAACGGCGCCGAACGAGAGCTGGAAGCCGATGTCGAACAGTTGGCGCGCATCCCAGAGGAGAATAATGATGGCGGAGAGCCCAAGCGCATTATACCCATTCGACCGGACCTGCAGCACCCCTGCCAGGAGGTACATCATTGCCATGACGGTTGCCCGTACAACCGACGGCTGGCTCCCCGTGATCGCCATATAGAGGAGAAGCCCGGCCGCAACGACAACCGGGCGGAGGACTTTCGGCAGCCGGAGAAGGTCGTACAGGAACATGAGCATCATCGCGACAACAGCGACGTTCGATCCGGAAACCGCGAGGACGTGCGCAACGCCTGAATCGATGAACGCCTGCTTTGTTTCCGCGCTGATCCCCGAGCGTTCGCCGATGAGGAGCCCCTTGAGAAACTCCCCTTCTTCGCCCCCCACTGTCGCATCGATCTCTGCCAGCAGGCCCGAACGAAGGGGGACAACGACCTCGCGCATGAGCCAGAGTCCTTCGCGCCCGCCGCTCACCGTCAGATGCGCCATCCCGCGGACGAACAACGAGCCCGAAATGCCGTTCGCGTCAAAGTACCGGCGCTGGCTGAACTCGCCGGGATTGCGTTCCGAACAGGGGAGGGAGATCGTCCCCGTCATCTTCACCCTCATCCCGTAGTCGAGATGGAGAACGATCGTGTCGGCCGCAACGGGTACGACCGTCGCGGCAAAGGTGGCAGAGAGCGGGAGCGTTCCGTCGCTCGTACGGCACTCTATCCCCCGGAAGAGGAATCTCATCCTCCCTCCCAGCTTCGACGGCGTTTCCTGCACGACGCCGTCCACAGTGACGACCTCTTCGTCAAGCCGGGCAGGCAGAGAATCATCAGACGCCCGATCGAGCGAGAGACGAAGGGCTCCCACGAAAAGGAGGAGGAAGAAGGCAAGTATCGAGAGCAGGGATTTCGCAGAGGCAGGAAGGAACCGGAGGGAGAGAACGAGGAGGGTGGTAAGAATGGCGATAAGGACCTCAAGGGAGACGGTCGGAATCCCGGCGAGGTCGCCTGCAACAATGCCGCACGCAAGGAAGAACGCAATGCGGAGGGCGGGACAGAAAGATCTCCCTGCGTGGAGGGAAGGCTGCACGATGCACCATGTCGACTGCGTGAGACAGGTGCGGCGTGCCCCCGGGCGTGCCGCTGCGGTTTAGCTTCTTGGCGCTCCGAAGAGCGCGTCCATGATGGCCGGAGTTACGATTGTCAGGTCCGGCTTTTCCTTTCGTCCCTTGGCATGGCGGGCCACGAATTCGCGATGACCGTCGCCATAGACAATCAGCGGGACCGGATTCCGCGTGTGCGTTTTCGTCGCCAGGTTTTCAATGTTTCCGTGGTCGCTCGTGATGAGCACCAGGGTCCGCGACGAATCTATCGTCTCGACGATCCCCTCGAGGAGGCCGTCGAACTTCTCGAGAACGGAGACCGCTTCCTCCCGGCTCCTTGCATGGCCTGCGTGGTCCGTCTGCCAATATTCAAACAGAACAAAATCATGATTCTCCAGGAGGCGGACCAGCCGACGGCCTGCTTCCTGGGGGGGGACGATGGGCATCGCGGGATATCCAAGAGTTCTCCATCCCTCCCCCGTGATGTCCGCTGAAACGCCTCTCCCCGCTTCCAGATCCGTCGCGCGGCGCAAGGGAAGATCCGACGACAGGGAAGCCATGGTCGTCACGGTCATGCGCCCCCGCCCGTGTTCGATATAGTCAAAGAACCTTTGGGGAAACGCATTGGCGAAGCACGGCGCCTTCCCCCCCTCCTTCACCCGGCGGAAAACATTCCGCTCGCGGATGATCGGCTTCAGAGTGGAATAGGGGTAAGGGCCGAAATGGCGCCCGGCGATCTTCGCGCCGTTCGCGCCGGTGAAGAGCGCAGTTTGCCCTGTACCGCTCTGAGGGAGACCGGGAACGCCGAGCGTGGCATCCAGGGGGGTTGCAGTTGCCCTGGCCGCAATGCAGATGCGGTTCCGCAAAGAAGGGAGTTCACCGTCGAGGATGGAACGGAGCGTTTTCATCGGCGCCGCAAAGAGGGGATTCACCGACGGATCCCTGGCACCGATCCCCACACCGTCGAGAAAGAGCATGACGATCTTCATTCACGTCCCTTGGCCCCCAGGACAGCCCTCGTCACTTGAACGAAGCCGTTCGTGACGCGATATACTTCGCCCACTCCTTCTCGATCGCCGTGTAGTCCTGGTTGTAGACCCTCTTGAAGACGACGTCGATTCCGGTCATCCCGTCGAAATTCCTGAAGACGTGAAAGGCCTTCTTCTCGCCGTACTTTTGGACGAAAAAGGTCATGGTGGCACCGAGGATGAAATGCACGTCGTCGCGCTGCGGGGGATTGGGGTACTGCTGGATGTCCTGATTGAGATCGGAGAAGGCGGAGAGACGCGCCCCGAGCGGAGGCGTCATGCCTGCAGTCTCAGCGGAATAATAGGCGGCGAAGGACTCGGCAAGCCATCGCGGGCATCCCTTCTGGACGCTCTGTTCGAGAATTGCGAGCGCGAGCTCATACGTGATCGATTTCTCAAAGATGTTCCGGGTCACCAGCTCGGAGACCGGCTGCAGGTACAGGATGCCGTGGGTATAGAATGCTCCCCGCCAGGACCGTTGGTGCGTCGATTCGGAGAGAAATTTTCCTACAGATTCATACATGCGCACCTCCAGCTTCGTGCGCAGATCCAGTCCGAGGTCCCCGCTCAGAGCATTGTATTCCGCCTGGAGAAAGTCAAGGACTTTCCGTGCATCCTCCACATCCACCCCACGTTGATACCTTACGTCGAAATGGGCGCCACTGAGAGTTCCAAACGCGTCCTGGGCACGGGCTCCGCCCGCAAGCAACGCACACAGGGTGATAATCAGTGGAACCATCGCGTGCACACGAATCTTCGGAATCATGTCGGAGCACTCCTTGGCTTGTTGTGGATTGTGCTTTCCAAGAGAATTGTTACAGGACCATCATTGACGAGAGCAACCGCCATCCTCGCACGGAATTCCCCCGTGCAGACCGCCTCCTCCCCCAGATTCTCCTTCATCCGCTTCACAAAACAACTGTAGAGCGGAAGAGCTTCGTCAGGAGGCGCCGCATCGCCGAACCCGGGACGATTGCCATGCTGCGCGTCCGCATACAGGGTGAACTGCGAAACGACCAGCGCTTCGCCGCCTGCATCCTTCAAGGAGAGGTTCATCTTCCCTGCCGCATCCTCCATGACCCGGAGGGCTGAGCACTTGTCGGCAAGGAAGCGCGCATCGTCCATCGTATCCCCCGCACGCACCCCGAGCAAGACAACATATCCCGCCCCGATAGATGAACGAACCGCTCCGTCAATCGAGACGGACCCGCTGGACACCCGCTGGACGAGGGCTCTCATGAGCCTTCCCACACAGCGATCAGCACCCGGGGAACGCCCACAAAATCGCGCCGGACATCGACCTGTCGGAGACCCGCTGCCGACGCAAGAGCCCGCGCATCCCCTTCCTGACCGTAGGCAATTTCCATGGCGACGGCACCGCCTGGCACGAGATGCTTCGGAGCCACGCCAAGAATCCGCCGGATGAATTTGAGCCCGTCCCCGCCGTCGGTGACCGCCTGCCGCGGCTCGTAGTTCCGGATCTCCTCCTGGACACTCTCAAAGTCGTGCAACGACACATACGGAGGGTTCGCGACGATCATATCAAACCGCCAATCGGCCGGGAGGTCACCCAGCACGTCCCAGCGCTGGAACGAAATATTGTGCACGCCGTGTGCCTCGGCATTGGCCCGTGCAACATCAAGAGCGTCGGTACTGACGTCGACTGCAGTGACGGTTGCGCGGGGAAGGGATTTCGCGAGCGCCACGGCCATATTCCCGGAACCGGTCCCGATATCAAGGATCGTCAGCGACTGTCCGTTGCGGCTGCGCAGAGCATCGAGAGCGCAAGAGACGACATCCTCGGTCTCCGGCCGGGGGATCAAGACACGTTTGTCCACGGCGATCCGGAGCCCCATGAATTCACACTCACCGACGATATATTGCAGCGGTTCGTGAGCGAGTCGCCGCTGGAACGCCCCTTTGAATCGTGCCAGCTCTTCCTGATTCAATGGTCGGTCGAACTGAAGATACAGGTTCAACCGGGGAAGTCCCAACACGTGGGAGAGGAGCAATTCCGATGTCAGGCGCGATTCGTCAAATCCCTTCTGCGCGAGAAATCCGTCAGCCCACTGCAACAGTGAAAGAACAGTCCATGTCGTTACTTTTCCCTGAAGCACTGGAGTCATCGCAGTTTCAATATAGCAGGGGGGTGTTGGAAATGCAATCGACGCCTGGCGGCGGCCCCCGCCCGGAATGCAGCCCTGTTCAGGGCGAAAGGTATTTTCAGTGGGGAGATCCATGGCGCACGGGCTCCTCGACACGAAAAAGGAGAATCAGGATACCGGCGATGGAAAACGCCGCACCGATGGCAAAGACCGTTTTCAGCCCCCACCGGGCGCCGAGGATTCCCCCCAGCATCCCGCAGAGATACAGGGGTGCAAGGACGGTGTTCATCAGGCCGATGTATGTGGAACGCTTCTTGACGGGGCCGAATTCGATCGATATGCTGTACCGTGCCATTGTTTCCGTTCCGACATTGACGCCGAGGAAGAGGTATACCAGAACGTACCACCCAACGGTGGGAGCGACCAGGGCCGTCAGGCTCGCACAAAGAAGGGCCGCTGCCGCGATGACGAGCACCGATTTGTTCCCAAATCGGTCGGCGATGAAACCGTTGATAGGGGCGCTCACCATCTGCACCGCCACCATCATCATCGTGAACTCGCCGACGTTGGCTTCGGTTGCTCCGAGGCTCTGAAGGGCATGAACCGTAAAAAAGCCGATCGGCATCGTCGCAACGGTCAGCACCATCGACGCCTCCAGGAATCTCCGGAACGGGGGATTGTTCCTCAGAATGTCCGGCAGTTCCCTGAGGAACGTGATGACCGGCCGGCGGGTGTGAACCACACTCGGTTCCGCTTCCACCAGGAAGACCTGCAACGTGAACGACACGGCCTGCAACACAAACGCAACAAGGATCGCCGCGACGAAACTGAAGGGAAAGAGGAATCTCCCGAGAAACCATGTGAGGATGAAGCCGCACACCAGCGCTCCTCCCCCTCCCATCGACGTTCGGATCCCGATGAGGCGTCCCCGCTGATTGGGAGACGTCACCTTGGCAAAGAGGTCAAACCACCCCGGCGTTGCAATCCCGATCGCCGACTGCATCAGCATATAGAGGAAGAGGAACAGGCCCAGCGCGAGTGCCGGGGATGTTCCCCCAAAGGCGAAGACGGCGCCGGCCATCACCAGGAGAAGAGATCGGTGCACCGCTCCCCACGTGAGAGCCCAGCGTTTCTTCCACGCGTGTGTTTCGACATACCGGGCAGAGAGCAACTGCGGGAGAAAAACGCATGCATACACCATGACGCCAAGCGCCCCCACCGCAATCTCCCCTCCCCCCAATCGCGCCACCAGGGCCGGGAGGACGGTCTGCGGATTCACGAATGCCCCCGAGGAGGAGAAGATTGCTCCCTCGGCTGCATTCAGCACGAAATTGCGTTTTCTGAGCCGGTTCGGTTCCGGAGATTCCCGCGCAACCGTCACTTCACTGCCACGCTTTGGACGGCCGGAGTATAGACGATGGATCCGCCGATCATGGTCATTTCCACGGAGGTGTCAAGGATCTCACGGGGTTCCACTGTCATGATGTCTTTCGATAATACAACCATGTCCGCCCATTTTCCCGGTTCGATGCTCCCCTTGTCCTTTTCCTGGAACCCCGCATAGGCACCCCAGAGCGTAAACGACTTCAGGGCTTCACTGCGGGTCATGCATTGTTCGGGGAACCACCCGCCCGCGGGTTTCCCGTTCCGGTCCTGTCGGGTGATAGCGGCATAGAAGCCGAGGAGGGGATTCGGGCTTTCGACCGGAAAGTCGGACCCACCGGGGATGATGCTTCCGTGATCCAGGAGAGAACGCCACGCGTACGCACCGAGGATCCTCTTGGGACCGAGGCGCGCTTCGGCCCATCGCATATCCGACGTGGCGTGGGTCGGCTGCATCATCGGGAGAATGCCGAGCTGTGCAAACCGCGGGATGTCAGTTGCGGACAGGACCTGGGCGTGCTCGATCCTCCACCGCCTGTCGCCATGACCTGCCGGATCGGATTTCAGCGCTTCTGCGTACACATCCAGGACAATCGCATTGGCCCGATCGCCGATGGCGTGCGTGCACATCTGGAATCCGGAGGAGAGGGCTTCCCGCGCGGCCTTGAGAAGATCGGCCTGTGAGACGAGGGTCAAGCCCCTGTTGCCCGGATCGTCGTCATACGGTTCAAGGAGAGCCGCCCCCCGGGAACCGAGCGCGCCGTCTGCGTAGAACTTCACTCCCCGGATCGTCAGGCGTCCGCCGCAATCATTGATGACGGGGCCGGACTTCCGATACATTTCCCATGTCGAGGCGGACATCCCGTCCACCGCGATGACCATACGAAGCTGGATCCTCCCTGCGGTGATAAGCTGCCGCGTCATATCGATACCCGCAGAATCAACTCCCATGTCGTGCACTTCGGTCAGGCCGTTTGCCAGACAGACATCGGCTGCTTTCTTCAGTGCATCCATCCTCTCTTCGGTCGTCGGCGGAGGAAGGACCGCTTCCAGGGGCAGGATTGCATTGTCCACAAAGACACCGGTTGCCTCTCCGCGTGCATCGCGCACGATCCGCCCTCCCGGCGTGTCGGGTGTGGTCCTGGTGATCCCCGCGAGAGTCATCGCCTTCCTGTTGACCCAGACCGCATGCCCATCCACGCGCAAGAGAAAGACAGGAGCATCGGGGGATGCACGGTCAAGGACTCCGTGGGTTGGCAGATTTTTCCCGTGCCACCGTGTCTGGTCCCACCCCCTCCCCCTTATCCAACCGCCCGGCACGGTGCTCCGCACCGCCGCGGCGACCAGTGACGCGGCCTCTTCCGGAGACTCCGCACCTGTAAGATCCACCTCCTTGATCGATGCACCGAGCCCCTCGAGATGTGCGTGGGAGTCGATAAATCCCGGATACATCGCCCTGCCCCGGAGATCGATCACCCGATCGGCAGTGAACCGCCGGAGGATTTCCTCGTTCGTGCCGACTCCGACGATGCGGTCCCCATCAATCGCCACTGCTTCCGCACGCGGCTGCCGATCATTGACGGTGTGCACTGTGCCGTTGACGAACAGCATGGTGACGCCTCTTTGCATGGTGTGTTGCAGAATGAGCGAGAGCACGATTCCAGCGGCGGTGAGAATCCCGAGAATTCCAAGCGCCTGCTTCATGGAGGACCCCCTGTCGAGACTGTTCGACGAACGGTTGGAGGGAAAATATAGAAAACCCCGCCGCGAGAATCCACAGGCGTTGCATCTCAGGGCGGCAATCGGTACGTTGACAGGAATCAGCCCACATTCTCCCCATCCCCATGCCCCGTCACCGTCTTCCTTCCATTCCATCGAAAGAATTCTCCAGGTTTGTTGCCATCGTCCGGCGCCTGCGGAAGGAGTGTCCGTGGGACAGAAGGCAGACGCATCGTTCCCTCCGGGAGGGTCTGCTTGAGGAGACGTATGAGGTGATCGAAACGCTGGATCGGGGTGACATGCGGGAACTGGAGAAGGAACTCGGCGACCTGCTGCTGCACGTCGCACTGCACGCAGCGATCGCAGAAGAGAAGGGGGAATTCGCCTGGGAGAACGTGCTCCGCGGAATCAACCGGAAGTTAATCCGCCGCCACCCGCACGTCTTCGGAACGGCAAAGGCTGCGGGGGCGAAAGATGTCGCGCGAGCATGGGAAAAGACCAAACTGCAGGAAGGGCGCACCTCGCTTCTGGAGGGGGTCCCGCGGGCAATGCCTGCGCTGCAGCGGGCGTTGCGGGTACAGCAGCGGGCGTCGCATGCGGGGTTCGACTGGAGCAAGGTGGACGATGTCTGGGCAAAAGTGAGGGAGGAAGTCGAGGAGCTTCGCGTCGCCGCGACGCGGGGGAAGAAGCGCGCACGCGAGGAGGAGTTTGGCGATTTCCTCTTCTCGCTTGTCAATTTCTCCCGTTTTCTCGGGATCAATCCGGAGCACGCGTTGCGTGCGACCGTTGACAAGTTTACGACCCGCTTTCAGTACATCGAAACGGAGCTACTCCGGCAGGGACGCGACATTCACGGAGCGACGCTTGCCGAGATGGATGTCCTCTGGACCGAGGCAAAGAAACGGCGGCGATCGCGCTCCTGAACGGAACGGGACCGTCCCGCTGCATTACTTCCCTCCGTTCTCCTGTGTTCCGGTTTTCTTTTCCTCCGTTCCCGCCGTCCCTTCTCTTCTGCTTCCGTTGTTGTACCTGTCGTATGCGTCGATGATGTCCTTCACCAGGCGGTGGCGGACAACGTCATTCCTGTCGAAGTACACGAACGCGATCCCTTCGATCCCCTTCAACACCTCCTGGATCTGGACGAGCCCCGAGCTCATTTTGTTCGGCAGATCGATCTGGGTGACATCGCCCGTGATGATCGCGCGGGAGTTGGGTCCAAGGCGTGTCAGGAACATTTTCATCTGCATGGCAGAAGCGTTCTGCGCTTCATCGAGGATAACGAACGCGTTATGCAACGTACGCCCCCGCATATAGGCCAGGGGGGCGATCTCGATAATGCGTTTCTCGAGGTAAGCGCGAAGCTTCTCCCCCGGCAGCATGTCGTCGAGCGCGTCGTACAGCGGTCGAAGATAGGGATCCACCTTCTCTTTCAAATCGCCGGGCAGGAAGCCAAGACTCTCGCCTGCCTCCACCGCCGGACGGGTAAGGACGATCTTGGTGATCTCATTGTTCTTGAGCGCGGCAACTGCAATTGCCACCGCCATGTACGTCTTGCCTGTCCCCGCGGGTCCGACGGCAAACACGATATCGTTCTTCCGAACCTCCCTCAGGTACGCCCGTTGGCCGGAAGTTTTCGCACGAATGACCTGGTTCTTTGTGTACAGGATCAGGGAGTCAAGCTCGTCCTTGGGCAGAGTCGATGTGACGCCGCGCGGGACAGCCGGTTCGCCGTTGGCCGTCACCAGATCGATGACGGTTTCCACGTCGTTGGTCGTCAGGTTGCCGTTCCTCGTCAGGAGAAACATCATCTCCCTGAAGATGCGTTCGAGTTGATCCACTTCACCCGCGTCCCCCCGGAGGGTGATGAGGTCGCCCCGTACGACGACGGTGGAATCGAAACGCCGTTCCACAATATGAAGGTTCTCGTCGTTCAGGCCGAGGAATGCGACTGCATCCACCCCCTCCATTCTGATTTTCTTTTCGTTCACGCCTGCTCTCCTTCATGCTGAAAACACACAACCCCCTCCCCTGTGCGAGACAGGAAAGGGGGTTGGACAACCGGCCGATGCCCGCAAGAGCGGGAGACGTCCTTCATCGGACAAACTGCTCCGTCATCTACTTCGCCGCCTTCTTCGCATAATACTTCTTTGCGGCCTTCGCCTCATCCGTCGTCAGCTCTTTTCCCTTCGGGATCTGGAGTTTCTGTCCCTTCTTGATCACATCGGGATCCTTGATCTGATCACGATTTCCCTGCCAGATTTTCGGCCAGAGCCAGGCATTGTCATAGATGTCTTTCTTCTTGGCAATATTCCAGAGGCAATCGCGGTTCTTGGCCCAGGTACCGACCGTGTAGATGTTCACCTGGTTCTTGAGGGTTGCTTGCAGACCTTTCACTTTTTCGTTCAGTGCGGTCAGGCGATCCCAGAATTCCGGAATGAGGGAGAGCTTATTCTCCCACAATCCCTTCACATTCGCGGCAAGCTCGTCCACTTCGCTGCTGCGGGCGACGAGATCTGCATCCGAGAGACGGGCAAGTTCGTTCGCCTTGTTCTCCGCGGCATCGATATCCGCACGGTAGGCGGCTGCCTTTGTCGCATCAGAGCCGACGAGGGCGTAGAGCGCGTCCATGCACTTCTGGTAGTCGGCATCGAGCTGGGATGATTGCGACTGCAACTTCGCGATATTATCCGACAGGGCCTTCACTTTGGCCGTGAGCTCTGTCCTCGTCTGTGTATATTTGGTGATTTCCTGCTGCCATTGATCTTTCGTCATCTCCTGCGCAACAGCGCCGGCGGCGAAAACGAGCAGGGCAGCGATCACAAAGAATGTATGTTTCACGTTCATTGTCAAAGACTCCTTTTTTCGTTGTTCGCGCATTTACTTGGCCAGCCGCTGCTTTACGATCGCCTGATCGTCGTTGCACTTCTTGATCTTCGCGTTCTTTTCTGCGACCTCACGATCAAGTGCGCCCTTCTGTTGCTCCTTGTCCGAGAGATCCTTCTGCATCGACGCAACTTCCTCTTTCAAGTCGTTCAGTTGCTTCAGTTGGGCCTCATCGGGACTCGATGAGCATCCAACGAGAACGAGCGAACCTGAAAAGAGGAGAGCCAGCGAAAATGCGGTGACTGTCCTGTTGAATTTTGGCATTGGAACCCCTCCTGCGATTATATAGGAATGAGGAAACGAGAGAATCCCGTGTCTGTCTCAAAACCTAATCTTGATAATACAAAAAAGTGTCACCTTTGTCAATGACGAAATCCATGATTCGCAAACTTTTACACATATCCTCTCGCGGCGAGACTTGTGAAGCTGTTTCCGGCTACGATAAGATGATCATGGAGGGGGATGCCGACGATTTTGCCGGCTTCGCAGAGCTGATGTGTAATCTCGATATCCTCGCGGCTGGGTTCGGGATTTCCGCTCGGATGGTTATGCGCCACGATGACGGCGGCTGCCAGGCGGTCGATGGCAAACTTAAAAACCTCCCGCGGGTGGACGATGCTCGCGTTCAGCGTCCCGCGGGAAAGCTCGCTTTCGCCCACGACGCTGTTGTTTGTGTCGAGAACGAGGACAACAAACGTCTCGTGCCGGAGATCCCGCATACGGGGAATAAGGAACCGGGCGGCATCCTCCGGGGAGCAGAGGGAATGCCTGTCACCGCATTCCTGCGCTTGCAAACGCCTTCCGATCTCCACGGCGGCCAGAATTTCGACCGCTTTGGCAAGTCCCACCCCCTGCACCCGTATCAGCTCTTCGGCGTTCTTCCGCGCCATTTCCCGCAATCCGCCCCCGTCGAGCACGCCGCGGGCAACATCCAGTGCGGAAGAGGACCCCGAGCCCGAACGGAGCAGGATCGCAAGAAGTTCGGCATCGGTCAGGGAGCCCGGTCCGCAACGCAGGAGGCGCTCACGGGGGCGTTCCTCTTCCGGCCATGTTGTGATGGCACCTCGTGCAGCGAGCGGTTCCTTGACGCATTCACGGCGACTGTTTTTCACTATTTCCCCTCACGCCGGAAGGGAGACCTGCATCCAGCTCCTCCACTTTCCGGAGATCATCATCCTCGTACTTCATAATCGTCAGCCAGCTGTTCACCCTGTCCCCCGCAAGCGTGATCTTCGTGTGCAGGGTATGGAAATCCTTCACGTCAGCCAGTGCCCGCTGCAGTGCTTCCCGCGTCGTGGCCCCATTCTTCACGAGGCTGAGCACGAGGAGAGCAGTGTCATAGCCATAGAGTGTGTTGCGCGAGGGTTTCTTCTTGAAGCGGGCGACGAAACCGTTGACGAACGCCGCGTACGCCCCCCCCGTCGTATCGATGTCGCTATCCGATTCGAATGCAACGCCGCTGCAATACCTCCGGTTCGCATTCAATTCTGCCAGGTTGTTCCACTCGCCGGAGCCGAGGATCTGCGTCTGCAGATTGAAGTAGACGATCTGGGAACAGACCACGCCGATCTCCTCTGCCGAGTTGATCGGGACGTACAGCGCTTCGATCGCATCCACGGGGTATTCAAGACTATCCGCACGCGACTCGTCGAACATCGCGGGAATGCCGAGCGAATCAAGCGTGAACCGCGCCCGGGGACCCAGAAGCGAGATTGCGCTGATCGCGGCCCCCGTGCTCATGAGCGAATCAAGACGTGTGATGGAGACGCCGAGATGCACAAGTTTGAGGAGAGTCTGTTGACCCGTGCGGCCCCCGAACGAAATCCGCGCGTCCTCTCCGGCCTCCGCCCCCGCACGCCTGATTTTCGCAAGCGGCTGCTTCAGGTCGGACGAACCGCGCTGGTACCATTCCGTCGCCACGACGCGGGCGCCGAGGCGGGTGGCTTCGCGCACGAACGCCTCCGCGAGAAACTTCCCATAGGAATCGATGGGAGCAAGAACGGCGAGCGTCCGGAAACCGCGCGAAACGACGGCATACCGTGCCATGGCGCGGCCGCGTGCATCATAGTCCGGGTTGGCAAGAAACACGTATTTCCCGGACGATGCCAGCCCAACGGCATTTGCCGTGGGGGTGACAAGGGGGACTTTGCGCGCGTTGGCAACAGCCGCTGCAGACGTCACCGTGGTGGAAAAGACAGGTCCGATCACCCCGATGACCTCTTTGTCGTCGCAGAGTTCCTCCGCCCCTTTTGTCGCCAGCCGGGGTTCACGCTCCGTGTCGCGCGTTTCCAGCGTCACATTGACACGAATTCCCGGCGTCTGTTCATACTGCTCCACAGCGAACAGAACGCCGTCATACACATCGTTCCCGACTTCTTTTGCCGCCGAAGGCTCGCTCGTCCGCATCAGAGGAAGGAGCGCCCCCAGCTTCACGCTGCTTTGCGAGGCCACCCGGCCGCGAAGGGCGCTGATGCGATCCGCATACGCGGCCGACCGATAGCGGCCCGTCAGTGAATCAAGGGCAATGCCGGCGCCGACCGAGTTCTCATCCGCGGCTTCCTTCTCGGCCACCTTCAGCCAGAGATAGGCGCGGACTTCAGGATGCGCAGCCCGCGAGAGCATCTGGCGGAGGGTCGACACCCGCAGGTGCGCGTCAATGGTGGAATCGAGCGAGGCAACAACAGCGGACCCGAGTTTCGACGGCTCCTCATGCCGAAGATCACCGAGCGCCGTCAGGAGCATGTCTGTCGCCTCCTCGTATCGCTCGATTTTTTCATACACGAGGCCGATGACGTGTTCCGCATCCGGAACATACTCGCTGGCGGGAAAACGAGTAAGGAATGCCTTCATCGTTCTTGCAGCGTCGAGATTTTCGCCGGCATGATAGAGCGCCTTCCCCTTCATGACGAACGCTGCAGTGATCCGCTGTGAGGAGGGGTATTCCCGCACCAACTGGTCGAATCGCGCTGCCGCATCGCGATACGTCCCTGCATCGTAGCTCGTCAATGCCGCGCGGAACTGTCGCTCGGCGGCTTCGGAATACTCCACGCGCGTCTGGGCGCCGAGCACGCCATGCGAAGCGCCCACGGCGAGAAGAAGGCAGAGAGCAAGGTATCCGGGTCCCATCGAGGTGCACCCTCCGACTGTGAGAAACCTGCGCGGCATGATTCTTCCCCCTATTGATCTTTTCGCAGCGCCAGCAGTCCGAGCGCCGACGCACCGAAGAACACTATGCCGGAAAGCACGCCGACTGCCGCGAGAGGCAGGATCACCCATGCCTGCGACGCCGACCCCCTGAAAATCAACAGTTCAAAGTACCGGTTCACCGGGAGAAAGAGAATCGCGACGACGCAGCCAAGGTACACCATGCTGCCGAGGAAGCTCAGAGACGCCCCCTGCGATGAGGCGATGCGAATCGGATTCTTCTCCCGGTACGAGGCGAAATAGGTCCCGGCGCCAAGATTCGCCCCCGTCAGAGTCAGTGCAACGAAGGCGGTGCAAACGAGGTTGAGAACGAAAATGGAGGGATATTCCTTCACGGCCATTGTGGATGCGGCAGCAAGAACTTCGGACACCACAAGTATCGGGAGAAACGCCCCCACGAATTTTTGCCAGTACAGCCCCGGCAGGGAGACAGGGGCCGATCGCACGCACCAGAAGGCATCTCCCTCCAGGCTCATGCTGGGAAACACAAAACGAAGTGCCACCGACGCGACAAAGAAACTGTTGAAGAGGAAGACGGCAAGATAGGATACTGTCCGCAGAAACGGCTGTGTCAGCTTCAATTCGAGAGACCTGATCGACGCCAGAAAGACGACAAGGAGGAGTGCCATGAGCAAGAGGTGGAGCCATTGGCTCGGCTCCCGGAGGAAGCAGAGGATATCCCTCCGGAGCAGCACATCCCTCTGGGGAGGCAGCGGCCCCCCGCGGTCCAGTCGGAACGCGCCGGCGCGCCGGAAGAGCGATATCCCGCCCCCTCCTTCCCGGCCATCCGACGCTGTCAGCCAGCTCTTATAGTAATACTGCCGCGCAAGGATCCCGGCAACAACGAGCAGACCCGCCAGCGTCAGAAACAGCGCAAGAAGATTGCCGACGGCCCTCGCGTGGTCCCCCATCATGGTCCAGTAGAGATATTCAGCGACCCAATGATTTGGCAGGTAGCGCACGAACGGAGGGTCAAGGTAGCCGAAATACGCATTGACATCCGGATAATGACGCATCACTTCGGCGACGAGGGAGACCGGATTGGTCAGGTAGAAATACACATAGATCACCCCCATGTACAGCAACGCCACGCCGGAGAGAAGCCATCGGATGCCGACGAACGCCGCCACCCTGATCAGGATCATGAGCAGGATCACCGCCGACAGCGCGGCAATCAGCATGAAAGGAACGAGGACGGCGAACAGAGTGAACAGGTAGAAGTACCATGGCATCGCAAACGAAGAGCCGTATCCGAGCAGGAGAGCAAGCCCGAGCAGGAGAAGCGTGCTGGAGCTGTAGAAGAAATTGTCGATGAACTTGACGACAAAGATCTTCGCATGCGAGAAAGGAAGAGCCACCAGAAACTGGACCTCCTCCGAACGGTAGAGCGTCGCGTAACAGACGATCATGTTCCCAAGGTTTACCGTGATAAAGAACACGTAGAGGAGCATGGAGAGAAAACGGTGGAAGAGGAACATGCCGATGTGTTCCTGCTGGAGGAGGTACACTGTCGCCGACCGGGAGAGAAGGAAGACGCCGGCGGCGACACTGCACGAGATAAGCATCGAAGCAATGTTCTTCAGCAGGCTCGCCGGCCGAAAGTCCGTTGCCCCTTTCAGGAAAATGCTCGACTTGACGTTGAGGGCGCTCAGTATTTCGTGCATGGGCCCGTCATTTTGTAAGGTCCAGGAACAACGCCTCCAGTTCTCCATTCTCCCGCTTCCGGGAGTCCTGGATTTCCTCGTGGATGATCCGCCCCCGCTGGATAATGGCGATCCTGTCGCAGAGTTCTTCGACAATCTCCAGAAGATGGGTCGACATGAAGATGGTGACCCCCTGTTCCGTTCTCTTCTTCAGGAGGTCCTTCACCAACCGGGCACTGCGGGGATCGAGCCCCACCATCGGCTCGTCGACGATCAGCACTTTGGGGTCGTGCAGCAGCGCCGCCGTAAGGACGATCCGCTGTCTCATCCCCTGCGAGTACTCCTCCGCCCGTTTGTCAACGAAGTCCCCCGTCTCAAAGATGTCCACGTATTCTTCGATCCGCACCCTGAGATCTGCCTTCGACAGACGGAAGAGTCCGCCGACAAAATAGAGAAACTCCCGGCCGGTGAGCTTTTCATAGAGGAAGGGTTGATCCGGCACATACCCGATGGACTGCTTCGCCGCGAGGGGGTTCTTTTGGACGTCGAAGCCGTTGACGAGGCAGGATCCCGAGGTCGGCGCGTAGAGACCTGTCAACATTTTGATCGTTGTGGTCTTTCCCGCCCCGTTGGGACCCAGGAAACCGAAGAATTGTCCCCGCTCAATCCTCAGGGAAACGCCATCGACGGCGGCAAAAGTGCCGAATTTCTTGGTGACGTTGTGCAGTTCAATCATCGCAACTGTTCTTTCTATGCCGCAAAGGGGAGAGCATGACGGCGATCAGCGGGCACCCGATCGCACTCCCCGCAGGAGGCGGGCATGCGCGTGCTGCAAGCGGCGCGCGATTCTCCCCGCGTACGGGTTAAAGCGCCACATGTCTCTGAATATCTGCCCCGTGTCGTTCCCCGCGATCGTGACGAGTGCTGCAAGATGCCGATACGAAGGAGTGGACCAGGCATGCGGTGCAATCCCCGCTGCCGGGATGAGGCGCCCGACGTACTGGCTGAGCAGTAACGTCTCCGCCATCATCCGGTCATGCTCCATGGGCGTCATCACATGAAAAAGGACTCCCACACGGCGCGCCTCTCTTTTCGCCGCTTCAAGCCGCCTGGATGACACCCTCACGGGGCAGAGGACGATCCTCTGTCCCTTGAGAGAGCCCGTATCGCTGTCCGGCCCGAACAAGGGGTGCGTGCCAAGGATCTCCACATCGGGGGGGAGAATTTCCTTCATCCATCGCACCGGCAGCGTCTTCACCGAACAGACATCGACCACCAGCGTCCCAGCCTTCACATGGGAGCGGATGGAACGAAGGGCTGTACGGAGGGACGACATAGGGACCGCCAGAACCACGATCGGCTGCGATGCGGCCTGTGCCATCGTCCCACGCCTGACCCGCGCAGGAAGTCTTCCGGTCCGCGCTCGTTGTGCGTCATACACGACAACATCGCTCCAGCCGGCGAGATAACGCGCAGCCAGCAGCCCAAACCTACCGCAGCCTATCAGACCCACCGCGGGCTTCATCGGTCGACGAGTTCCCTTTGCGATGTCTTGGCAAGCTTGAAGACGGCCCGGAACATCTGCTCCACAAACCGGACATCCAGACGGAGATCGCGCGCCACGCCAAGTTGCTTCTTCAGGACGGCCTGCTCCCGTCCCTTGTCGAGCACGCGCGACCCGCGTTTCTTCTTGAGCGCTCCGATCTGGCGGACAAGGCCCTGGCGTTCACTGAGCAGAAGGACGATGTTGTGATCGATCAGATCGATCGTATCGCGAAGGTCCTGCAGCTTGCTCTTTCTTGCAAGAAGACGCTGCCGCGTCATGTGATCGATGAGGGTCAATGCCACCATCCCCTCCGCAACCGGCACGACGCGGGGACATATGCAAGGATCGTGACGCCCCCCGACCGTGATGACCGCCGGCGCCCCTTCCACGGTGACCGTCTCCTGTTCCTTGCGGATCGATGAGGGGGGTTTGACCGCAATCCGGACAATAATGTCTTCGCCGTTGGAGATTCCTCCGGCGATGCCGCCTGCGTTATTCGTCCTTGTCCGGACCCGACCCGTGCCCTTTTCCACGTACATCGGATCGTTATTCCGGCTCCCCTTGAGGCGTGCGGCCGCAAACCCGTTGCCGACTTCGAACCCCTTGATCGCCCCGATGGACATCAGTGCCTTCGCCAGATCGGCCTCAAGCTTGTCGAACACCGGTTCTCCCAGACCCAGCGGCGGGTTCATCACGATCACCTCGACAACGCCGCCGACGGAATCTCCCTCCTTCTTCGCTTTCAAGACACGCCGCTCCATCACTTTCGCCGCGAGGGGGTCTGCGCACCGCAGGGGATTCTGTTCGATCACCGAGCGGTCGAACGTTTTCGCGCGGACTCCCGCTGCCTCCATCGTGTGCCCGATGATCTCGATCCCCCGCCGGGCAAGGATGTTCTTCGCAACGGCACCCGCTGCAACCCGCGCAGCGGTTTCACGGCCGGAGGATCGCCCTCCCCCCCGATAGTCGCTGATGCCGTATTTGGCAAGGTAGGTGAAGCCCGCATGCCCGGGGCGGAATACGTCTTTGAGCTTCTCGTACGCCTTCGGCTGCTGGTCCTTGTTCCACACGATCATGCAAATGGGCGTCCCTGTGGTCCTGCCTTCGTACACACCGCTCAAAATCTCCACCTGGTCGGTTTCCTGGCGCGACGTGGTCAGCTTGCTCTGTCCCGGCCGGCGCCGTTCAAGTTCATGCTGTATGAATGCCAGATCGATCGGGAGACCCGGGCGTACGCCGTCGATCACCGCGCCAATCGCCCGGCCATGGCTTTCCCCGAATGTGGTGATTCGAAAGTGATTGCCTATCGCATTGCCTGCCATGGTCATTCACAAAAAGGATGTGGATCCGGTGTACCTCCGCCAGCGACTTCTGCTCCCGGGTTCTTACGCAGGGCGCAGGCGGTCGAACTCCGTCCAGAATTCCGGGAAGGACTTCCTGACGCATTCAGGGTTTTCGACCTCGACTCCCGGAACGCGGAGTCCGATGAGTGCGAAGCTCATAGCCAAACGGTGATCATCATGGACGTCAAGACGCGCGCCCCGGAGGGGGACAGGGTTGACCTCCATTGTCTCCCCGTTCATCCGCACATCTGCTCCGAGCTTCCGCAGCTCCGCTGCCAGCCCCTCTCCCCTGTCCGACTCCTTGTAGCGGAGGTGAGCAACATGCAGGATGCGCGTCCCCCCCTCCGCAAAAAGTGCGACAGCAACGAGGGTCGGAACGACATCGGGCATCCCGTTCATATCCACTTCCGTTCCCCGCAACGCCCCTTCCCGCAGAACGGTGAGTCCACGATCGTGTGCGCGGATGTCGCAACCCATCGCACGGAGGACATCCGTGAATCGCGCGTCTCCCTGCAACGAATCTTCCCGCACACCGGGAAGGAAGACCCTCCCTCCGGCAATGGCGGCGGCTGCCATGGGATAGGATGCACCCGACGCATCCGGTTCCACTTCATACTCCGCAGGGACGTACCGTTGCCCGCTCCTCACGGTGAAAGTGCCTGCTTCGCCTTTCTTTGCTTCGACACCGAACGCCCGCATCACTTCAGTGGTCAGGAGCACGTAGGGAGCAGACGCCAGGTCCTCCACGACCCTGAGAGTGGTGTCCCTGAGCGCGCACGGAGCGACAAGCATCAGCGAAGAGAGAAACTGCGAGCTGCGGGAACTCCGGACTTCCACACTCCCTCCGGCGAGCGCGCCTCCCCTGACATCGAACCTGCTTGTCCCCGGGTGCCAATCGATCTGAATTCCCTGCTGCTTCAGCGCTGACAGGAGATCGTCGTTGGGACGGGCGGCCATCCGTTCGTCCCCCTGCAGCGACGTCGTCCCTTCTGCCACTGCGGCCACCGAGAGGAGAAACCGGAGAGTCGTTCCGGCGTTCCCCACAGGAATTGGAAATTTCGGTGCGAAGAGCCGGCCCCCCGTCCCTCCGACAATCATGTCCGTGCCTGAGCGGCGAACCAGGACGCCGAGCTGGTTCAACCCGTTCGCCATGAACGCCGAGTCGTCGCTGTCCGACGCGTTCCGGATCGTCGACTCCCCCTGGGCAAGCGCAGCGCAGACAAGGGCCCGATTCGTCAAGCTCTTCGAGCCGGGGACACGGAAAACGCCGTCAACCGGGCCGCCTGTTCGGATCTCCCTGATCATCAAATGATCTCAGGATCGTTGCGAGAGTATTTCCTTCATGGCATCCATGTCCGGGGCAATACCCGCGTAGAGCCGGAACTGTCGTGCCGCCTGATTGATGTACATTTCCGTCCCCTCGATGGTCTGCGCCCCGACTGCCGCCGCAGCCCGGAGAAGTTCCGTCACGGGAGGATTGTACACAACGTCAAAGACGAGCTTGCCCTGAAGCATTGAGGCAGGGGCCGGAGAACCGGCGATGTTCGGCGCCATGCCGATCGTCGTCGCATTAACAAGAATATCGAAAAAAATGGACCTAATTTCTTTCATTTCAATATGTTGTATGTGCAAATCGAATGCAAGACGCCGCGCTCTTTTCTCCGTCCTGTTTGCGACGAGAACAACGGCTCCCCTCTTCCTTGCCTCGTATGCAATCGCTCTTGCGGCTCCCCCAGCACCCAGGAGAAGGATGGTCTTCCCCGCCACGCTGGTCCGCTTTTCGATGGCATCGAGAGCTCCAGGAGCATCGGTATTTGTTCCCCACCATCCGCCACGTCGACGGAGGACGGTATTGACTGCTCCGATGGCCTTTGCTCTCCCATCGATCGCCTGCAAATATTTCATCACACCCGCCTTATGGGGGATAGTAACGCTGAAACCCTTCAGAACGGGCGCCGCCCGTTTCATAAAGCGGCCGAGGTCGGCGACCACGAAACGGCAATAGATGGCGTTCTTGCCGGCACGGGAAAAGAGGGCATTGTGAACGAATATTCCCTTGCTCTGACCGACGGGATTGCCGATCACTCCGAATATTCTCGTCGTTCGCTTTCGCCGGTCCGCCCGATACACATCCTTGAGCATCCGGGCGCTCACCTGCCCCGGAGCCGCCGGTTTCCCTTCCTCCGAAGAAGCATATGTTGCCCATCCGCCGAACACCCGGTAGAGCACCCTGCTCGGTTCCCCTGCATCCCCCATGGCGATGGCAACGGCCTTCCGTCTCTCTTTCCCGGCCAATGTCAGGAATTCCCACGCAAGGGCATTTTGCCACGCATCGGTCGCATGGAACGCGAATTTCAACACATCTGCATCGAACCTGCTCATGGTTCGGTACACTCCCCGCACGTTCACCGTTGCCCCCTTCGGGAGATGACGCGAGAGGATGACGCCTGTTTCCCTCCTCCGGGCAAGGAATCCCGAAAGAAACCGCCTGGAAGTTCCCATCTCGATGTCGACGTAGTCCGCCCCGAGAAGCGAGGCAGATGACAGGATCTCGACCCTTGCCGCTTCTGAACCGCGGAAACCTCCCCCCTCCCATGCAGGTCTGCACGTCGCGACAATCGGCTTCGCGGTGGAGAGCATCAGGGTGGCAATCGCCGGCGCGCGGATGAGATCGAGACGGAATTCAAACGCGTCGGCAAATCGGTCGGATGATGCCACCTGGGCCAGAGCATCGCTCATTGTCGGCCCCGTAATCGAAACGATGATCACGACTCTCTCCCTTCATCTATAGTCACAGAGAGACCGGATTTCCGAACCCCAAAGGAGTTTCCGGCGTGAACAACGTTTCCCATCCAACCTGCCCCTGCATCCTGCGAGAGATTATTCATACAAGAACATATCGATGCAATTGATGAACTCCGGGGGGACACGAACACCGATGGCACACTCACCTATGGCACGGGGAAGAACGAACGCCGTCCCCCGTGCATCGCCCTTCTTATCCATTGCCAGCGAGGACCGGAGCGTTTTCCAGTCAATTTTCCGCGGTGCATTCGTCGGCAGGTGCATAAGGTGGAGCACGTTCTCCAGCCGTACGGCAGTCTCCGGCGCGGTCAAACCGAGGGCGACGGCCAGACGTGTCTCGGCCATCAGGCCGATCGCGACACCGAATCCATGCTTCAGCCGGTAGCCGGTCGAGGCTTCCAGCGCATGTCCAATGGTATGCCCCAGATTAAGGGATTTCCGGAGGCCGGATTCAAACTCATCGCGTGCGACGACTGCTCCCTTAAGTCCGACCGCCCTGGTGATGAGCCGGGTGAGGAGGCGATGATTCGATCGAGTGATGCGCCCTCCCAGGAGTTCGAGCGATCGGAAGAATTCTGCATCGAGGGCTGCGGCGATCTTCACGACTTCTGCAAGGCCGTTTGCAAACTCCACTGCCGGAAGCGTACGCAAAAACCGCGGGTCAATGAACACGGCAACGGGCTGATGAAACGCCCCCAGGAGATTTTTCCCCGCCGGGTGGTCAATCCCGACTTTCCCTCCGACGCTGCTGTCGACCTGCGCGAGGAGCGACGTTGGAACCTGGACAAACCTGATTCCGCGCAGCACCGTCGAGGCGACATAGCCGGCGAGGTCTCCGATGACGCCGCCGCCCAGCCCAACAACAAGACTGTCCCGTTTCACGCGTCCACGGAGGAGGCGCGACTGGAGGGAAAGGGCCATGGCGGAGGACTTCGACCGTTCCCCGGCCGGAACTGTCAGCAGAATCGCATCAGTGCCGAGGTGCAACAACCTTTTGAGCAGGACCCTGCCATACCGGGGTGCGACGTGACGGTCGGTGACAATGAAAATGCGTCCGCCCCCCGCTATGTGCGCAAGACGGCGGGGAAGGGTCCCGAACAACCCGGAGCGGATCGTCACGGTGTATGACCTGTCCCGAAGGGGGGCAAGCCGTATCTGGATCTGCGGCATAGGAAGACTTCATCGATGACGGAACAAACAAAAAACCTTCACCTTTCACCGGTGGAGGTTACAAAATGTATATGCAAATCAAGACAAAAAGTCAAGGCGTGGAGAACCACCTCCTTCCCTCCCTCCCAGGTCTGCGGCAGGCGAAAGGAGCACTTGGAACTCCCGCCGCCGTTTCGTATCTTTCATGGCAGATCATCCATCCGCCGCGTCGTGCAGAAGCAGAACATCCGCTCACTTTTTGATTCCATCGCCCACCGGTATGATTTTCTCAACCATGTGCTGAGCGGCGGGACCGATTATCTCTGGCGGCGCCGGGCGATCGATCACCTTCGCGATCTCCACCCGCTTACCATTCTTGATGTTGCAACCGGCACTGCTGATTTTGCGCTTGCGGCCATGCAGCTTGGCCCCCAAGAAGTGGTCGGAATCGACATTTCCGAACAAATGCTCAATCGCGGGAGGGCGAAGATCATACGCCGCGGATTCGATCGTACCATTGCGCTCAGGACGGGAGATGCCGAGAACCTTGAGTTTCCCAATGACAGATTTGATGCGGCCATCGTTGCGTTCGGCGCGCGGAACTTCGAAAATCTTGAACGCGGGCTCTCGGAGATGTTCAGGACCCTTCGGCCGGGAGGAAGAATCGTCGTCCTGGAGTTCTCTCGTCCATCCCTTTTCCCCGTCAAGCAGCTCTACTTTTTCTATTTCCGCCGCATCCTCCCGCTCATTGGGCGAATCGTCTCGGGAGACAGGCAGGCGTACAACCACCTCCCCGAGACAGTGATGAGATTTCCGCAAGGCGAGGCATTTCTTGCGATCTTGAGGAAAATCGGATTTGCCCTGGCGGAAGACGATCGCCTGACCTTTGGCATTGCCTCCATCTATACCGGGACCAAGCCCCTGCGATGACCCATACCCTCCACCGGGGCGGGATCGAGATCAGCACCGACCCATCCCGCCTCGACATCGATGTCATCTATGGATTCCTCACCCGGTCGTACTGGGCGGAGCAAATCCCCCGGGCCATCGTCGAGCGTTCTCTGGCCAACTCGATCTGCTTCGGTGCATACCGGGGGAATGCGCAGATCGGCTTTGCCAGGGTGATCAGCGATGAAGCCACCTATGCGTACCTCGCGGACGTTTTTGTCCTGGAGCCGTTCCGCGGCCGGGGAGTGGGAAGTCTTCTGATGGAATGCATCACCTCGCATCCGGATTTGCAGGGCTTGCGACGGTGGACGTTGCTCACCCGCGACGCTCATGGTCTGTACCGACGCTTCGGCTTTGACGAACCGAGGAATCCGGAGCGCTTCATGGAAATCAGCAACCCCGACGTCTATAAGACCGCCTGTTCCCCTGACGAGGAGAAGAAGAGAAGCGATCCGATGACCCCCGAATGAGCCGGGTGCGGCCGCCCCCGGTTTCTCCGCAGCACACCGAAGCTCCGGATCATATCACCCTCAAGGAATTCCGCGCATGGCTGACAGAATTGTGAAGGTGGGACACAGTCCCGATCCCGATGATGCTTTTATGTTCTATGGTCTTGCCAGCGGCAAGGTGAAACTTCCCGGCATTGCGATCGAGCACCTGCTGGAAGACATCCAGTCGCTGAACGAGCGGGCGCAGCGCGCCGAGCTGGAGGTCACCGCCATCTCAGCTCACGCCTTTGCCGCCGTGGCCGACAAGTACTGGATCATGAGAACCGGCGCAAGCATGGGCGAGGGATACGGGCCCGTGCTTATTTCGCGGAAATACCGATCACTCGAAGATCTGCAAGGGAAGACGGTGGGTACCCCCGGTCCGTTGACGACCGCCACCTTGCTGTTCAAGACCTTTACCAGCGGCATCCGCAATATCGACATGCCCTTCGATGCCATCATGGAAGCAGTGGACAATGGAAAGGTCGATGCAGGTCTCCTCATCCACGAAGGACAGATTACGTATCATTCGCTGGGGTACAACAAAGTGCTCGACTTCGGCGAGTTCTGGGAGAAGGAGACGGGAGGCCTGCCGCTGCCGCTGGGGCTTGATGTGGTTCGGAAGGACCTGGGGGAGGATATGGCACAACGGCTTTCCATCGGGTTGCGCGACAGCATCGCCTACGGTTACGCACACCAGGATGAATCGCTCCCCTACGCTCTCCGTTGGGGCCGGGGGATCAGCTCGGCATTGGGCGAGAAGTTTGTCAAGATGTACGTGAGTGAACTCACGATTGATATGGGGGAGAAGGGGAAGCAGGGACTTGAGTTTCTCTTCCGCAGGGCGCAGCAGAAGAACCTGGTCGGCGCGATCCCCCCCATCGTCTTGTATTGAGATCCCGCCCCGGGTCGCCCGCCGGCGATTTCAGACCGCAACCTCCGCGGTGGGGATCACGCGGAGAATCTCATACAGCGTCGTCCGTTGCGCGGCAGAGAACCCCGCATCGTGAATCAGCCTGACGCATTCCTCGGTGCTGGTCGTATTCACGAAATTCGCCGCGGCATGGACATTCTCTTCTTGCAGCGTCCCGCCGAAATCATCCGCACCGAAATGCAGCGCCATCTGGCCCGTCTTCTTCCCCTCCGAGAACCATGACGCCTGGATGTGAGGGAGATTGTCCAGGTAGAGCCTGGAAAAGGCGATCATCTGCAGGTAGCGCGTCGGCGTCGCATAGTGAGGGATAATCTTCTCCAGCGGAGTGTTCCCCGGTTTGAAGCTCCACGGGATGAAGGCGGTAAATCCGTTTCCCTCATCCTGGATTTGCCTGACCAATTCCAGATGTTCAACGACATCCTCTTCATTCTCGAGATGCCCGTACATCATTGTGGCAGTAGTCTTGTATCCGATCCGATGTGCCTGCTTCATCACCCCGGCCCAATCAGCGCTCGTTCCCTTCAGGCGGCTGATCTTCTTCTTCACGCGATCGGAGAGTATTTCCGCCCCCCCTCCCGGCAATGAGCGCAAACCGGCATCCCATAACTCACGCAGGACCTGTTCGGTCGACATGCCGGCGCCATGCGCCATCCCGATGATTTCCGACGTCGAGAAGAAGTGCGGGAACACCTCCGGCACTTCTTTCCGGGTCCGCCGGACCAGCTCTTTATAATAGTCAAAGGGAAGGGAAGGATGCACGCCCCCCTGCAGCAGGACTGTTGTCACCCCATGCCCGGCTGATTCCTTGAATTTGCCGATCATATGATCAACAGTGTATGTGTACTCCCCTTCCTCCCCGGGATGGCGGTAGAAGGCACAGAAGATGCAGTCGATCGTGCAGACGTTGGAGTAGTTCGGGTTGGTGTCAACAACAAAAGTGACCTGTTGCCCGGGATTTTTCCGGAAGCGGATCTCATTGGCTGCCTCGGCCAGATCGAGCAGCTCGGCGTGGCGATAGAGTTCGATCCCCTCCTCGCGGGTGATCCTCTCTCCCTCGCGGGCCTTCGCAAGAATATCCTGAACGTACATCATCCCTCCCGACTGTCTCCGTTTCCCACGCCGCTGGCGGCCAATTCCGCCTGGAAGCGCCTGAAAACACGGATGGCCTCCTGTTCCCGCTCGCCCAGCTTGTAATTGAAGCCCTCAAGATACTCCTGCGTCTCCGCCTCTGTCAAACCGATCCTTCTGCCATGGGTTCCGGCAATCGAGGCAAAATCGTCACCGCACGCATCCAGCGATCTCTCCAGAAGCCCGGCCAGATCACGCCGCGACTCTTCCGGAAGCGCTTTCCGGATCGCCCACACAGCGAAGACAAACGGAAGTTTCTGCCACTCATACCACTCGCTGGCGAGGTCGAAGACGAGTTCGAATCCATCCAGCCCCGCCTTGTTGTGCCGGAGGGCTTCATCTCCGATCAACAGCACGGCATCGAACCGGGAACAATCGTTCACCCCGGCATGGAGCCGTTCAAAGGTCGCATGAACATGGTACTTCTTTTCCAGAAGAACGCGGAGAAGCTGGACCGACGTTGCCGTATCGTCGGTGATGCCGATCGTTTTCCCTTCAAGATCACGCCATCCTTCCTTCGAGAAGAGCATCACGCTTTTCACCTGGTCGCGCGTTGCGATGCACCACCCGAGGGGTTCGAGCACATCCTCCAGCCGGAGAAAGTCCATCAGGGAAAACAATCCAGCGTCGAGTTCTCCCTGCGCTGCCAGGACCCCCATCCGCCGCGGGACGACGGGAAGAAGCCGGAACTGCTGCTTCTCCAGATGCGCGTGAAAGGGGACGGAATTCAAATACGGGATCTTCCCGATGACGTTGTCAGCGTAGACATGGATCGGGTTATAATAGACATCGCGCTCGACGGGAATCTTCCCCGCATCCCGGATCATCTGGATGAGCTTTTCCTTTGCGATGGTCGTTGGGCTGGTTGCGCCCGCATCGTGGGCGATCTTCTCACCCCCCACCGTTCCGTCGATGTCATCCGCGCCGAAATTCAGGGCCACCGAAGTCACTTCCTCGGTCAGCATCACCCAATATGCTTTGATGTGCGGGAAGTTATCGAGCATGAGACGGGACACCGCGATCGTCTTGAGGTCGTCGATTGCCGACGTGAACATGTTTCTCGGTTTGATCCCCGTCTCCCCGGGCTGGAACGCAAGCGGGATGAATGTGAGGAATCCCCCCGTTTCATCCTGCGCGTCGCGGAGTTTGATCATGTGAATGAGCCGTTCTTCCAGCGTTTCCACGTGACCATAGAGCATGGTGCTGTTCGTCGGGATCCCAAGCCGGTGCGCGGTGCTATGGACATCGAACCACCCTTTGGCGCCGATCTTCTGGTTGAAGAGAAGTTTCCGGACCCGCTCCGAAAATATCTCCGCCCCGCCACCCGGCATGGTTTTCAGGCCGGCCGCCTGGAGTTGCCGGAGTACCTCTTCGATGGACATCCGGAATTTCTTGTGGAAGAAGTCGATCTCCACAGCCGTAAAGGCCTTGACATCGGCTTCGGGGAGCCGGTGGTGGATGGTGCGGACGAGGTCGAGGTATCGTTCCCATGGCCAATCGGGAGGCATGCCGCCGGTAATGTGGACTTCCCGGATCTCCGGCGTCAGCTTTGCCAGCACATCCTCCGTGGTCATCTCGTAGGCGCGTTCATCACCCTTCTTTGCGGCAAAGTCGCAGAACTTGCAGGAGAGGACACAGATATTGGTGTGTTCGATCTTCTGATTCAGCACAAAGTAGACCGCATCACCGCTCTTGGCCTGTTGCACCTCGTTCGCCATCCGTCCGAGCGCGATGACGTCCTGGGTCGTGTACAGGGCCAGGCCGTCCGCAAGCGTCAGGCGTTGCCCCTGCTGTATTTTGTCCCAGATGGGGGCGAGTTTTCTGTCACGTATGTTCATTCTTCACCATGGTCGTGGCGCATCATCGTTCTAACGCCAATACACGTCCCAGCGTTCCTCAACTTTCCTGGAAACCTCCGCCTTCATCTCCAGCGGCTTCGGGTAGCCCGGCTTCCACGTTGCATCGATCCCCATCACGCCATTATACACCGGACAGGCGCCGATGAGTTTCTGCTCCGTGAATATGACGTCACGCTCGCAATCAAACCGTGTAAACATCCCCCAGATGGTGTTTTCCCGGTCCCGGAGATCGACATCCTCGCTGACCGTCGCAATGAGCGGGACATTATGGAAGGCCGGATGCTTGACCAGCTTCTTCAGCACGGGCATCCCCACGCCGGAGACGCTCACCAGAAGAAGAGATCCCTCCACAAATTCCGTCTCCCGTATCCGGCGATCCAGGTCTTTCGCTGCGGGAAACCGCCTCTGAGAAAGTTGTGCCGGCTTGCGCCTCTCCTCTCCCGGTTTCCGGGTCGCGTCGAGGATCATCTTGCTCCCGAGATTCATCGTATAGCTCGTGAAGTCGAGCGTATCCATCGGAACATGCGGGAGCAGGACAAAATCCTCGTGCGGGTCGAAATTCTCCCGCACTTCCCTCATGACCGCACCAAAGTCCTTGACGTCGGTTCCTTCGCTGACAAGGACGATACATTTTGTCAGGGCAAGCTGAGACAAGCCAAGGAGGCCGAGGGCGGTCTTGAGCGCTTCCTTGCCGTACCGCTGGTCGACGGCGACAACGAGGAGATTGTGGAAGCCGGCTTCATAGTATGCCCAGAGATCGGCGATCTCAGGGTGGATGAGCCGGGCAAGAGGGCCGAGAATCTTCTGCGTCGCATCGCCGAGGAATTTGTCTTCCATCGGGGGGATTCCGACGACGGTCGCGGGATAGACCGGATCATGCCGATGGGTCACTGCGCTGATATGGAAGACCGGAAACTTCGCAGCAGGGGAGTAGTGGCCGAAGTGATCGCCGAACGGTCCCTCCCTTCGCCTCTCACCGGGAGGCACGACCCCTTCGAGGATGAATTCCGCATTCGCGGGAACCGGGATGGAAATCGAGACCCCCCGGACAAATTCCGTTCGACGCCCCCGGAGGAATCCGGCAAACATCGCCTCGTCGATATTCTCGGGAAGCGCGGCAATGGTCGCCATCAGGAGCGCGGGATCGGTGCCGAGAGCCACCGCCAGTTCCAACGGGCGGCCGAGTTTTTCGGCCTGATAGTAGTGAAACCCGCCCCCTTTCTGGATCTGCCAGTGCATGCCCGTGGTTTTCTTGTCAAACACCTGCATCCGGTACATCCCCATGTTCCGTTTCCCATTCCGGGGATCGTACGTCACGACCTGCGGCAGCGTGAGAAACCGCCCCCCATCCCCCGGCCAGCAAGTGAGAACAGGAAGGGCGTCGAGATCGGGCTCTTCGTGAATCTCCTGCGAGAGGCCGGATGACACGTTCCTGGGGGGAGCATGGAGAAGCCTCCTGACCAGTGCCCGGTGCTTCCACACCATGGAGGGACGCGGAGGGAACAGATCGCCGAAGAAGTCGATCAACTCCTCCCCCAATTCCTCCGGGTGTTTCTGCAGGGCGAGTTCGCACCGCCGGTCGCTTGCAAGCGCATTGATGACAATAGGATAGGATGAACCGCGGACCTTCTCGAAAAGAATGGCCGGCTTCCCCTCCCGAATCCCGCGCGAGGCGATCTCGGTGATCTCCAGGTATGGATCCACCTCGATCGAAACCCTGTGCAACTCGCCAACGGATTCAAGATAACGGGCAAAATCGCCGTATGATCTGAATGTCATTCTAACTCCTCCCGGCGCCACCCCCGCGAATTCGTGACGCCAAGTTGAGCGAGGACCTTGTCGGTGAAGGCGCCGACGTACTCGCCGACCGTCTCGGGAACGAAATAGAGCGGGGAGGAAATCGGCATGATCACTGCGCCGTACCCCGACAGGCGGGCGCATTGCTCCAGCGTAAGGGTGGAAAGGGGAGTCTCGCGGATGCAGAGGATCAGTGGAAACCGCTCCTTCAGACAGACCTGGGCGGTGCGCGTGATCAGCGTGTCGCCGATGCCGGAAGCGATCTTCCCGACGGTCGATGTCGATGCCGGCAGGATGACGCACGCATCAAGGACGTTTGACCCTGAGGCCATGGGGGCCGTCAGATCATCGTCGGAATAGACACGGTCGACGAACGGAAGGAGATCCTTCTCCCCCATCTTCAGTTCATCCCGCAGCAGTACTTTCCCCCACGCGCTCGTGATGAGAAATTTCTTCGGCGGACATTTCTTCAGGAAATCCAGCGCATAGACGGCGCCGGACGATCCCGTGATACCGACGACGATTTTCACCCATAGACTCCGATAAGGACCATGCACAGGACGACAAATCCCGCCACGGAATTGATCCTGAAAAATGCCAGCTCGACATCCTCCGCCTTGCGTTGTTCAAGATAGAGGAGGCATCCCGTCAGCAGGAGGAGCGGAAGCGCCAGCAGGGAAAAGACTGAGGTGAAGAACAAGGCAACCAGAACGCCGAACGCAACGAGATGAAAGAGGGCGGAAAACCGAAGGGCCGTTCTCCTGCCAAAAAGTGCCGGGAAGGAATAGAGTGATTCCTCCCTGTCGAAGTTCTCGTCCAACGTCGAATAGATGATATCGAATCCCGCCACCCAAAAGAGGGTGAAGACCGACAGGAGCGCCGGCGGGAGCAGATTCTCGAAGGAGGGAGAGACCGCGAACCACCCGCCCAGCGGACCCATCGCCAGCCCGAGACCGACTCCGAAATGCGCAAGCGGCGTGTACCGTTTCATCGTCGGATACACGACGAAGATGATCAGCGGGATGGGTGAAAGCATGAAACAGAAATCGGAGATCAGCCACGCCGACCCGCCGTACAGGGCGAGCCCGGTCACCGTCACCCAGGCGGCTTCCCAGAGTGTCATGCGGCCGCTGGGGAGATCGCGCATTGCCGTACGGGGGTTCCGCCCATCGATTTGCCGGTCGATGATCCTGTTCAGTGCAAACGCGACCGTCCGCGCCCCTGTGGCCGCGGCAAGCACAAGGAGAAGGATACGCAGCGGGGGAGCGCCGTTCTTTGATCCGAGGAGAACGCCGCTGTAGATCAACGGGAGGGAAAAGAGGGTGTGTTCGATCCTGACAAACGAGAAGAACTTTTTCATTCCGGCCTCACTCCCATTCGATCGTTGCGGGAGGCTTGGAGCTGATATCATAGACCACACGGTTGATGCCGCGGACCTCATTGGTGATGCGCGAAGAGATGCGCGCCGCCACTTCGTGCGGCATGCGGAACCAATCGGCGGTCATGCCATCCACGCTCGTCACCGCCCGGACTGCGGCCGTGTATTCATACGTTCTTCCGTCCCCCATGACGCCGACCGATTTCACCGGCAGCAGCACGATGAAACCCTGCCAGATGTCACGGTAGAGCCCGGCACGTTTCACCTCGTCGACGAAGATCGCGTCCGCCTCCCGGAGCAGCGCGAGGCGCTCGCGTGTAATGTCGCCGAGAACGCGCACACCCAGCCCGGGACCCGGGAATGGATGGCGCCAGATGAGGTCGTCCGGGAGTCCCAACGCTGCTCCCACGGCGCGAACTTCGTCTTTGAAGAGTTCCCGGAACGGCTCGATGAGCGTGAAGTTCATCTTTTCCGGAAGTCCGCCGACATTGTGGTGGGATTTGATGGTCACCGACGGGCCGCGGAAGGAGGTCGACTCGATGACATCGGGGTACAACGTCCCCTGGGCGAGGAAATCCACTGTGCCGATCTTCTTCGCTTCGCGCTCAAAGACCTCGATGAAAAGCCGCCCGATGATCTTCCGTTTCTCCTCGGGATCGCTGACTCCCGCCAACGCAGAAAGGAAGAGGTCGGTCGCATCCACATAGTCCAATCCCATGCTGAACGTGTCGCGGAAAGTCTTGAGGACGCTCTCCGACTCGTTCTTCCGCATCAGTCCGTTGTTGATGTGAAAGCACATCAGGCGGTCACCGATCGCTTTGTGCAGGAGGAGGGCAAGAACGGAGGAATCGACACCCCCGCTGAGGGCACAGATCACTTTCCGCTCCCCGACCGTGGAGCGGATCGCGGCAACGGATGATTCAATGAACGATGTGGGATTCCATCCGCCGGAGCATCCGCAGATACGATAGAGAAAATTCCGCAGGACCTCCTTTCCCTTCGGCGTGTGGACAACCTCGGGATGGAATTGCACGCCATAGATCCGCTTTGCGTCGTTCCTGATCGCACAAATGGGGGCATTGGAGGTATGTGCGATCGGGACAAATCCCCGGGGGCAGCCCGTAAGGTGGTCGCCATGGCTCATCCACACATCAAGCCCGTCAGCCCCGTCGGGCTCAATCCCCGCGAAAAGGTCTTTTGCGTCATCGATCCGGAGATGTGCCGGGCCGTATTCCCGCCGGGCGGCCTTATCAATCTCACCGCCCAACTGGTAGGCCATAAGCTGAAGGCCGTAGCAAATTCCCAGGATGGGGATGCCAAGATTGAAGATCTCGGGCGACGATATCGGGGCGCCGTCCTCGTATGCGCTGTAGGGGCTCCCGGAGAGGATCAGGCCCTTCGGTCTGAGTGCAACAATCTGGTCAAGGGGGATGGAAAATGGATGCAGTTCCGAGTAGACGCCGAGTTCGCGCACTCTCCGCGCGATGAGCTGGGAATACTGCGAACCGTAGTCAAGAACAAGAACAGTTTCGGCGTGGGTCATCGGTCGGGGGAGGAGTTCAATAATAATAGTAATATATGCAATTTCGCCCTCTTGTCCAACATGGCGGGCGGGGGGGCTTCCGGACCTCTCCCCCCGGGCCCCTTCCCTGATTATTTCCGCCGTCTGCTCTTCTTCTTCGGCGATTTCTTCTTCGGCATCTTCGTCAGGAAATCCCCAAGGATCGTCCCGAGATCGGGTGTCGTGATTTCCTCAAGAGCGTATTGCACGCGGACCGACGGTTTGTTGATCTTCAGAATCCTCCGCAAATCGATCGGCGTACCAATGATCACCGCCTCGCACGGGACCGCATTGATCGTCGCTTCCAGATCCTTCACCTGCTCGTCGCCATATCCCATGGCAGGGAGCACTGCGCCGGTCCGCGGGTATTTCTCGAATGTCGCGGCAATGGACTTCACGGCAAAAGGACGCGGGTCAACGATCTCGCGGGCGCCGAACATTTTCGCCGCGATCGTTCCCGCGCCGTATTTCATCTCCCCGTGGGTCAGTGTCGGTCCATCCTCAACAACGAGAACGCTCTTCCCCCGAATGATCGAGGCATCCTCCACGCTGATCGCTGAATTCGCCTGGACGATCTGTGCATGGGGGTTGATCGTCCTGACATTCCTGATCACCGTCGCCACATTTTCCTTTTCCGCGGAATCGACCTTGTTCACCACAATGACATCGGCAAGACGCACATTGGTCTCTCCGGGATAATAGGTCATCTCGTGTCCCGGCCTGTGGGGATCGACCACCGTGATTGTCAGGTCCGGTTGGTAGAAGGACATGTCATTGTTTCCGCCGTCCCACACAATGACGTCCGCTTCCTTCTCTGCCTGACGGAGGATATCCTGGTAATCGACGCCGGCATAGATGATCGTCCCGTTGACGATGTGCGGCTCGTATTCTTCCATCTCCTCCACAGTGCACTTGTTGGCAAGCAGGTCGGCCAGCGATCCGTAGCGCTGCATTCTCTGCTTCACAAGATCCCCGTAGGGCATCGGATGGCGGACGGCGACGACGCGCATCCCCTTGCTCCGGAGGAACTCGCAGACTTTGCGCGACGTCTGGCTCTTCCCTGACCCCGTGCGAACTGCGACGACAGCAACGACGGGGACCTTGGACTTCAGCATGGTGTGGTCGCCTCCCAGAAGCCGGAAGTCGGCGCCGAGAGACAGAACGAGCGACGCCTTGTCCATGACGTACTGGTGGGAAACGTCGGAATACGAGAAGATCACCTCATCGACTTTCAAGTCGGCGATCAACCGTGGAAGTTCCGACTCGGGGCGGATGGGTATGCCTTTCGGGTAGAGCTTCCCTGCAAGCTTCGCCGGATATCGCCTCCCATCGATGTTCGGGATCTGCGTTGCAGTAAAGGCAACCACCTGGAAACGTGCATTGGCGCGAAAGAGCGTATTGAAGTTATGGAAGTCTCTTCCAGCCGCTCCCATGAGGATGATTCTTGTTTTCGGCATTGGGTGTTCTCCTTGTCGGGTACTGTCGGTGCACGACCGCCCCGATTCATTCGCGCATCCAATGGATGCGATTGATGGATTTGCACGGAAACCCTGCAGGGTGTCCCCGGCGGCGTCTATGCGTCATTCAGAATTCTCGTTCCACCCCTCCCTTCGACCGCATCGAGCAGGGTTCCCGCGTTCGTGATCACGGCATGCTTTCCTTCGCGTTCCAGAAACACGAGCGCAGCCCTGATCTTCGGCCCCATGCTCCCTTCCGGAAACTGTCCTTCGGCAAGATACCTCCGGCATTCTGCCGCCGTCATGGTGGCGAGCTTCCGCTGGGTGGGCTTCCTGTAGTCGAGACAGACCATTTCTTCGTCGGTCTCAATGGCAAAAACGTCGGCATGCAGCTGCGATGCCAGAATGGCGGACGTGTGATCCTTGTCGATGACCGCCTCGACTCCTTTTTCGATGTCGTGGTCATTAAACACCGGGACACCACCGCCTCCCGCCGCAATGACGACCAGCCCCCGGTCGACGCAGGCCCGGATGGCCTCAAGCTCGACGATCCCCTTCGGCTCCGGAGAAGCAACCACACGGCGGTACCCCCGCGAGAGATCCTCCACCATATGCCAATCGAACAGGTCGCGGTAGCGATACGCTTCATCCCGGGTGTAGAAGGGTCCCACGGGTTTGGTGGGAACGCGGAAAGCGGGGTCATCCGGATCGACGAGGACCTGCGTCACCAGGGAAACAACGGGGGTGTTGAGTCCCTCCGCCTGCATCGCCTGCCACATGGCATACTGGAGCACGTAGCCGATCTCTCCCTGCGTTGCGGCAACGCAGCAGTCGATGGGCATCCGATACGCATACGCCGCGGCAAGTTCCGATCTCACAAGCTGGGCGCCGACCTGGGGGCCGTTCCCATGCGTCAGCACCAAACGGTAGCCGGCCTTGATCAGTTTGACGGCGACGTTCGCCGTCTCCGCGGCATTTTGAAACTGCTCCTGGGCTGTCCCCTTCTGCCCCGCGCGGATCAACGCATTTCCCCCCACCGCCACGAGCACAAGTTTTGGCATCCCTCCCCCTTCGTCCTGCGACAATTTGCTCAACCCTTCAGCAATCCAACCATGATCGCCTTCTGGGCGTGGAGCCGGTTCTCCGCCTCCTGGAAGACGACGGAGTTCTTTGAATCCATAATTTCATCCGTCACTTCCCACCCTCTGTGTGCGGGAAGGCAGTGCATGAACAGCGCATCGCCGTGGGCATGGGAGAAGAGCCCGCGATTCACCTGGTACGAGTTGAACTCCTCGCGCCGCTGCTCCGCCTCCGCCTCCTGTCCCATGCTGGCCCATGTGTCGGTGTACACAACGTCCGCATTGTGCACCGCCTCCACGGGGCTGGAGGTCCAGACGATCGTTCCACCGTTCTCGCGGGCGAGCGCCACGGCGCGGTCCATCACATTCTGATCGGGTTTGTATTTTTCCGGCGTTCCGACGAACAGCGTTGCGCCGAGTTTCCCGGCCATCAGGAGGAGCGAATGTGCAACGTTATTGCCATCGCCGACATAGGCTATTTTCGCCTTTGCGAGGTTTTTGCGGCATTCGATGATGGTCATGAAGTCGGCCATGGCCTGGCAGGGATGCTCCAGGTCCGTCAGGCCATTGATGACCGGAATGGCGGCATGCGCGGCCAGCGAGGTGCAGATATCGTGGCCGAAGGTCCGGATCATGATCCCGTCGACCATGCGCTCCAGATTCTTCGCAACATCATAGACCGACTCCCGCTTGCCGAGGTTGATGTCGGCCGGCGTAAGGAGCAGGGCATCGCCGCCGAGCTGTTTGATCCCCACGGTGAAGGTCGTGCGGGTGCGCAGCGACGGTTTCTCGAAAATCAGAGCCATCATCGCCCCTTCAAGCGCTGCGCGGTATTTCCGCGGATGGGCCTTCATGTCGCGCGCGAGAACAAGCACCGATCTGATCTCCGCGGGAGAGAAATCATCCACCGAGAGAAAGTCCCTCCCCTTCAACCCCTTTTTCCGCGGCTTGACGGTCTTTTTTGTCACTGCGTCGCTCCTTCTGGATTCTGTTGCACCAAACGTCGTATATTGACAATGTACGATTCCGCCCCGGCCGTTGCAACGGAAGGGGAGCGGGTGGATCCGGTCCCTATGATCGGTCAAATAGTATGCCGAAGGTGACCTGAGTTTAAATTCCATTTTCAACGATTTCATCGCCGGGAGACATGGGTCGTTTCCTATCTGTAGGAAGAAGAGAACAACGCGAGGGAAAGCAATGAACGTTGCATTTCAGGGTGTGCATGGTGCGTACAGCGAACTTGCTGCGAGGGAGATCCTCGGTCCGCGCATCAGCACAACACCGTGCGCGACTTTTGAGCAGGTCTTCACCGCGGTGGAAAAGGGGAAAGCCGACCGCGGTCTCATCCCTATCGAGAACTCGCTGGCAGGGAGCATCCACCAGAATTACGACCTCTTGCTCGCTCATCGGCTGCACATCGTGGGAGAAACTTACCTGCGGATCGAGCACGTGCTTGCCTGTCACCCACGGTCGAATCTGCGGAAGCTTCTGGCCGTCCGCTCCCACCCACAGGCGCTCGCCCAATGCAGCGAGTTCTTCCGGAAGCACCCCTCGTTGCTGGCGGAACCGTATTACGACACCGCCGGCGCGGCGGAATCGATCGCACGGGGGGACCATCGCGAGATCGGGGCCATCGCAGGGGAATACGCAGCCCGCTTGTACGGCCTGCGGATCCTGAAGCGGAACATCGAGAACAGCCAGCATAATTTCACGCGTTTCCTTGTGATCGCCCGCGCGCCCTGGCACTACCGCCGCACCTCACCGACGAGAACGAGCATCGTCATCACGCCGGCGGAAAACCGCCCCGGCATCCTCTTCCATATCCTCGGTGCCTTTGCATTGCGCGGGATCGATCTTCTGAAGATAGAGTCGCGCCCCGATCCGCGGTCGCCATTCCAATACCTCTTTTACGTCGACCTCGCCGGTGGGCCGCACGAACAACGTGTTGCCCGCGCCTTTGACCATCTCCGCGAGATCGTTTCCGAGTTCCGCATCCTCGGCACCTATCCGGCAAGCACAGCGACACTTGCCGCGAAGGATCGCTGAGGGCCGGCCCCACACCCGCACATTGAACTTGAAGGGCGGTCTCCGTACCTTAGAAGATTATGAAAGGAGTGTGCCCTTCCATGTCCCAGGCAGAGCATCGTCTACCGCCATTTGCCGCGCGCCACATCGGCCCGCGGGAGACAGATATCGAGGTCATGCTGAAGATGGTCGGCTGTTCGTCGCTTGACGAGTTCATCGCCGCTGTCGTTCCATCGTCGATACGCACACAGCGGCCTCTCGCACTCGAGCAGCCGTTGGGCGAACAGGAAGCTCTCGACGCCCTCCGGGCCGTCGCAGAGAGGAACAAGGTGTACCGATCCTTCATCGGACTCGGATACCAGGAAAGTATCACCCCCGGCGTGATCCTCCGCAACATTCTCGAGAATCCGGGATGGTACACCGCCTACACTCCCTACCAGGCGGAGATCTCCCAGGGTCGCCTCGAAGCCCTCCTGAACTTTCAGACGATGATCGCCGATTTGACGGGGCTGGAAATCGCCAATGCATCGCTGCTCGACGAGGCGACCGCCGCCGCCGAAGCGATGTCCATGTCGTATGCGGTGGCTGGATCGCCGGAACGGAACATCTTCTTCGTTTCCGACGAATGCCATCCGCAGACCATCGAGGTGATTAGGACGCGTGCGAAGCCGCACGGGTTTCGCGTGCTCACGGGGAACTGCGGAACATTCCCTCTCACCGACGAGGTTTTCGGAGCGCTGCTGCAGTACCCGGCGTCGGACGGCGCCGTGCATGATTATCGCGATTTCTGCACGCGTGCCCATGCCGCAGGCGCGCTTGTCACCGTCGCCGCCGATCTGATGAGTCTTCTTCTCCTCATCCCCCCGGGGGAGTTTGGCGCCGACACGGCGGTCGGCACCACGCAGCGATTTGGCATCCCGCTCGGTTACGGCGGCCCGCACGCCGCGTACTTTGCGACCAAGGATGCCTTCAAGAGGCATATGCCGGGAAGGATCATCGGCGTCTCGGTGGATGCCAACGGCAACAGGGCGCTCCGGATGGCACTCCAAACGCGCGAGCAGCACATTCGCCGGGAGAAAGCAACGTCGAATGTCTGCACGGCACAGGTCCTTCTTGCCGTCATGGCGGGCATGTACGCGGTGTACCACGGTCCGGAAGGTCTGACCGCCATTGCGCAGCGAATGCGCCGGCTGGCGACATTTCTCGCTGAGGGCCTGAGGCGCGGAGGACACACGATCGTCCACGAAGAGTTCTTTGATACGATACGCATCAAACCGGGACACGGGACGGGCGCAGCGATTGTCAGGAATGCCGCGGCCGAGGGAATGAACTTCCGCTGCTTCGACGATGGAACGATCGGCATTGCCGTCGATGAACGGACCAATGACAGGGAAGTGGAAAAGATCCTCGCGCTCTTCGGGACGCGCAGCGTCCCCGGAAGAGCGGATCAGGCCCCCTTCTCCGGCGAACATGGGAGCATGAAGAGAACTTCCCCCTTTTTGCGCCATCCGGTCTTCCATCGCTACCGCTCCGAAACCGAAATGCTCCGCTATCTGCACCGGCTTGAGAGCATGGATCTCGCACTCAACCGGAGTATGATTCCCCTTGGATCGTGCACGATGAAGTTGAACGCCACCGCTGAAATGATTCCTATCACATGGGCCGAATTCTGCAACATTCACCCATTCGCACCTGCGGATCAGGCCGCGGGATACGAGGAGATGCTCACCCGGCTCGGGAAGTGGCTGGCGGAAATCACCGGGTTCGCGGCGGTGTCCTTCCAGCCCAACGCGGGTGCTCAGGGGGAATTCGCAGGACTCCTTGTGATCCGCGCCCATCATGAGCGAAAGGGAGAGGCGGAGAGAATCGTTTGTTTGATCCCCTCGTCTGCTCACGGGACGAACCCGGCGAGCGCCGTCATGGCGGGAATGGAAGTTGTTGTCGTTCGCTGCGACGAGCACGGAAACATTGATGTCGCCGATCTCAAGGAGAAGGCTGTCCTCCATCGGAAGCGTCTGGCCGCGCTGATGGTGACGTATCCTTCGACACACGGCGTGTTCGAAGAGTCGATCAAGGAGCTTTGTGCAATCGTTCACGACAACGGCGGACAGGTGTACATGGACGGCGCCAACATGAACGCACAGGTCGGTTTGTGCCGGCCCGCCGAACTCGGCGCCGACGTGTGTCACCTGAATCTGCACAAGACATTTTGCATTCCGCACGGAGGCGGCGGACCGGGCATGGGTCCGATCTGCGTCGCTCCCCATCTTGTCGCTCTCCTGCCGCGTCACCCGCTCGCGCCGACGAGCGCGGAGGGGACCGGGCCGGTGGCAGCCGCCCCCTGGGGAAGTGCGGGGATTGCGGCGATTTCCTACATGTACATCGCCATGATGGGGGCCGAGGGGTTGACGCGTGCAACGGTCATGGCGATCCTCAATGCCAACTATATGGCGGTCCGTCTCGGGGCTTTTTACCCGGTTCTCTACACGGGAATCAACGGACGCGTTGCGCACGAATTCATCGTGGACCTGCGGCCGCTGAAAGAGAGCTCGGGAGTGGAGGCAGAGGACGTTGCAAAGCGGCTGATGGACTATGGATTCCATGCCCCGACGGTCTCATTTCCTGTCGCGGGAACGTTGATGGTCGAACCCACGGAAAGCGAATCCAAGGAGGAGCTCGACCGCTTCTGCGACGCGATGATCGCCATTCGGCAGGAGATCCGGGAAATTGAGGAGGGAAAAGCCGACCGGACCATGAATTTGTTGAAGAATGCCCCACACACAGCGGCCGTCGTCGTCAGCGATTCATGGTCGATGCCCTACGGCCGGGAGAGAGCTGCATTCCCGACACCCGACGCGCGAGCCCATAAGTTCTGGCCTGCGGTGGGACGGATTAACAACGCCCATGGCGACCGGAACCTCATCTGCACGTGCCCACCCGTTGAGTCGTATGCAGACGAGATGACGTAACCATCGGGCCCCTTACTTGCCGATGAGGGCCTTGTATCCCGCCGCGTCCAGGAGGGATGCCGCTTCCGCGGGATTCGACAGCTTCACCTTCACCAACCATCCCTTGCCGTACGGGTCCTTGTTGACGACCTCGGGTGTTGCAGCGACATCGGCGTTCACTTCGACGACCGACCCGGAGACCGGCGCGTAGAGATCGGAGACTGCTTTGACGGCCTCGATCGTTCCAAACGATTCATGCTGCTTCACCATCTTGCCGACAGCCGGCAGTTCCAGAAACACCACGTCTCCGAGTTCCCCCTGTGCATAGTCGGTAATGCCGACGATACCCGTGTCTCCGCTGATCCGGATCCACTCGTGATCTTTTGTGTACTTCACGTCTGCGGGAAAGTTCATAGGAGAGATCCCTTTCAGAGAATTCAATGAGTTCGCGTGCCGCAGCCACCGGACGTTACGCCGGCCCTTCTCCTTCTTGTCCTGCATGGAACTGAAACGTATCGAGGAAGCTCGTGTCGAACTTGCCGCTCCTGAACCTTTCGTCCGCCATCACTTGCCTGTGAAACGGAACGGTCGTCTTGATCCCTTCGATGACAAACTCCTCAAGCGCACCGGCCATCTTCTGGATGGCTCCTTCACGGGTCTGTGCGTACACAATTAGTTTTGCGATCAACGAATCGTAGTAGGGGGGGACGACATAGTCCGTGTATGCATGAGTGTCGACGCGCACGCCGAATCCACCGGGGATATGGAAATCTTTGATCCTCCCCGGTGATGGGCGGAATCCGGCTGCCGGATCCTCCGCATTGACCCGGCATTCGATGGCATGACCCCGGGGAACGATCTTCTTCTTCGGCAGGCGTTCCCCCGCGGCCACACGGAACTGGAGCTTGATCAGGTCGTGTCCCGTCACTTGTTCGGTCACGGGATGTTCGACCTGAATCCGCGTGTTCATTTCCATGAAATAAAAATTCCGGTCCTTGTCGACCAGGAATTCGACCGTGCCGGCGTTGAGATAATTGACGGATTTGCATCCCCTGACCGCGGCTTCCCCCATGCGGGTCCGGAGCTCGTCGTCAACCACCGGCGAGGGAGCTTCTTCAATGAGTTTCTGATGGCGTCGCTGCACCGAGCAGTCGCGCTCGCCAAAGTGGATCACATTCCCGTGGCGGTCGCCGAAGACCTGGATCTCGACGTGGCGGGGCTGATCGACGTACTTCTCGATGTACACGTCCGGATTGTTGAATCCCTGCTCCGCCTCGTGCTGGGCAATCTTGAAAGCGGTTTCGAACTCCGAATCCTCCCTGACGATCCTCATGCCGCGCCCCCCTCCCCCTGCGACGGCTTTGATGATGACGGGAAGTCCGATGGCCCGGGCGATCTCCAGCCCTTCTCCTGCAGTCTTCACGACGCCTTCGCTCCCGGGAACGACAGGAACGCCGGCATTCTTCATTGTCTCCTTCGCGACCGCCTTGTCCCCCATGGCTCTGATCATTTCCGGGGTGGGCCCGATGAAGGTGATCCCAGAGGAGTCGCAGATCTCGGCAAAGGCGGCATTCTCGGCCAGGAAGCCATAGCCCGGGTGGATCGCATCGGCCCCCGTGATCTCCGCTGCTGCGATGATTCTCGGAATTTTCAGGTAGCTCTCGCGACTGTTCGGCGGACCAATACACACCGCCTCGTCGGCGAAGCGCACGTGCAGGGAGTCGCGGTCGGCGGTCGAATAGACCGCAACGGTTTTGATCCCAAACTGCTTGCAGACGCGGACGACGCGGAGGGCAATCTCCCCCCTGTTCGCGATGAGGACTTTCTTGAACACCCTGGGCTCCGGTTGGCGGATGGAGGAGCTTATGACTTTTCGACAAGAAAGAGCGTCTGGTCGTATTCGACCGGCTGGCCGTTCTCCGCAAGGATCTTGACGATCTTGCCGGCCACATCCGCTTCAATCTCGTTCATGAGCTTCATGGCTTCGATGATGCACAGAGCGGTGCCGGGTTGGATGGAGGATCCCACCTGGACAAAGGGGACGGCATCGGGCGACGGCGCCCGATAGAAGGTTCCGACAATAGGCGATTTGATCTCATGGTACCCTGCTCCTTCCGGTGAGGGAGGGGTAGCGGAGGGGAAAGCGACGGAAGGAGGCGTCACCGGCACCCCCTGCACCGCAACGGGGTTCACACCGAAGGGGGGATACCACGAGGGAACCTCAGGGGCAGTCGCGGCGTGCCTGGCAAGCCGGATCCTCTTTCCCTCTTCCTCAATCTCGATCTCGTCAACTTCGCTTTCCGAGAGCAGTTTCATCAGTCTCTTCACGTAATTCAGATCCATGCAGTCTCCACGTTGGTCAGACACACACGAGAGCACACCCGGACGTCCTGCCCCACGTCACCCCTTGACACGTTCGATATACCCCCCGGATCGCGTATCGATCTTGACAACATCCCCTTCGTTGATGAAGAGGGGGACATTTACGGTCGCCCCTGTCTCCACATGGGCCGGCTTGGTCCCCGGATTCGCACTGTCCCCTTTGACCCCGGGGACGGTCTCCGTGACGCGAAGTTCCACGGTGATGGGAAGTTCAATGCCGGTGATCTCGGCCCCGTTGAAGAGGATGTCGACCGATTCGCCGTCCTTAAGGAACTTTGCTCCCTCACCAACTTCCGATTCCTGCACGCTCATCTGCTCGTAGTTTTCCTTGTCCATGAAGACGCAGCCGCTTCCGTCGCGGAAGAGGAATTGGAATTCCTTCCGTTCGATCCGGATCGTTTCGATGGCTTCACCGGCCCGGAAGCGGTTTTCTATGACCTTGCCGCTTTTGACGTTCTTCAGCTTCGTCCTCACAAATGCACGCCAGTTGCCGGGATTCACATGCTGGAACTCGATGATCTGCCACAACTCGTTGTTGTACTTGATGACCAGGCCGGGCCGGAAATCGGATGTCGAAGGCATAACTCGTTGAATTTATTGGCGTAACAGTAAAGAAAGGCAATAATTATACACAATCCCCTGCACATTGTCAAGGAATGCCGGGTGCGGCGCGGGATCCGCCCCTTCAAGGTTGAATTGCCCGCATTTTTTCCCTATGATGATATCATGAGACTCTTTTCCTCTCTCCTGCTCCTCTTTTCCTTCATGGGTCTGATGGCGTCCTGCTCCCTCCCGGGAACGGGCGGCAGCCTCCATCACGAGACGTTTGTCCGTTGTTATGCCGATCTGATTGAGGCAGGACAGGCGGCCAAACGTGAAGGGTGGGACCGGAACCGGCTGCGGAGAACCGCCGACTCCCTTTTTGCAAAAGAAGGGTGCACGCGCGCGGTATTTTTCCGGACGGTGATCCTCACGAATGGCGACCCGATGGAGTGGCGTAAGGTGAGCGACGACGTGACGCATCTCGTCGAGGAGCGGGAAAGGGGGGGAGCGCCGGGGGGATAACTATTCCAATTCCGTATCGGGGTGTGCTTTCTTCAGCGTGAAGGAGAAGGTGGTCCCGACCGACCGCGCGCTCTCCACCCAGATGTGCCCCCCGTGCGCCTTCACGATCTCCCGGCAAATCCACAGACCCAGCCCGGAACCCTTGATTTCCTTCGCCTCCGGCGTGTCGACCCGCGAGAACTTCTGGAAGAGTCGGGGCAACTGGTCCTGCGGAATCCCCATCCCCTGGTCGGTGATGGTCACCAGCATGTACTCCCCCGAGTGGTTTGCCGCGCGCACTTCGATTTTTCCCCCCGCAGGGGAATACTTCACGGCATTCGAAAGCAGGTTCTGCAGTACCTGACGCAGCTTCGTCTGGTCGCCCCGGACATAGGCAACACGGGGATCGATCTCGTAGGAGATCTCGTGGCGCTTGGAGGGGTTGACGCCCGCCATGGCATCCTTGACCACCCGTTCAAGGTTCACCATGTTAAAGAAGTAGTTCTGCTGTCCCGCTTCCATCCTCGTGATGGAGAGGGTATCCTCCGCGAGATTGATCAGTTTGTTGGCTTGATCGACGATCACCTGGAGATATTCGGCAAGGCGTTTTTGGTCCACTGTATCCGGACGCCTGAGAAGGGCCTTCGCGGCCAGCACCACGCTCGCCAGGGGCGAACGGAAGTCGTGTGAGACGATCCCCAGGAAGTCCGATTTCATGCGGTCGAGTTCCTTGAGCTTCTCGTTCGACTTCTTCAGTTGTTCATACAATTGGGCGTTCTTGATGGCACTCCCCAGCTGATCGCACAGGGTCCCGAGGACGACCGTATCCGTCTCATCGAACGCGCTGACCCTCTTGTCCTCGATATTGAGAACCCCCACAATTTCATGTTCCACCCGGATCGGGATGGCAAGTTCCGATTTCGTCTCGTCATAGACGTGTGCCAAGTACCTGGGATCTTTGGAGACGTCGTCCACCAGCACCCGTTCGTCGTGCGTGATCGCCCAACCGACAATCCCCTCGCTGCTTTTTTGCTTATACCCCACGGGAAGAAAATCGGGGTACATGCCGGCGTGGGCAACGACCGACGCCTCCCCGTTCTCCATGTCGGAAAAAAAGATGCTCACGTCGAAATAGTTGAACGCCTTCCGGATGCTGTCCACCGCTGCAGAGAGGAGGTGGTCCAGTTCAAGCGTGGAAGTGAGGTCCTGGGCAAGTTCGTTGACCAGCTCGATTTGTGCGATGCGGCGCTTGGCGTCATCAAACACAGAGGCGTTCTGCAGAGCGATGGCCACAACCGTTGCAAGAAGCTGCGCGAGGACAAGCTCCTGTTCCTTATAGGCATCGGGCTCGGCGGAGCCAAGGCCCAGCGCACCGATGGTTTCATCGCCGCTTCGAAGCGGCACGATGAGGAGCGAGTGCATGCCGGCAGTTTTCAAGGCGGTCAGGAGCGGGTCGTCCGCTGAAAGCGGATCACCGCCGGCGCAGGGATCGAGGGAAAGAGGTGACTGATTTCCGATGACCGAGCCCGCAATCCCCTCCGCCGCAGGGATTCGTTTTCCTTCGAGTGGATTCTCCCCCATTCGGCCCGACACGATCGTCGCGGTGTACGATTCATGCGGCCGGTCCGTAAAACACGCGAAACAGACGTCGTGCGGGACGATCCAGCGGACCTCATCGCTGAGAACCCGCATGATCTCCTCGCGGGTTCTGACAGTGTCAATCCGGAGGGCGACCTCATGCAGGGTACTGACACGACCGGTAAAACTGTCGGCAGTATTCGGCAATTCTCCGCCCGGTCGGGAATCCTCCGGCCCGCTCCCTCCGATGTCAGCGCGCTCGTTCATCGCACGCCTTTACACGACTTCGCCTATGCAACACGGCACTTCCTTTTTTCTCTTGAGGAACGCAAGGACTCCATCCGCCTGCACCTCCGGGACTATCGCGATGAGCCCGATGCCGAGGTTGCACGTCCTCCGCATATCTTCTTCGGGAACATCGCCAGCCTGCTGGATCAGCGTGAAGATCGGCGGCCTTTCCCAGCTCTCCCAGTCGATACGCAGACTCCTCCCCTTCGGCATGATCCGCATAGTGTTGCCGACAATCCCTCCTCCCGTGATGTGGGAAAGTCCGCGGACATCGAAGCGCTGCAGTAACGGCTGGATCGCGCTCAAATAAGAACGATGGACGGCAAGGAGCGCGTCTCCCACCGTACACCCGAGTTCTTCAAGGTGCTGCGTTGTCGCATAGCGCGGAAACAAAGCCGCACGCGCAAGGGAATAGCCGTTGGTGTGAAGACCGGTCGATGGGAGCCCGATCAACACGTCCCCTTTCTTGATCCTTCGGCCATCGACAATACGACTCTTCTCGACAACGCCGACAATCATCCCCGCGAGATCATACTCCCCTTCGCCATAGAGCCCCGGCATCTCTGCGGTCTCCCCACCGATCAGGGCGCATCCGTTCTCCCGGCACGCCTTTGCGAATCCTTCGATCACCTGGGCCGCGGTCCCTGCGTCCAGTTTGCCGGCCGCATAGTAATCGAGGAAGTAGAGGGGCTTTGCGCCGCACGCGAGGATGTCGTTCACACAATGGTTGACCAGATCCTGCCCGACGGTGTCATACCGGCGCATCGTTTGGGCTACCATGAGTTTCGTCCCTACGCCATCGACGCTGGAGACGAGGACTGGGGAGCGGAAGCTCTTGAACCGGGCGTCGTAAAAAGCGCCAAATGCACCAATATCGCCGAGAACGCCCGGTTTGTACGTGGATCGCACAGCCTTTCGGATCCTGTTGACGAACCGGTCGCCTTCTTCAATGCTGACGCCGGCCTTCTCGTAGGTGAGTGCCAATCGTGACCTTCGCATGGAGGGGGGTGACTCGCGGAGGTGAAAGTATTGAGAATTGGAACGAAATGCAAGCGAAACTCCCTATTCGCATTTTTTTTTAGATTTCATCCCCCGTACGTTGCTAATCACCTGCCACCTTAGTATCTTTGGCACAAATGGTAGAAGACAGTGCACATGAACCGGGTACGATTCAAAGAGGGTGGACGATCGCTTTCCGTCGGTAAGATTCTTTGCCTCGGACGGAATTATCCGGAACATGCGAGGGAAATGGAGGCAGAGGCACCGACGATACCCGTCGTATTCCTCAAGCCGTCGACGGCACTTCTCGAACCCGGCGGAAAGATTGTGATCCCCTCTTTTTGCCGCCAACCCCACCACGAAGTGGAGATGGTGGTTGTCGTTGGAAAGACGGGGAAGGACATTCGTCCCGACGATGCAATGGACCACGTGGAAGGGTACGCGCTGGGTCTTGACATGACACTCCGCGATGTGCAGATGGAAGCGAAAAAGAAAGGCCTCCCGTGGAGCGTGGCGAAGGGATTCGACACCTCTGCGCCGCTCTCCGAAGCCGTCCCCCGCAATGCCGTGCGAAACCCCCACGCGTTGGACATCAGTCTCCGCGTCAACGGCGCACTGCGGCAGAATTCGAACACGCGGAACATGATCTTTGGGATTCCCGAAATCATAGCGTATCTTTCATCAATCTTCACGCTCGAAGCTGGTGATCTTCTCTTCACCGGAACTCCGGAAGGAGTCGGACCGGTCCACCACGGCGACACCCTCGAAGCATCGTTGGAATCTGTCGGCACGCTCACAGTCAGAGTCGAATGAGTCTCTATGGCCAGGATCATCGCAGTTGCCCTTCCGAAAGGCGGAGTCGGTAAAACCACGACTGCCGTCAACCTTGCCGCAAGTCTCGCCGTCGCTGAGAAGCGGACACTGTTGATCGACATGGATACGTTCGGCGCCTCCGGACTGTCTCTCGGCTTTACGGAAGGGACAATCCGCGCAGGGCTGTATGAGGTCTTCAACTTCGTGACGGGAATCCAGAACGCAATACACAAGACAGAGCTGAGGTATCTCGACTTCATCCCTTCCAATGTCCAGACGATGCAGATGGAGGACAGGATGATGCGCGTCGCCGACAACAGGGCCATTCTCCGGAACGCGCTGCGTGGCATTGCCTCCCAGTACGATTACGTCATCCTCGACTGCCCGCCGTTCCTCCGCGGCCTGTCGGCGAACGCACTCGCAGCTTCCGATTCCGTCCTCCTCCCCGTGAAGTCGGGTCACTTCGCCCTCGATGCCGTCGACCGCCTCTTCAAGTACCTCGCCTGGGTGAAAGAGGCCACCAACAAAACGATCGAGATCGAAGGGATCCTCATCACGATGCACGAGCCCAATACGCGGGTCACCGACATCACGCTCCGCGAGTTGACAGGCAAATACGGGAAGCATATGTTCGAGACGTTCATCCCCCGGAACACCGTGCTCAGCGAAGCCAGCTTTTACGGGAAACCCGCCGTCCTCTACAACATCAATTCCCGGGGCGCCTCCGCCTATCTCCAGCTCGCGCGGGAGATCATTGCCAACAATACTCTTCCCGCTGCTTCATCGCTCGGACCCACCGTGATGCAACTGGGCCAACGGGTGTAGCCGGAGCGATGCGTCTCGCAGTCCCCGTCAGTGCCTCTCTCCTCCTTCTCGTTCTTCTTCCGTGGACAACCCCGTCGACGTTGCCGCAGCGCGGTCCTTCGCCGAACTCCGTGCCGCCGGGCTCTTCGGCATTTCCCCCTGATGTGTTCGACCCGCTGGAGACCGATTTCGGGGACTATTCCTGGCCAACGGAAGCGGGACACGTCATCACATCCAGCTTTGCCGAATTTCGAGACACCCACTTCCATGCGGGGATCGACATCAGCAGCGGAGACATTGCAGGGTACCGTGTCTTCGCTTCCCGCGACGGGTATGTCGCCAGGATAACGATCTCCCCCGTCGGCTACGGCAAAATGCTGGAGATTCGCCATCCCGACGGCTATACGACCGTCTATGCCCACCTGCGGGGGTTTGCACCCTCGATCGACTCGGCAGCCTTTCAGGAACAGATTCGGCGGGAATGTTACCCCATTGACATGGAGTGTCCCCCCGGAGAATTCCCCGTGCGAAAGGGGGAGGTGATCGCCTTCACCGGCAAGACCGGCACACATTCCCCCCATCTCCATTTTGAGATCCGTGATACGCGAATGAATCCGGTCAACCCCTTCCTGTGTCCCCCTCTCCGGGTCCATGATACGATCGCCCCCACCGTCACGAAGATTGCCGTCTCTCCCGCAGGTCCCGCCTCCACCGTCGATGGGACCCACGCGACGCGAGTCTATTCCGTCCGCTCCGCCGGGAAGAATCGCTATCGGGTCAACGCCCCCATCGTTGTCGGGGGGACCGCCGCATTCGCCGTCCAGGCACGCGATCGCATGCCGGGGAGCCGGTTTCGCAATGGCGTGTATGCCTACACGCTCACACTCGATGGAAAGGTCGTCTTCAGGATCCATCTTGACAGAACTCCTTTTCGCGAGGCGCATGAGATCGGATTGTACTACGACCGGCAGCTTCTCGCCGAAGGGCGCGGGCGATTCGAGAAACTCTCCGTCGACAGCCCCAACGATCTCCCCTTCTATGAGACGTATGCAATTCCGTCGGGAGTCCTCTGCGATGCAGCATGGGGAGAGGGAACTCACGCCTTCGTCATCCGATGTGAGGACTTTGACGGAAACAGTGCGGAAGTCGGGGGAACACTCATCCTCGGCCATGCGCCGGCATTCAGCGCGGAGAGGAGGGAACAGGAAGTCGTCATCCACCTCTTCGAGCCCTTCGCGACGAAGCGGATCGATTGCTATGCCCGGCGGATTTCCTCCGGTGGAACGACACGGACCTGGCATGCACCCCCCGCCGCGACCACGGAATCGGTCGCCTTCCCTCTTGCCCGGGACGAAGTGGCGAGGATCGAGACAGAAGATCGTTGGGGAATTCGCTCCGACCCTGTGGTTGTGCTGCCCGACTCCCTCCCACGGCAGGAAAATGGTCCGGTCCCTCCGCTCCTTGTCGACACGGAACGTGAATCGGACAGCGGCGTCGTGACTGTCGTGATCGCCACCGAAGGTGTGTTCACTTCCTCCCCTGTTGCGACCGTGAGGGAAGGGGGAAGAGAATACGCCATCGTGACGACGCCGCGAACCGAGAGCAAGTATGAAGGACGGTTCCGCCCGGAGGTGAGCGTGGCGGGAACGCGCAGCATTGTTGTCCACGCCGCCGTGAACGGAAAACAGGTTCAGGCAGAGACAGGGATCGACCTCTACCCCATACCTGCAGGCGCACAGGGGACGTTGGCCATCGACGGAGGAAACCTCATAGTCACCTACGATTCCCTCTCGGTCCTCTCTCCTGTGCTGATGAGCGTGGAGAAGTCGGACGGCCCCGACGGAACGGTGTACACACTCGGCCCGGAACTTACCCTCCTTCGCCGGGGATTCAGAGTCGCCGTCCGGGATACCACGCGGCAGTCCCATCGAGCGCTCTTCTCTCGGGAAGGATCACGATGGCGCATCCTTGGTGATCTTGCAGCCGATCCGTTCAGCGGAAAGCTTACCCGCACGTTGGGGGATCTCGCGGTCATGTCGGACAGCATCCCTCCGGTCGTCAGCCGGCTCTCGATAGGAGGCCTTGCGCACAGAAAGCCGGTCATCGGGTTCCGGTTCAGCGACAATCTTGCCGGCGTTGAATATGAGCAGCTAAAGGTGTACATTGACAATCACGTAGTCATTCCGGAAATCGACGGCGAACGCCACAGGGCCTCCTATCAGGCCCCTGACCCCCTCGAACGCGGTCCCCACACGCTGACAATTCACCTGATGGACAGGATGGGGAATCTGACTACGGTGGAGCGGCGGTTCGTCCTTCGGTGACCTTCTTGTCGCCCGACGCAGCACCCCGTTTTTCCGATATCTCCCATCACGCAAATCATGCCCAACGAACCGCATCAGACACAGCCGTCGAAAGTCTATTCCCCGCGCGAGGTTGAACGGAAATGGTATGCCCGCTGGGAGAGCGCCGGATTCTTCCACGCTTCCGTCCAACCGTCCCGGAATCCGTACACCATCGTCATCCCGCCTCCGAATGTCACAGGCGTCCTGCACATGGGTCATATCCTCAACACGGCCCTGCAGGACACTCTGATCCGGTACAAGCGGATGACCGGGTTCGAGGCCTGCTGGATTCCCGGAACGGATCACGCAGGAATCGCCACACAGCATGTCGTGGAACGTTCGCTGGCCAAAGAAGGAAAGACCCGCCACGATCTCGGGCGGGAGAAATTCGTCGAACGTGTATGGGAATGGAGAAGGCAATACGGCGGCGTCATCGTGCAGCAACTCCGGACCCTGGGCGCATCCTGCGACTGGGAAAGAGAGAGGTTCACGATGGACGAAACCCTCTCTGCCGCTGTGCGGGAGGCGTTCGTCCGTCTTTACGAGGAGGGGTTGATCTATCGCGGGAAGTACATCGTGAACTGGTGTCCCAAGGATCACACCGCCATCAGTGATGATGAGGTCAACCACACCGAACAACAAGGGAAGCTCTATTATATCAGGTATCCGCTGGCGGGAAAAGGAGGAGATTTCCTCACGGTCGCAACGACGCGTCCCGAGACGATGCTCGGCGACGCTGCAGTCGCAGTTCATCCGAAAGATGCGCGGTATGCGCACCTCGTCGGCAAGAAGGCGGTGTTGCCCCTGACGGGGCGGGAAATCCCCATCATCGCTGACGATTTCGTCGACCCCGCCTTCGGGACCGGCATGGTCAAAGTGACCCCTTCCCACGATCCAAACGATTACTGGATCGGCCAGCGCCATGCCCTTCCACAAATCACCATTTTCGACACCTCGGCAAGAATCAGCGAGAATGCACCGGAGCGTTATCGGGGGATGGATCGCTATGATGCCAGGAAGGCAGTCCTTGCCGATCTTGAGGCGGAAGGATTACTTGAGAAGACGGCAGACTACACGAATACCATCGGCAGGTGCTATCGCTGCGACACGGTCATCGAGCCGTATCTTTCCGACCAGTGGTTTGTCCGGATGGCTCCCCTCGCGGCTCCGGCCCTGGAGGCGGTGAACAACGGAACGATCAGGTTTTATCCCGACCGATGGACGCGCGTGTACGAACACTGGATGACGGGCATACGCGATTGGTGTATCTCGCGCCAGCTCTGGTGGGGACACCGCATTCCGGTCTGGTATTGTACCACGTCGGGATCAGAGCGGTGCAAAGAGCCCATTGTTGCCCGATCGACGCCCTTGCAGTGTCCGCAGTGCGGAGGAACATCGCTGCGGCAGGATGACGACGTTCTCGACACTTGGTTCTCTTCCTGGCTCTGGCCTTTTTCGGTTCATGATTGGCCAATGCAGGAAGAAAGGGGAACCGCGGCGGATCTCGGTTACTTTTACCCGACCGATACGCTGGTAACGGCGCCTGACATCATTTTCTTCTGGGTGGCCCGCATGATCATGGCGGGGCTGAAATTCGGACCGACGTTCACCGGCAGCAACGATCCCGTCCGCAACATACCCTTCAAGGATGTGTATTTCACCAGTCTGGTACGGGACGAGAAGGGCCGGAAGATGTCAAAGTCACTCGGGAACTCTCCCGAGCCGATCGAGCTCATCGACGAGTACGGCGCAGATGCCGTTCGCTTCACCATTCTCTACCTCGCCCCCCTCGGGCAGGACATTCTGTATGCCAGGGAGAAGAACGAGATCGGAAGAAATTTCGCAAACAAGATCTGGAACGCCGGCCGCTTCCTCCTCGCGAACCGGGATCAGACAGGGGAAGCGCCAAAAATCTCGGCGTTCAACACCGACCATTGTGATCTGGCAGACAGATGGATCCTCTCCCGGTTGAACACGACTCTTGCCGGGGTGCGAGAGGCCATCGCGGAATATGAGATCAGCAGGATGACAAAAGATTTGTACGACTTCCTGTGGCACGATTTCTGCGATTGGTATCTTGAGATGATCAAGTCGCGTTTGTACGGGGACGAACCGCTTCCTGTGAAGCAGGCGGTCGTCTCCCGTGCATTGGATGTCTTCGACGCCGCTCTCCGCCTCCTCCATCCGGTCATGCCGTTCATCACCGAGGAGCTCTGGCAGACGATCAGGACGCGCGACGCGTCTGCAACGATCATGCGGGAACAGATCCCAACGCCCGATCCCTCCATGGCCGACCGGAACGTCGAGCGGCACATGGCGTTCGTCCAGAACGTGATCGAGGCGGTCCGCCAGATCCGGAGCGAGATGTCGATTCCCCCCTCCCGGGAGATCTCCGTCATCATGCGGGTCAGCGTGGCACACCCCGAGCCGGAAGTTCGCAAGTTTGAGGGTTACTTCAAGCGGCTCGCGCGCGTGACGTCGTTGTCATTCATCAGCGGCAAGGGAAGACCCGGAGTCGCCGCCGGCGCCGTGGTTGGCGGAGAGGAGTTCTTCGTGCCGTTGACCGGTCTCATCGACGTGGATGTCGAGAAAAAACGGCTTCAGAAAGAGATCGACAGGATCACCGGGGTCTTGAGCGGGATCCGGTCGAAGCTCGGCAATCCGGCGTTCACGGAGAAGGCACCGGAGGAGATCGTCGCCCGCGAGCGGGAGAAGCAGGCATCCTTCGAAACGAATCTCGAGAAGCTCTCACGGAATCTTGCCGAGCTCTCCGGGATCGGCACGTCGACGGGGCACACATCCTAACGGGGACATTGTCGCCATGAAGAGTATTTCCGTTCCAGTTTTTCCTATCCTTTTCCTTACACCGGCCGTGTGTTGGGACAACGCCGCATGCCGGACGACTCCTTGCGGATGCCGGGCTCTTCCATGACCTATTCGACGGTAACACCCGAGGTTCTCACAGAGCTGCGTGCGATCGTTGGGCCTGAGTACGTCCTGAACGATGCGGAGTCACTTGCCCTGTTCGGCCGGGACGAGACGGAGGATCTTTCGTTTCCGCCTGAAGTCGTTGTCAAGCCGGCCGATGCGCTTCAGATCGCCGCTCTTCTCCGCCTTGCCAGCGCAAAGAGGATTCCCGTCACTCCCCGGGGGGGCGGCACGGGTCTCTCCGGAGGAGCTCTCCCCGTGTACCGCGGCATCTCTCTTTCACTGGAGCGGCTCAATCGGATTCTGGAAATTGACGTGAAGAATCTCCAGGCCGTCATGGAGCCCGGAGTCACCACACAGAAACTCCAGGAAGAAGTTGAAGCAAAGGGACTGTTTTATCCCCCCGATCCTTCATCGCGCGGAACCTGCCAGATGGGGGGAAACCTGGCCGAGTGTGCGGGTGGTCCGCGCGCGGTCAAGTACGGCGTCACCAAGGACTATGTCCTCGGGTTGGAAGCGGTGATCCCCACGGGCGAGATCATTGTCGCGGGGGCCCGGGTTCTGAAAAACGTGACGGGCTACAATCTCACGCAGCTCCTTATCGGCAGCGAGGGAACGCTGGCTGTCATTACAAAGATCACGGTTCGCCTGATTCCGCTCCCCAGGCTCCGCAAAGTCGTGCTCGTTGCCTTCGACACTCTGGAGAATGCAGTCTCCGCCGTCGCGGAGATCTTCCAGCAGGGGCTGACCCCCTCGGCGATGGAATTCATGGAGAAGGCGGCTGTCCGGGCGGCGGAAGAGCGCCAGGGGAAGACATTTCCAAACAACACAGCCGAAGCGCAGCTCCTGATTGAGGTGGACGGGAACCACGAAGGGAGTTTGGACGAAGATATCCAGACGATTGCGGGAGTCGTGGAGAAGTACGGCGCGGTTGACATCCTTCTGGCCGACGACAGACAGAAGGTGGAGGACGTGTGGGCCTTGCGCCGCGGCATCGGCGAAGCGGTGAAATCCATCTCCGCATACAAAGAAGAAGACACCGTGGTTCCCCGTGCGTGTCTCCCCCAGCTTGTCCGGGGCGTCAAAGAAATCTGCGCCCGGCACGGACTGACCTCCATTTGCTATGGCCATGCGGGGGACGGCAACGTCCATGTGAATATCCTCAAGAACGCGCTTGGTGATGCGGCCTGGGAGGAGAATTCCGCAATCGCGATCCGCGACATCTTCCGGCTCACGGTCTCCCTCGGGGGCACGATTTCCGGGGAACATGGGATCGGCTATTCACAGAGGCCATATCTCGGCATCGCCCTCACCGATGCGGAACTGGATCTCATGCGGAGAGTGAAGGCGGCATTTGACCCTTCCACGATCCTGAATCCCGGCAAGATCTTCCCGTAATACGGCGGAGGTCTTGGAATTCTGCCGGATTGCGTTATATTATGGCTCGTTGCACAACGCGCAAAGATGCTCCCCTTATCGTCATCGGCATGAAGAAAGAGACCGTCGACCGAATCCTTGCGGAGGCACTGGCGGAGCGATTCAGGAATCAGGTCCCCCCGCCGACAACCACGCCGGCTCCTGCGCTCGCCCCCTTTATCGATCACACGCTCTTGAGACCTGACGCGACGATCGAAGAAATCCGGACGCTTTGTCATGAGGCCCTGCAGGAGCAGTTTGCCGCCGTGTGCGTGAATCCGGGCTACGTCCCCCTCTGCGCCGGCATCCTCCGCGGCAGCAAAGTGAAGGTCTGCACCGTGATCGGATTCCCGCTCGGTGCCACATCCACGGCGTCGAAGGCGTTTGAAGCCGCACAGGCCATCCGTGACGGAGCACAGGAGGTTGACATGGTGATCAACGTCGGCATGTTGAAATCGGGGAACGACACGGAGGTGGAAGCCGATATCCGCGCGGTCACGGATGCCGCCCGACCGCGTCAGGTGCTGACAAAGGTGATCATTGAAACCGCGCTTCTCACGGACGAAGAGAAGGTGCGCGCGTGCACGCTCGCAAAGAGCGCCGGGGCCGGGTTCGTCAAGACATCGACCGGATTCAGCAAGGGAGGAGCGCGAACAGAAGACGTCGCACTGATGCGTCGCGTCGTGGGAAGTGCGATGGGAGTCAAGGCGGCGGGAGGGATACGGACGCGCGAAGATGCCCTTGCCATGATCGCCAGCGGCGCCAACCGGATCGGAGCCAGCGCCAGCATCACCATTGTCACCACCCCGCCAGCAGCCACCCTGAAAGGTTAAACGGTGAGGTCATTTTCATTTCTCATGCTGGCCGCCCCTCTCGTCCTGGCTCTCCCGGGGTGCGGCTCGTCCGGCGAAAGCGTCGATAACCAACGCGAAGCCCCGCCACAGGAGCAACTCCCACCCCCCAAAGAAGAGCCGGCAAAAAATCTGGGGTTTGAGACCCGCATCGACACCGTCACCGCTGTGCATGGCAACGAGCACAAGGGCCCGCAGGTGCAGGGGCACGACGTCCAGATTCGTTTTACGGTACAGATCGGCGCGTTCAAAGATCCGCACAACGCCACTGCCGTCCAGACCGAGGCACGAAAGCGTTTTCGCCTCCCCGTCCTGAACGACTACCTCTCCGGCGCCGGGTTGTATCAGATCAGGATCGGCTTCTTCGAGTCGAGGGCCGGCGCCCACGCGTTCCGCCAACAAATGATCCAGGAGTATCCCGATGATTACAAGGATGCCTGGGTCGTCCAGCTCAAGAGGTGACGCATGAAAGGAGTGATCGTCTTCATTGCCGTTCTGGTTCTTGCAGGGTGCGGCGGTTCCACGAACGCAACGAAGGAAAGCCCCGGGAGGACCGTTCCCAGGGATGAAGATCTTCAGACATACGAGAAGGAGTTCAGGCCTTCAGACCACGAACCGGATGTGCGGGAAGGAGGGGAGGCAAATGTACTTCCCCCGCTGCCAGGGAAGATCGGCCCCAGGACGGATTCAGCCGTCGCCTCTGACGAGGAGCTGGTACCCGGATTCCGCGTCCAGATCTTTGCAACCGCGGATATTGATGCCGCCCAACAGAGAAAAGCGGAGGCGGAGAATCTGTTCCCGGACGAGGTATTCTACATGCAGTACGACCCTCCCGTCTACAAAATACGGGGAGGAAATTTCAAACAACGATATGAAGCCGACCGGTTCGCCCGGCTGGCGATTGACAGAGGCTATCCGGAATCGTGGGTCGTCCCCGAACACGTGGTGAAGTCGCCCCCCGCTCCCTCGCTTCGCTGATTCCGCGGGAATTCACCCTTCACCGCAGATGGAGGGTCACACCTTCCACCCCCCAGCGGGCTCTGACACGTATCGTATCGGGATACACGGCAAATCGCTCTGCAGGTGCAAACGGAAACGGCATGCCGTAGGAGTATGTCCCGGAGCTGTCGCTGTCGCGAAATCCGCTCACCACGTATTTCCCTTCCACGAGTTGTGGAAACGCAAACGGACCCGGTTCGGGGAGCATCACGGTGCTGCTCCGCCTTGGCGTCAAATCGATGCTGGAAGCACTCACGAACACGCGTCCTTTCCCCACACCGGGTTTTTCTTCCACAACCTGCCCCGCGATATTCCCCATCGTCCGGAGGTCAATCGTCTGAAAACGGACAACCCACGTCGAATCATGGTATCCTCTGCCGAAGAAGCTCCTGACGGAATCCATGGCCACCTTCACGCTGTACCACGCCTTTCCCTTCAAAGCAGCGCGCGGAACGAGTGCGATGGAGGCCTGGCCGGTCCATCTCTGATCGCAATCGACCCGATGCTTCATGCTGTCGAGGAGGACAGCCGCTTGCATCAGGGGCGGATGCATCACGGGATCCGAGAACAAGATTTCCAGTGAGTGGTCGACCGCAACCCCGCGGGTGCTGTCGCGGGGGATATCGCGCAGACTGATCCGCGGGCGGACGGTATCGGCGGCGAGACTCCCGTTGAAGATCTCGCCCGGCGATGCGCTGTCGATCCGATTCCCCGCCTTGTCGGAGATCCCGCGGGCCCACACCCGGTATGTTGCCGGGCTGTCGAGAGGGGCTGTCAGCAGGAGAGTGACAACAGTGGATTGTATCCTCTCAAGGGAGGAGAGAAGGATCGGAATGCCGGCGTGCGTGACCGTATCCTGGATCGTAAATTCGGCATTGGTGAATGATGCAGAATCGATCGGCTCGCTCAACCGGACATTCAAGCGGTAACGATCATGGACGCGAGCCCCGGCGATAAAGGGACGCGTCGTGTCCTCCTTGGCCATGCGGAACCAAACGCTGTCCACGCGCGCGTGACTCGCGCTGAGGCCAATGTCTTCCTGTGCAACGCCGTACTGGTCAATCTGACGGTCATACAACAAATTGTGGTATTCATCGCGCACGGCAAGAAGCCGGTACAGACCATACGGGAGATGGGAGAGCTCGAACCCGCCCGCCGTTCCGCTTTGTGTGATGAAGTCGGGTTTTGCGTGGGATGGGTTCAGCGTGTCGGCGAGGATGCCATCAAGACGGTACGCAAACAACAACACTCCCTCCGCCTTTTCGTCGAAAATCTTCCCCCCGATAACACCGGCATCGAGGGAGTCGCCCGTCGAAAAGGCGAGAGTGAACGCTTTGGCCATCCGGTTTCCGGCGTTGACGTCGGCGACATCCGTTCCCACGTTCACGACGTAGGTCGTCCCCTTCCGAAGGTGCTCATTGAAGTGTACGGTCACTTCCTTTCCACTCCAGTCGTACTCCAGCGGTCCCACATCCGGCGAGATGAAGATTGATCCCTGGAGGGTCTCCCTCCGGACGTATTTGCTGAATTCGAACGTCAGTGACTGCGTCTCGACGTGCACAGCGTCCGTATCCGGTGCCGTCCGGATGACAACGGGGGGGGTACTGTCAACGGGGCCTCCGGGGGGATCGTACTGCCCTGCGCATCCTACAAGGAAGAGGGCGGCGAACGTGGCAAGAATCGTCGGGCGGAGAGTGACGGGAGGGTGGGGAACCATAGGGATCTGCCGTACGTTCATTTTTATGAAGAGGAGGCGAGTCATGTCGTGGCTTGCGCAGTGAGTGGAAGGGGTCTCCGGGAGTACGTGCCTGCGTCGGGTGTGTGGTGGATAGTGGCGTCGCAGGTGCCGATCCGGGAGGCCCCGTTTTTCTGCCGGGGCGCCATCAACCGTGCGCCGATGGGCGCGCCCGCCGGCGTCTGTACGCCCGTACATACCGGAGGTGATCTCCGTATGTTTTGGTGAACCAGTGTCCGCCCCGCCCATTGGCGACGAAGAAGAGAAATCCGTGCTCGGCGGGAAACAACGAAGCAAGTATTGAAGCGCGCCCGGGATTATTGACCGGCCCTGGAGGGAGGCCGGCGTATCGATACGAATTGTACGGGTTGTCGACTTGCAGGTCGGCATACCGGACTCTCCGCGGACCGTCAGGGAACATATACTGGATCGTCGGATCCGCTTCGAGCTTCATCCCTTTCCGAAGCCGGTTATGGTAGACCCCCGCAATCACCGGACGCTCTTCATCCAGTCTCGCCTCCCCTTCCACGATCGATGCAAACGTCAACGTCTGGTGCATTGTCCATCCCTTCTCCCGGGCTCTGGACCTCAACGAGTCATTGAAAAAGAGCATCAGGTTGCCCACCTGATGTCTGATAATCTCCTTTTCGTCCTGTCCCCACGAAAACTCGTACGTATCGGGAAAGAGATATCCTTCAAGAGTGGAGGCCTCGACTCCCAGGGAGCGGGTGAACGAAGAATCGAACGCCAACTGCGCATACCTGGCGGAATCGATCCCCATCGCTTGAGCAAAGATCCGCGCCTGGGCCCGCACGCGATACCCTTCAGGGATCGTCACAGCGATGAGGAGATTTCCTTTCCCCGACCGCAAAGCGAGATAGAGTTCGACGTTGGAAACACCGCTGGCAAAGAGGTACTTCCCCACTTGTATATGTCCGGCTCCCCCGAGCAGCCGGGCAGTCAGCATGAAACCCGGCCTGTTCCGTATGATTCCCTGCGCTTCGAGGGAGTCAACGATATGACTGAAGGATTCTCCCCGCGAGACGAGAAATGTTTTGCCCAGTCCTCCCTTCCAGACATTCCCTCCAAACAGGGCCCACCCGACAAGGGCGCAACAAACAACAACGGCCGCCGCCAGGAAAGGAATGAAGGAACGCTTCTTGATGCGCGGGGAAGTCATCGACGGTCAGAGGGAGAGACTCGGATCGGCCGCCAGGCTCATCGGGGATTGGAGATCGCGCTCCAACCTGAGCCCTCCCACATACGCGATCATCGCGCCATTATCCATGCAGAATTCAAGCGCCGGAGCGAAGATGCGCAATCCTCTCCTGGCTGCTTCGATCTCCATTGCACGGCGGAGGCCGGAATTTGCCGACACTCCCCCGGCGAGAGCGACATTTCGCACGCCGGTCCTCTCCACCGCCGTCATCGTCTTCCGGACGAGAACGTCGACGACGGCGGCCTGAAAGCTCGCACAGATGTCCGCCATCTTTTGTTCGTCCCACGTTCCTCGTGCACTCCCCCGCTCATCGAGCCCTGCGCGGCGGAGATAATAGAGAACGGCCGTCTTGATCCCGCTAAAACTGAAATCCAGCGATCCTTCCTCCAGAAAGGAGCGTGGAAATTTCACCGCTCCCGGGTCCCCCGTTGCAGCGAGGCGGTCGATGACCGGACCTCCCGGGTACCCGAGCCCGAGCATCTTCGCCACCTTGTCGAACGCCTCTCCGGCTGCATCGTCCCGTGTCTGCCCGAGAAGGATATGGCGATACGGTGCTTCCACCGAAACGAGCATTGTATGTCCGCCGGAAACGACAAGGGAAACAAAAGGACACTCCGGAGCCGGCGTCGAGAGAAAGTTGGAGTAGAGATGTCCCTCCATGTGATTCACGCCGGTAAAGGGTTTGCCCAGGCCATAGGCGAGCGCTTTGCCGAAATTCAGGCCGACGAGAAGGGCGCCCACCAATCCCGGACCGTAGGTCGCAGCAATGCCTTCGATTTCACGCTTCTCGCTCCCTGCACGACGGAGCGCTTCATCCACCACTTCCACGATCCGTCGCTGGTGAGCGCGCGAAGCAAGTTCCGGGACGACTCCCCCATAGGCGGCATGCACCCACTGCGAGGAAACGACGTTTGAAAGGACACGCCCCCCCTCCACGACCGCGGCAGACGTCTCATCGCACGATGTCTCGATCCCCAAGATCCTCATACTCTCCTTGAATCCTCCTGATTTTTCATGGTACGGATTGCACGCCTGAATTTCAAGAAAGGGTTGCGCAGAGTGAAGGTTTTTTGTATATTAAAGGCCTACACTTTTCATGATTGGATGGAAGCATGGCAAAGGTTTGCGACATTTGCGGAAAGAAGCCGGTCACCGGCAATAACATCAGCCACGCGCACAACCTTACACGACGGCGCTGGGAACCGAACCTCCAGGAGGTCCGGGCGACGGTCAACGGACAGACGAAGCATCTCACCGTGTGCACGAACTGCATCAAATCGAACAAGGTCGTCAAGGTAGCGTAGCTTGTCCATGCCCAGGAGCGGCGGGCAGGTGCTCCGCCGCACTGATCCATTGTCCCCCTCCCCAAGGGTTCATGCATGCCCAAGCTTGAAATCCAGCTCAATCTTCCAAACCAGCTCACCCTTCTCCGGATTCTTCTCACTCCGGTGTTTGTCGCCCTCTTGTTGTCCACTTCCCCCCTCTGTCTTCAGGCATCCCTCGTGGTTTTCATCATCGCCGCGCTGACGGATCTGTATGATGGATGGATCGCGCGAAAGATGGGATACACGACACGATGGGGAAAATTTCTTGATCCCTTGGCCGACAAGGTTCTCTCTTCCGCCGCGCTCCTGGCCTTCGTCTGGCTCGGGCTGGTGGGCGGGTGGATGGTGTGGATCGTCATCGTGCGGGACTTCGTCATTACCGGACTCCGGTCTTATGCGGAGTACCTGGACAAACCGATCGTGACAACGAGGGGAGCACAGGCGAAGACCTTCGGACAATTCGTCATCATCTATTACATTCTCTTTCTCTACGTCGGCCGAAGCGTGCCGCCGGTCTACGAGAAATTCGGCAGCACCATCGATACCCTCATGCACCCGCAGGTACTTTTCGGCATGATGCTGACCGTCATGCTCTCGACCGTGGGAACGGGCGTTGCCTACCTCTTTGACAATCGCAAGGTGATCGGCGAACTCTATGAACGACTCCGACCGGCCCGGGGATAGTCACCGCCATCCAGGGGTTCCTTTCCTGACTCTTCTTATCGCCACCGGCTTCTTCTCGGGCTACATCCCCTGGGCATCGGGGACATTCGGCACCATCGTCGGACTTCTCCTCTGTCTCATCCCGGGAGTCCATACCCCCGTCATTCTTCCACTCCTGATTGCTCTCGTCTTTCCCCTCGGCGTGTACGCGGCGGGGAAAGTGGCGGAAGCAGAAGGATACCGGCTTTCCCGCACCGGGGCCATGGCCAAGGCGATGTTCCAGCCGGGTGAACGGCTTCACCCCGACCCTTCCATCGTCGTCATCGATGAAATCATCGGCGTGTGGGTCACGATTCTCTGGCTTCCTTCAACGCCCGCAGTTTTCCTGCTTGCGTTTTTCTTCTTCCGACTGTACGACGTGCTGAAGCCGGAGCCGGCGCGGAGAGCCGAACGTCTTCCCGGGGGACTCGGGATCATGCTCGACGATGTGATTGCCGGCGTCTACGGGAACATCACGCTGAGGGTCATTCTTTTCCTCTACCCGCTCTTCCACGGAGCACTCTCGGCATGATGAACGCACACATCATCACGATTGGCGACGAGCTGTTGATCGGGCAGGTCATCAACACCAACCAGGCCACTATCGCCGATCGGTTGAACGAGATCGGCGTCGACGTCACGGAAATGACCACCGTCGGCGATGATACCGAAGCCATCCTGGCGGCGTTCACGCGCGCGTGGGAAAGCGCCGGCGCCGTCATTGTCACGGGGGGTCTGGGCCCGACGCACGACGACATCACGAAATCTGCCGTGTGCAGGTTTTTCCGTACCGATCTCATCCCCGATGCGAACGTGCGGAAGCAGGTTGCCCTCATACTCAATCAGCGCAACTTCCCGTGGACCGACGCGGCGGAGGCGCAGGCAATGGTTCCCCGTAATGCGACGGCATTTCCCAACCCTGTCGGTACGGCACCGGGGCTCCGCTTTGACGGGGAGAATCGATGGTTCTTTGTGCTTCCGGGTGTTCCGTTCGAGATGAAGGAGATGGTGGACGCCTGGATCGTCCCTTTCCTGCGCCAGCATGCGGGTGAGAACGTTATCAGGCACAGGACACTTCGGACGACCGGCATTGCGGAGAGCCTGCTGGCTCAACAGCTCGGCGATCTTGATCAGATCCTCCAGGGAGCGCGATTGGCATTTCTCCCCTCCACGATGGGACTTCGCCTCCGCATCACCGTTCATGCCCGCACGGCAGGGGAGGCCGACCGGATTGTGGCGGGAGTGGAGGAGCGGATTCGGGCGAAGGCATCCACCTACATCTATGGGACAGGGGAAGAAGAGCTCGAAGAGGTGGTGGGAAGGATGCTGACAGAGCGGAACATGACGCTTGCGGTGGCGGAATCATGCACAGGAGGATTCATCGCCCACCGTTTGACAAACGTCAGCGGTTCTTCGGCGTATTTCACGTATGGCGCGGTGACCTACAGCAACGAATCGAAGATGAACATCCTTGATGTTCCCTCCAGCGTCCTCGGCGCACACGGTGCGGTGAGCAGGGAGACTGCCGAGGCGATGGCGGCGGGCATCCGGAAAAAAGCAGGTACCGATATCGGTCTTGCAACGACGGGGATCGCCGGACCGACAGGTGGATCTCCCGAAAAGCCGGTCGGGCTCGTCTGGATCGCCTGTGCCGACGCGGCGGGGGTCGTCAGCGTGAAATTCATGTTCGGCGAGGGGCGGCTCCGTGTCAAGGAGAGGGCATCGCAATCGGCTCTCGACCTTGTCCGCCGCCGGCTGCTCGGCATCGAGTAGCACCCATGCCATCTCTTCGTCTCTTCATCGCCATTGAGACGCCCGCCACAGTGACGGGCCGCCTCCTCGAGGTGCGCAACGCGCTGGAGAGAGCGGGGGCCGACGTGAGATGGGAGCCCGCCGGGAAGTACCACTGCACGCTTCATTTTCTGGGAGACACCGGGGAAGGGGCGATGCGGCGGATCATTCCGGCCCTGGAAGGAGCACTCCACGGATGTTCCCCCGTTCGGATTGCGTATAAAGGGATCGGTTTCTTCCCCGCCGGGCTTGCCCCACGCATTGTTTGGGCGGGGATTCTGGATGAAGAGGGGCGTCTTGCATCGCTGCACGAGCGAATTGTCACAGCGCTCTCGTCCGGGGAATTGGCAATGGAAGCCGGACGCCCCCTCGTAAACCCCGCGGGGGATCCCCCCTTCCATCCCCATATGACACTCGGCCGCATCAAGAGTCCGAGGAACATCGGGCGGTTGACAACCATTGCGGAAACGTGTACCTTTGAGCACCCACCGGTGATCATTCGTGAGGTCGTCGTCGTACAAAGTGCGCTGAAATCCGGCGGGTCCGTGTACACCACTCTACGATCGATTCCCCTCATTGCCTGATGTCCCCGGGTTCTCTGTCCCAGAGAGGCGGAATCGCATCGTAAAACCCAGCTTTCACGTGTATTGATACCAACAAGGAGTCACGCATGCCCGACGAGAACGACGCAAAACACCAGGCATTGAAGATCGCCCTCGAGCAGATTGAAAAACAGCACGGCAAAGGGAGTGTCATGCGCCTGGGCGAGGGACCGATCCAGATTGTGGACATTATTTCCACCGGATCCATTTCTCTGGACGCGGCGCTCGGTATCGGCGGGATTCCCCGAGGACGCGTCATCGAGATTTTCGGCCCTGAATCCTCCGGCAAAACCACGCTGTGCCTTCATATCATCGCGGAGGCGCAGAAGACGGGAGGGATCGCGGCATTCATCGACGCCGAGCATGCATTCGATATGGGATACGCAAAGAAGCTGGGAGTGGACGTAAACAATCTCCTCCTGTCACAGCCCGAATTCGGCGAGCAGGCGCTGGAGATCGTCGAGACGCTCGTCCGCAGCGGCGCATTGGACGTCATCGTCATTGATTCCGTTGCCGCCCTTACCCCCCGGGCAGAGATCGAAGGAGAGATGGGCGACCCAAGCATGGGCGTGCAAGCGCGCTTGATGTCGCAGGCGCTCCGCAAACTGACATCGGCCATCAGCAAGTCGAAGACCTCCGTCATCTTCACGAACCAGCTTCGCATGAAGATCGGTGTCATGTTTGGCAATCCCGAAACCACCACGGGGGGAAACGCATTGAAATTCTACGCGTCGGTCCGTCTTGATGTCCGCCGGATCGAGGCGATCAAAGATGGAACAAGCATCGTCGGCAACCGCACCCGTGTCAAGGTTGTCAAGAACAAGGTGGCCCCTCCCTTCCGTGAGGCGCAGTTCGACATCCTCTACAACGAGGGGATATCCCGATTGGGCGATCTGATCGATACGGCCGTCGAGCACAACATTATTGTGAAGTCGGGATCCTGGTTCTCCTACAAGGAGGAACGAATCGGCCAGGGGCGGGACGCCGTCAAGAAGTACCTCCAGGAGAATGAGAAGGCGGCAAAAATGGTGGATGCGGAAACGCGGAAAAAGCTCGGCCTCGCGACGGCCAACCCGGCCGCAGTCCCGGGGAACGGACAGGGATCAAAGGAGAAATCCGACGCCCCGCAGCACTCCGCCCCTCCTGTCAAACACGCGGAACAGACCGCGTCGCCAAAACCCGAACCGGTCCGCAAGAAGTGACCGGCTGATCATCATCCCCCGCATGGCAGTTCCGTGCGGGGGATTCTGTTTTTCAGACCCGCCTGATGCAATGAAGATCACCAACATTGAGAGCCAGAAGAATCGCCCCGAACGGAGAAACATCTTTGCGGACGGCCAGTTTCTCATCGGCGTAGGGGCAGAGACACTGATCCGGTCCGGTCTGCGCAGAGGGGATGAGATCACCCCTCAGACGCTCTCCCTCCTCCAGCGGATGGAGGAAACGCTCGGAGCAAAAGCTGCCGCGCTCCGTTTTTTGACGATCCGCCCCCGGAGCGAACGGGAGGTTCGGGACAAACTCCGGGAAAAGGAATTCGGGCCTGAAGAGATCGAGACAACGATCAATGATCTCACGAAGTCCCGGCTCCTGGATGACGCCGAATTCGCACGCGCGTTTATCCGGAACGCGACGGCGATCAAGCCAACCGGGGCCATCCTTTTGAAGCGCAAACTCCTGCTTCTCGGGGTGAAGAAGGAAACGGTGGAACAGGCCTTGCAGGAGGAGCTGGCAGAGGCGGATCAGCACGGCGCTGCGGCAAAAGCGGCGACGGCGTTTCTGAAGCGGGCGCGGACATCGAGGAAACAGGAGAACCCATCGCGGCTGCGCGCACGACTCACGGCGTTTCTGCTTCGACGAGGGTACACGTGGGACATCGTCGAACACGCCGTGAAGAAGTCGATGCTCGGTGGAGGAGATGAGGATGGAGAAGCCGGCAAGGGTGGTATTTGATATCGAGACGCTTGCGTACCCGCTCGCGTCGTTCGATGCGCAGCAGCAGGAATACCTGCTAAGGTTTGCGCGGACGGAAGAAGAGCGAAACGACGCTCTTCTGAAGATGAACCTCAGTCCGTTCACCGCACGCGTCATTGCCGTTGCGATGCTCAACCCCGACACTCTTCAGGGGCGGGTCTTCTACGAACATCCCGGCGGACAGCGAACGGCGATCGACGACGGACTTGTGGAGCTTCTCCCCTGCGCCGAGGAGGAACTCCTCACCCGATTCTGGGATGCCGTTTCCCACTACCCCCGCATCATCACATTCAACGGCCGTGCTTTCGACGGCCCCTTCCTTATGCTCCGCTCCGCGATGCTCGGAGTGCCGTCAACGCGCAACCTCGTGCCGCACAGGTTCAGCGCGGCCGAACATTGTGACCTGTTGGAGCAGTTGACATTCTACGGCGCCACACGAAAGTTCACTCTCGACTTCTGCTGCAAGGCATTCGGTATCCGGAGCCCGAAGGCGGGGGGGATCACCGGACTCGATCTCGGCACGCTCGTCGGCGAGGGAAGATACCGCGAGGTGGCGGAATATTGCCTGGGGGATGTGCGGGCGACGGCGGAGTTGTTTCTCCTCTGGGAAGCGTTCCTCTCCTGGGAGAATGAAAGAAGCCGATCCGAAGACCGGCTTCTGCACATGCGACGGGGATCCCGCGCCTGATCACCCGCGGTCTCGCTCTACGGGGAGCCGCCGCCACTTTTTCGCTGCTTCGTGGTAGATCATCGCCGCTGCCCCGAGCTTCAGTATATCCCACCACGAGAAGATCAGAAAGCCCGAAGTGACCGCTGCGCCAAAATCCCGCACCGTCGTTGCATACAGTTGGAGCGTCCCAAAAATGAAGACCACGAGCAGTCCGGCCGCCATGGAGATCACGGACCACGCCAGCGTACGGTACCGGTCGATCAAAAGCCCCACCACCAGGGCCGCCAGAGGGAATGCGAGGAGATATCCTCCCGTTGGTCCCAGAAGGAGCGCTGCCCCCCAACTTCCCCCGGCGAAGACAGGAAGCCCTGCCACGCCTGCAAGGAGATAGGCGGCTTGACTGAAAGCACCGTTCCGCGCGCCGAGGAATGCTCCCGCGAGGAGCACGGCAAGGGTCTGCAGGGTGAAGGGGACGGGGACATGGGGAATTTCCAGCCGGGATCCCGCGGCAGTCGCAGCCGCAAAGAGGAGAACCCACCCTGCTTGTGCCGCGGCGGTGGAACCCGGGAGGGCCCGGGGCTGTGCCGCTGACAGATCCAGCATATTGCTCATTGATCACTCCTCCTTGAAAGAAACCGATGGAACCACCGTGCGGTCAGATCGACGACGTGATCGACGGCGGCATTATTCCCCTGGAATGGGTGGCCTGCTCCGAAGGCGTGGCCGACGCCTTCCAGAACGACATACTGTGTGCGAGTCTTGTCAGCCAGCGCATAGAGCGAATCCGGCTCCGATCTCTTCACGGCGACATCTTCGGCACCGTGCACAATGAGGAGAGGAATTCTGAGGTTCTCCACCGCCTTCTGCAGATCGTACTCAGCACGATGGTCTTCCAGATCCCGCAACACTTCTCTATCGTATCTCAGTGCGGTTTTCGTCCCTCTGATTGTCACCGGCAGGTACCCCTGCTCCTCCCACGCCCGCTTCTGATGCTCCGTGTATCGAAAGAACGTGCCAACCCCCGACCACGTTGCAACCCCCTTGATTCGCGGATCGCGACTCCCGCTCAGGATTGCAATCCCACCGCCCCTGGAATGACCGATGATGCCTATCCTATCAACATCCGCGACGCCGTTTCCTATCTCCCCTCCGGCAAGGGCATCGAGCATACCACAAACATCATCGAGTTCCTTGCCGACCGTATTGTGTGCGAATTTCTCCTTTTCCGTCAGCCGGACCGAGTTCTTTCCAACCCCATTGTGCGAAAAATTGAACACCAGCGAAGCGAACCCAAGCTTCGCGAGGCGGGATCCAAAATACGGGAATGGCCCCCAGTCCTTATGGGCAGTAAACCCGTGACACACGAGAAGCACGGGTAATCTTCCCGTTCCTTCCACGTACCGAAGATCCCCCCGCACGGGGTCTCCCGCTCTATTATGTACTTCGATGGGGAGTTCGCGCACCATCACGTGGAGGAATCGGAAGAGAATCAGAACAAGATTGCGAAAAATATGCAATCGTGGCCAAAAAGTCAAACTTCCCTCAGAATTGGCTTGCAGAAAACCTCCATATTTGTTATCTTTCTGAGCTTAAATTCCAAGGGGTCCGATGGGGAACCTGAAGGTTTTTTCCGGCCGCTCAAACCAGCCGCTCGCCAAGAGAATTGCCAAAGAGCTCGGTCAACCGCTGGGGCATTGCGACATTAAAACGTTCAGCGACGGTGAGATCTGGGTCAAGTTCAGCGATAACGTCCGTGGTTGTGATGTCTACCTGATCCAATCCACGAACCCGCCCGCGGAAAACCTGCTTGAGCTGCTGATCATGATGGATGCCGCCCGGCGTGCATCAGCACGCAAGGTCAATGCCGTCATCCCGTATTTCGGCTACGCGCGGCAGGATCGGAAGGATCAGCCGCGCGTCTCGATCACGGCGAAGCTCGTGGCCAACCTGATCACGGAGGCCGGCGCCGACCGGGTGATCACGATGGATCTCCACGCGCCGCAGATCCAGGGCTTTTTCGACATACCGGTGGACCATCTTTATTCGTCGGCGGTCCTTGTGAAGCACTTCAAGAAGATGAAGCTCGCCAATCTTGCAGTTGCCTCCCCCGATGTCGGCGGGATCAAGATGGCCCGGGCGTATGCGAAGCGTCTCGAAGCGGATTTGATCGTGATCGACAAACGGCGGCCGCGTCAGAATGTCGCCGAAGTCATGAACATCATCGGTTCGGCGAAGGGGAAAAACATCCTGATCGTCGACGATCTCGTGGACACAGCAGGCACGTTGTGTAATGCGGTTACCGCCTTGAAGCGGGCGGGGGCGCGGGACGTCTACGCGGCGTGCACGCACGCGGTTCTCTCCGGCTCGGCTCTTGATCGCATCAAGAACTCGGGACTGAAGCAGGTCGTTGTCACGGACTCCATACCGCTGAAGCACGAGGTGAAGAACATCGCGGTGCAAAGTGTGGCGCTTCTCTTCTCCGAAGCGATCAAACGCTCCTTCAGGTATATGTCCATCAGTTCTCTTTTCGACGTGGACAAAGGATAGCAGCGGGTTTCACCCGGTCCGTCTGTCCGGCGGACGGCGACCCCGCGTTGCGTGCGTCACGTGATGGAAAGATTTCATACCAGTATCGCTACGAAAGGTGAAACAATGTCAGAATTTGTGTTGGACGCGGAGGTCCGCGAGGTAACCGGCAAGCACGCCAAATACGCCCGCGGCAGGGGATTTGTCCCCGGGGTCTATTACTCCCGCGGCGAAGCGTGCATCAACATCCAGGTGGAAAAGCCCCGGCTCGACCCGCTGGTGTTCACCTCCGAAACGCATGTGATCGACCTTCACCTCAAGGATGGCTCGTCGCACAAGTGCATCCTGCGTGACGTACAGTACGATCCGGTGAGCGATCTTCCCATCCATTTCGATCTGCAGGGCCTGCGGGAGAACGAGAAGCTGACCATTGAAATCCCGGTCGTCCTGACGGGCGGGATCCCCAAGGGTGTCCGTGACGGCGGCATGGTCCAGCATATGCTCCACAAACTGAGGATCTCCTGTCTGCCGAAGGACATTCCGGAGAAGGTGGAAATCGACGTCAGCAACCTCGAGATCAATCACTCGGTCCATGTCCGCGACCTGAACATTCCGAACGTGACGATTCTGGAAGGCGTCGACAGCGCCATCGTGGGCGTCATGCCGCCGACCGTGGTGAAGGAAGAAGAGACCGCTGTCCCGGTGGCGGAGGAAGCGGCGAAGGAGCCCGAAGTGGTCGGCAAGGGGAAGAAGGCGGAGGAGGGGGAAGGAGCCGAGCCGGCGAAGGCGGAAGCAAAACCCGCGGCGGGCAAGGAAGAGAAGAAAGAAAAGAAGTAACCGTCGGGGTGCTTCGCCGTGGATGCGGCTCTCATCGTTGGCCTTGGCAATCCCGGCTCCGTCTATGCGGAGACGAGGCACAATGTCGGATTCATGGTGGTCGACGAACTCTGCAGGCGGTCGAAAGCGCGGTTCGTTCCCGGACAGGGAGACTACTTCCGAGCCGGCATGGTGTTGGAGGGAACGTCCGTGTATGTGGTCAAGCCGACGACCTTTATGAACGGGAGCGGTCCCGCAGTTTTCGATGCAATATCGTTCTTCGGCGTTTCGATCGATAACACGCTGATTGTTCTTGACGATTTTCAACTTCTTCTTGGGACGCTTCGGATGCGCCCGGGAGGGAGCGATGGCGGGCACAACGGACTCGCGTCCGTGATCCGGGCGCTGCAGCGTGAAACATTTCCGCGGTTGCGTCTCGGCATCGGGACGGACGGGATGCCTGCCGGGCCCGCGAGGCGCGATTTTGTTCTTGAGGCCTTTCGCGGGGATGAGATCCCTGCCGTCCGCCGGATGGTACAGAGCGCAGCGGACGGAGTCGCGATGTTCGCGACAGCGGGCATCGGGCAGGCCATGAAGATCTGCAATACGCAGTAAAAACCAAAGAGGAACCCCTCTACTCTCCAGTTCACCACCCGGTGAGTACTGGAGGGTCAATCGACAACAGTCCACAGGGAGGTTGTTTCATGGACAAGGTACTACGCCAGTACGAATCAACGTTCATCGTCAACGCGTCGTTGGATGATGGGCAGGTTGACGGCGTCATCGGCCGTGTGCAGGAGGTCATCACCAAGGGAGGCGGCACGGTGGACGCTCTCAACAAATGGGGGCGGAAACGCCTCTCCTACACGATCAACAAGAAAACCAACGGTTTCTACGTCAATCTTGAGTTCACGGCACCGAGTACGCTCATCCTCGTGCTCGATCGCGCGTTCCAGCTCGACGAGATGATTCTGCGGTACCTGACCATCATCGTGAACCGGAAGGCGCTGGCCGCCCGCGCCAAGGCAGCCGCTGCAGCTGCAGCGGCAAAGCCGCCCGAGGAAGCACCCGCCGTACCGGCGAGAGAGCCCCTGTTCCAGGAAGGGACCGGAGACAAGAAACCGTAACCCCAACGAACGAGTCAGGAGTATTCACGTGCTTAATACCAGAAAACCCCGCCGCGACAAGGAAAACCAGATTCCGCGCAAGAAACGGACATGCCGTTTCTGCGACGCGAAAGAAGTGTACATCGACTACAAGGACGAAAAGCGTCTCCAGCGATTCGTGACCGAACAGGGGAAGATCATCCCCAAGCGTATCACCGGCACGTGTGCCAAGCACCAGCGTCAACTGGTGCAAGCGATCAAGCGCGCGCGCCATCTTGCGCTTCTTCCCTTCGTGTCAGACGCCATCCGTTAAGACTGAGAGAGGGCATTGCATGAAAGTCATTCTGAGAAAAGACCACGAAAAACTCGGTTCCATCGGATCCGTCGTTGAGGTCAAGGAAGGATACGCGCGGAATTTCCTTCTCCCGAAAGGGATCGCCTACCAGGCCACCGCGGGAAGCATGCGGGCGCTTGAGGAGGAGAAGAAGCAGGCCTCGCGGCGCGAGACGAAGGACATGAAGGCGAGCCAGCACCTTGCCGCGGAGATCGAAAAGGTATCGCTTACCATCCAGATGAAGGTCGGCGAAGACGAAAAGCTCTTCGGCGCCGTCACCTCGCAGATGGTAGCCGACGGCCTGAAGGAGAAGGGCTTCGATATCGACAAGCGTACCATCGAACTTGAAGAACCGATCAAGGCGCTGGGCATTTACAACGTGAACGTGCGACTCCCGCAAAACGTCACGGGAGTGGTGAAAGTCTGGGTGGTGCGCGAGTAGTTTCCCCGCACCGTGCGCCCCTGCGGGGGCGCACGCGTCTTTCTCCCTTGACAGTGAATCGGACCGGGCGGCGATCGGATCCGAAGGGAACTTCTGCACCGCCATCCTGCGTTGAATCCAGTGGGAGGCACAGAGACAATCGATGACGAAGAACGTTCAAACCCTCGAGGAGGTTACCATCCGGTTCGCCGGCGATTCCGGCGACGGAATGCAGCTGACAGGAACCCAGTTCACCAATACTGTCGCGGCCCTCGGCAACGACCTGAGCACACTTCCCGACTATCCCGCAGAGATCAGAGCTCCTGCAGGCACCACCTACGGCGTCAGCGGTTTCCAAATCAAGTTCGGGAGCACCGACATCCTCACGCCGGGCGACTCCTGCGACGTTTTGGTGGCCATGAACCCCGCGGCGCTGGTCACGAACATCAAGATCCTCCGGACGGGAGGAACGATCATCGTCAACGAGGATTCGTTCACCGACAAGAATTTCAAGATCGCCGGACTGACCTCCAATCCGCTCGATGACCCGGGCCTGGACCAGTACCATGTCCACCGCATCGGCATTACCAAGCTGACCGGCAATGCGCTGGCCGACCTCAATCTGACCACAAGGATGGTGGAGAAGACGAAGAATTTCTTCGCCCTTGGGCTGATGTACTGGCTGTACAACCGGGAGCTCGACCAGTCGATACGGTTCATCCGGGAAAAATTCGGCGCGAAAGACCCGGATGTGGCGGAAGCAAACCTCCGGGTCCTGAAAGCGGGATATAATTACGGCGAGACGACGGAGATCTTCACCACGCGCTACACTGTAAAACCTGCGAAGCTCCCTCCGGGAACCTATCGGAATATCATGGGAAACTCCGCAACCGCATTGGGCCTTGTTGCGGCGGCCGCGAAAGCGGGGTTGCCTCTCTTTCTTGGCAGCTATCCCATCACTCCGGCCAGCGACATCCTTCACGAGCTGTCGCGCTTACGGGAATTCGGCGTCAAGACATTCCAGGCCGAGGACGAGATCGCAGCGATTTGTTCCGCCATCGGCGCGTCGTATGCGGGCGCGTTGGCGGTGACAACAACCAGCGGCCCGGGCCTTGCTCTCAAGACCGAGGCGCTCGGACTTGCGATCATGCTGGAACTCCCCCTCGTGGTGATCGACGTACAGCGGGGCGGCCCCAGTACAGGCCTTCCGACAAAAACCGAACAGGCCGACCTCCTGCAGGCGGTCGTCGGCCGCAACGGCGAGGCACCGTTGTGTGTCATCGCCGCATCGACGCCGGCGGAGTGCTTCACGGCGGCGTATGAAGCGGCACGGATCGCCATCAAGTTCATGACCCCGGTGATCTGCATGACCGACGGCTATCTGGGCAACGGCGCGGAACCGTGGCGGATCCCGCGGGTCGATGATCTTCCCCCCATCTCCGTCCACTTTGCCACAGACCCCGCCACGTTTCAGCCGTATTCCCGCGACCCGGAAACTCTTGCACGTCCCTGGGCCGTTCCTGGTACGCCCGGATTGGAACACCGGATCGGCGGTCTGGAGAAGCAACACATCACAGGAAATATCGATTATGATCCCGACAACCATGACTTCATGGTCAAGATGCGGGAAGCAAAGATCGAACGGATCGCCCAGGACGTGCCCGAGCAGGAGATCGAAGGACCATCGACCGGCGACGTCCTCGTGGTCGGCTGGGGAAGCACCTACGGTGCCATCCGGAGCGCGGTCTCCGCTCTCCGGGAGAAGGGAAAGAAGGTCTCCCATATGCACCTCCGTTACCTCAACCCCTTCCCCCGCAACCTCGCGGGGCTGTTCAAGGGTTTCACCCACATCCTGGTTCCGGAGATCAACAACGGGCAGCTGATCAAGCTGCTCCGCGCCCGCTACCTGATCGACGCCCGGCCGTTCAATGTCATTAAGGGCCTCCCCTTGCGCGAAGAGGAAATCGAGGAACAGATCGAGTCACTGCTCGGAGAACGCCATGTCTGAGACGAGTGAGAAGCAGCCGACAACCTCCACGGTCAAGGACTTTCAGTCCGATCAGGACGTGCGATGGTGTCCCGGGTGCGGCGACTACTCGATCCTCGCCCAGGTGCAGCGGGTTTTCCCCGAGTTCGGGCATAAACGCGAGAACTACGTCGCAATTTCCGGGATCGGCTGCTCCAGCCGCTTCCCGTACTACATGGACGTGTTCGGCATCCACGGCATTCACGGCAGAGCGCCGGCCATCGCGACCGGCGTGAAGCTCGTCAACCCGTCGCTCGACGTCTGGGTTGCAACGGGTGACGGTGACGGCCTGAGCATCGGCGGCAACCACATGATCCACATGCTGCGGCGGAACCTGAACATCAAGGTGCTCCTCTTCAATAACCAGATCTACGGGTTGACGAAGGGACAGTTCTCCCCCACCTCTGTGATGGGGCAGATCACGAAATCGACGCCGATGGGAGTCATCGACTCGCCCTTTATTCCCGTCTCTCTCGCCCTGGGAGCCCAGGCAACCTTCGTTGCACGGACGATGGACAGAGATCCAAAGCACCTGCAGGAGATGGTGCGGCGGGCCGAGCACCACCACGGGGCGGCTTTCGTCGAAATCTACCAAAACTGCAACGTGTTCAACGACGGGGCGTTCTTCAAGTTCACGGAAAAGGGGACCAAGGATGACAACGTCGTTTATCTTGAACACGGCAAACCGATGGTGTTCGGCAAGGAGAAGGACAAAGGAATACGCCTCGAAGGGTTTACGCCCACGGCAGTGAGCCTGACAGAGGGCAAGTACTCGGCGAGCGACCTTCTCGTCCACAACGAGAACGATTCGACGCTGGCGTTCATCCTTGCCAATATGATCCACAACCCGGATCTCCCGCGCCCGATGGGCGTCTTCCTCTCCATAGACAACCCGACCTATGAGGACCTGCTCGACTCCCAAATCGCACGTGCCAGGAGCAAGAAGGGGGAAGGGGACCTGCAGAAGCTCCTCAACGGCGAAGAGACCTGGGTCATCTCCTGACCTCCCGGGATTGAACGATGCTCACGACCCCTCCGTGGAAACGGAGGGGTTTTTTGTTATCCACGAAATGGGTATATTGGCGACAGAATACGCATGACCCCACGAGACCTCCAACGTACTGAAGCGATTGAGCGCGTCGCCCCCCTGTTCACGACCCACCGGAGCTTCGTCCTTACAACGCACGTCAATCCGGACGGCGATGGACTCGGCTCAGAGATTGCGCTTGCCGCCTGGCTCCGCGCCGCAGGAAAGGACGCGCGCATCATCAATCACAGTCCAACCCCGGCAATCTACCGCTTTCTCGACTCCGACCGGCAGGTGACCGTATTTGACCACGAGCGCGACAGCGGCGTGATCGCGGCTGCGGAAGTGATCATTGTTCTCGATACGAACCACCCGGGCCGCCTTGGCTCCATGGAGCAAGCGGTCCGTGCAAGCCGGGCCTTGAAAGTCTGCATCGATCATCACCTGAACCCCGATCCATTCGCGGACCACGCGATCATCGACGAAGAAGCGACGTCGACGGGCGAGATCGTGTATCGTCTCCTCCTCCACCTGCAGCCTCCCCCCCTGCCCCCCCTTGTTGCCTCTGCGTTGTACTGTGCGATCATGACGGATACCGGTTCCTTCCGTTACCCGAGGGTCGACGGGGAAACCCATCGCATTGTGGCCGACCTGATCACATGGGGGGCCGATCCCGTCGCAATCTACGGCGAGGTGTTCGAACGATGGTCCCATGGACGGATTCATTTGCTGGGTGAGACGCTGATGAGTTTGAAGACCGAATATGGCGGTCTGTTGGCTCACGTCACGATCACGAAGGAGATGCTGCGCCGGACCTCGACCATGGAGGAGGATACGGAGAACTTCACCACCTACCCCATGAGTGTCGAGGGGGTAACCGTCGGTCTCCTGTTTCTCGAAATTGATAACGGCGTCAAGGTGAGTTTCCGATCAAAGGGCGAGATCGCCATCAACCGGTTGGCGCAGATGTTTGGCGGAAACGGGCATACGAACGCCGCGGGAGCTCGCATCGAGGGGGGGAAGATTGACGAAGTCAGACGAAAGATCATCGCAGCGGCGCAAGAGTTCGTCACCACACGGAGAACCTGATGATTCGTGTCAGCGCACAGCGTACGACGATGAAGACGATCGACGCCGACCTTCTGGCAATCGGCATTTTTGAAGATCCTCATCTGTTTGCGGGGCAGATTGCCCCCCTTGAGAGACTCCTTGGCACGTCCATCGTCCCCCCGGATGGGATTCCCTTTGCCGGCAAAGACGGCCAGACCATGCTTCTCTTCCCGAAAAATGCGCGCGTCCCGCGTCTCCTCCTCGTGGGATGGGGAAAGAGGGATGGATTCTCCATCGAGCGCATCCGGCGGGCGGCGGCCGCAGCGGCAAAAGTGGCACAAAGCTGCGGCGTTGCCACGGCGGCATTCCTCGAGCCCGATCCGACAATGATCGCGCGGCTTTCCCCTGAGCCCGGGAACGGCATCTGGGTCACAGTCGCTGCCGCGGCCGCCGAAGGAATCTGGCTCGGGCTCTACACGTTCAACCGCTACAAGACCACCAAAGACTCGCCTTCGCGCCTTCGCAGGTTCTTCCTGACCACGGAATCGACGAGCAAAGTGCGATACATGTCCAGGGGAATCGAGCATGCCCGGATCGTCTCTTCTTCCGCACTCCTGGCCCGTGATCTCGAAAACGCTCCCGGGGACGAGATCCATCCCGAGTCGCTTGCGCAGGCGGCACGGCGTGCCGGAAGACGAAGCGGCTTCCGTGTCCGCATCCTCGATGAGCGGCAGATCCGGAGGATGCACATGGGAGGGCTGCTTGGCGTCGCGCGCGGCAGTCACCGTCCCCCCCGATTCATTGTCATGGAGTACGCCGGCCCCCGTTCATCGGCGAAGAAACCGGTCGTTCTCGTGGGAAAGGGAGTCACTTTCGATGCCGGCGGCATTTCGCTGAAGCCCTCGGCGGGAATGGCGGAAATGAAGATGGATATGTCGGGTGCGGGCGCGGTCATCGGAACGATGTCGGCGGCCGCGGAATTGAGATTGCCGGTTCATCTTGTGGGACTTGTCCCTGCGACGGAAAACCTTCCCGGGGGCGGGGCGCTCAAGCCGGGAGATATCGTCCGCCATTACAACGGGATGACGACGGAAGTGGACAATACCGATGCCGAGGGAAGGCTCATCCTCGCAGATGCCCTTGCGTACGCCGGCAGGTATGACCCCGCACTGATCATCGACCTCGCGACATTGACGGGAGCCGTCGTCGTGGCCCTCGGCCACTTCGCCACCGGCATGATGGGAAACAACCCGGTCGCCCTTCAGGAGATGCATGACGCCGGAGAGCGCACATACGAACGCGTGTGGGAATTGCCGCTGTTCGAGGAATATGACCGGTTGATCCGCAGCGATATCGCAGACATCAAGAATGTGGGAGGGCGCTGGGCCGGCGCGATCACTGCCGGCATGTTCCTCAAGCGATTTGTCGGCGATCGCCGCTGGATCCATCTCGACATCGCAGGGACCGCGATAATGGAAGAACCCACGGCGTATATCCCCCGCGGCGGATCAGGCGTGGGGGTCCGTCTCCTGATCGATTTTCTTGAACACTGGTCTGCATAGCGCGCCGGTATCATTTCTCCACATTGGGCCGGTGGGGCACTCGTCTGACGTCTTCGTGGGAGGAGAACAATGCGTACATTCGTGATGGCACTCGTGACGTTGGCAGCGGGAGCAGGGATGATGTGCGCGCAGCCCCGCGGAGATCCGGAAGAGCGCGGACCCCGCCTGGTCATGTACGATGCGGTCCCTCTCCCGGCCGACAGCGGCACCGCTGTCGTCAGGATCGACGTTCACTACCGGATCGACCGGGCGTTTTTCGTCCCCGTCAAGAATTCCGACGGCGACGGCGAGAAGCCGTTTGTCCGACGGGGCGAGGTGCTGGTCGAGCTGATGGATTCGACATGGACCGCGGCGGCCCGTTCGCTCGCGAGGATCGTGGTCGGAGAGGAGAACGAGGAACGGATTCCTGAGGGACACTTCTGGGAACAGGGGATCCTCTCCTTCACCGTCCGCCCCGGGAGTTACACCATCCAGATCTCCGTCGATGATCTCGAATCCCGCCGCAACTTTACGGAGAAGACACGGATGGTGACCGCGGGCGAACCGTCACGGACAGGGCTCGGATCGGCATCAACCATGTTCCTCGCCGGAGCCCCTGCTGAACCGGTTCTGCCGCCCTCTGTTGCGCCGACGAATATGGGAGGGGATCTTGTTTTCGGTGTTCCGGCCGCGCTTGCGGTTCTCTGGCAGCCTCGGGGAGGGGGGGACAGCATCCTGACTGTGGCAGTGAGTTTCCACCAGGTGCCCGCCGATGAAAATGATGAATTGTTCCTTCCGACGTCCACCACGACGAAGGCGATCATCCATCGCGGCGTTTCCTTACGACCGGCGGCGGATGCGGGGGGCATCCGGTACCTCGTTCGCGGCGGGGGGAACACGTGCCTTGCCCTCATCCCCTTTCCCGCTGAGCGATTTCTCCTTCGTGCATTCTCCATGAATATTTCCCTCTCTGCCGGATTGGAGACGCACACTCTCACGCGGTCGTTCCGCATAATGTGGCCGGACATGCCCTTCTCGCTGAAGGATGTGGACTATGCGCTGGCGGCATTGAAGTACATTACCACAGAAGACGAACTTGATTCCCTGCGCAAAGGGAACTATGAGACCCGGAGAGGGAACCTGGAAGGATTCTGGCGGAAGCGGGATGCAAGGCCCAAGTCGGCTCTGAACGACGTGGAAGCGGAGTACTACCGACGGGTGGATTTCGCAGCAAGGAATTTCGGCACTCTACGCCAGCCGGATGGCTTCCATTCCGATCGTGGAAAAGTCTATATCCTTTTCGGTCCGCCCACGACAACGGACCGTTCGCTCGATCCCTCCACGGGATTCCAGGAAATCTGGACCTACAGCAAACTCAATCGACGGTTCACGTTTGTCGACCCGAACAAGACCGGGAACTACGTCCTCCAGGCCGGAGCCCCATGAAACCCTTCATCGCGATAACGGTGGGGGACTACAACGGCATCGGGCCGGAAGTCGCCTTGACAAGCGCCCTTCTTCCCCGAATTCGGCGCATCTGCACGCCCATTCTTGTCGGACCTCTGGAGGCATTTGCCGCAACTGCACGCGGCCTGCGGATGGACATCCGCTTCCAATCCTGGCCCTGTCAGCACCGGATCCCGCGACGGACCCTCCTGATCCTCGATGTTGCTTCCCCCCTTCCTGTCTCCGTCGTGCCAGGAGCCGTTTCCGCGAGCGCCGGAGCCGCAGCGGGAAAATCCATCGAGGCAGCAGTAGGTCTTGTGCAGAACGGATCGGCGGCCGCTCTCATCACCGCACCGGTTTCAAAGCGCTCCCTCCATCTGGCGGGATACGATGTCCCGGGTCAGACGGAAATGCTGCAGCGGCTCTCACGATCCCGCCAGGTGGCCATGATGCTCGTCTCCCCCACGTTGCGGGTGGGCCTTGTCACGATCCACCTCCCCCTGCGCGATGTACCCCTGGCTCTGACGCCGGGGCTGCTGCGGACACGGATCAGAATCATCCACGACGCTCTGCAGTGGGATTGGGGAATCCGGCGCCCCCGGATTGCGGTCCTGGGATTGAATCCGCATGCCGGAGAAGACGGGGACCTCGGCACGGAGGAGCAGCGCATCATCATCCCTGTTGTCGCCGCTTTTCGGAAGAAGGGGATGTCTCTCGACGGTCCCTTTCCCGCCGACGGGTTCTTTGCGCGTTACAAGCCCGGCATTTACGACGCTGTCGTCGCGATGTACCACGACCAGGGCCTCATCCCCCTCAAGATGGGGGGGAGCGGCAGATCCGTCAATGTGTCTGTGGGTTTGCCCATCGTGCGTACGTCGCCGGACCACGGGACCGCCTTCGACATAGCGGGAAGGGGGATTGCAGACCACGGGAGTATGGTTGAAGCCATCCGTCTTGCGGTGTCCATTGCCCGCAATCGCCGCCAAAGGAGATGACCATGATATCGTTTTCTCATGTCGCTGTGGTGTACGATTCTCACCGGGTTTTGCACGACATCAGTTTCAAGGTCGAGCCGGGCCAGTTTGTTTTCCTTGTCGGTCAAACCGGTTCAGGAAAGACGACACTCTTGCGGCTTATTTCGATGGACATTCTTCCGACCAAGGGGATCGTGACGGTCGGGAAGTATTCGTCGCGCGGGATCAGTCCGCGTGAGCTCCCTTTCCTGCGGAGGACTCTCGGAACCGTCTTTCAGGATTTCAAACTCATGGGAGACAGGAGCGTCTTTGACAACGTTGCCTTCACGCTCCACGTGACCGGCACAAAGGGGACGGAGATCAAGAAGAAGGTGATGCACACACTTGCGGACGTCGGGCTCACCCACGCGCGAAACATGCGCGTTCAGGAACTCTCAGGGGGTGAGCAGCAGCGCGTTGCGATTGCACGGGCTTTCGTTCACAATCCGCTCGTCCTCCTGGCGGACGAACCCACGGGGAACCTCGATCCCGGCACATCGGCGGAAATTCTCCAGTTGTTGTTCGACATCAACACGCGGGGAACCGCGGTGATTATGGCGACACACAACTATGAGTTGACCCGGAAGGCGAAGCAGAGGATCTTGCGGCTGGAGGAAGGGGGAGTACGGCAGGTTGAAAAGGCGTAACAGCGCGGCGCCGCCGGGTTATCCGGCCACCGCCTCGACCCTCTTCACCTCCGGGACATCCTTCATCACGGCACGTTCCACGCCCGCGCGGAGGGTCATGATGGAGATCGGACAAATCAGGCACGTACCCACCCATTGCACCTCCAGAATACCGTCATCCCGAAGCCGCCGTACCCGGATGTCGCCGCCATCCGCCCGGAGAAAAGGTCTGACGACCTCGAGAGAATTTTCAATCCGCTGCTCCACCGACAAGGGTTCCACGAATTTCATCCTCCCGGCGTCAATTGAATATCCACGGCGGGCGCTCCCCCTGAGGCGTTTCTGACGCTCACCTGTGCCGCCACATTCCTCGCAATCTTCCGGATAACCTCCGTCTGCGCCGGTTCGCGGTCATTTGCAGCGACCGGAATCCCCGTATCGCCGCTGACGCGGATGTTTGTGTAGATGGGAATTTCGCCAAGGAAGGGAACCCCCAACTCCTCCGCGGTCCGCTTTCCGCCTCCATTGGCAAAGATCTCCTCCCGTTGGCCACAGTGGGAACAGACGAAATAGCTCATGTTCTCCACAATGCCGAGCAGGGGGACGTTGACCTTCTCGAACAGGCGCCACGCTTTGATCGCATCGGCCAGTGAAACATCCTGGGGGGTGGTGACGATCACCGCCCCGGTGAGGGGGATCGTCTGCACCAACGTCAGTTGGATGTCCCCCGTTCCCGGAGGAAGGTCCATGATCAGGTAATCGAGTTCGCCCCACGCGACATCCGACATGAATTGTTTCACCGCACCGCTCACCATCGGTCCGCGCCACACCACGGCTTGCATCGGGTCGACGAGAAATCCGATCGACATGACCTTGACGCCCCAATTTTCCATGGGGAGAAGCTTTTGCTCGACCATTCGCGGCCGCCCCTTGATCCCCATCATGAGCGGGATGCTCGGTCCATACATGTCCAGGTCTGCAAGTCCGACTCGTGCCCCGTCCCGCGCAAGGGCAACGGCCAGGTTGACTGCAACGGTCGACTTTCCCACTCCCCCCTTCCCGGAAGCAACCGCGATGGTATTCTTCACTCCCGGAAGCAACTCCGCATGCTGCGGCCTGGTCCGCTGCGTCACGCTGGAGGTCATGGTGACGGTGACCTCTCCTATTCCCTGGATAGCGTCGTGCAGCGCCCTCGAGGCGGCATCCTTCAGTTCGTCGCGCACGGGACATGAAGGTGTCGTCAGTTCGAGGCTGAAGCTGACATCGTTCCCCGTAATCGCGAGATTCTTCACAAAACCGAGCGTCACGATGTCCTTGTGAAGATCCGGATCCTTCACGACGCGGAGGGCCTCCAGCACATGTTCTTCGCTCAGTGATTTCATGAGAATCTCTCCGCTCGTTGTCATCATTTCCGACCCGGAAGATGCATTTTCTTCCCGACTTCTTCGAAGGCCTCAAGTGCACGATCAATATCCTTCTTCGAAAGCGCTGCCGAAATCTGAGCACGGAGGCGCGCTTCCCCTTTGGGTACCACCGGATACCAGAGGCCTTTGATGTACACGCCCGCCTTCAGGAGGGCGCTGCTCATGTCCTGGGCGACGGAAGCGTCGCCGAGCATGATCGGCACAATTGGGTGCTCGCCGTCGATGATGCGGAATCCAAGGCCGGCGATTTCCTTCCGGAAGTACGATGTGTTTTTGTGGAGGCGTTTGACGATGGAACGATCCTCCATGAGCAGGGTGAGGGCCGCTGATGCCCCATACACGATGGCGGGCGGGAGAGAATTCGAAAAAAGGTACGTCCGTCCTCTTTGCCTCATGAACTCAATGATCTCCTTCTTGCCGGCGATATATCCGCCGGCCGCTCCACCGATGGCCTTCCCTAGCGTTCCCGTCAGGATGTCGATCTTGCCATGGACATTCCTGGCTTCGGGCGTGCCGCGACCGGACTTGCCGCAGACGCCGACGCCGTGGGAATCATCCACAAAGAGAATTGCATGATGTTCGCGGGCAACCTCAACCAGCCGGTCGAGCGGGGCAAGATCCCCTTCCATGCTGAACACGCCGTCCGTCGCGATGATCCGAACCCTGTATCCTTTTTCCGCGTCCTCTGCAAGCTGGCGTGCCAGATCGTCGACCGATGCATGCGCGTAGATCTTCCGGTCCGCGGTTTCCGCGCGGCACAACCGTTGGCCGTCGATGATGCTTGCATGGTTGAGCCGGTCGGAATAGATAGCATCCCGGTACGTTGTTTCTCCCATCGCATCGTTGGTGATGGCCGCGAAAAACGCCTCGTTGGCCGCCCAGCACGAAGAGAACAGGATGGCATCTTCGGTCCCCAGGAACTTCGCAATCTTCTTTTCCAGCGCCAGGTGGATACTCTGCGTCCCGCAAATGAATCGAACCGACGCGACGCCGTAGCCATAGTCCTTGATGCCGCGGATAGCGGCCTTGCGGACAGCCGGGTGGTTGGATAGTCCGAGGTAGTTGTTCGAGGCAAGCATCACCACCTTTTTTCCCCGAACACGGACAACGCCGTCCTGCGGGCTCTCCAGGGGGGTTTCATACTTGAACGTATTCTCCTGCACCATCCGTTCCAGCTCACGCGAGACAAGGCCAACGAGATCAGTCATGGGAACAGCTCCATTTCGTTTACGGGTGTGCAGTCTTGACCAGGCGGGCGGCAAACGACCCGTCCATACCGTGCCGGTGGGGGAATGTTTCAACAAACCCTTCAGGATTCACCAGCGAGTCGCTGACGAAAGCGCGCGCGTTGTCAAGCGTAAACTCAGGATGCCCTGTCAGAAACGTCCTGATGACATCCTGATTTTCATCCGGCTCTATCGTGCAGGTGCTGTACACCAGCACTCCGCCCGGCTTCACCAGGCGGGCTGCGTTGTCGAGCAACTCCCTCTGGATGGATTGCAACTTCATGATGTCCGACACATCCCTTTTCCACTTGATGTCGGGCTTCTTGGACAGGACACCCAGGCCGGAGCATGGAACGTCGAGGAGGACTTTGTCCGCCGCCGCTTCCTCGAGGGTCGCGGCATCTGCGCCGCGGAGCCGCACATTCCTCAGGCCAAGGCGCTCGCACGAAGCTTTGATCAGCCCGAGCTTTGCTTCGTACTTATCCACCGCGATCACCTCCCCCTCGTTCTTCATCATCTCCGCGAGGTTCGTGGTCTTCCCGCCGGGGGCGGCACAGAGATCGATCACCCGTTCACCGGGTTTCGGAGCGATCAGGAGACAGGGAAGGGCCGCGCTTTCATCCTGGATGGTGAACATGCCGTTGCGGAACAGATCCATCTGTCCGATGCGTGTCAGCGATTTTACATTGACGAAGTAATCGACATGTTTCGAGCCGGTATAGGCGATACCAAGCTGTTCCAACTGGCGCAGGAAGAGTCCCGGCTCAATCTTCAGTCTGTTGATCCTGAGGGAGAGTCCGGGCCGTTCGTTTCCGGCAATCAGAAGTTTCGCCGTTTCGTCGATGCCGAAGCGGGCGACCCAGCGCTTGACCATCCAGAAGGGGTGCGAGTAGTAAACAGCGAGGTACTGGACCGGATCGTCTTCCTTTGACGGATACCGTATCCCCTCCATGTTCCGTATGATGTTGCGGAGGACCGCGTTGACCAAACCGGCGGGCTTGTCACCGCGGAGGCGCTTGATGAACTCCACGCCTTCATTGACGGCAGCCGCGTGGGGGATCCGGTCGAGGAAGAGGATCTGGTACAGGGCAACGCGGAGGGTGCTCTTGATGTTGATCTCCGACTTCGCAAAATTCCCGTGCGAAAAGCCGTTCAACACCCAGTCGAGGCGATTCTGCCAGCGAAGAACGCCATGCACGATTTCCGTCAGGAGTCCTTTGTCGGCGTCGTTCAGATCCGGCGACTTCAACTCGGCATCAAGGACCTTGTCGAGATACGAGTCGGTCCTCTCGACACGGTTGAGGACTTTCACGGCAGTCCCACGCGCCCCCCCGTACAGAGATGGCCGCGGAGTCGCCGGGGCCTCTTCAGGGGGTACGCTGCTCTCGCTCATGCGCTGTCATGGAAAACACGTTGCGGAAGAGTTCTTTGTAGGCCTCGGTCGCCTTGACTGACCGCCGGGCCATGACCGTGACGGCGACATCCAGGGCCTTGTCCACACGGTACGTTTCCGTCCGTGTCGCTCCACCCCAGGAGAATGCGGGAATCACTTTCGGAGACATCCCGCCTCCGAAGAAATTCGCCGACGGGCCGATCACTGTCCCGGTGTTGATTGTTGAATTGATGCCGGCCTTGGCATGGTCGCCTGCAATGACACCGACAAACAACGATCCGCTGTCCACCGAGACGCCGTTGATCGTCACGCGGACAGTGCCGTAGGTATTTTTCAGATTGCTATTGGTCGTTCCCGCACCCAGGTTCACCCACATACCGAGATAAGAATCACCGAGAAACCCGTCATGTTGCTTGTTCGCGTACGAATGGAGGATGGAACCTTCGATCTCCCCTCCCACCTTACAGACGGGGCCGATGGTTGTCCCTGCATACACTTTGGCATGGATGCGAACGACCGAGCCGTCGCCGACAGCGCACGGTCCCTCCAGCACGGCTCCGGGAAACACTGTCACGCGTTCCCCAATGACGATCGGTCCCTTCCGTGCGTCGAGAATTGCCCCCGGTCCGATGTCTGTTCCCGGGCCCACCGTGATGCGCGTCCTGCCGGCGAGTATTGCCGAACGATGAATCTTTGCGCGGCGCGAGATGCCTCCCCGGAAAAGGGAAACGTCGGCCCCTATCTCCCCCGCATTGGCCGAAAGGAGGTCCCACGGATAACCCGCGAGACGAACCTGCACCGGAACATGGGGGAGATTCCGCCATTGTTCCGGATCGATCAGCAAGGCATCCGGTGAATCGACTGATCCCGGCAACGGACTTTGATGCGAGAGCGCCCCGACAATCTCGTCCCCATTGACAAACACTGCATCAGTTTTTTGCCGGCGAAAGAGCGCGGCGCTGGGCGCATCAAGAAGAAGACGACCGTTCATGAAGAGAGTGCGGTTCTCATGAAGGGAATTGACGGCAGCACCGGGGTTCTCCTCGCGAAGGACAGCCGCCAGGAAGGGGCGGGTGACAAGACTCAACGATGTGTGAGGGAGTCTGCGGACAATCTTCTCCCTGAGAGTCAGGACGCCGCACCGCAGGTCGAACACCGGTCGGAAATATGTCAGCGGCAGGAAGTTGTCCGAACGCGCGTCTTCGTAGATGCACAGGTGCATGCGTTGCTCCGACTTGCGAAAAACAACAACGTTCCACGGCTATGGCGCCGCAGAACGTTGCGTAGAAAAAGTCCATCACGCAGAACAACAGCGGAGTGTTTCCGGAACGGCCTATGAGACCGCGGGAGTCTCCGTGGTCTTCTTTGCGTATTTCTTGTTGTAGCGTTCCACGCGACCGGCCGAATCAACCAGCTTCTGCCTTCCTGTGAAGAAGGGATGGCACGCAGAACAGATTTCGATCTTCAGGTTGCCTGCGGTGGAACGCGTCTCGAACGTATTCCCACATACACAGGTGACGATCGCCTTCTTATAATCGGGATGAATACCCTCTCTCATCGCTCCCCCGTCCTTTCTCGTATTGCCCAAGGTACCTCAAGTGTAAAAATATACGACATTCCACCCATAGAAGCAATCAAGCCCCTTTCGCAGAAGGATATTGCTTGAATTTCGGGGGCATATTCAATAGATTGATTCGGTAAAACACGACTTGGGAGAATTCTCCATGCAGCACGCACGGCTCGCCGCCTTCTTGATTCTTGCCGTCGCATTTCAGGAAGCGACATTCGCGCAATCCACGAGCGTCTTCGGATTTCTCGGGAACGATGCGGGCGCGCGCGCTGCTGCTCTGGCGGGAAGTTTCGTATCCGTGGCAGGAGATGTCAACGGCTTGTTTTACAACCCGGCGTCGCTCGCCACGCTCGATTCCACACAGGGATCGGCCGGATTTTTCAAACACCTGCTCGACATCAATGCGGGATATCTCTCGTACGGCCGGAGGATCTCCGACGACGGGGCCATAGGCGCGGGGATCATCTATACGAACTACGGGTCGTTCGACGAGAGGGACGATCTAGGGAACACGATCGGCTCGTTCACACCTGCCGATCTTGCTCTCATCCTCGGGTACGCCACAACGATCGACGAAAACCTCTATGCCGGCGCCGGCTTCAAATTCATCCACTCCTCCATTGCGGAGTATCATTCCACCGCCATCGCCGCCGACGCAGGAGTGCTTTACCTGATCCCCGAACACCGGATCGCGCTTGGCGCAAGCATACGCAACATCGGCACGCAGCTCAGCACCTATGCGGGGGTTCACGAGCAGCTTCCGCTTGATCTCACCATCGGCGGTTCGATCATCCCGCGCGGACTCCCTCTCCTCTTCAACATGAACTTCCACAAGCTGAATGCAGTTGCAGACAACTTTGGTGGTCACTTCCGGGCTTTCACGGTGGGCGGGGAATTCACCCTTTCCAGGGTCCTCCAACTCCGCGTCGGATACAACAATGAACAGAGGCTGGACCTCAAAACGGGAACCACCGCGGGGATGGCCGGGCTCTCCATCGGCCTTGGCATCACCGTCTCGCGGTACAGAGTGGATTATGCTCTCTCCTCACTCGGCACGATAGGCAACTTCCACAGAATTTCCCTCAGTTCGGGGTTCTAACAACACCCCAACACCTTTCTCACCTACCGTGGGCGGCAAACGGCGCGAGCGCCAGCGTGCCGGCATAGAAAAGAAGCATGCCCCCAAAGACCAGGAGCGGGATGATCCTTTTGCGGGAATGATTGATCTCGGGGATCAGGTCGCTTGCTCCCACGTAGGTTGCGACCCCCGCCGAGAGCGCAAAGGCAATCCCCAACACTTTCTCGCTGATGCCGGCGAGAAAAATGACGCTCACGATGCCGAGCATAGTCGCCAGCCCGATCGCACACGTCGCAAGGAGCGCGAAGGACCTCTTCCGTTCAGCCGCAAGCATCACCGAGGCGATCGTCAGTCCCTCGGGAATCTTATGCAGCAGGACGGCAAAGAAGACCAGCAGCCCGATGTAGAAATCATATTGCATGCCCGCCGAGATCGTAAAGCCGTCGAAGAACGCGTGAAGAAACAGTCCGACCAGCGTCGACATGCTGGCGACGGGGGACACCATCACCTCCCGGTGGGTTTCCTCCCCGAAGTGGAGATGGCCGACGACGGTGTGTTCGAAGAAATGCAACAAGGCATAACCGATGAGGATAAAGAGCGGAGCTGCCGGTCCAGCGGCGTGAAGTCCTTCCGGGACCAGTTCCACGAACACGAGGGCCAGGATAAAACCGGCCCCGAGCGCGAGCAAGTACTCCTGCACTCTCTTCGGCCAATCCGCCCGCATCACCACCAACCATCCACCCAGAACCTCTGCAAGCGAGGCAACGAGACCGAACAGGATGATCGTCACCGTCATCGGCTGCGCACCTCCTGCCGATATGGGGATTGGAGGAATTCGGTCGCCTGCGCCTCACTGCCGTTGTAGTCCTTCATCTCGAGTACCTTCTTGTACTGCGCGACGGCCAGTTCCCGCTTCCCCTGGATGTCGTACACCATGCCGATCTTCAGGTTCGCCATTGCCATGAACCCTGAGGCGCCTTCCTTATCAAGTTCCCTGCACATTGCGTCGCACTGATAGAAGTGCGGAAGCGCTTCATTCGGTTTTCCCTCCATCATGTCCGCCATGCCAAGGTAATATTCCGCTTCGCGCCTGGAGGATGCCGCATATCCCCGCATGCCCTGATCGGCCCGCTCGCGGATCGCGGTGAAGACAGACCGGACAGCCACCCAATCGTCGACGGAAACAAGACACCGGCCAAGATAGCGGTGGAAGAGCGTGTTCGTGGGAAACCGATCGTGCAGCTTTGCCGCCAGGGCAAGGGCTTTTCTGTAGTCTTTTTCGTAGTAGTAGTAGATCTGCATCAGAAAATACGTCGCCTCAACAGCGGCATACTTCCCCTGCTCGGAAGCCCGGGTCAATTGCTCGATCCCCTTCTGCTTGTCCCCGGCCGGGATGAACAGGATCAACGGTTTGACAAATGGGTATTCCTTCGGGATGACATCCGCATAGTAGTTGTACATCCCCGTTCCGAGGAGAATATCGCAATTCGAGGGATCAAGCGACGACGCGGATTGGACCAGGGGAAGGGCCTTTCTCCCCGCATTGGCAGCGGCGAGGTAATCATTGCGGTGGAAGCGGAGCCGCCCCTCAAAACCGATCGCTCCCCCCTTGAAGAAGATCGCTGTCACGTCGTCCGGATTCTTGTCCAGCAAGGCATCGCACACGTCGATCACGTGGTCGAGTGAATCGAAGAACCGCCGGTCGTATTGTTCATTCTCAAGATCGATCGCGATCCGCCACCAATCAACCATCGCCAGGAAGAAATGTCCGGCGGGATGATCCGGCGCCATTTGAACAAGGAGACGGAAGTCGTGCTCCGCCTGTTCGAATTCCAGATTGTACACGTGGTCGATCCCTTGCCGCGTGGTCGCATCGAATTCATCGCGGGGAGGGACCTGCGAATGGCCGCGGGGGGCGCAGAGAACGAGCACGGCTGCCAGGATGCTCCCCATGCGTTTCACGACGGCACCCCTTTCTTCGCAATCAAGTCTTCAATCGAATCAAGTGTCACAATCCCTTCCGGCGCGCGCAGATACGGTGCCTTGAGGACATACCACCCCCCGAGGATCAATGCAAGCGTCGCCAGCACTCCCCCCTCGGGACCGAACTCCCCTCCGACGATCCATGCGGGTCCCGACTGGGTGAGCCTGATCAAAGAATGCAAAGTCGGATCAAGACCACTCGTCGGGAAACCATAGATCGTCGTTTGTGAAAAATTCCATGCAAAGTGAATGCCGAAGGGAAGCCAGAGACTTCGTGTCTTCATGTACGCAACGGAGAAAAGAACCCCCGCACAGCCAATATTCACCATGGGGAGTGCCGAGACGTGTGGGTTGAAGATATGAGCGACTGCAAACACACCCGCCATCAGGAGCAGAGCGGGGAGGAATGTGACCATCTGGATCAGGGTCTGAAAGAGATATCCGCGAAAGAAGACCTCTTCTCCCATCGCACCGAGGGCAAACCAGAGCAAAGAGCCCCCCGCGACCCCCATCGATTCTCCCAACGAGTGCTGCGGAAAAGCAGGTGTCGCGTATCCCATCCCGGCTTCGACGAGAAAAATACCCGTCATCATCAAAAAGCCGAGCAGGCATCCCGCCCCGATATCCTTGAACGTCTTCTCGTGGAGAGCCAAGCCGACCGCGGAGAGCGGTTTTTTGTTCACCCATCGGGTCATCACCCATGTGGCCGCTAGTCCCGCACAGAGGAGAACAACCGTCTGGAACATGGCCAGACTGCCGGGGATGAGGAGGAAGGACCCGCTCAGGCCCAGGGCGACCGCCGCCGATATGACAAGGAACAACGCCATACGCCAACCGCTCCGGAGTTCTCCGTGGCGGTTGCGAATGATCCCCACCCTTGTGCTCATGCCTGAGAGCCCCGTGGAGTTCCACTCCCGGTGAACGGCACATGGCAGCTCCCGGCAGAACCCGATGCCCCGGCCGTGCCCGTCACGAACATGGGACGTCCCTTTCCGGAATTCCTGCTGCGGCGGAGGGGACGCCCGCCACGCGCTGAATCGACAGACGGATGACGGCACTGCGGTCCGGATATACCGCCCCGCTTACGTTGACGTGGATCCTGATGTAATGAATTTCCGAGGTACTTGTGGAAACGCGTGCATAATAGATCACGTTATCGTTGACAGGGATGAGGTGTTCCGTGAATGTTGCATCGCCGGGGAAGGCGGCAAGCGCGGTGTCAAGGGAGGCCGCTGCCGTCGTCACCGTCGAAAACATGGTGACGTTCCAAGGGGAATAAAAGTCAGCTCCGCTGTGCAGGGCGAGTTGTTGTCCGCCGCTCCCTTCCAGGTAGAAAGCAATGGACGCCTGCGAGGTCTGGTCGAGGATCTGCGCAGAGGGGGGCGTTGTCTGATTCCCCAGACTAATGCCCGCAACCCGTCCGAGACGTGAAGCGTCTTGCTCAAAAATCACCAGCGACCCGTTGTCAAAACGATAGGCAGGAGCCCATGCTATCGTCACCGGCGTGCTGGTGAAGGAGTCAGATCTGCGCGACATGACTGAAAACTGCATCAGACCCTGGGGCAGCGGTCCCGCCAGGTATGAGAAGGTGGCCGCCCCCACCGTATCCTTCACCGAACCCCACGACGCGGTGTAACCGGCAAAATCGGAAGCCGACGCGCTCGCGGAGGCGCTCCAGACCAGCATGACGTGCGTGCTGTCCGCCGAATACGCGTACAGTCCCCCCGGTGGCTGCAGAAGCAGATCAGTCCCAGGTCCGGCCAGGTTTTTGCCGCAGCCGAGAGCGAGCATCCCGCTCAACAGAATAGTGATCAACGATTTCATGCATCCTCCCGGAATTCCCGTTCGTGGAACTTAGGCAGCATTGATTTTCTTCCGAAGATACTCCGGAAGTGCATCCGCACCGACCCTTGTCTGCTGCATGGAATCACGTTCCCGTACCGTCACTGTGTTATCCTGAAGGGTCTGGGAATCGACGGTAATGCAGTACGGCGTGCCGGCTTCGTCCTGGCGGCGGTACCGCCTGCCGACGGCCCCGCTGTCGTCGTAGAAAACGCGAAGATGGGGACGCAACCCCTGGAGGATGTTCCTCGCAAGTTCAGGCATCCCGTCGCGGTTCACCAGGGGAAATACCGCCGCCTTGATCGGCGCAAGTTTCGCATGGAGCCCGAGGACGACCCTTGTCTCCGTTTTCCCGTCGGCCGTGGGAGCTTCCTCCTCGCGGTACGCATTGACGAGGAAAGCCATGAACGAACGGCTTGCACCGGCCGAGGTCTCGATAATGTACGGGGTGTACCGTTCCTTTGCCTCCTCATCGAAATACTTCATTGATTTACCGGAAAATTCCTCATGACGGGAGAGGTCGAAATCCGTCCTGTTGTGGATCCCTTCGATCTCACCCCAGCCGAAGGGAAACAGGTATTCGATGTCAAACGCGTCTTTTGCGTAATGCGCAAGCTTGTCGGGTTCATGTTGATGGTACTGCAGCTTGTCCTTGTCGATGCCGAGTCCAATGAACCAGGCGAGGCGTTCGGCCTTCCAATAGCGGAACCATTCCTCGTCGGTCCCCGGTTTGACGAAAAACTGCATCTCCATCTGTTCAAATTCGCGGGTACGGAAAAGGAAGTTCTTCGTGTTGATCTCATTCCGGAACGCCTTCCCGATCTGCGCGATGCCGAACGGCAGCTTCTGCCGCGATGCCGCCTGCACATTCAGAAAGTTGACATAAATTCCCTGGGCGGTTTCCGGACGCAGGTACACGACCGAAGCATTATCCTCCGTTGGTCCGATGAACGTTTTGAACATCAGATTGAACTGCCGTGCCTCCGTAAACTTTCCTTCATGCTGACATTTCGACGCCTTGCGCCCCTTGTAGGCGGGGTTGCCGCACATGGCGTCCTCGATCTGGTCTGCACGGAATCGCGCCTTGCATTCCTTGCAGTCCACCATCGGATCGGTGAAGTTGGCAACGTGTCCCGATGCCTCCCAGACGCGCGGGTGCATGAGAATGCTCGCATCGATCCCCTCGATATCCTCCCGGGAGGTCATGGTCTGCCACCATTGCTCCTTAATGTTGCGCAGGAGCTCGACGCCGAGCGGACCGTAGTCCCAGCATCCATTCAACCCACCGTACACTTCACTCGACTGAAAGACATACCCCCGTCTCTTGGAAAGAGAGACAATTTTCTCCATGGCTGTCGGGCCGCCGGCGGGTTTTTCCGGCTTCGCAGGTTTCTGATCCGAGGAAATGGCAAACCTCCTTGACTATGGATGTGGGTTTCGATCCCGTCCCTGTTCATCGGGCGATCCGGTCACGAAGATCACGCTCCGCACCGTTCGACCGCCCCGGACGATGTGCATTGTCACGCTCTCCTCCTTCGTCCGTTCCGTCGCCACCACGTGCGCATCGAACGGCGCGAGAAGGAGGCTCATTTCATGGTTGACTTCGATGCCGGGAAAGCCAGGGGGAACCGTTACGCGCTGCTCCCAACGCTCGCCGGGCGCACCCCCCACCGTCGCCCGCCAGGTTCGCACGTCGTCCCGGCGGACGGCATAGCGGGCCAGCACCGTATCCACGACCGTCGCAATGCCCGCTTCGGCATTCCGGCGTTCCTTCTCGGTCTCATGCTTTCCTCCCACCCCGAAGTACTCGACTGTCGTCATCCCCAGGGCGCAGGCGGCGAGGACAACGGCGGTGATTGCCCGGAAACGGAGCGAACGATGGCGGCTTTCTCTTGTCATGAATGTCGGAAGATCGGCTTTCGTTTTTCCAGAAACGCGCGTGTTCCTTCCTTGAAATCCGGACTTTCGCAGCACACGCCGAAGAGGGACGCCTCGAGCCGTTCTCCCTCGGACAGGGGAACTTCTTCGGTGATGTTCACCGCCTTCAAGGCCATGCGCACAGCAATTTGACCGAAGGATCCGATCGCCTTTGCCATCATCCGGGCCCGATCGAGCAGTTCGGCGGGAGGAACAATCTTGTTCACGAGGCCGATGCGGAACGCCTCCTGGGCATCGATCGGGAGGCCCGTCAGGATCAATTCCATCGCCCTCCCCCGCCCCACGAGCCGGGCGAGACGTTGGGTTCCTCCGTAGCCCGGAATGACGCCGAGGTTCACCTCAGGTTGACCGAAGCGCGCATTTTCCGAAGCGATACGCAGATGGCACGCCATCGCAAGTTCGCAGCCACCGCCAAGCGCGTAGCCGTTGACGGCCGCGATGACCGGTTTCCCCAGGTTCTCGATATCGTCAAAGACTCCCTGGCCGGAGGAAGACATCGCGCGCCCCGTTTCGCCATTGAGCACGGCGAGCTCAGCGATATCCGCGCCGGCAACGAACGCCTTTTCTCCGGCCCCCGTCACGATGACGACATCGACCTCCGGGTCATTCTTGAGCGCCGCGAAGCACCTTTTCAGGTCCGCCCTGATCTCCGCGTTGAGCGCATTGAGTTTGTCCGGGCGGTTGATCGTTACGGTTGCAATACGCTCATCAATGTTGCACAGCAGCGTGCGGTAGTCCATACCCTCTCCTGCGGTCAAAGAACGTTCGTGCGCCATACAGGGTCCTACACGACTTCCACCCTGCTCTGGTCGCCGATCATGAATCGATGGACGCGCGGTTTCCCGGTCGCCTGAACAACTTCCACATCGTTTCCCAGGATGCTTCCTTCCAAGCGTATGCCGACATTCAGGATCTTGCAATCCCTGAGGACGATACTGTACTCGATCTCGCTTCCCCGGACAACGGAGTTGTTGCCGATCGAGGTGAACGGTCCGATATAGGAATCCTCAATGACGCAATGTTCGCCGATGATCGCCGGACCGCGGANNACGCTGTTGATCACACGCGCTCCGGATTCCAGGACAACGCGTCCGGCCACGGTGGAGCGCCCGTCGATCTCACCGCGTATCCCCGGCGCAATATTGTCGAGAACGAGCCGGTTCGCCTCCAGGAGGTCGGTGGGTTTGCCCGTGTCCTTCCACCACCCGGTGATCTCGGCATACCCGACGTTATACCCTTTCCGGATGAGGTATTCATGGGCATCGGAGATCTCCAGTTCTCCCCGTGCACTCGGCGTGATGGCCTTCACCGCTTCGAAAATGGTGGAATCGTAGAGGTAGATACCCGCGACGGCGAAATTGCTTTTCGGCACCTTCGGTTTTTCCTCCACACCGACGATCTTCCCGCCGCGAAGTTCCGGAACGCCGAATCTCTCAGGGTCCTTCACGCGTGCGAGCGTCAGAAAGCAATTGCAGCCGCTCCGCTCAAATTCCTCGATAAACCGGCGTACGCCCCCCACCACCATGTTGTCGCCGAGATAGAAGATGAACTTGTCCCGGCCGATGAAGGGCTCGGCGAGCGCCACGACTTCGGCCAGTCCGCCGGGCCTTGCCTGCGGAATGTAGGTAATGGCAACGCCCCATCGTTTTCCGTCGCCTATCGCTTTCGGCACTTCATCGCTGTCAGCGTTCACCACGATGCCGATCTCGGTGATCCCGGCGGAAGCGGCTGCTTCAATGGCATAAGAGAGAATGGGCTTGTTGGCAACCGGGATCAGGTGTTTGTTCCTTGTGTGCGTGATGGGGCGGAGGCGCGTACCTCGTCCACCGCTGGCAATGAGTGCTTTCACGGGTTTCCTTCGGCGGGATGTGCTTCCTCTGTGTACGAGCGAATAAGTCTCTCGAGAGCTTCGCGCCGCTCCGGAACGAGCGATCCCTTCGCGACGGCCAGTCGGACCGTTTCCAAAGACATGCGCGTGAAGTACGGGATGAGGTGGGGGGCGTACCGTTCGACCGCTGCCAGATGTTGTGCCACCGTGGCAACTCCTCCGCGGGCAACGGGACCTGTCAGCGCTTCCGCCGGTCCATGCAGACCGATGTTCTGCAGGGTTGCCTCGATGATGGGGCGAAAAACCGGAAAAAAGTCATTCCGCTCCGGCTGGAGAATCCGGTACATGGATTCCACATTGGCAAGCAGCGCCGTCAGGTGGTTGCACGCGGCAACGCACGCCGCGTGGTAGAATCTCCGCATCTCGGGACGGATCATGATCACCCGCCCTCCGAGCGCAGCAGCGAATTGACGGGCGCGGCGCAATGCGCGAGGCGAACCATCCGCGCCGAAGACTATACCGCGCGCAGTGGGGAGGATCTCCGCCGGCCTGAAATCCCTCGGAAACGTTTGCAGCGGGTGGAACGAAAACACAGCCGCCCCGCGGACTGCCAGGGGCTCCAGGACCTCCGCCGTGAGCATCCCCGACGCATGGCAGACGGCCATCCGGGTGAAGTTGAGTTCCTCCAGGGAGGCAAGCGTCCGCGCAACGTCCCCGACGGCATCATGCGGCGTCGCGATCAGCACGATATCGGTTTCGGGTGGGATTGCCGTCAACGCCGTGGAAAAATTCCGGCATCGGACGAATACTGCAGCCGCCCGCGCCGACGACCGGGAGCGGGATACCACAGCGGTCACCCGCCCTCCCCCCTCCGTCAGAATCCTCCCCAGGACCGAACCGACCATCCCTCCGCCGACAATGGCGACGCGGAGGGGAGCCGGTCGGCGCTTCTTCTTTGGCACGGCCTTCCTCATGACACCACCGCGCTCGCATATCCCACAACGCTTCTGTCATCTCCGGTCACGTCACCCGACGTGGCATAGCCCACCACATCAACGCGGGAAGCCCCAAGTTTCTTCAGCGCGGTGAGGACCGCCACGATGGGACCGCCGCCGCACGCCTCGGTCTTCCCTTCCTCGAGATGAGACATCAACGCGAGCGCGTCAAAGTCTATCAAATCGTCCAGGGCGACGCGATCCAACTGGTGGGCAACCGTCGCGGGGTAAAAATGTGAAAGGTCGGAACTTGCCACAAAGAGAAGCGGGCGTCCCTTCAGGGCCCCCCCCAGTGTTTCTGCAAGCGCCAAACACGTCGCGCGGGTCGGGTGGCCGATCACGAGCGGAAGCAGCGAGAATGTCCCCACCATCCGTTGCAGAAACGGAAGGTGCACTTCAACGGCGTGCTCCGCCCCGTGCCCTTCCCGCGAAGCATGTATCACGGAAGAATATTCCAGCAATGCCTTTCTCGCGTCGGCATCAATGGGAACGACACCCAGCGGTGTGGCATACGCATCCCCGTCGAATATCGACACGCCCTCAAAATACTCATGATGACTTGGGGAAACGATCACCACCGTCGCGAATGAACTTCCCCGCAAGGTGCCATAGGCGGCTGCGGCCGTGGCGCCCGAGTAGGTATAGCCGGCATGGGGGGCAACAATTCCCCGGACCGTTCCCTTGTCCCTCGGAGGAACGTCCCTCACCAGGGAGTCGATACTCTCCGCCAACTCACGAGCGTCGCCGGGATAGAACGTCCCGCAAACGGCGCACTTTCTTACCGGATCAGTCAGCGTGCTCTTCATCGAAGACCTCCGCTGAGAAGCAGAAAAGTTTCGTCTGGGGGTCCCGCCAGGCGTCGGCAGGAAGTCCCGCCTTGCGCGCCGTCTGCTCAAGAAATTGTTTTCGATCCCAGTGGTATTCGCTCGCCACCTGCGGAAGGAGCAGACCCCTGTTCCATCCCCGTTCCAGAAGCAGACCGTGTTCGCCCACCCGGATTTCTTCGATCTCAGCAACGCGGCGCATGGGGGAGAGGACTGAAACTTCGACTGCGATCTCCGCAAGTTCGTCCTCCGTCACGGGGGGAAAGCGCGGATCTTCCAACGCCGCTTTTACAGCGACTTCCGCAACAACTTCCGCAAGCGGTTCCTTGGATTCGATGTATCCGATACAACCCCGCAGTTCGCCGTGTTTGCGCAACGTGACAAAGGCACCCCCCGGTTTTTCCAATGCCCCCCGGGGCGCGTCGATACGCCATTCCTGATGGCGGACGGCACGGACAGCAGCTTCACGCGCAATGGCGAGCAATTCCTTTCGCTCGTTCCGGGTCAGCATCTCGGCAATCCAGGGTTTCGTATGCGGTAACGTACGCAAAAAGTCGTAGATGTTCAAGGCAGTTGCGCAGCGCCTTCCCTTGTTGTGTCGCAGATGTCTCGCCTCCGGACGACGATCTTCCGCGCCACAACAACCCGGTTACGAGCAGAAATGAGCTGAGACAAGTCGATTCCTTGATTCTGCGGGGCTCCTTGAGTACATTTATCTTTACGGGTTTCACTTTGGGAGAGTCGCACATTATGCCATTGATGGTCAGCATCTCAGGTATCCGGGGGATCATCGGTTCGTCGCTGACGCCGGAAGCCATCGTCACCTATGCCGGCGCTTTTGGCGAGTATTGCAGGAAGGCAGGATCAGCTCGTCCAACCGTCGTCATCGGACGCGACGGACGCATCACGGGGGGGGTTGTGACAAACATTGCCGCGTCGGCCCTTGCTGCCAAAGGGATCGACGTCCTGGACATCGGCATCTGTCCGACCCCCACGGTCCAGCTTGCGGTGGAGAAGACACACGCGGCGGGAGGAATTGCCGTGACCGCGAGTCACAATCCCATAGAGTGGAACGGTCTCAAGTTCATGGCATCCACGGGGATGTTTCTCGACGGCGAGGAGAACCGGGAATTCTGGGCCCTGGCCTCCGGTGCGCCGTCGTACCGCCCATGGAACGAGCTCGGCCGGCATTCCACCGATGGGAGCTGGTTGCTGAAGCATATCGAAGCGGTCCTCTCTCTCCCCCTCATCAACCCCGAAAGCATCAGGAAGAAGCATTTCCGTGTCGTCGTCGACTGCGTCAACGCGGCAGGGGGGCTGATCATTCCGCAGCTCCTTGAGCGTCTGGGATGCATCGTTGTCCGCATGAACTGCGATGTCAGCGGCGTCTTTGCGCACACACCCGAACCCATCCCTGAGAACCTGACGGATCTTGCCGCCCGGGTCAGAGCGGAAAAGGCCGATCTCGGCATTGCCGTCGATCCCGACGTCGACCGCCTCGTTCTCATGACGGAAAAAGGGGACCCGTACGGCGAGGAATACACCATTGCATCGGCCGTCCGTTTTGTTCTGGGAAAGAAGGGAAAGCAATCCCCGCCTGCGCGCGTCGTTGTCAATCTTTCCACAACGCGCGCCGTGGATGATATCGCGACGGACCTGGGTGCCGAAGTGATCCGCACGCCCGTTGGCGAGATCAACGTCGCCAAGCGGATGAAGAGCATTGGTGCCGTGATCGGCGGCGAGGGAAGCGGCGGCGTGATCCTCCCCGACGTTCACCTGGGGCGCGACGCAAGCGTCGGCATCGGCCTGATTCTTCAACTCCTCGCAGATGCAGGGACGAGTCTCTCGGAGCTCAAGGCATCGATGCCGCACTACGCCATCGCAAAGGGAAAGATGGACGTCGGCTCCATGTCTCCCGACGTTGTTCTGGCGCGCCTGCGGGATCGGAACGCGAACCGCGGGACAATCAACACGGACGACGGACTGAGGATCGATTTTGATGACTGCTGGGTTCACATGAGGAAATCCAACACGGAACCGATTGTCCGGGTCATTGCTGAAGCGGCAACACTCGAACGGGCGCGGATGGTTGTGGAGGAATTCCGCGGAGCCATCGTTGCGTGCGCACACGAATGAGGGATTTGCTTCCCTGTCGATATGACCATGACGGACACTCACCGTGATTTGTTAATTCTCTCCCAGGTACCGGGAATCGGCACCCGCCGCCTTCGTGCCCTGGTAACCCACTTTGGATCCGCCGGTGCGGTAGCTCGCGCCCCGGGCCGGCAACTGGTGGCAGTGGAGGGGATTGAGCAGAAAACCGCGGCGCTCCTGACGTCATTTTTTCGCGGAAGCGCCGCAGGAGCGGCGGAGAAGTTTGCTGACGAGCAGCTTGCGCGTTTGGCGAAGCTCGGCGGGCGGTTGCTGACCGTCTGGGAGCGCGACTATCCTTCGCTGCTGAAGAAGATCTACGATCCTCCCCCTTTTCTTTTCGTTCATGGGACACTTGATGAGAGCGACAACTACTCCCTGGCGATTGTGGGAACGAGATCACCGACGCCGTACGGGATCCGTCTGACCGATGTGTTTGCCAAGGCCTGCGCGACGCTCGGTATCCCGGTTGTCTCCGGGCTGGCACGGGGCATCGACACCGCCGCGCATACGGCTGCGGTCCGCGGTCACGGAAGAACAATCGCCGTCATCGGTTCGGGGCTCGATGTCATCTATCCGGCGGAGAACAAGGGACTGGCCGAGAGGATCCGCACCAATGGGGCCATCCTCTCGGAATTTCCGCTCGGCACAAAGCCGGATGCCGTCAATTTTCCGCGCCGGAATCGGATCGTCAGCGGGATGACGCTCGGCACGCTCGTCGTCGAGACCGGCGTCGACGGAGGCGCGATGATCACGGCCAACATGGCGGTGGACCAGGGGCGCGAAGTCTTCGCCCTCCCTTCCCCCCTCGTGCCGGGAAAACCGAGCGGGACGAATCTGTTGATCAAGGAGGGGAAGGCGAAGCTTACGGAGACGATCGACGATATCCTGGTGGAACTGGCTCCCCGGCTCGCGCCGATTCTCCCGCAGGGAAGCACAAAGAGGCGCGCGCCGTCTCCCGATCTGAATCTGTTTGAGAGACAGATCGTGGAGGCGCTCGGGGATTCTCCCGTGTCTGTCGAAGCGATCACCGAACGGACGGGACTATCACCGTCCGATGCACTGGTTCACCTGCTTTCGCTGGAATTCAAGGGTATTGTCAAGCAGATGCCGGGCAAGATGTTCCTGCTGCTGTGATGGTCCTTTTTTCTTGTCGGAGAATTCCGTATGTTTGTGATAGGAGAAGCAGTACTTGACGATTCGGTTTGCGGGACCTCCTTTTGCTGCGACGTGCACGTCTGCAAAGGAGCTTGTTGCACACTCCCCGGCGGCCGCGGCGCACCGCTTGAAGACGATGAAGTTCTTGAGATCGCCAAAGCGTTCCCTGCCGCACGGCAATTTCTCTCCGCGCGAAGCATACAGGTGATCGAAACATCAGGACTTGCCGAAGGCCGGGCGGGCGATTACGCCACTCCGTGCATCGGGCAACAGGAATGCGTGTTTGCCCTCTTTGACGGCGGAGTGGCTCAATGCAGTTTCGAGCGGGCGTACGAAGGCGGCCTCACCGATTGGCGAAAACCCCTCTCCTGCCACCTCTTCCCCATCCGCATACGGCAATGGGGAAACGATGTCGTGCGGTATGAGGAGATCGATGAATGCGCACCGGGGCGCGAGCATGGGACATTGCAGAGAGTCAGACTTCACGACTTCCTCAGGGAACCTCTCATCCGGAAATACGGCGAGGAGTGGTACGAGGGGTTCAAACGATATTGTGATTCCCGGGCAGGAGAGTGATCCGGTAACGGCATGCTGAACATTTCGCTCCAACATAAGATGTTGATGAAGCTGTCGCCGCAGCAGGTGCAATACCTGAAGATGCTGCAACTGCCGACGCTTGCATTGGAGCAGAAGATCAAAGCCGAACTGGAGATGAACCCGCTTCTGGAAGAGGGTTTTGAGGAGGAGATGGAACAATCCTCCGACGATGAGACGCCGGTTGTCGACGAGAAGGCGGAGGAGACCGCGAGCGCGGAAGACGACGACAAGTACAGCATCGAAGACTTCATGAACGACGAACAATCGGGGCACAAGACCCGCGAGCCGTTCGATCAGGAAGAGAAGGAAGACTACCCGATCCCCGATGCCATCCCCTTGTACCAACGCCTGCTGGAACAATTCAGTTTGCTCGAGCTGACCGACGAAGAACTCCTGACCGGCCAGGAAATCATCGGCAACGTCGATGCTGACGGATACCTGCGGCGCGACCTTGCCGCCATCGTGCAGGATCTCAACCTGACGCACGGAACCCAGATCGGCGTGGACCAGGCCGAGAAGGTTCTCACAATGATCCAGCGTCTCGATCCGGTGGGCATCGGCAGCCGTTCCCTTCAGGAGTGCCTCATCGTCCAGTTGGAAACCCGGGAGGTCGATCCGGCCCTCAAGGCCCTGGCGCTGCGGATACTCGGGGAATTCTACGACGACTTCACGATGCGGCACTTCGAGGATCTCGCCAAGAAGCTCGGAATCCCGACAGACGAACTCAAGCAGGTCATCGACTTCATCCAGCATCTGAATCCGAAACCCGGCGAAGGAGAGATCTCCGCCCAGGAGAACTACGTCGTCCCCGACTTTATCGTGACATTGAGCGAGGAAGAATTTATCATCACCCTCAATGATCGGAACATTCCCCCTCTCCGCATCAACCGGGCCTACAAGGAACTCATGTCGAAGCGGAAGAAGAACGGCGTGTCCACCGAAACCAAGGATTTCATCCGCCAGCGCTTCGAGGCGGCAAAGTGGTTCATCAGTTCCATTCACCAGCGGCGCGAAACCATGGTGAAGGTCATGCGGTCGATCGTTGAGAAGCAGCGGGAGTTCTTCGAGACCGGGGAGGGGCTCCGGCCGATGATCTACAAGGATATTTCCGAAATCATCGGCATGGACATCTCCACCATCAGCCGGGTCGTCAACAGCAAGTATGTCCAGACGGATTACGGCGTCTATTCGCTCCGTCATTTCTTCAGCGACTCGATCAGCACGACCGGCGGCGAGGAAGTGTCCAACAAGGAAGTGAAGCGGACGCTGGAGACCCTCATCAAGGGAGAGGATCCACGGCGGCCGTTGAGCGATCACAAGCTGGCGGAGATCCTGAAATCGCAGGGATTGAACATCGCACGACGCACCGTCGCCAAGTACCGCGAACAGATGCTCATTCCCGTCGCCAGACTCCGGCGGCGCATCATGTAACCACCGTCGGGCCGGTTCTCCCACCCGCACCCAGGACCCATCAACCACTCATCCGGAACACGTCGATGCCCTCTCTCATTCATGCAACGACCGTCATCGGCCTTACGTATAAGGGAGCCACTGTCATCGGCTCCGACGGCCAGGTGACGGTCGGACAGACCGTCATGAAACAGAACGCACGCAAAGTGCGGAAACTCCACAACGGGACCGTCCTTGCGGGATTTGCGGGCGCCGCCGCCGATGCCTTCGCCCTGTTTTCCCGTTTCGAAGAGAAACTCGGAAAATACAATGGCAATCTCGAGCGGGCAGCGGTGGAACTGGCCAAGGACTGGCGCACTGACAAGTACCTGCGGCAACTGGAGGCCCTTCTGGCGGTCCTCAACGGGTCGATCTCCCTTGTCATTTCCGGGACGGGGGACATCATCGAACCGGATGACGGCATCCTGGCCATCGGCTCGGGCGGAAGTTATGCGCTGGCTGCGGCCCGGATGCTGATCAAACATTCAGATTTGTCTGCGCGGGCCATCGTCGAAGAATCGCTCGGCGCGGCGGCGGATATCTGCATTTACACCAACCACAATATCGCCATCGAGGAACTGTGACAACAGCGCTTCCACAAGGTTCCGCGTCCGACGAACGCGAGCGATCCATCCGGGATCGACAGCTCACGCCCCGAGAGATCGTCCGCGAGCTTGACAAGTACATCATCGGGCAGGACAAGGCGAAGAGATCGGTGGCAATTGCGCTCAGGAACCGCTGGCGCCGGCTTCAGGTGCCTTCCGGACTCCGCGAAGAGATTATGCCGAACAACATCATCATGATCGGACCGACGGGAGTCGGCAAGACCGAGATCGCCCGCCGCCTTGCCCGTCTCGCCGGCGCCCCTTTCATCAAGGTGGAGGCATCGAAGTTCACGGAGGTCGGGTACGTAGGACGGGACGTTGAATCGATCATCCGCGATCTGACCGAATATGCAGTCACCATGGTCAAGGCCGAGAAACGCGCCGAGGTCAACGGGAAGGCGAAAGAGATGGCCGAGGAGAGAATCCTCGACATCCTCATCCCTCCCTCCCACCGGAAGTCATCTCCCGGCGTTGAAGCCGATGCGGAACATCCGGATGAGGGAGAGAACGGGGCGACGCGCGAAAAGTTCCGGCGCAGGCTGCAAAACGGAGAGATGGAGGACCGGACGATCGAAATGGACATCCCCGCCGCGCCCCCGGGTCCGCTCATGCAGGTCATCGGACCGATGAACCTGGAGGAAATGGGGATCAACCTCCAGGACCTGTTCGGCAACCTGATGCCGAAGAAGCTNNGTCGAGAATTCAGGCATCGTCTTCATCGATGAGATCGACAAGATCACGGGAGGTCGGGGGCAGATGGCCGGTCCGGACGTCTCGCGCGAAGGGGTGCAGCGGGACCTCTTGCCGATCGTGGAGGGATCCGCCGTCAACACGAAATACGGGATGGTCAATACCGACCATGTCCTCTTCATTGCGTCGGGCGCCTTCCATGTCGCAAAGCCATCAGACCTCATCCCCGAACTGCAGGGACGATTCCCCATCCGGGTGGAGCTGAACAGTCTGACCGACGAAGACTTCGTGAAGATCCTTACGCTCCCCGAGAATGCGCTCATCAAGCAATATGCGGCGCTGGTAGCGACCGAAGGGGTCGAGGTGGAGTTTACCGACGACGGCATCAGGGAGATCGCCGCCCTGGCAGGAAAGGCAAATGAGCAGGTGGAGAACATCGGGGCACGCCGGCTCCACACCATCATGACAACGCTCCTTGAAGACGTGCTCTTCGATGCCCCGGATACTCTGACGGCGCGGAAGATCCTCGTCAACAGGGAGATGGTGCAATCGCGGCTTGCGGGCATCGTGCAGGACACGGACTTGTCGAAGTACATCCTGTAAGCCGGGCAGGCTCTCCGACCTCAGAATTTGATCTTCATTCCCAGGGCCAACGACACGTACGAGAAGGAGTCGGTGTTGAATATCCAATTAAGGTTTTCCGATGCCAGATCGAGATCGAAGACGCTGCTGTGGAAACCCAGCCCGAATGCGAGATTGAACCTGTCTTCGCCCCCGAACGCCACGCCCGCCCTCAGGGGAAGAAATGTGAACGGACGGTATTCAGCTCCGAGTGAGACCCTTCCTCGCGTCGTTGAACCGGGGACATCGTCGAAGCCCTGATTGTAATCCGCCGCAAGAGTCATTTCACCGAAAAGCATCTTCTTGAAAAAGGGAAGTTTCGTCATTTCCACTGCAACCCCCATCCGCAGCGTCGTGGGGAGGGAGGTNNTTCCGTTGATCCGCGTTTAATGGATCGTCGATCGTAAATGAGCTGTCGGTCCGCGCAACGATGACATTCCTCCCCCAATGGATCGCCCCAATGTCCGTCACCGCAAGACCGACCGTCATATAGTCTGTGATGCCGCCTCTCGCCCCGATGTCCATCCCCCATCCCGTACCTGCCGGCGCCGGAAAATAGGAGAATGTTCCTCCCCCCCCTGTCAGGCCGTCAACGGAGGCCGAGGTCGCTTCCACGTCGATCTTCCCGTGCAGAATGCCGTCGTTCCCGGTCACCAGGGATGAATTCATCCTGTTGAGTTCGTAATACGCAAGTCCTTGCACATACTTCAGACTGATACCCCCCTGCAGCGTCAGAAGGAAAGGAGGCGGCCGGAGTGACGTGGCAAAGGACAAAGCATATTCCCTCGTCCAGGATGCCTTTGCCCTCGTTCCGGCGAGATCATACACCGACCCCGGAGTATTGCCCATCAAAATGAGCTGCGCATAGTCCTTCGGGACGTCGGCAAAGAACGCCGCCTCTTCCGTTACCGTGAGGGCAAACACCCCCAGCGCGGCGATGGGAATGGAGAAGCCGACGGGGCGGACCGCCGCGTCCCCTGCAACGTGTCCGACGCCGCCGGGGAATGCATCGAGAATTTTCTGCTTGTCGGAGGGAGTGAGATACCTTCCCACCCTTCCGCTATCCGTCTGAACCCCGGTAAAATACTCCCGGTAGAGACCGTACGTCATGACGTCGCTTCCCATATGGATGCTCATCGGCATCAGCAGGAATACAGGCCCCCCTGAGTCGGCGAATGCAAGATTGGCAGGGTTGATTCCCACAGCATCCAAACCCCTGGACGAAGCGACGAAAGTCCCGGCCATTCCCAAGCCGGCGACGTCCACCCTTCCCCCGCCGCCCGCAAACACAGGGAGGGGAGCGGACATCAGGACCGCCAAGGTCGTCGCGGCCAGAATGCGATGCGTTCGATTCAAGGATTCACCTCATAGACAAATGTTGTCCAGAGGCGGATGTGAATCGAATCCGTCGTCCTGAAGGCCACGACATCTCCATTGCCGTTGGTGTTCAGGACAACCGCATAGGCCACAAAGCGGGCTGGAATGAATTGCTGGACATCTGCTCCGCTCAATTGAATCACGGTGGAGCTGGTCGCCGGTACGGTAACATTCCCAAGGGCATCCATGGGGGCAGGCGAGACCTCCATGCCCAATCCCGTCTGTGGAAGAACCATGAGGAGCCGACCCGACGCGTCGAGGAGGTGCACCTGTACATTTGCCTCGAGTGGCATCGAGTTCACGATCTCAAGATACATCGTTCCATTCTTCACCTCGTGGAGCCGCGACCGGTCATACGCGTCATCGACGATTCCGTTCCCGTCAGTATCGCCCCATGCAAGCGTGTCAGAATACGTACCGTTCACCAGCCCGAATCTCATAGGGATCCGCAGGTTCATCGTTCCCCCCACGCTTGAATTCCATCCGAAATGTCCCGATCCACCCGGGGATGGATTGTAGACATCGGGCGGGTTGACAAGTACGCTCCCCTCGATGCGAAGTGAATCCGGAAACCTTCCCGCAAGCCGGGAAAGGAATGCTCCCACCTGTGCATCGTCGAATCGCACGGTGCTCGTCCCAGGGAGGATGCGCATTTGCCCTGACGGAATCGGGAGAACAACGGATTCGCCCGATGCGGTACGGCCGATGATCCGGATATGCAGATCTGCCGGAAACCCAATCGACGAAGAGAGAGTCCACTCCAGGGCGGCGGCGGGAAGATTCAACTGGCCCGAGAAACGGGCAGGGAGCTTGCCGAGATTGAGGGGAACGGCGGCGTTCACATTGACCCAGGTCGGTTTAAGAACAAGAGACGCGGTGTCGGCCACAAGGGCCTCGACCGTGTGCATGCCTACATCGATCTGATCGACAGCCCGCAGGGTTACCGGCGCGTTGACGTCGTGCGGGATGCTCACCCTGCTTATCAGGATGACGGAGTCAAGCAGTGTATTGGGACGATCCGACTGAATAATCATCCCGGCAAGCTCCAGGGGATAGACAGCCGCCGTCCGGCTGGGGACGAGGAGACTATCTTCAAATCCCGCGGACGCCCCGGACCTCCGGAAGCCGCTCAATCGGAATTTCAGACGTACATCAATAGGGAGGTGGCTGGCGAATGTGAAATCGAGGCGGCCGCTCCGAAGGACGACATTCAGAATCTGTGTTGAATCCTGCAGCGGGATTCGGGTTGTCTCGTCGTTGAGAAGCTGCTGGGCGGGAAGTATGGGCACCGTGGCGCTGGTGGCGACCAGGCCGGTCAAGCTGCACGTCACCTGAAGCGGGACGCTCGGGATGGAGACACTATTCCCACCGGTCCCGGTTGTCGCGATGTGCAGGCCTTCCAGTCGGTCGTTACCGCCGACATGATCGCCGGCCAGATCGTCTTCGGCCCATGCCGACCCGTAGGCGGGGATCGTTCCTGCAAAAACGAACGTCGCGATGATGACCCCGTTGTCCGTGAGAACAACGGGTGAAGGGACGCTTATGGGGGCAGGGAGGTTATTTTGCAAGGTCACCCTGATCCGGCCTGCGGCCAGTGTTGCATCCGTGCCATCCCCCATCGAGGCGGTGAGAGGGAGGACATCAATCGTCATCGGGGGAATAGGCGTCATCGATCCGCCTGTCAGTCCCGGCAGTTGCACGGGAATCGTCAGCGGCGCCACGGAGATTCCGAACGCTCCGATGACAACACTGCTGAATGCATCGGAAGGACTCAGGGCGATCATGTCGTTCAATGACATTGGTGATGCGGTTGCAGACGCGTTATAGATAAGCTGGTTGCCCGCCCCCGTCTTCAGCAGTGCCGTATCGCTCGTGACTACATCAAGCAGATAGATCGTTCTGTTCGCCAATTGCATGGTCAGGTCGGTGTCCCACTTCGGCGGTACGGGTGCCAGCGGGCCCTTGAAGCAATTCCACGCCGTCAGGGAGAGGAGCGCCGCGATGGCAGGCATCCCCTTCATCACTATCGCATACATTCGTTCGACTGGTCCTCTGTTCACCGATCCTCCGCTTTTCGGCGCGATGGTGCGCCGAATCATACAGGGAAGAGGGTCAAACGGAGTGCCAGCGAAACTCTTGCGGTGGGAGGGCGTTGCGGTGCGAAAGGGGGATAAACAGGTGAGTCCTTGGGTGATCGCCCTTTCGCCCCCGCGCGTCGGTTGGACGCCGCAGGAGGTTTCTTCAATCTACCGCGGAGAAGGGTGAGGCGGTATGAGGACCATGTCTCTACCTCGGTGGGAGGAAAACGCAGGGGTCCATGGAAAGCGGAATGGCGTCAGTGGACCTTCTCGTCGTGAACGATGGGCTGGAACCCAAACCCGCCCGGTCCCTCGCCGTGGATCGCAATTTCTCCGAACTTCATTTCAAACTTGCCGATGTTGTCCTCAAGTGCGCGCAACAGGAGCTTTGCGTGCTGCGGCGTCATGATGATCCGCGCGTGCACCCTGGCCTTCGGCACCCCGGGGAGGACGCGGGTAAAATCGATGATGAACTCCGCCGGCGAGTGCGTGATGATGGCAAGGTTCGAATAGATTCCTTCCGCTTCCTTCTCTCCGAGCTCGATGTTGATCTGCTGTCCCTGCGGCTGTTGCTCAGTCATACTGTTTCTCCTTGCGAAACAAAAAGGCCCCGTCGGAAACGGCGGGGCCATGGTCTTCAACGTGGGTCACTTGCTCTTGATGAGCTTGTCCGCCCGTTCGAACGCGGTCTTCGATTTGTCCGGCATATTCAGGATCGCATAGAGGCGGCCGAGCTGCGTCCACAATGCAGCGTCCTCTGTCCGCACCTGGGCGCTTTCTTCAAGGTACGGCAGCGCCTGTTTGAACTTCTCTTTATAGACAGCATCGTCCTTTGAATTCAACGTCGCCTTCGCTGCGGATTTCTTGTCACTATCGTACCTCTTGTCGCTCATTCCCTTCAGCGACACTCCCCAGTTGAGATACGAAACCCCGAGGTTGTACTTTGCATCGCCGTACGCCGGATTGATCTGCAGCGCGGCGGTGAACTGCTCCACCGCATCGGCGAATTGCTCCTTCTTCAGCAGAAAAACTCCGTAGGCGTACCGGAACAGCGGGTTTGCCTTATCCCTGGCGACGGCGTCGCGAGTGACGCTCTCCGCCTTCTCGTCCTCTCCGGCGCGGTCGTACACGTCGATGAGATTTGTGATGTTGTCAACGTTGTCCGGCTGGGACTTGTACGCCAGCTCAAACGCCGTGACGGACTTCAGGAATGCGGCCCTGGCGGCCACGGTATCCTTTGCTTCGAGCTTCTCGACCGCCGAAGCGTACCTCAACTGGCCGAGGAAACGCGCTGCCTCGACATATGTCGGTTTCTTTGCAAGGGCAGTCTCAAGGCTTTGCTGCGCGCCGTCGTTGTCATTCTGGGCCCTCTGTGCAAGGGCCAGGACAAAGTAGGTGGAGGAGGAATCGGGTTCGAGCATCGCCGCCGACTTAAAATCCTGTACCGCCCTTTCGAAGTACGAGGATGTGTCCCTTCCCTTGTTGTAGAAGCTCACGCCCTCATTGTAAAGAGCTCCCCAGGTTGCAAGCCGATTCCGCGTGATATCATTCTTGTGCGCATCCGATATTGCAAGCGCCCTGTTGTAGGCCTCGTTCATCCCCGGATAGTTCCTGACCTCGAGGCGGACCTGCCCCAGCAAGAACCACGCCTCTTCATCCTTGTCATTCTTTGCGACCTCTTTCAGCAGGCTTTCTTCCGCCTTTTGGAACTGCTTTTGTTGAATGTAGAGCTTGGCGCTGGTCAATTCCGCGGAACCGCATTGGAACCCTGTCGAAGAGAGAAATACGACCGCGACGAGGAGAGGGACGAGGGGGAGATAGCGTTTCATAAGGACTCCTGAATGGGCTGATGGCAAAGAGGTTATCAGATGAATTTAGCGAAGGATGGGGTGAAAAGCAAGATTTCCGTTCTTGATTCTTCCCGCCATTTTCCGTAATTTTTTGTTTATGGAGTGTATTTTCTGCAAGATCGCCGACCGGACCCTTTCCGCTGAGATCCTCTACGAGAATGACAAGGTCATATCGATTCTTGACATCCATCCGATTCATCACGGTCATGCGCTGGTGTTCCCGAAGGTCCACTGCAAGGATTTCCTCTCGATTCCCGAGGGGGACCTGCACGACGTGCTGCACGCCTCACAGATCGTCGCCCGGGCCCTGGTGAGCAGTCTCGACCTCGAGGGCTACAACATTTTTTCAAATAATGGCAGGATCGCCGGGCAGTCGGTCTTCCATTTCCACATGCATATTACCCCCCGCTATCCCAACGACAATATCAGATTCGTTCTCGACCTGAAGTCCTATTCCCGGGGTGTCATAGAGGAGTACGGCCGGAAGATACGCACGCACATCCGGCCGTGACATATCCCGCTGTTTTCCGGGAACCCCAACCGCACCCGTCGCCCCGGAGAGGGGGCGCTATTCCGGCGTCTCTTTGCGCGTCGGGGGAATATCAACAGGGCAGCGAAGAGGATGGAATCGATGAATAGTCGCTGTGCAATCCACGGAGAGACCAAAAGGAGAAAAGGATGACCGCCTACCTTAAAATCGTCCCCCCTGCCTCGGGAGACAAGATCACTCTTGCAGGGAAGAAGCTCCGCGTTCCCGACCATCCCATCATCCCCTTCATTGAAGGAGATGGAACGGGACCGGATATCTGGCATGCGGCACAGACGGTCTTCGATGCAGCGGTCGCCAAAGCCTACAGCGGGACAAGATCCATTCACTGGTTTGAAGTGTATGCCGGCGAAAAGTCAAACAGGATCTACGGCGAAGGGATCTGGTTGCACGAAGACACGCTTGAAGCGATCCGGGAGTACATCGTAGCGATCAAGGGGCCTCTCACGACCCCCGTGGGGGGAGGCATCCGCTCCATCAACGTGACTCTCCGCCAATTGCTCGACCTGTATGTGTGTCTTCGCCCGGTCCGGTATTTCGGCGGTGTCCCTTCCCCTGTCAAGCACCCGGAAGCCATCGACATGGTCATCTTCCGGGAAAACACCGAAGACATCTACGCCGGCATCGAATGGAAGGCGGGGACGCCCGAAGCAGGCAAGGTGATCCGCTTCCTTCAGCAGGATATGGGAGTCACAAAGATCCGCTTTCCCGCCTCATCGGCCATCGGCATCAAACCGGTCTCCCGGGAAGGATCCGAACGGCTCATCCGCGCCGCCCTCCTGTACGCTCTTGAGCACCATCGAAGATCCGTCACGCTGGTACACAAGGGGAACATCATGAAGTTCACGGAAGGGGCGTTCCGTGACTGGGGGTACGAGCTGGCGAAGCGGGAATTCGGCAAGGAGACTGTGACGTGGGATGAGTGCAATGGAACTCCGCCTCCAGGCCGGGTCCTTGTCAAGGATGTGATTGCCGATGCGTTCCTGCAGCAGATCCTCACGCGCCCAGGAGAGTATGATGTCATCGCCACGCTGAATCTGAACGGCGATTACATCTCCGACGCGCTGGCGGCACAGGTCGGCGGAATTGGGATCGCCCCAGGAGGGAACATCAATTTCGAAAACGGCTATGCCGTCTTCGAAGCCACTCACGGTACGGCTCCCAAATATGCGGGAATGGATAAGGTGAACCCCGGGTCAGTCATCCTCAGCGGCGAGATGATGTTCCGCTATCTTGGTTGGCCGGAAGCAGCGGACCTCATCGTCACCGCTCTGGAAAAGACGATTCGGGACAAAGTGGTGACATACGATTTTGCGAGACTGATGGAGGGAGCGCGGGAGGTCTCCTGCTCCGAATTCGGCAAGGCAATCGTGGCTCACATGGAGCCCCGGGGCCGCTAACGGGGCCGCTGCCGCCGGCGAAGGCAAGAACTTTATTCGGAGCGCTTCACGCTATGGAGAGGACGCCGGGTCTTCAATGCCCGGCGTTTTCGTTGCGGGGCGGGAAGCCATTTCATCCAGCAGCCAGGGCGGACCCTCCCCCGCAGTATTCCTGGAAGACATCCATGAGGTGCCTGGCAATCTGGGCGGCATCCCGGTTCTCAATCTGGTACCGGGGGACAAAATGAACCAGTTGCCCGTCTTTGAAGAGGGCCATGGAAGGAGAAGAAGGAGGGAGGGAACCAATCCGCTCGCGGACGCGTGCAGTCGCCTCGATATCCCCCCCGGCAAACACCGTCGTCAATTCGTCCGGCTTCATCGGCGACGAACGAAGTGCCATTGCAATTCCCGGGCGCGCTTTCCCTGCCGCACAGCCGCACACCGAGTTGATCACCAGGAAGTTCGTCCCGCCCTTCTTTGCCAGCGTCGTATCTACTTCTGCCGCCGACCGCAGTTCGCGGAATCCGATCCGCGTTAGCTCGTCCCGAAACGGCTGGATGATCGTTGCATCGTACTGCATGGTCCCTCCCCCTCTCTCTCAATGGCAAGAAACGGAATACCTCGTTGCCATAAGAACCCATTACGTCCGCCGGGAGTTCCGCCGCTTCTTTCTTTTTGCCGCCGGACGTCGCTTTGCCTTCGCCCGCACCGTCTTCTTTCGCTTCCCTTTCGTTGCGGGATTCTTTTTCGCTCCGGCTTTCCGGGGTACGGCATTCCGCCCCCCTGGTTCCTTCTTTCCCGGGGAGGGTGTTTCTTCCGGGAGCGGCAGAGCCCCGGCCATCTGGGCGGCGATGAGGTTGAGAGCGCTTCCCGCCTTGAACCAGCCGATCTGGTTGTCGTTAAAAGTATGGATGAGAGCGCCTTCCTGTATGCTGCCGTCGGCGTGCGTCAGGACCATGGTGAGAGGCACCCCCGGCGCAAAGTCCGACAGCCCGGTGATCGAAATCCGATCATCTTCGCGGATCGCATCGTAATCGGCCGTATGGGCGAAGGTCAAGGGGAGCATCCCCTGTTTCTTCAGGTTGGTTTCGTGGATGCGGGCGAAGCTCTTCGCAAGGATCACCCGACCTCCGAGCCAGCGCGGCTCCATCGCGGCATGCTCGCGGCTTGAACCCTCGCCGTAGTTTTCGTCGCCGACAACAACCCATCCAAAATTCCTGGCCTTGTACTCGCGCGCAACTGCGGAGAATTCCTTCTTCTCCCCCGTGAACACGTTCTTCCCGAACCCCGCCTCACCCGTGAACGCGTTGACCGCGCCGCTGAAGAGATTGTTGGAAATGTTGTCCAGGTGTCCCCGGTACTTCAGCCATTTCCCCGCAGGGGAGATATGGTCGGTCGTACACTTTCCCTTGGCCTTCAGGAGAAGCGGAAGTTCGAGAAGATCCCCCCCATCCCAGGCGGAAAACGGCGTAAGAACCTGCAGCCGATCGCTTGTGGGAGATACCTTCACGCTGATCCTGGCGCCGTCCCTGGCGGGGGGAACATAACCGCTTGAACCTCGCAGGAACCCTTTGGCAGGCAGTTCCTCCCCGGTCGGCGGCCGGAGTTTGACTTTTACTCCCCGATCATTCGAAAGAGTGTCCGTGAGCGGATTGAATGTCAGCCGCCCCGCCAGCGCCATTGCCGTGACGATCTCCGGGCTGGCCACGAAAGCATAAGTATCGGGATTGGCATCGTTGCGCCCGGCAAAGTTGCGGTTGAACGACGTTATGATGGAGTTCCGATCTCCCTTCTTGACATCGTGACGCTTCCACTGTCCGATGCAGGGACCGCAGGCGTTGGCGAGGACCGTCCCTCCCACGCCTCTCAGAACGTCAAGATGTCCGTCCCGTTCAATGGTTGCCCGCACCTGTTCCGAACCGGGCGTGATCGTGAATTCAGATCGGACATGCAGGCCCGCAGCGAGCGCCTGCCTCGCAACGCTTGTCGCCCTTTCAATATCCTCGTAGCTGGAATTGGTGCAGCTCCCGATGAGCGCGACCCGCAGCTCTTCAGGATAATGATTCTGCCGGACCGCAGCGGCAAATTCTGAGAGCTTCCAGGCCTTGTCGGGGGTGAACGGCCCGTTGATCATCGGTTCCAACGCAGAGAGGTCGATCTCAATAACCTTGTCATAGTACGCACGCGGATCTTCCGTCACTTCCGGGTCCGGGCGCAGATCCTGTGCAATCCCGTCGGCAAGCCGCGCCACTTCCTCACGCCCGGTACACCTGAGATACTCCGCCATCCGTTCGTCGTAGGGGAAGATCGATGTGGTGGCGCCTACTTCGGCTCCCATATTGCAGATCGTCCCCTTCCCTGTCGCTGAAATGCAGCCGGTCCCATCGCCGAAGTACTCTATGACGGCACCGGTCCCTCCTTTGACGGTGAGGATGCCGGCAACTTTCAGGATCACATCTTTCGCGGATGTCCATCCGCGGAGGGAACCCGAGAGCTTCACGCCGATGATCTTCGGAAATTTCAATTCCCACCCCATCCCCGCCATGACGTCGACGGCATCAGCTCCTCCGACGCCGATCGCCAACATCCCCAGCCCGCCGGCATTTGGCGTGTGGGAATCGGTGCCGATCATCATGCCTCCAGGAAACGCGTAGTTCTCCAGGATCACCTGATGGATGATCCCCGAACCGGGTTTCCAGAAACCAATCCCATGTTTGGCCGAGACGCCTGCGAGGAAGTCATAGACTTCCTTGTTCTCTCCGAGCGCCCTGACGAGGTCGTCCTTCGCCCCCTTTTCCGCCTGGATCAGGTGATCACAATGGACGGTGGAGGGGACTGCGACGCGGGACATTCCCGCAGACATGAATTGCAGCAGAGCCATTTGCGCCGTCGCGTCCTGCATGGCGACCCGGTCGGGGGAGAACTCGATGTACGAGGTTCCCCGCTCCGCCAATGATTTTGGCACGCGCCGGTAGTGCGCGTAGAGGATCTTCTCGGTCAGAGTCAGGGGGCGGCCGATCATGCGGTGCGCAGCTTTCAGGCGGCCGCCTGTCCTTGCGTAGACTCGCTCGATCATGTCGATGTCGAAAACCATGGGGGAGGTCCTGGAAGTGAAGAAGGGTGGAGAAATTCTCTTGATTGCGAGCAATATACACATCAATGGATTCCCCTGCAAGGGCTGGTGTTTGCAATAGTGCCCATTTTTTGCTAATTTTGCGTGATATGGCGACAACTCCACAGGGACAATCCGATCAGGAAGAGGAAGTCCTCACGCAGGATCCCGCAAAGGTCGTCCTCTTCAACGATGAGGTCCATACCTTCGACGAGGTCATTGTCCAGTTGATCAAGGCAACGCGATGCCCCCGGGCCAAGGCGGAGGCCCTGGCATGGGAGGTGCACTCGCGAGGGAAGGCGATCGTGTTCAGCGGAGAGGTCGTTCGCTGCATGGAAGTGAGCGGAATTCTTGAAGAGATACACCTCCTGACCCAAATTGAAATGTGATGACCTCATCGGAGATACGACAGAGTTTTCTTGACTTCTTTGCGGAGAGGGGCCACCGCATCGTCCCCAGCGCCTCGGTGATCCCGCACGGCGACCCGACCCTGCTGTTCACCAATGCCGGGATGAACCAGTTTAAGGATGTGTTCCTCGGTACCGGCCGGCGTGACTACGTCCGTGCCGCAGACACGCAGAAGTGCATCCGCGTGAGCGGCAAGCACAACGATCTTGAGGAAGTGGGGCGCGACACCTACCATCACACGTTCTTCGAGATGCTCGGCAACTGGTCGTTTGGCGACTACGAGAAGAAAGAAGCCATCGGCTGGGCGTGGGAACTGCTCACCGATGTCTGGGGCCTGGACAAGACCCGGCTGTACGCCACGGTGTTTGAGACCGATACAGAAGCGGCATCACTCTGGAAGAAAGAAACCGACATTCCCCCCTCCCATGTTCTCCGGTTTGGGAAGAAAGACAACTTCTGGGAGATGGGCGAGACAGGGCCGTGCGGGCCATGCTCCGAGATCCACATCGATCTGACGGCGGACAGGTCCGGGGCCGCGCTTGTCAACGCCGGTGACCCGCGTGTCATGGAGATATGGAACCTTGTCTTTATTCAGAACAACCGGCGGGAGAATGGGGAGCTTGAGAACCTTCCCGCACGGCACGTCGATACCGGGATGGGGTTCGAGCGGGCCTGTGCGATACTTCAGGCGAAGTCATCGAACTACGACACGGACGTGTTTACCCCGATCATCGACGTCGTGGCAAACGTGACAGGACAACCGTACAGGGGGGAAGCGAATGAGATCGCCATACGCGTCATCGCCGATCACATCCGCATGCTCTCTTTCGCCATCGCTGATGGCGCGATTCCGGGAAACGAGGGAAGGGGGTACGTCCTGCGGCGCATCCTTCGCAGAGCAGCACGCTACGGAAGGAATCTGGGGATGAAAGAGCCGTTCATCCACTCCATCGCCCCCGCAGTCGCCTTTTCCATGGGGAAGGCATTTCCCGAAATTGTGGAGCGACAGGATCATATCCAGAAGGTGATTCGCGCGGAAGAAGAAAGCTTCAACCAGACCCTCGATCACGGTCTGGAGATCTTCGCCTCCGTCCTGGAGCGCCTCGGAGCCGAGAAGAAATTTCCGGGGGACGAGGCCTTCAAGCTCTACGACACATACGGATTTCCGCTTGACCTGACCCAGGTGATGGCCTCGGAGCGGGGGCTGACCGTTGACGCCGGGGGCTTCACGGCTTTGATGGAAGACCAGCGGAGACGGGGACGGAAGAACGACAAGATGAAATCGGCCGGCGGAGGAACGCAGCTCGCGGATGTTTTCGACGCTGTCGGCGATTCCTCGTTTGTCGGCTATGAAACTCTTGAGACTCCGGCCACGCTTGCCGTTGCCGATGAGGGGCGCTTCATCACCCTCGATCGTACCCCGTTTTACGTCGAGTCCGGCGGCCAGGTAGACGATACCGGCATCGTCGAGGGGAAGGACTTTTCCGCCGAGATCGTGCATTCGTTTCGTTCCGGCAAGAAGATCATTCATGAAATCCGCCTGATCCGCGGCTCCCTTGAGGCTTCCGCCGGAACGGCCGTTGCCGCGCGGGTGGACAGGGAGCGCCGGGAGAACATCCAGCGCAATCACTCCGCCACTCACCTTGTTCATGAAGCGCTGCGGCGCGTTCTCGGGGCCCATGTCCACCAGCAGGGCTCGCTCGTCGCCCCGGACTATCTCCGTTTCGATTTTCCCCATTTCGGCAGGATGACACCGGAGGAGATTCGCAGAGTCGAGGACATGGTCAACGGAAANNGTGCGGGTGGTGATCATGGACGAACGCTACAGCGTGGAGTTCTGCGGCGGCACGCACGTCGGGAACACGAAGGAGATCGGGCTGTTCAAGATCATCAACGAGTCGAGCATTGCCAGCGGCGTCCGCCGCATCGAAGCGGTGACCGGCGACGGCCTCCGCCGCTACATCGAAGAGCAGGCCAGGAAGGCGGGGGGGCTGCATGAGCAGATCGCGCGAATGGTGGAAGAGAAAGAGACCCTTCAGAAACAACTCGGCCTCGCCTCCTCCCCGCCTTTACCGGCACGCCCCTCCTTGGGCGCCATCGTTCTCCCCGGGGGCGTGCTGACACGTGAAAATCTCGAGGGCGTCCAGGATGCCGTCCGGAAAGCCGAGGAACTCGTCGATGGCCTGGGAAAGGAGACCATTGATCTCCGGAAAGAGATTTCGCGCACAAGGATGAGGGAGGAATCGTCGTCGCTTGCCTCTCTGGCACGAGGGGGTGTGGAGGTGGACGGGGTCACGGTGGCAACCGCAAAGGTCGCGGCTGCGTCACTTGATGAGCTGAAGATCCTGGGCGATGCGCTCCGCGCACAACTGCGACGGGGCGTGGGTGTTCTGGCGGCCGTGATCGACGAGAAGATCTCGCTGGTCTGCGTCGTCACCGACGATGTCATCAAGGAAAAGGGCCTCCAGGCGGGAAAGATCGTGGGTGCACTCGCGCGGGAGGTCGGCGGCGGGGGGGGTGGAAAACCTCACCTTGCCACCGCAGGGGGAAAGGACGTCGCGCGCCTCGAGGAAGCCCTTCGCGGCGTTCCGGAAATTGTCCGATCCATGCTGAACGTCTCGAGCGGGCGCGCTCGTCCGTGACCGGCGCTCCCGGTCACAACGGCGAAAAACGATTCTTCACTTGATTTCAGGTTGACACGATGACTCCCTCCCCGACCGTTCCCCCTGCCCGCCGTTCATTCATCCAGGACGAGCTCACCGCAAGCGCCGAGACGAAGAGAAGGACCTATGACGCCTGCGGCGAAGAGATCAGTGCTGCCGTCGATCTCATCGTCGCCGGGTTGCGGAATGGGAAGAAGCTCCTTTTCTGCGGCAACGGCGGAAGCGCGGCGGATTCTCAGCACCTTGCGGCGGAGTTTGTG
>PMNE01000065.1:188753-244876 GCA_003162635.1 Ignavibacteriota bacterium
TCGCAATCATCATTCCTTCCAGCGACACGCAGCGCATCCAGGAAGGACACATCACCGTCGGCCATATCATCTGCGCCCTCGTGGAACGGGAGATGTTCGGTTGACAGGGATTCCCTTCATGCAGCCTCAACCGGTCACAGAACGCTCATCTTCGCGGCGCGGGGACCTCCTCTTCCCGCTCCTGACGGTCGTCTGCGACGCCGTGGCGATCGAAACATCCTTCCTCTTCTCCTACTGGCTCCGATTCTCCAGCGGGTTGTTCGAAGCGCTCGGGTTCGCGCGGGTGGCTTCCCCCCCCATCGAGGGATATTGGCTCGGGTCGGCCGCAATGGCCGTTCTCTGGATTCTCCTGTACGCGTCGCGGAAGACGTACCGGCCGCGACGCCGCGTTGTCCTGGTCGACGAGCTCATGCACGTCGCGCAAACGAACACGGTCGGCATGCTGATCGTCATGAGCGCGGCGTTCTTCTACCGGGATTTTTCCTATTCCCGGATCGTGTTTGGACTTATTTGGGTCATTTCCATTCCGCTCCTCTATCTCTTCCGCGCCGGCGTCGCTTCGATCGAACGGAAGCTCCACCGCCGTGGAAGGTATCTCCGCCCCGCCGTCATCATCGGGGGAGACGCCCTTGCCGACAATATTTTTGTCAGATTGCAGCATCATCCATCGTTCGGCTTCGACATTGCCGGGTACTTTTCCGATTCTGCCGCACCGGAAGGACTGGCCCTTGCCGGGGAAAAGTGCCTGGGACCAATCGCGGCGGCACCGGAGTACATCATTGAACATAACGTGGAAATCGTGTTCATTGCCCTCCGCGCAGGCGAGCATCACCGGCTCTCGGCGCTTGTCACTGCGTGCGTGGGGATCAACGTTGAATTCATGATGGTTCCCGACATCATGGACATCCTGACGAGCAATCTCCGGATGGCGGAATACGAGGGACTCCCCTTTCTGCGACTGAAGAGAAATCCCATCACCATGTGGGGGCGGATCACCAAGAGAATCTTTGATGTCGTTGTCTCCAGCGTGACCCTCATCGTGCTTTCCCCCGCTTTTCTCGTCATCGCACTTTTCATCAAGCTCGATTCGCGCGGTCCGGTGTTCTTCAGGCAGAAACGGGTCGGATTGGACGGCAGCGAGTTTACGATGTACAAATTCCGTTCCATGGCCCAGGGATCGGAGCGGTTTGACGCACATGCCCGTCTTGGCATTCGGAATGATCCCCGGCAGACCACGGTGGGGTCATTCCTGCGAAGGATGAGTCTGGACGAACTGCCGCAGATCTACAACGTGTGGAAGGGAGAGATGAGCCTGGTAGGCCCCCGTCCTGAACGGACGCAGTTTGTCGAGGAGTTTCAACAGGTGGTGCCGAAATATCTGGACCGACACCGTGTGAAGACGGGATTGACCGGCTGGGCGCAGGTGAACGGCTTTCGGGGGGATACATCATTGGAGGAACGCATACGATACGACCTGTACTACATCGAGAACTGGTCGCTCGCGTTCGACATCAGAATACTCCTGAAGACGCTGAGGGCCTCCCTGGTGTCCCGGAGATTGGAGTACTAGCCATGGTTCCGCTCATCGTATTCTACATTCACGTTGTCTTCCTGGCCGCAGCGTTTACGACGCGATGGCAGGAAGAGGGTTGGGGAGAGGGGCTGCTTGCGGTTTTTTTTGTGGCGCTGATCTTCTTTGTCGGATGGAGCATGACCTCGTTCGTCGTGAAGATGATCATGCCGCCCGAGGGGCTGGGAATTGCTTTCGACAGGGATGCGGCGTCGCTGGCGCTGCTCGCCCTCGGGGAAGCGGTCTTCTACTACTTCTATCTCCGAAACGAGTCCGCTGAGCCGCCGGAGGAGACCCGAAACATCCCGCAGGCGGGGGAGTAGTCCCGGCCGGACATGAGAAAGCCGGGGAGGTCTTCGATCGCACATGCATCGTCAACCCCACCCGGCTTCTTGAAACATTGTCTCAGGCACCCGATGGCATCAGGAGCTACTTCCCGCCCGCCTTCGCAACCCAGATTTGTCCGGCAACCGACTTCGAGAGCTGGTCTGCGGCCTGCTTCGCTTCCTTCGAAGTTTCATATCTCCCCACGCGTACCCGGTACCAATTCTCCCCTGCGATCGTCGCGTCTTCCACGAAGGCGCTCATGCCCGCCGCACTAAGCCGGGCGGCCTGCTTTTCGGCCGTCGCCCTGCTCATCCACGACGAGACCTGGACAGTAAACATACCGCTCCCCGACGGAGGTGGAGTGAAATTCTGTGCCGCCTCCGTAGTGGATCCCGCTTTTGACCTTCCCTTCACCTTCGTCGGCTTCGACGCATTCGCCGTCTTGGAGGCCGCCGCATTTGCGGGGGGATTCGGTTCAGTTGCAATATCCGGCGTCGGGGTGGAACCAGGCGCCGATTCCGTTCCAGCGGGGGGCGGAGCCGCTCCCGCGTCGGTCGTGGCAACCTGCGCATCCGGGAGCGGCAAATCGTTGTCCATCGTTGCCGTCACCTTCGGCACTTTCTTCCCCCACAGATGAATCACCTTGAAATAGTTAAGAGCGAATACCCCAAGACCGACGGCCAGCAGAAGGACGAGCACTATAATGAGTGTCGATGACTTGCTGCCGCCTTCTCCTCCCCCCACATCACGCAACGTCGGCGGGGGGGCGACAGACTGATCCGAGTCAAGGGGATTGGAATCTTCCTCAAACTCGTCATCCCTGAGGTTCAATTTCGGCATGATGCTTTCCTCCTCCTTAGGTTATAAAAACTTCATCACGCTGCAATCCAAATTCACGAACCTCTGCGATTCCTCTTGCATGCCGCCGGAACCGGAGAGTCGGTCCAGACCTATCACTTAAAGTAAATGTTCAACTGTCCGCCTTAGTGGCTTAATTTAGTATGAAAACCCTTTGAAGTCAAGCGCCAGGTCGTTCACTATGATTTTTGGAACAAAAAGCGGCCTGATTCGGGATGGATTCGCATAATTGCGCCAATTGCCAAAAGAAAGCTACCCCCGGCCATGCCACAGCCACGGCTTTATCCACCGTTTGCCGGAGAGCATAGATGATGGATACCGGCTCTCAGAGCAGGGACGCTTCCCACAACGAAAGTCCCTTAAGCCGGGCTGTTCTCCTCATACTCCCGCATCGGCCTCCCGGTCCCCCGCCGTGAGGTCTCGATCCGGATCGTCGGCACCGCACAACCGGAGTACCAGCACCTGCATGATCTGCCGTGAATCCGATGACGAGGATGATTTCATCGATTCGTCCGCTTCACCGAGGAGCAGGAATGCCCGCTCGATGTCGGCAGGAGAAGTTGCCTCGAGCGCCTCGGCAAAATCCCTGAAGAAGTACGGGCTGATACGGGCGAGAGAGGCCTGGTCCTTTGTCGGGGTTCCCCGGCGGCGGAGATCATGGAGTTTCCAGAGGGTCGCAAAGTACGATGTAAGCGAAGCAATGATGATGGGCGTCCGTTCCCCCGCCTCCAGCATCCGTTCGAGGATGGTGACGGCCTGGGCGGTCTGCCGTCGTCCGATCATCCTCTGGAGTTCAAAGACACTGAATTCCTTCGAAAGACCGACGACAGCGGCAACATCATCCTCCGTCAGATCTTTCCGATCGCCGGCATACACGAACAGCTTCTCGAGCTCGTTGGCAATGTCACGCAACGACGAGCCGATGGAAGCGGCAAGGAGTCTGGTTCCTTCCCCGTTCAGTTGTCGGCCGCTGCGCGCCACGCGTGCAGAGATCCAGGAAGGGAGCTGGTTGTCGTAGAGTCGTCGGAATTCAAAGGCGGCCCCCGATTTCCGCAGCGTCGAGAACGGCTTTCGCCGGAGATCGGGTTTGATACCCGTCAGGAGAAGACAGGTGGTCGCTGACGGGTGGTCGATGTACGCTGCGAGGATTTCCGCATCGTGTCCCCCCATTTTGTCCACGTCACGCACCACAACCACCCTTCGTTCGGCCATCATGGGAAACGACGAAGCACAGTCGACGATATCCCTGGCGTCCGCGTCTCCCCCCTGCAGGACATCGAGGTTGAATCCCCGGTCTCCCCCCGCAAGCGCTCTTTCGAGGATTGATTGCAGGGCCTCTTCGACGAGGAGGTCTTCCTCGCCGTAGAGCAGGTACACCGGGTGAATCTCACCCTCCAGAAGTGAGATCTCCCCCCCGGCCCTTTTTGAAACTTCGCGCAGCATTCGCGGCTACTTTTTCTCCGGCTCCGGATACCGGTGGATGGTAAGGTGTTTGATCACGATCGGGCTCTTCGGTCTTCCGTCGGTCGGACCCAGTTCAGGCGTGATTGCAGCCTGCCCGATCGCATCAACGACATCGAGTCCCGCGATCACCTTGCCGAAAATGCTATAGTCTTTTGGCAGACGGGTAATGTCATCCAACATGATGAAGAACTGGCTTGTCCCCGTACTCGGCCGCCCCTTGTTCGCCATCGCCAGCACTCCCTTCATGTATCCCGCCTTGTACGAGGAGGTGGAAGGATCCAGCTCATCGTCAAGCGGCTTCCCTGTGAAGGTCTTTCCCCCCGTCCCTTTTCCCGTCGGGTCTCCTCCCTGTATGACGAATCCCTTGGAGATCCGATGAAAGATAACTCCGTCATAGTAATGCTCTTCCGCGAGACCGACAAAATTCGCAACGGTCTTCGGCGCGTCCCCGGGATACAGTTCCGCTTCCATGGTTCCCATGCTCGTCTCCAGCACGGCAAAGATCCCGTGACGTTCGACTGTCGTTGTGTCCGTTTTCACGTTCGACATCTTTGCTTTGTCCTCCACTGATGGATGGGAACACCCGAGAAGAAGCGCAGCAGAGAGAATGCTCGCGATGCCGGGTATGAGTACATGTCCATAACGCATACGTCGTCTCCTTGGAATGGTCAGAAGAAATAGCTGAGGCCCAAGCGGGCGCCTGCACCGAAGAAGTTCATCGTCACTGCCGAACCGTCTGCGTTGCGGCCGGGGACCATCCCTTCGGCGTTGGTCAGCGTGCCGATGAACGACCAGCGGATGTTTCCGCCGAGAAATGCTTCCAGGTGATCGCCGAACGCCGTGTTCGCTTCCATTTCAAGCACGAAGCCCGGTCCCTTTGCCGTATAGGACTCCCCTGAAAGGTACGAGTATTTTTCAGAATAGGAACCGAAATGATATCCTCCGCCTGCACCGCATTTCACATCAAAGGACCCCTCGTCCACAATGATATATTGCAGGATCACCGAGGGCATATGCACCGTGAGGCCGAAATCGGCCTGACCGTATCCGCCATCGACCGTCGTCGACCACGTAAGGTACGCATACTCCGCTTTGAGCATCCATCGTTGGGAGAGCGGATACGCCGCCGCCCCAAAGAACTCGCCGGCAGCGTGAAATGGGGAGAGGCGTTCGGACGGGATGGCGGTGACATTCACCAGCGCCACGATATCCTTCGGCGCCAGGTAGGACACCCCCATGCCGGCGCTCAGCGATCCCCTCGGCGCGGTTTCTCCCTGTGCTTCCCCCCTGACGGCAAGGGTGCAAAGAGCAGCCAGCAAGGCAACCATCCGGGCATGCCCTTTCATGCGTCATCTCCTTCTTTCTGTGCAAACATGCCGGCTGACCCGATCTGGTCATGCAGGAAGTAGTACAGCCCGATGATCGTCACGCCAATATAGCCCGCGGCATGCGTCACCGTGGCATAGCTCAGTGCCACCACGGGATCGACCCCGAACAGCTTCATGAGCGTCTGCGAAGTAAACACGTGGTAGCTCCCTGTCCCACCGGGAGTCGGCATCGCGACACCGATGCTCGATATGGTCTGGACGACGACGGCAGCGCCGAGGCCCAGCGAACCGAGGCCGAACGCAAAGAAAGCCACGTACACCATGAGAATATACAGGAACCATACGACCATGCTCGTCAGAATGATGACGACAAAGTTCGCGGGATTCTTCAGGAAGAGAAACCCATCCAGGAATGCATGGACAGTGCGCTGGAGGCGCATCTCGAAGGGGGCGGGCAGCCATCGCCCCATGCCTCGCATCACGACATCGGTCCAATCCCGGCGCACCATGAACACGACAAGGATCGCGAGTCCGCCCCCGGTCACAAGCGTCACGACGATGCCGGCCCGTTGGAGCCACGGAAACGAATCGAGGAGGGGGCCATCATAGACGAACGGCAGAAGGACGACCAGGAAGAGAAACGTAAAAGTATCGATGATCCTTTCGACCACGATCGTCCCGAGAGCGGAAGATTTCGATATCCTCTCCAGTCGGCCGATCACATAGGGACGCACCAATTCCCCGGCCCGCGGCAGCACATTATTGAAGAGGTAGCCGATCATGACGCCGGAGAAGAGATGACGCAGGCCGATTTTCGGCTTGATGGGATCGAGGAGGAAGCGCCAGCGGAAGGCGCGGACAAGATGGCTGGCAAGGAGGCAGACAAAGCTGAGGCCGATCCACCAATAGTTCGCCTCCCGCAGGGACGCCAGGAGCCGGGGGCCATCGGTTCCCCGGAATGCGATCCAGAGGAAAAGAACGGTCAGCAGGACGCTGATCGCATACTGCAGACCGCGCCGCCCGGTCAGCCAGACGGACCGGGGACGCGGAGAGAGATCCTGGACCACAAAACCTCCTTAGCGCAGATCGATGACGTCGGTGCCTTCCTGAGCGGTGAACGTAAAGCGCGAGTCGGGAATACCGCTGTTGATGGAATAGCTGTTGACGGTGTACGTGGTTTCCTTGCCGCTGGATTCCGCCAGCTCCGCCTTGCGGACGAGCCAGTCCTCGGGGTCGATCCAGAGCTTCAACGCCGTCACCGCCGATCGCTCCTCTCCGCGCGGCACGAGTTTGAGAACGACCATCTCGATCCCGTCAAGTTTTTCGCGTCCCAGCAGCGAGGCGGCAAAATCGCCGGGCGCCCCTGCCAGGATGCGCTCCGGGGTGAGGGCGCGTTCGTCGGGCCTGTAGGTATCGACGGTCACCTGGTTGTTTGCTTTGGAGTACGACCACACCGTTGTCCCGTCCGTCACCACGGTACGGTCATCCATCTCGATCCGGTACTTGTGCCCCTTCTTCAACAGGAGCGAGCCGGTCGCATTCTGTTCAATCTTCGCCACGGAGAGACGTGTTCGTCGCGTGAACGACAGCTCGGCATCCTTCACCTCCTGGTACTTCCTCCGGACATGAGCGAGTATCTCCTCCGGCGAATCCGCGGCGAAGACAGGGGACACGCATGCCGCGGTCACCAGCGCCAGCACCAACCGTTCCATCACTCTCCTCATCGCATCCCTTTCATGAATTCCTGAGTATCACTTCGAGTTCCGCTTCCGTCTCCACCAGGACTTCGCGGGCCTTGCTGCCGTCGAACGGCCCCACGATCCCCGCGGCCTCCAGCTCATCGACCAGCCGGGCGGCGCGGGAATACCCGACCTTCAGCCGTCGCTGCAGGAGCGACACTGATCCTTGTTGATGACGGACGATCAGTCGCGCGGCCTCTTCGAACAGCTCGTCCCTGGTCCCCGAGCCTCCCCCATCCCCATTCTTCTTCTTTTCCAGAATCGAGGGGAGCATGAACGGACGGCTGTATCCTTTTTGCCGCCCGACATGATCGACCACCGCCTCAACCTCATCGCTCGAAATAAACGCATTCTGAAGCCGGACGGGCTTCGGGCTCCCGCTGGCCAGATAGAGCATGTCGCCGTTCCCCAGGAGCTGTTCGGCCCCATTCATGTCGAGGATGGTTCTCGAATCGGTCTTGGAAGCAACCTGATAGGCGATGCGCGCGGGGAAATTCGCCTTAATGACACCGGTAATGACGTCCACCGACGGGCGTTGCGTCGCGACGATAAGGTGAATCCCGACCGCACGTGCAAGCTGCGCGAGACGGGCGATGGGCTCCTCCACCTCCCGCGCGGCCGTGATCATCAGGTCTGCCAGCTCATCGATGATGACCAGGAGGTAGGGAATCCTCGTATGCGTGACATCCCCCTTGTTCTTGAGACGGCCGGAGGCAACGCGTTCGTTATAGTCGGTGATGCTCCTGACACCCGCGGACGCAAGTCGGTCGTAGCGTTTCTCCATCTCATACTCCACCCCGCGCAGTGCAATCACCGCGTTGCGAGGATTGGTCACGATCGCTTCGTCGATGTCAGGCGACATTGCGAGGTAGTGATCGCGAAGCTTTGCGTACTGGGCGAGCTCAATTTTCTTCGGATCGATGATGACGAGCTTGAGATCGGACGGGTGGAGCTTGTACAGAAGACTCACAATGATGGTGTTGATCCCCACGCTTTTTCCCGAACCGGTGGAACCTGCAATCAGGAGATGGGGCATCTTCGACAGGTCGTCCGTAAAAACTTCCCCTGCGATCGTCTTCCCCATCGCTAGGGGAAGATGCGCGGCGCTTTCGCGGAACTGGGTGGAATTGATGACGCTGCGAATGGTCACCAGCGATCGATGGGAATTCGGGATCTCAACGCCGACGGCGGATTTTCCGGGGATGGGTGCCATGATCCGAATCCCCCTGGCCGCAAGCTTCAACGCCATGTCGTTTTCCAGACTGACGATCCTGCTGATCTTGACGCCGCTGGCGGGAACGAGCTCGTACAGCGTGACGACGGGGCCCGGGGTAACACTGACGCTATCGAGCTCGACGTCGAATTCCGCAAGCGTTGCGCGGAGGAGGTCGGCGTTCGCCTTCAACTCCTCATCATCGACGTCTTCTTTTCCCGGTTTCGGCGGATCGAGCAGATCGACCGACGGGAAGACAAAGTCAATTTCCTCCGGTGCTCCCGCGCCATCTTCAGGATTCTCCGGACGGACGATGGGATCCTCATCCTCCGGTTGTTGCGGCAGGGGGACGCGGCTCACGGTGATCGGCAGATCATCAACCGTCATGCGCCCCGGCCTGCGCAGCGGCTCATCGGGGGGAATTTCACGAACCGCCGCCGCAGGCGGTTCCTCCGGCGGCGGGCGGGACACGGTGATTTTCCCCTCGCGATGCTCCGCCGTCTTCATCAACGCCGAACGTTTGCGCCGGCGTTCCCGCGCTTCGCTCCACAGTTCTCTCCGGCGCGCGCCCCAATCCATCGTTCTCAGCGCCAGCCCCCTGATTCGCCCTGCAGTCTCATGGATGTCCAGATCGGCCGCGAGAACGGCTGTCAGGAAAAGACCCACGCACAGGAGGATGGTTCCTCCTGCCTTCCCGACAAGCTGTGCGAGAACCGATGCAAAAAAATCCCCCATGATGCCGCTCCACTCCATACCGGGTCCTCCCGGTTGCATCAGGATGCGCAACATCCCAAAGGTTCCCGATACCAGGAGAGCGGAAATGACGGCATAATTCGTCAGGACAACGGTTCTTCGGAGGTTTCCTTTGCGGAGGATATTCCAGCCCCACAGGAGCATGAGAAGAGGAAGGACGAAAACAGCGTAGCCGACGGTGGATTTGATGAGGAGGTCGGCAATGATCGCTCCCACCAGGCCGAGCCCGTTGCGCGCGACGTCGGCCTTGGCCCGCGCAGCGGGATCGCCGGTAAGGACTTTGAGAAGGTCCGGCACGTGGACGTCGGCTGCCCCCTCATCTCCCGCGTCGTACGAAACAAGAGCGATGAGGACAAGGAGCCCCGCAACCATCATCAGGATTCCCATGATGGCCCTCCGCCGCCTGGCAGCAGCGGCTCCCCCGCGTTTTGCGTTTGCGGGATCGTTGCGGGTGCCCACCGGCTGACCCATCAGGCAGTGGCCGTCAGGTCGGGGGCTGTTTTCTTCTCCGTCTCGCGTTTCAATTTCAGCACGTTGCCCTCCATCTGGGGAAGAACGGGCATCGAATCGATCTCGGCGCAGATCTTCAGGTCGTCCCCCATCCCGATCTCCTGAAGGTATCGGCCATGGTCGCTGGATTTCACCATGCGCAAGATGCCCTTGCCGAACGACTTGAAGAGAGCGCGCGCCACATGCGCGCCATCCGAGAGTTCGACATCGAATTCGGCATCATCCATCACTTTCGCCACCAGCATCCCGGCGCAGACGGAATCCTCGAGAGAGAGGACGCCGTTGTTCCCCGCGCACAGGATCGTAAAATCCCTCGGATCTTCCCGGAGAGCGTCCGCGACACTCGAAACGTTGACGAAGCCACACACCGAGAGTTCACGGGCGTAGCGGGCGCGGACCATCGCTTCCGAACCATTTGTCGAACTGAAGATGATGGACTTTCCCTTCACCTTCTCTGCAGAATACTCCGTGGGGGAATTGCCCAGATTGAACCCTTCGATCATCTTTCCGTTCCGCTCGCCGCCGAGAAGGATCACATCGCCGAAAAGGTTCCCCGAGATCTTGACGGCAGATTCCACCGTTGCCACAGGGATGATCTCCTTCGCACCGTTGATGAGCGCGGTGACAATGGTGGTGCTTGCACGCAGGACGTCGATCACGACGACCGTCTTCTCCCGAAGAACGAGCTCGTCGGTCTGGTACGGTGTAAAGTGAACGTCGATCCGCATGGCGTCTATTTTTTGATAAAAGGAATTGAAGCCACCATCGCAGGGATCTCCCTGCCTCGAACGAGGATGGACACCGGCGTCCCCGCTTTCGCCTGCGCGATGGGAACGTAGCCCATACCGATCCCCTTTGCGAGGACGGGTGAGAACGTACCGCTGGTGACGCTTCCCACCCTGGTCCCTGCGGCAGCGATGGGATAGCCGTGGCGGGGGAACGCCTTGTCATCCATCGTGAATCCCACCAACCGTCGGCGGGCTCCCCCCTGCTTGGCCCGGGCGATAGGTCCTTTGCCGATGAAGTCCCCCTTGTCCACCTTCGTAATCCATCCCAGCCCTGCTTCGATGGGGTTCGTCGCTGCGTCGATGTCGTTGCCGTAGAGACAGAAACCCATTTCCAGCCGGAGTGTATCCCGCGCGCCGAGGCCCACGGGGGCAATACCGTACTTCTTCCCTGCCTCCATGATCGTGTTCCAGACCAATTCGCCTGAGGCAACATCGGACGGAAAATACAATTCGAAACCGAGCTCCCCCGTGTACCCCGTCCGCGAGATGATCATCTCCACCCCTGCGAGAACCCCCCGCGTCCAGTGATAATACTGCAAGGAGGAGAGATCCGCCTTTGTCAGTCCCATCAGCGTCAGGAGGGAGCGGGGTCCCTGGATTGCAAGCAGCGACAGATCGTTCGAACGGTCCTTCAGGACAGCATCACCGGCGAGGTGCTCCTTCATCCAGGCGATATCTTTCTCCGTGTTGGCGGCGTTGATCACCAGCATAAAGTAGCCGCCCATATTATAGACGAGGAGGTCATCGACGATCCCCCCATCCTCGTAGCACATGGCCGAATACTGCACACGCCCCGCATCAAGTTTCGAAACGTCGTTCACCGTAATCTTCTGGACGAAGGCGAGGGCGTCCTTCCCACGGATCTCGACCTCTCCCATATGGGAGACGTCGAAGATGCCGACCGCCTCGCGCACTTTCATATGCTCGTCGAGGATTCCGGTGTATTGCATCGGCATGGCATAACCGCCGAACTCGACGATCTTGGCGCCAAGTGCGGAGTGTATGGCGTACAATGCGGTCTTCTTCACACGGAATCCGTTCTTGTCGTCGGTCATGGGAGCTACTTATACAGCTCGGTGATATCTTTTCCCTGCCTGCTGGAGAAGCAGCGGAATTCACCGATTGCGACGGCCGGGTCTGTCTCCAGCGTAATCCAGAGCCGGAATTTGAACCGGAGTTTCCTCAACCGGCTGAAGGTCCCCACCCGCAGCGAGTCGGCAAGCTGGGGATTGACCTTCACGATGATTCGCCACTCACTGGTTTCCCCTTTGAAGCGGCGGATCCACCGTTCGATCTGGTTGATGGTCGTGGTTCTCGACTGCACGAGACCGGTGCCCCCGCAGGCGGGACACTTCTCCGTGAAGCTGTGCAGGATATTCTGGCGGATGCGCTGTCGCGTGATTTGGACGAGACCGAACTCGGTCATCGGGAGCACGGTCACTTTCGCCCGATCACGGCGGAACTCTTTCTTCAACTCATCAAATACTTTCCGCTTGTTCCGTTCATCATCGAGGTCGATGAAGTCGATCACAATGATTCCCCCGATATCGCGGAGCCGGAGTTGCCGGCAGATCTCCCGGGCGGCCTCCATGTCGGTGCGGAGGGAGTTCTGTTCCTGCTCCTTCTTCGCCGCGTAGCGGCCGCTGTTCACATCGACGACGACCATCGCCTCGGTCGGATCGATGATGAGGTAGCCGCCGCTCTTCAGCCAGACCTTGCGTGCAAGGGTGGTCTCGATCTCCTTTTCGATTTCGTACACATCGAAGATCGGCCGTTTGTCGCGATGGAGCTCGATTTTGTCGAGCAGCTGCACCGAGGTATAGCGGATGTAGGCGCGGATCTCCTTATGGAGTTTGCGGGAATCGACAACGACGCGGGAGACGTCATTGGAGAACAGGTCGCGAATGACACTCGACGTCGTCGACATGTCCTTGTAGAGAAGGCACGGGGATTTCTCCGACTTGACGGTCTTTTCGACTTCCCGCCACGTGTCAACGAGATCCTTCAGGTCGTTCGTCAGCGACGAATCGTCCTTCCCCTCCGCAACAGTGCGGATGATGACGCCGAAGCCCTCGGGGAGGATGGGCTGAACGATCTTGCGGAGCCGGCGCTTTTCCTTGAAGCTGCTGATCTTCTTGGAGATGCCGATCTTGCCGTCAAAGGGGAGGAGAACGAGGAAGCGTCCGGCGAGGGAGACCTCGGAAGTCACGCGGACCCCCTTCTTCCCCACGGGTTCCTTCGTGATCTGGACGATGATCTCCTGCCCCTTTTCGAGCTTTACTTCTCTGTGGGGGGCTCGATGCTGGGAATGATGATCGCCGCCGTTGTTGGAAGGGGGTGGCGTTGACGGGCGTGCGGCATCATGAGGATGGCGTCCCGGTTCTTCACCGGGGTGGGTCCCGACCAGCGACGGATCGCCTTCTTTTTCCCCCTCTTCGCCCTGATCGTCGTCATCGCCGATCATCGCGGAGTATTCTTCGAACCTGTTACCGATGTCCGAAAAGTGGAGGAACCCGTCCTGCCCGAGTCCGAGATCGACAAAAGCAGCTTTGATGCCGGGCATCACCTTGGCGACCTTGCCAAGATAGATGTCACCGACCATTTTCTCCTTATTGGCAGTCTCGACGAAGAGCTCTGCCAGCCTCCCGTCTTCCGTGATGGCTATACGGGTTTCGTTGGCGCCTGCGTTGATGATGATTTCCTTCTTCATACCGTCCGAATAGTACCAACCTTTCTGTAAAGCTTGACAAGCCACGCGGACGGAACGAAGCAGGCGGGCTCCCGGCCCAGGACGAGAGACAAAGCTTGTTCATGATTCTACGCCTTCGCCGTTGAACGTCGGATGGCTTGATATGCGCAACGGGCGTTGCCGTTGCGACGGTGGAACATAGTGGTAGTCATGATCGCTTCACACAGGATCTGAACTACCTGTACGTAACGTACGAAAAACCCGAACTCTGCGCAACCGGAGATCGTGGTCACACGTTCGGGGGAAAAATTAAAGAGGTCAAGCTCCCCTGCGTCACACTTTTGGTAACCGACCGTTGCTTCCTTCCGGACCTGGCGGGGTTAAGCTACTTAGGGTTGCGCAGGACTTGACCTCATATCCGGGCAAACACGCCAGATTGCAGTGGATATGGAGAGCGTGGAGCTGATCGGGTTCGAACCGACGACCTCCTCGTTGCGAACGAGGCGCTCTCCCAGCTGAGCTACAGCCCCAAATCTCTGCAAAAATGCGGTCGTGTCTCTCATGGCATCGTAAATATACTGCTCCAGGTCGTAACAAGCAATACAGGGGCATATTTCCCGAGAAAACCCCAATCCTTGACAAACCGTGCAGGAATGCGTATTTTTTAGATTTGGGCAACATGTAGACACGGGCGAAGCATCATGGCAGACGAATTGAACCAGCGAGAGCGGACGGTCCTGCACTATGTCGTGCATGATTTTATTGAAACCGCCACCCCCATAGGATCCCGTTACATCTCCAAGCGGCATGAGGACGTCCTGGGACTCAGTTCGGCGTCGATCCGGAATGTCATGTCCGACCTCGAGTATCTGGGATACATCAACCACCCTCACACGTCGGCCGGGCGGATCCCCACGGATCTGGGCTACCGATTCTACCTCGATGCGCTGATGAGAAAGGAAGGACCCTCGGCGAGCGAACAACTGGCGATCCATGAAGCGATCCTCTCGGGGGGAGCCGAAGACGACCTCCTCAGGGATTCGTCCAGGGTCATGGGAACCATCTCCCGACAACTGTGCGTGATCACTTCGCCCAACCTGAGCAGCGGGACGTTAGAGAAGCTGGAGCTGGTCCCCCTTGTCGGGACACGGATTTTGGTCATCATTTCGATCAAGTCGGGGCTGGTGAGGACCATCATGATGGAAGTGGCCGGAGAGTTCATCCGGCAGAAACTCGACGACGTCGCCCGGCTTCTCAACGAACGACTTGGCGGACTGACCATCCAGGAAATCCGCGACACGTTTTTCGAGCGGGTCAAGGACAGCGCCGACGAAGGGACGGGGCTGATCCGCCTGTTCATTGAATCGGTCGACAAGTTGTTCCCTGTCTCACCCACGGATAAGCTGCACATCAGCGGGGCGGACACCGTGATTGAGCAGCCGGAATTCGTCAACGCGGACGATTTCCGCGGGATCATTGAACTGATCAATAATGAAGAGATCATCATCCACGTGCTGGCAAAGCACGAGACCCCGCCGCCGGGCGTCAAGGTCGTCATCGGCGAAGAGAACAACGACGCAAAGCTTGCGTCCTACAGCGTGATCACCTCGAGCTATACGACCGGGGAGGTCACGGGGACCATCGGCATGATCGGCCCGAAACGCATGAATTACTCCCGCCTCGTCCCGCTTGTGGACTTTGTGGCACGGACAATTTCAGACATGTTTACTCCCACCAAAAAACAATGAGCGACGAACTGAAAAAGGAAGACTCCCCGGAAGCTGCGCTGCCGGCGGATCCCGAAGGACCATCGGCGCGGGAGACCACCGGGACCGTTCTTGAGCGGCACAACGTGCTGTCGTCCCTCGACGACATTCAACAGAAGCTCGTGGAGGCCCAACAGAGCGCCGAGGCATTCAAGGACCAGCTCCTCCGGAAAGCAGCGGAATTCGAAAACTACAAACGCCGGGTCGAAGGCGAGTTTGCCGCGCTGATCAGGAACGCAAACGAGGAGATCCTCTTCTCCCTGATCCCGGTGGTCGAAGATTTTGCCCGTTCGCTGAAAGCGGGGAAGGAACCAGACGACGCCGAAGCGGTCCGGCAGGGGGTGGAACTAATCTATCAGAAGTTCACCAAAGTGCTTGAACAACAGGGACTTGTTCCCTTCTCGTCCCTTGGTAAGCCGTTTGACGTCGACTTTCACGATGCGTTGCTGCAGGTGCCCAGGTCCGACGTCCCCTCAGGAACCGTTGTCGAGGAAGTGGAGAAGGGGTACATGTTGCACGACAGGGTCCTCCGCCACGCCAAGGTAGTCGTGTCCACCGGCGGGCCGGACGGGCCGGCAGCGGGCAAGAAGCCGGCGGACGCATAATGGCCAAGAAGGACTTTTACCACGTTCTCGGCATCGAGCGGAACGCATCGCAGGAAGAAATCAAGAAGGCGTACAGGAAACTGGCGCTGAAGTATCATCCCGACCGAAACCCCGGCAACAAAGACGCAGAGGAACAATTCAAGGAGGCAGCTGAGGCATACGAGGTTCTGAGCGATCCTTCCAAGCGGCAGCGCTACGACCAGTACGGTCACGAAGGGATGCGGGGCACCGACTTCCGACCGTTCACCGATGTCAACGACATTTTTTCCACGTTCAGCGACATCTTCGGCGGCGCTGTCGGTGGATCGATCTTCGAGGACATGTTCGGTCAGCAGGGGCGGCAGCGGCAGCGCTCGGGCGGGGGGGCGGGCTCGGATTTGAAGGTCCGGTTGAAGCTCACGCTCGAGGAGGTCGCCTCAGGTGTCGAGAAAAAATTGAAGATCAGGGCGTGGAGGAAGTGCGACACGTGCGGCGGCAGCGGCGCAAAGAACGCCGGGAGTTTGATCACCTGCCCCGTCTGCAAGGGCTCCGGCGAAATCCGCCAGGTTTCGCGTTCCGTCTTCGGCCAATTCGTCAACGTCGCCCCTTGCCAAAACTGCGGCGGTGACGGACGTGTGATCAAGGAACCATGTCTCACCTGTCACGGCGACGGACGCGTGCAGGGGGAAGCGACGATCAAGGTCTCCATCCCTGCGGGAGTCAGCGAAGGAAATTACATCCCTCTGCGCGGGGAAGGGAATGTCGGGCGCCGGGGCGGCCCGGGGGGGGACATCATCGTCGCGATCGAAGAAGAACCTCACAGCGTTTTCACCCGGAACGGAGACGACGTTGTGCTCGACCTTCTCGTCGGATTCCCGGAAGCTGCGATGGGAGGCGAGGTCGAAGTCCCCACCCTGACCGGACGTGCGCGGCTGAAGATCGATCCCGGGGTGCAGTCCGGACGAATCCTGCGGATGCGCGACAAGGGAATTCCGCACCTGAACAGTTTCGGAAGGGGCGATCAACTTGTCCGGGTGAATATTTGGACACCGACCAGCCTGAGCGCGCGGGACAAGCAGCTCTTGAAGGAACTCGCATCGTCTGAGAACATGAACCCTAAAGAAGGAGACAGGTCCGCTCATTCCGACAAGAGTTTCTTCGGGCGGGTGAAGAAGGCCTTTTCCTGACGCACTATGAAGTTCCTCACCGACCTTCACCAGAGGTTCGGGTTTACGAGGAATGAGATCCATGTCATTCTCTTCCTCACCCTGACCCTGCCGGTCGGCCTGGGGATCAGATGGCTCCGTTCTGCTCCAGGAGCCCCCGGGGGGATCCTGCCGACCGTCGATTACGCGCAGACTGACAGCATGTTCCTGGCTCGTTCGCGCGCCACGCCGCACGATTCGTCGGCGGCCTCCGACTCCTCTCCCCGTGCCGCCCCGGCACGGAAGCCCGCGCTTGTCCCCGGCGGCATCAATGTCAACACGGCGACCAAGGACGAGCTTGTCCGTCTTCCCGGTATCGGCGAAGCGTTTGCCGAGAGAATCATCCTCTACCGGAATGAAAACGGCCCGTTCGCTTCCGTCTCCGATCTGTCGAATGTGAAGGGAATCGGACCGAAAAAGCTGGAAAGACTCCGCCCTTTTGTCAGGACGGATGGGCTGCGTTGACACAGACCGTCGTTTTTTGCATATTATTTGTTTCTCCTGTATCTCATACCATCTTGCTCCTGATCCTTTCCCATGCCAGCGCGAGATTTCATACTGGGGTTGAGCCTGAGTGGCGGAGGCGTGCAGGCCGTCGAGCTTGAGAGAGACGGCGCCAAAACGACGCTGCTGGCCATCGACGAGTGGGAGGATGTTCTCTCCCCCCGCCCCGGAGATGCCGGTGCGCCTGACATCGTCGAATTCCAGCGCCAACTGGCCCGGTTCATGTCCACCAACCAGGTCCGCGCGGAAAAGGTCTCCGTTGCACTGGACACGGCCATTCTTTTCATCAACAGTCTTCCGATTGAACAAGGCCTCACACGGACGGAGATCAACGATCACGTTCGCTGGGAGCTCTCGCAGTATTACCCCGACACCGATCCCGCGGAGTTCATCACCGACGTCCACATCCTTGCGGAAAAATCGAACGGTCCCCACAACGAGGCACAGAGCGTATCCGTCCGCCGCCACGACGCCGCGTTGATCCATCAGGCCGTCAAAGGGATGGGGTTGGACCTGTACATCGTCGACGCGGACCACTATGCCGCCGACACGGCCCTGAGGCTCAATTACCCCGACACCTATAGAAAGTACATCGCCCTCATCGGTGTCAAAGAAAATCGTCTGGACATCAGTCTCATGCGGAGCGGGAGTTTCGAAACATACCGGTACGTCACCGTCGGCTCGAACCAGGAGATCATTCAGACGTTCGCGGCGCTTGCGCGGAAGGCGCCCGAGATCCACTCGATCACCGCATACGGACCGTATCTCGACCGCGAGCTGTTGACCCTCATTCGCCGCGGCACGCCAATCCTCGTCGAAGCCCTCAACCCGCTTCGCCACATCGACGTCGCAGAATCTCTCCGCCTTGCCGATCACCTGACGGTTCCCTCCTATCGGTTTGCAGCAGCCGTGGGTGTCGCCCTGCGCAAGGATTGAGCCATGCGCATCACCACGGGGTTGTATAAGGGAAGGACCATCCTGACGGTGAAGGACTATTCCGTACGTCCCGCAACGGATCGGGTGCGGCAGACGATCTTCAACATGATCACGAGTCGGATATCCCTGGATGGCATCCGGGTCCTCGACCTGTTCGCAGGAAGCGGGAGCCTGGGTCTTGAGGCCCTCAGCCGGGGGGCGGCCCACGCCACGTTCGTTGAGCAAAACGAAGAAGCCGCCGAGGTCATCGAGCGGACCATCGCGCTGTTCGGGTGCGCGGACCGTGCGCAGGTGCTCCCGATGGATGCAATGCACTTTGCGGGAGCGCATCGTGTCCCGTTTCACCTCGTCTTCGCGGACCCGCCGTATGTGTTCGACGGCACGAAGGACATTCCCGGTCTCCTCTTCGGCAATGGCATTCTCACACCCGGCGGATACCTGGTAATCGAGCATGCCGACGACCTGGCGTTCGAGAGCACGACACAGTACACCGCAGGTCCTGTGAAGAAGTTCGGACGCACGCGCGTCACCTTCTTCCGGCAGGCGGCTATTCCGGAGGAGGGAAAATGAAACAGCAGATCGCCATCTATCCGGGGACGTTCGACCCGATCACGGAGGGCCACATCGACGTTGTCCGCAGGGCAACGGCCCTCTTCCCCCGCGTCATCGTCCTCGTCGCCAAGAACCCGTCGAAGCAGCCGTTGTTCTCGGACGAGGAGCGCATGACGATGATCAGGGAGATATTCAAAGGACACCGCCGCGTGGCCGTCGATGCCTTTGATGGACTTCTCGTTGATTATGCGCGGCGGCAGAAGGCGGGCGTGATCATCCGGGGACTGCGGGCGGTATCGGATTTCGAATACGAATTCCAAATGGCTTTGACGAACAGGAAACTTGCGCGGACGATTGATACGGTCTTCCTCGTCCCCGATGAGCGGTACACGTATCTCACGTCCTCGATCGTGCGGGAGGTGGCGCGGCTCGGGGGCGACGTCTCCGATTTCGTCCCACCCGGCGTGCGGAAGAGATTGATTGCAGCAGTGTCGCAACGTTCAGGAAGGTAATGGTATCGCGAAGGATTGAAGAGCTGGGTGAGTCGCAAACGCTGTTCTTTGCACAACAGGCCCGGCAGTTGAAGGAAGCGGGGGTCGACGTCGTCAGCCTGACCGCAGGGGAACCCGATTTCCCGACGCCGCGTCACATCAAGGACGCCGCGATCGAGGCGCTGCGGACCGACTTCACGCATTACACTGCCAACCAGGGAATGCCCGAACTCCTGGATGCCGTTGGCGAGAAGTTCTCCCATGACAATGGCCTCCGGTTCACGCGCGAACAGATTCTGGTGTCGTGCGGCGCCAAGCAGTCCATCTTCAATGCCCTCTGCGCAATCCTCAACCCGGGGGAAGAGGTCATCATCCCCGCACCGTACTGGGTCAGCTACCCTTCCATTGTGCGCCTCGCCGGCGGAATCCCCGTGGTCGTCCCCCTGGCCGAGGCAGGCGGTTATCGGATCGACCCCCTTCTTCTCCGAAAGGCGGTGACGCCGCGGACCCGTGTGTTGTTGCTCAATTCGCCGGGAAACCCGACGGGCGTTGCGCTCACACGGGAAGAGGCGGCGGGAATCGCGCGCGTTGTGCAGGAATCCGGGATCCTTGTGGTGAGCGATGAGATCTATGAAAAGGTGATCTTTGACAGGCGAACCCACGTGAGCATCGGTTCTCTCCAAGGCATGGAGGATCGCGTCGTTACCGTCAACGGCGTTTCCAAGGCCTACGCGATGACCGGCTGGCGGATAGGCTACATGGGAGGACCGGCGGATATCGTCCAGGCCGCGGCGAAAGTCCAGGGTCAGACGACGAACAATGCAAATTCCATTGCGCAGAAAGCGACCATCGCGGCGCTGCGCGGCCCGCAGGAGCCGATACAGGAGATGACGGCGGAGTTTGAGCGGAGGCGCGACGTGGTTGTCCATCGTCTCTCAGGAATCCCGTCCATCACATTCACTCCGCCCGAGGGGGCGATGTACGTCCTGGTCAACGCATCGGGTGTCATGGGAAAGACCGGACCGGATGGGCCTATCGCGAATCCCGCGGCGCTCGCTCACTATTTGCTCCACCGGCACCATGTCGCCTTGATTCCCGGCGACGCGTTTGGAGCGCCAACGTCCTTGCGCCTGTCCTTCGCCTGCTCGCGCGCGGATCTGGAAAAAGGGCTGGCCCGGCTGGCCCGGGGGCTGGAAGAGTTGAAGAACTGAGGAGAGATCAATGCCCACGTATGAATACATCTGCAAGAACTGCGGTCACACATTTGAGGAACTCCAGTCGATCAAGGCCGACCCTCTCCGCCGCTGCCCGAGGTGCCAGAAAGAGACTCTGGCACGGGTCCTGGGAGGAGGGACCGGCCTGATCTTCAAAGGAACCGGCTTCTACCAGACGGATTACAATCGCGGATCAGCGCCGGCAGGGCACAAGAAGAAAGCCAGGAAGGAGGAAGTGAAAAAGGAGGATGGAAAGAAGGAGGAGGGAAAGAAGGGGGATGTGAAGAAAGAGACCTCAACACCGGCAACGCCGCCGGCCGCAAAGAAAAAATCGCCGGGCCCTACTGGTACCGATCAAGCTTGAACTTCTCGCCGAGGTACAGTTTCCTCGCCTCCGGATCGTTGGCCAGGGACTCGGATGTCCCCGCTTTCAGGATTTCCCCCTCAAAGAGCAGGTAGGCCCGATCGGTCACCGAGAGGGTCTCATGCACGTTGTGATCCGTCACGAGCACACCAATGCCACGACGCTTCAGGGTGGCGACGGTCTTCATGATCTCTTCCACGGCGATCGGATCGATCCCCGCAAACGGCTCATCAAGGAGAATGAATGTGGGATCCGTTGCAAGGGAGCGTGCGATTTCCGTACGCCGCCGCTCGCCGCCGGAAAGCGTGTATCCCTTGCTTTGGGCAATGTGCGATATGTTGAAATCGACCATGAGTTGCTCGCATTTTCTTTTCCGGTCGGCATTGCTCATGTCCATCATCTGCAGAACCGCCAGAATATTTTCTTCCACGCTCATCTTCCGGAAGACCGACGCCTCCTGCGGCAGGTAGCCGATCCCCATTCGGGCGCGTTTGTACATCGCGATGTCTGTGATCTCGGTGTCATCCACAAACACCTTTCCCCCGGTCGGGCGGATCATGCCAACTATCATGTAGAACGTCGTCGTTTTCCCTGCACCGTTCGGTCCAAGGAGTCCGACCACTTCTCCCTGGCGGACCTCGATGCTGACCCCCTGGACGACCGCCCTCTTCTTGTACCGCTTCAGCAGGTTTTCGGCGCGGAGCAGTCTTCCAGGTGTTGGAGGAACCGGAGGAGTGGTCGGGAGAGTCATTTCTTCCTCAAAGGGGGAATGTGCACCGGAAGGACCCGCACAGCCTCGGGCTTGTCCGTCCGCCACCGGAAAGACGGGAGAGCGTATTCCTTCTCCCTCTTGTTCACCATATTCTCGGGGAAGTAGTCTCCCTCCACACCGCCGTAGACCGTAATGGAAGCGGCTTTCCCGCCGGCGAAGAGGATGACGATTCTATCCCCGCTCGTCCTGTTCAGGCCGTTCGCGAGAGAATCATCGTACAGGTGATACACGCTGATCGCCCTGCCTTCGACATCCGTGCGGTGAAGACCGCTGGTATCGAACTGCATGGTGAGGAGGTCTCCCATCATCTGGTCGTACCGTCCGGGATGGAGCGAATCGCTCTCCGACATCGTCAATGTGTTCCCCATGACGAGCAATCGTTCCAGCTTCCTGTGTTTCAGGTACACATTCATCGAATCGCCGCTCACCTGCGACTCCTCGTACCACAGGTAGGGCTTTGTGCGAAGCTGCAGACTGTCGCCTTCGGTGTACAGGCACGCCTCCTGGCCTCTTGCCGCCAGATCAGAGCGCACCATGGTGACGCTGTCATGCGCCACGAGACGTTTCATACCTTCACGGAAGGCCTCGAGGATCCTCCCGCGCACCTGCAGCGTGTCGGCCTTCCCTCCCCCCGTCGAATCGATCTGCACGAGAAGGGGATCGATGGTCATCCTATCGTAGTTCGTCACCGGATCGTGGTCGAGGCGTCCGCCGTAGATCGTCACACGGTCGGCGCTGCTCACAGCTCTGACATGCCCCAGACTGATCGAGCGGCGCGTCTCCCGGAAATACGTGAGCGAATCGGACAGCACCACCGATCCGCTGTCGCGAACGATGACATTCGTGTGAAAGAACGCCCTTCGTTCCTCCACAAAATACTCCCCGTACACAGCTGTGAGCGTGGTCGCCCTGTCATCAAGGCGGACATCCTCGAACGCCTCAGCACGCCGTTCGCTCCTGTGGTACGACCCACGCGGCGCGCGCAGTGTCAGCGTATCGTCGCGGATGACGACATTCCCCGCAAGATCCCACCGCCCCTGCCGGCGGAATTCGACAGCCTGGTCGCAGGTGATCAACACGTTCTCCTGGCTGAGCACCACATGTCCCACCAGCTCCCGGGCTTCCTCCCCGTCGATCACGAGACCAAGAAGACTGTCGGCATGCTGGAGGACGATCGGCTTCTCTGTCTGCCCGGATGACTTCGCTTCTCCAACCACAAGCAGGCAGGCAGTGAGGAAGGCAGGCCAGGTGCGGTACTGCACAGGTCGTTTCCTATTTGTGCTGGATGGAGGAACCGGTCACCACGAATATCTTGTAGTTCTTCAACCCCTGATCGCTCACCATGCCATGCCCCATAATATGCTCGGTCGGAGAGACAATATCGACAAAGTCATCCGTGTGGATTTTTCGTTCCGCGCTGTTCCAGAAGAGGCGATCGGTCCGCAGGGTCGTCCCGCTGTCGGAGACCACGACGACGTTGTCGTAGGCATTGAAGTCTTCCGTCGCATCGTCCACCTTCCCCCGCCGGGCCGTCAACATCGACGTGTGCTCGCCGGCTTCCCCGTAAAAGTCCACATGCACGCTTTCCTCCAGCACCGTGAAACGCTGCTGTTGGAAGGAGGCGATGTGTCCCGCCCAGAGCACCGCCTTCACCCGGGCAGAGTCGGAAAACGTGACGGTGCTCTGCCAACTCTCCTGCGAAGGGAGATCGTTGCTGGGAAGCGGGACCACCGACGGCTTCAGATGCTCCTCACACCCCGTCAGCAGCAACCCCCCCAGGATGAACAATGCCGCCCTCGTCATGTCGTCTCGTCTCCCCCGAGACCCGTCTTGACCAGTTCGTGAAGGTGGATCACACCGGCCGGGTGTCGTCCCTCATCGACGACGATCATCTGCGTGATATTGTATGATTCCATTTCGCTGAGGACCAGAACGGCAAGCGTTCCCTTTTTGACGGTCTTCGGGTTTTTCGTCATTGCATCGGACGCCGTCACCCGGGAGATATCAGCGACCTTTTGCAGCAGGCGGCGAAGGTCGCCGTCCGTGATAACGCCTTCGAGAACTCCGTTGCCATCGACGACACAAGTACATCCGAGCCGCTTTGTCGTCATCTCCATGATGGCATCACGCAACGGGACGTTCCGCTGCACGCTCGGGATCGCCGCTCCGGCGCTCATCAGCTCATCGACCTTCAGAAGGAGCCGCTTGCCGAGAACTCCGCCCGGATGGAACATCGCAAAATCTTCCGGAGTGAAGTCCCTGCGGTCGAGGAGCGCAATGGCAAGGGCATCGCCAAGCACCAGCGCCGCGGTCGTCGATGATGTCGGCGCGAGGTGATGAGGGCATGCTTCCTCCCGCACCGACGCATCGAGGGTCACGGTCGACTCCCGCGCCATGGGAGACGACATGTTCCCCACGAGCGAAATAATGGGAACGCCGAGACGCTTGAACATCGGAAGCAGCGTCGTGATCTCGCTGGTGGACCCGCTCTTGGAGATGCAGATGACAACGTCGTCATTGCGGACGATCCCCAGGTCACCGTGGATGGCATCGGAGGGATGGAGGAAAACGGAGGGTGTACCGGTGGAGTTCATCGTTGCGACGATCTTACGGGCAATGATGCCCGATTTCCCCACGCCTGTGATGATGACACGTCCCTTGCAGGCGAGGATAAGATCGACCGCCCGGGCAAAATCTTCTCCCATGCGCTCTTCCAGATCAGCCACCGCCTGCCGTTCTATCCGGACAACCTCCCTCCCCCTGGCGATAACCCTGTCATCATCTTTCATGTGCGTTCTTTCCGTCCCCTGTTGCGTGAAGTCCGGAGGGAAAGGATGAGGTCAACGAACTCGCGGACCGCTCCCTCTCCTCCCGGCAATCTTGTGACATACTGCACTGCATGTTTGACTGCCGGAAGGGCGTTTCGCGGAGCGGCCGACAGACCGACCAGTTTCAGGAGGGGGATATCGAAGAGATCATCCCCCATGTACGCACATTCCGCTTCACTGACGACCCACCGAAGCTGGAGCGCCCGAAAGGCAGCGACCTTGTCGTCCGTTCCCTGCACCACTTCTTCGATCTGAAGCATCCGCGCACGCGCTTCCACGATGGGCGTGTTCCGCCCGCTGATGATCGCGAATCTCAGTCCCGCTTCCCTTCCCCGGACGATCCCATAACCATCGTGTGCATGGAAGCGCTTCATCTCATGTCCCGCGGCGTTGTAGTAAAGACCTCCGTCCGTCAGGACGCCATCAACATCGAGCATCACCATCGTGATTCGCTTTGCCTTTGCGGCCAGTGATTCCCGGGAGAGAGGCATTACAATCTCCGGACGATGTGATCGAGAGCGGCGACCTGCGCGAGGAGCGTATCGAGCAAGTCGAGCCGCAACTGGCTTGCCGCATCGCTGAGCGCACGGGGGGGATCCGGGTGAACCTCCACGAACAATCCATCGCATCCGGCCGCCACCGCTGCACGTGCCAGCGGGAGTATGAACTCCGGCTGCCCGCCGGTTTGGCGCGCTTCCGTGTCTCCGCCGGGAAGCTGGACGGAGTGCGTGGCATCAAAGACAACGGGATAGCCGGCATTGCGCATGATCTGCAACGAGCGCATATCCACAATGAGGTTGTGATAGCCAAAGGTCGTTCCCCGTTCGGTCAGAAGGATACTCGTGTTCCCCGTCTCCGCCACTTTGGCCGCCGCATCCGCCATGTCCCCGGGTGCCAGGAACTGCCCCTTCTTGATGTTCACCACGCGGCCGGTGCGGCCGGCGGCCTGAAGCAATTCGGTCTGCCGGCAGAGGAACGCAGGAATCTGGAGAACATCCGCGACCTGGGCAGCCGCGGTCGCTTCGTCTTCGGCATGGATGTCCGTGAGGATGGGGAGGTCGAACGCCGTTTTCACTTCGTCAAGGATCGTCAGCGCTTCCTGCATGCCGATCCCGGTAAACGATCTGCCGCTCGTGCGGTTCGCCTTCTTATACGACGATTTGAAGACGACGGGGATTCCGCGGCGGGATGCAATAAATTTCACTTGTTCCGCCGTCTTCATCACCAACTCCCGCGACTCGACAACGCAAGGACCGGCAAAGAGAACGAGCGGGTGATGACCCCCGATGGCAATGTCGCGGATGGAAACGTTCATGCAGAGTCTTCTCGTCCATTCTGTTGCAATTCGACACACGCGGATCGCCCCCCTGCGTCTGCGACGCTCTTGCGGGCAACCCACGGGCGGGGAAACGAATTCAATTGTGAAAAGTACGAAAACCCCGGGTGACAATCAAAGCCGTTCTCTTTGCTTTCCCGCAATCTGCAGCGTATATTGAGAAAATATGGAAGGACAGTCCGATTCACGAACCGTCCGGGCCTATGCAAAGATCAACCTCGGGCTCCGGATTATCGAACGCCGGGAGGATGGCTACCACAACCTCCTGACCGTCTTTCACCGGATCGCCCTCTATGATGAAATCGTGCTCCGGCGGGGCGGGGAGATCGAGGTCGAGTCCGATGATCCCGCGCTCCCGGGAGGCGAATCGAATCTCTGCTCCAAAGCCGCTTCCGCCTTGCGCCGAGCCACCGGCTACGGAGGCGGAATGTGTTGCACGTTGCGAAAGAAAATCCCGATGGGAGGAGGGCTCGGCGGAGGAAGCACAGATGCGGCTGCCGTCCTGGCGGAACTCCCGCTGCTCTGGGGAACCCCCGTTGATGAGGCATTGCTTCAGTCTCTCGCGCTTCAGCTCGGGTCAGACGTCCCATATTTCCTCGGCAACGGTTCCGCGGTGGCGGAAGGGCGGGGAGCAGAACTCACCTATTTCGTCCTCGATGTCCCCTATGCCATTCTCGTTTGTCATCCCAATATCCACGTTTCGACATCCTGGGCGTACTCCCGAATCACCCCACGCCCCCGGCCGGCGCTTGACATGCGTGAACTTCTGACAGCAGGAATGCAGGATCCGCGTCTCCTCCGGGAGGAGTTAATGAACGACTTCGAGGACCCGGTGTTCGCGGCCCACGCCGCCATTCGTGCAGTGAAGGAACACATGATGCATGAGGGCGCTCTCTTTGCGCTCATGTCGGGGAGCGGCGCCGCCGTGTTCGGGTTGTTCTCCACTGTCGAAGAAGCGGCAGCAGCAGGCCGGCATTTCGATCGGCAGGGTTACAGGACGTTCATCACTCCGCCCCACTTCCAACCTGTTCTCGATGCCCGCACGCCAACGGCCTGACATAGCGCTCACGGGAAAGCTGTGGATTGCTTTCAGGCGATCAGGGATCGTCCCCCGCCTCTTGCTGCTCCCGTCTCTGATAACAGCGCTCGCAATTCTCCCCTGCCGGGCCCAAACCCAGCTTCCTCTCCCCGCGGACTCCAGCGCACGGGGAGATCTCCAGCACGGAGGGAGCACGCCGCCGGACTCCAGCGCCGTCCCGGATACTGCAGGACGCATGAGCACGCCGGAACTCGTGGGAACATTGGAGAGAAACCTCGACCCCGGTTCATTCCGCACGCGCAACGATCTTCACTGGGTCGACTACCGCTACCTCGGCAACATCCTCCAGACATTCCCCGGCGCGTTCGTCCGCGAGCAGTCCAGCGAGGGACAGTACAGCCAGCTATCCTTCAACGGCGTCGACTGGCGTTCCATCGCTGTCACGATGAACGGGCGCCCGATGAATGATCCGATTTCGGGCGTGTTCAATCTCTACCTGTTTACCACCGAGTACGCCGACCGCATCGAGGTCGTCACGGGTCCACGGGCATTCCTCTATGGGTCGAACAGCACAGGGGGCGTGGTGAACCTCGTCACAAAGAACTACAACAGCAACAAGCCCTTCACGAAACTTGACTACTCCGAAGGGGCGGACGGCTACGCCTATGTCGATGGGACGTTCAGCCAGAACACGTCGCGCAGGATCAACCTCACCTTCGGGTTCCAACATCAGGGAACCGACGGCCGTTTCCCCAATAGCGACGACGAGTCCTGGATGGGGCGGTCGAAGCTGCGGTACAACGTTTCCCGCGATTTCAACGTCATCTTCTCCTACTATTATGTGTCGATGCAAGCCGGGTTGAACGGCGGCATCAGCACCGCGTCGGTGGGGACCACGGCTGCCTTCGACGCACTGCAGGCAATCGTGGTGAATGCCGATTCCTACGAGAAGATTACTCGCCATGATCTGGATCTTTCGTTGGTAGGAACGTTCATGGGGGACAGCACCGACGTCACCAACCTGACATTGTATCACTCCCATGTACTGCGTGAGTACCGGGACGAGGAGAACCGGATTCCGTCAAACGGCATCTTCGTCCATTCCGATCACCTGGCGTCCTGGATGGGGGCAACCTTGACGCAGGATATCGCATCGGAGATCCAGCGGTTCGAGGGGGGGGCCAGCATCGAGATTCGCAAGGTGGAAGCGAGTCCGAACATCGGTCAACAACGGACCGTGGTCGGTGCGCTCTGGGGAAAGGAAGAGCTCACCCTGTCGCCGTTCTTCAGCGTTGCGGGCTTCGCCCGTCACGAGATCGAGCGCGGAACAGGATCCCCCGGCGCAGGAGCCGACGTCACGTTCACACTCTCTCCCTCCTTCGGGCTCTACGGGGGATTCTCCTCTTCGCGCCGTCAGCCCAACGAACAGGAGCTCTTCTGGAACGACTCCACGGTCACCCGCACGGGGAATATCATCGCAGAGAAGCACTTTGTCACCGAGCTCGGCGCCACGCTGCAGTTCGCCGGCGCAGGATCGATTCGATTCGGGTACGAGCACCGGACCATCAATGATCCCATTCTCTTCGCCAGGGGACCGGAAACGGCATCTCCTTTCCCCCCGATCGTCATCAGCAACGGTTCCGCTCTTACGATCAACAGCGCGCGCGCGAGCATCTCGGTGCGATTCTGGTACCTCGCCGTCGAGGGAACGGCAATGTATCTCCTCGAGACCTCGCACGGGGTGCACATCGACGATTATCCAAAGCTCTCCGGCAGCGGCGGCCTTTACTTCTGGCACACCCTGCTGCACGAGAAATTGGAACTCAAGGCCGGAGTCAAAGGAAGGTTCGCGTTCTCTCACGCGGGAATGCTCTTCAACCCCGAGGTCATCGGATACGTGCCGAACGGGGGAACCCCCGTCTCCACGAACGGGAGCGCCGATCTTTTCCTCATCGCCCACCTCGGAGATGCCTACATCCACGTGATGTGGGAAAACATCGCCGGTATCCAGTACTACGGCACCCCCTACTACCCCGGCGGAGAGCGAGCGCTCCGGTTCGGCGTCTCATGGGAGTTCAGGAATTGAATCCTGACGTCATCGTGTTCGGGAGTTCGGGCCCCGTTCCTTCCCCCCACTCCACGTTTCAAGAAACGCTATCGTCTTCTCCGCAGCCTCATCCCACCGAAACGATTGTGCCCACGCCATCGCATTGCGCGAAAGCCGCAGCCGGAGTTCGTCATTCTCCAACAGGAGCGCCATGCGCGCCCCAAGGGCCGCCACATCGCCGAAGGGGTAGAGCAGGCCCGTTTCGCTCTCCCTGACTGCATCGCGCAACCCCGGCACGGCACTTGCAATTGCGGGAGTCCCGCAGGCATTGGCCTCGACCACCGTCAATCCCCACCCTTCCTTGGACGATGGGGCGACCGTGAACCACGCACGGCGAAGCAGGTCGATCATTTTCTCTTCGGGAAGAAAGCCGCTGAATTCCACCACCTCTGTGAGACCGAGCTTCCGCGCGCATTCCTTCAGGCGGGGAAGGTCGTCGCCGTCTCCCGCAATCACCACCCGCATATTCGGGAATCTGCTCAAGACCGAAGGAACTGCGCGCAGGAGGTGATCGATGCACTTGTATTTCTTGAGGCGGCCGCTGGAAACAACCAACGGAAAGGGACTTTTTGCCCCCATGCCCGGATTATACCTTGCATGGTCAACACAATTGTGGATCACCGCAAGCCGCCCGGGGGCAAAACCCAATCTCTCGAATTCCGCCTGAGTGCTTGGGGAAACCACCATGAACGGCATGCGCCGCCGATACAGGGAGAGCGCTGCCCGTTCCGCCCAGTAGACGTAGGATGCCGCGAGGTATCCGGTTTCGAGAAAAATGCTCCGGCCGAAGAGATGGTGGGCGATCCCGACAAGGGGCCGCCGAATGAACAACGGCGTGAAGAAGGGAATCTTGTTCAGGTCCTCGATGACGACATCAAAGTCCCGTCGCTTCAGTAGGGAGGCGTACGTCAGGGGGAACCGAAAATTGAAGAAGCTCCTTGATCCGCGCCGGATCACTTCAATACCATCGACGAATTCTTGCGGGGCAGATCCGGGGTATGTGCAACAACAGAGGGTCACGTGGTGGCCGCGTCGCACGATGCGGGAGAAGATCTCATGCAGATGGACCTCCGCCCCGCCGGCCAGGGGGTTTGTGCGATCCTGCCAGTTGACGATGAGAATATTCATTACTCCGCGGCGATTTCTTCTACCCAGGAATCAAACACGTCGCCAAGCGTTCTCCGAATCGGGATCTGCGGAGACCAACCCGTCGACGCAACGAGCCGCGCGTTGCTTCCGGCCACGTAGAGTCCGTCGCCGGACCTCGAGCGGGTCGGTTCGACGGCAACGGTGACATGGATGCCGGTGATCTCTTCGTACAACGTGATCAGGTCCCTGATGGTGAGGATATGTCCGGAGCTCACATTGAACACGGCGTGGCTGCAGGGATGCGTGAGGAGAGCCCAATAGGCCCGGACAACATCGCGGACGTCCGTGAAATCCCGGCGCGCTTCGAGGTTTCCGACTTTCATGACCCTGTCGGCCTTTCCTCTCTTCATCATGGCAAACTGGCGCCCGAAGTCGGCGATGACGAACACGGGACTCTGCCGGGGACCGGCGTGGTTAAAAGGGCGTGCGACAAGGACATCAACCCCGAACGTCCTACGATACTCCTGTCCTATCAGGTCGATGCTCACCTTGCTCGCCGCGTACGGGTTGCATGGGAGGAGCGGCGCTTCCTCTGTGACGGGCTGTGATGCGCCGTGCCCATAGACCTCTCCTGTGCTTATCAGAAGGACCGTCGGCTTTGTTCCCGACTTCTCTTGCATCTTCCGGACCGCTTCGAGGAGATTCACGCCCCCCATGATATTCGTCCGGAACGTCCCGGCAGGATCGGCCAGCGAGGTGGGAACAAACGCCTGTCCCGCGAGGTGCAGAATCTTTTCAGGCAAGACGTCGCGGATGGTCCGTTCGACAGCGCCGGCATCCACCATATCCACTTCGTGAAGGTGCAGGTGCGAGATCACGCTCTTGATGTTCTTCCCCGTTCCCCCGGGGAGGGCAATCCCGTGGATTTCGACCCCCGGGATTCCCAGCAAGAACTCAGCCGCATGGCTGCCAACGAACCCGTCAATGCCGCTCACGAGCACCCGCATGGGAGCACTCACTTCGCCAATGGGGGTGTGGGTGCAGATCCTCCTGCTCCCTCCTGAACCTTTTGCTGCAACGCTTCGATACGCTGCTTCAACCCCGGATCATTCGGGTAGTGGCGTTCCTGAAGCGTCTTCAGAAGATCCAGCTCGCTCTTGTAGTCCTTCCGGAGCTCGTAGACATCCATGAGCACGCGATACGGGCTGTAGTACCCGCTCAGATTCTCCTGACCCTCCGCAAGAAGCGTTCGCGCAGATGCCTCCACCTCCGTCGAGAGGGTGTCGAACTTGTCCATCCGGCCGATTCTGTAGTAGAAGTTGGCCAGGTCCGATTCGAGGTCCATCCCCAGCGGGATCTTGCTCCGGGGGATGATGGTTTCCATCCTATCGAGCGCCGCCATCGCTTTGACATTATTGGAATCGACATTCACATGGTACATTGCAAGGCGAATGAATGCGCCCCGCAGGTTCAGCATCAACCGGGTGACGTTTTCATCAAAGTAGACGGCAGGATCGTTCACCCGGCGGAATTTGAATCCATACTGCGGTGTCGTCGAGAACCCCGCCGGTTCATCGAACAGGTTCTTCTCCAGGGCGTCCACGTTAATCCCCATCTCGTCCCTCGAGTATCTCTTCGGTTCGAGCTTCATGGCCAGTCCGTCCATCCACAGATAGTCATCCAGGCCGATCTTGCTGTCCGGAGAGCATGTCGAGGCAAAGAAGATCGGGCGCTTCCATTGGTTTGTGCGGATGATGTCCAGCACCAGGATATCCTGGGCACGGATCGCCTTGGTCTGTCCGAACTGCAACGTGTTCCTCATCGTCCATTCGATCGCCCCCTTGCGCAGGACCGTCGTATCCGTTACGCCATAGTGTTCCAGCACTTCCCGGGGGACGGGGAGTTGCATCTTTCGCGGTTCCCAGAGTTGCGGGCCGATGTTATCGATCCGTGAATCGGCAATGGAGATGGGAACGGCGATCGCCTCCTTATAGTACGGCGTATTCTTCATCTGATGGATGTACCAGGAGGTATTCACGAGACTCAGGTTGACAAGCCGGACATCGCGGCGCACTCCCTCAACATCCTGCAGGTACCAGAGAGGGAATGTATCGTTATCCCCGTTGGTGAAGAGGATGGCATCTTTTTCACACGACTGGAGCATATTGTACGAATAGTCCCATGCCACGTAATTGCCCGAGCGGTCGTGTTCATGGTAGTTGATCCGGACAAGATTGGCAGGAACGGCAAGGACGAAAAATCCCACGATGCCGCCGGCGAGGAGAAGCTGCGTCTTCTCGCCGGACTGAAACTTGCGCGCGTAATCGATGAGGGCCAGGATCCCCATGGAGATCCACATTGAGAGGACAAAGTACGCCCCCACGTAGAAATAGTCGCGCTCCCTCGGCTGAGGTTCCTGCTGGTTTTGATACAGTGCAAGGACCGGGCCCAGGATGATAAACGCCGTCAGAAAGACAAGCGCCATCTTCCAATCCTTCTTGAAATGGTGATACATGCCCAGCAGCCCGATCAAGAACGGGATCCCCCACGTGTCCTTCCAGGACACGCCTGCATCCTGCTCATCCCCTGCCGCCCCGATATAGTTCCAGAAGAGGTACCGGAAGAACATGTGGTTCAACTGGTACCGGACGAGGTAATCCATTTCGCTGGAGTAGTTGGTGTAGATTCCCTGCTGGTGAGGTTCCTGGCTGTAGCGCCGGGGAAGAAAGAGGGGCGAGTTGCCGTATTGCTCGCGCCCAAGATACGATGTCAGCCGGGCAAGATTGCTCGGATCATTTTCGTTCATCGGCGGATTCGCGTTGGAGCGGATGATCACCGATGTATATGTCGTGTATCCCAGAAAGATAAGCACGATGGACAACAAGGCGAGGTTGAGCATCTTCTGCCGTTTCTGGTATGAAACGAACACACCGTAGCAGACGAGGCCGATGATGATCCACGGGATCCAGGCGATGATTTCGCTCTTCTGCCCGGCCCAATCTCCGTCCATCATCCCCGGAAGTTCCTTCACAATCCCTGGGTAGACGACCCCAAAGGCAAGGAGTGCCACGACGGTGAAGGCCGCAAAATTGCTGAACGTGACATCGTACTTCTTGAAGAAGATGATCATAAGGACCGGGAAGATCACCAGCAGCGACAGCAAATGGACGCCAAGCGACAGGCCGATCATGTATGCGATCAGGAGGATGTACTTCTCGTTCCCTTCCTCCTCCGCCTTCTCACGCCACCGGAGGGCAAGCCAGACCACCACGGCGAGGAAGAACATGCTTGCGCCGTAGACTTCCGCCTCGATGGAATTGTCCCAGTAAGTGGTCCCAAAAGCGAGGGACAGCGCCCCCACAGCCGCCGAACCATAGACGGCGATGAAATCGAAGAGATGCGCAGGGATGCCCCGGAAGATCACGATCAAACGAACGATCACGAGGTACAGGAACATGATGCAGAGGCCGCTCAGCACCGACGAAAGGGCATGAGCACGCACTGCCTGGTCCGCCGCGAACGGGATCATCATGGCGATCCGTGCGCCAAACAGGAACAGGGGGGATCCGGGAGGATGAGGCACCTGCATCAATTTTGCGGCGGCGATGAATTCGCCGACATCCCAAAAGACGACGGTCGTCGAGAGCGTGAGGAAATAGACTACCATGGTAGCAAGGAACACAACACCTGCGACGATCCTGTTCAACGTGCGGTGGCTCATTCCGACCTCTGAAAAGGGGGGAAGTTCAGTGATATCTTCAAAATGTACCGAATAACCCGACGAACGTCAAATCATCAGGCGGGCGGCAATCTCGTCGGCCATCATGTATCCGTGATCGGTCAGGCGGATGGAGTCACCGCCGAGGATCAACCGTCCTTCTCCCTCGAGATCGGCCGCAAGATTCCGCTGTGCAGCCGGAAACTCCGCGCCGAAATCATTCTTCCAACGGTGCAGATCAATCCCGCCGCTCCGAAGACCGAGAAACAGTCGCTCGTTCATCATCTGCGCTCTGCCGATGTCCTCCCTCATCGTGACGGGAAGCTTGCCCTCACCAAGGAATCCACCGTAGCTTGCGATATTCGCCACGTTTGCCCACCGCACCGCACTTTGCGAGTTCTTCTCCATCCAGAATGAATGAGCGGAAGGTCCAAAGCCGAGGTAGTTCTCGTGTGTCCAGTACGCGATGTTGTGCCGGCACGTGAATCCCGGCCTGGCGTAACTGGAAACTTCGTAGTGTTCGAACCCGTTTTTCTTCATCACGGCCATCGTTCCTTCATACAGGATTGCCTCCTGCTCCGCGGCAGCCGGGACCACGGTTCCTTCCGCCACAAGGCGGGCAAGGGGCGTCCCCTGTTCGACAATCAGACTGTATGCAGAGACGTGGTCCGGTTCCAGCGAGAGAGCGCGGGAGAGCGTCTCCTCCCACTGCAAGGCAGTCTGCCCCGGTAGCGCATAGATGAGGTCAACGCTCACGTTCGCGAATCCTTCGGCCCGCGCCATGCGCACGCACGCTTCCGCCTGATGAGCATCGTGAATTCGGTCGAGAAATCTCAGCTCCTCCGCACGAAACGACTGGATGCCGATGCTGAGCCGATTCACCCCCAGCGAGCGAAATGCGGCAATCGTTCGGCCGGACACCGTACCCGGGTTTGTTTCGAGGGTCACCTCAGCGTCCGCCGCTATCGTGAAATGCTCCCGCAGAGAACCCATAATGCGTTCAAGCTGCGGCGGGGAGAGAAGCGAAGGAGTTCCACCGCCGAGGAAGAGCGTTGACACCGGCTCCAAGGCACCGTACGCCTTATAGGCCCTTATCTCCCGCTCCAGGGCATCGAGGAATCCCTCCATCGGCGCGCGCGATTCGATGGAGTAGAAGTCGCAGTAGAGACACTTTCGTTCACAGAAGGGTATATGGAGGTAGAGCGACGACATGCGTCTGTGCGGTCCCCGCGGTGTCGAGAAAGAGAAGTCCAGGAACTCTTATCGAATAATTGTCCCGATCCGGCGCCATTGGATTCCGTTTCGCGCCGCGGACCAGTAGATCAGAAACGCCTTTCCCACGAGATGGTCGGCGGGAAGGAATCCCCATGCCCGACTGTCGTAGCTGTCGGCAAGGTTGTCGCCAAGGACGAAATAGTGCCCTGGGGGGACGACGACGGGGCCATAATCGGGCGTCGGCCGCCCTGCTGGCGGCGATGGAAACGCGCGCAGCACCGTCCCATCGACAATGACGGCGCCTTCCCGCACTCCCACGGACTGCCCCGGAAGACCCACGACGCGCTTCACGAACAGCGTCCCCCCCTGCCCCTCCCCGTTCGGCATTTCTCCGGGAAAGCGAAAGACCACAACATCGCCGGGGTGCGGCGACGCGAACGCAGGAAGTCGGAACCAGGGAATGCTTGCGTGTGTGAAGGGAAAGACGCGGGGGGTCGACGGTCCATAGAGGATCTTGTTCACGAGGAGGAAATCCCCCGGCAGCAATGTTTCCTCCATCGAGGGAGACGGGATACGAACGGCATCGAGGGCAAACACCTTGACGCTCAGCGCAAGGACCAGAGTGACCAGGAGGATCTTCAATCCCTCCTTCACCCGATGCCACCCTGCGACAAGGAGACCGCCGTCGTGTGCGGTTCCCGGGATGGGGGGATGCGCGCCTCCTTCCGTTTCTCCTCTCTTCATCCGCACCCGTGTCATTCCCTATTTGATAATCGTTCCCACCCTGCCCAGCCGAACTGATGCAAGCTTGCTGACGATGCTCGAAAAGGGAGCATCGGGGTCCCACGACCAATAGACGATCATGGGTGTGCCGACGATATTCTCTTCCGGGATAAACCCCCAAAAGCGGCCGTCAAGACTGTTGTCGCGGTTGTCGCCCATGCCGAAGACATAGTTGTGTTCCACCGTATAGGTGGAGGATACCTTCCCATCGATGGCAATCGTGCCGTTCCCCTCCCGCCGGATCATGTGCCCCTCCCGCCCGATGAACGTACTCCAACGGTCATACGTCGACGCGTTGAGATCCACGACGTCCCCCTTCCTGGGAACGGCGACAGGTCCCCAGTTGTCCTCATTGTACGGAGCTCCCTTGGGAAAGATCTTCGGGTCAGGGTACCCCGAGGGTTTGACGTAGTAGTTATTGAACTTCATGTTGCGGGGGATCGGGGCCGGCCGGCCGTTCACCGTGAGAAGGCGGTTCACCACCCGGACGGTGTCGCCCGCAACGGCCACGGCACGCTTCAGGTAGAACATGAACTCCGGGGACCTGAGCTCATCCCGTTGTCCGGGAAATTCGAAGACGATCACGTCGCCGCGTTCCACGCCGCGGATAGCGGGGACACGAAACCAGGGAAGCCGGATGTTGGTGAACGGGATCACCCGCGGCGTGGTGCCGCCGTAGAGGAACTTATTGACAAAAAGAAAATCCCCCGTCATGATTTCGTTCTCCATCGAGCCGGTCGGCACTTCGAATGAGGCAAGGACAAAGCTGTTCAAGAAGAAGAACGCAACGAGGACAAAGAGAAGGTCCTTGAAGAAATCCTTCACCGCCGCTCCCTTTCCCTGCACCTTCTCTTTTCCCTTCACTTCCTGCTTTGCGTTGGCCATGCTGGTATCCTTTCTCTGATCGATCCTTCATTCATCATCCATTGAGAGAACCGCAAGGAACGCTTCCTGCGGAATTTCGACGCGTCCCACCTGTTTCATACGCTTTTTCCCCTCTTTTTGTTTCTCGAGGAGCTTCCTCTTCCGGGTGATATCGCCGCCGTAGCATTTCGCAAGAACGTTCTTCCGCATCGCGGAGATCGTTTCCCGCGCGACCACTTTGCTGCCGATGGCGGCCTGTATGGCCACCTCGAACATCTGCCGCGGGATGAGCTTTCGCAATTTGACGCACAGCTTCTTCCCCCATTCGTGCGCCTTCTCCTTGTGGACGATGCACGAAAAGGCATCGACCGATTCTCCATTGAGAAGGATGTCGAGCTTCACCAGATCGGATTCGCGAAACTCGAGAAACTCGTAGTCAAAAGAAGCATAGCCCCGGCTCGTCGACTTCAACTTGTCGTAGAAATCGAAGATGATCTCGGAAAGGGGCATCTCGTAGGCGATATCCGCGCGCGTCGGGTCGAGATACGTCGTGTTCTTGTAGACGCCCCGCCGATCCATGCATAATTTCATGATGTTCCCGACGTACTCCGTCGGAACGATGATCTGCGCCTTGACGAACGGTTCTTCCACCCGTTCGATCTCGCCGAGGGCCGGCATGAACGAGGGGTTGTCCACAAGGACAACCTCGCCATTCGTCCGGGTGACCCGGTATTCGACGTTCGGAACGGTGTTGATGATATTCTGGTTGTATTCCCGTTCAAGACGCTCCTGAACGATCTCCATGTGCAGCAGACCGAGGAATCCGCAGCGAAACCCGAAGCCGAGAGCTGTCGAGGTCTCGGGCTCGTAGATCAACGATGAATCGTTGAGTTGGAGTTTCCCGATCGAGCTCCGCAGATCCTCGAAGTCTTCTGCATTCGTCGGGTACACGCCGCTGAAGACCATCGGTTTGACGTCCTTGTAGCCCGGGAGGGGCGCCTCCGCCGGCCGTTCGGCATGGGTCACCGTGTCGCCCACCTTGGTATCGCGGACATCCTTGACCCCGGCGATCAGATAGCCGACATTCCCGGCCGCCAATTCGCCGGTCCGCATGCGCTTCATCTCCAGCACGCCCACTTCTTCCGCCTCAAAGACATTCCCGGTGTTCAAGAACATCACCTTTTCCCCTTCGCGGAGGGTGCCATCCACCACACGGATATACACCACCGATCCGCGGAAGACATCGAACACCGAATCGAAAATCAATGCTCTCAGCGGGGATGAGGCATCGCCCAGCGGCGGGGAGACGCGGTGGACGACGGCGTCGAGAATGGCATCGATGCCGATGTTTGCCTTTGCACTCGCGAGGATGATTTCATCATCCCTGCACCCGATCAGATCCCTGATCTGCAGCCTGACCGTGTCGATCATCGCACTCGGAAGGTCGATCTTGTTGATCACCGGGATGATCTCCAGGCCCGCATCGATGGCGAGGTACAGGTTGCTGATGGTCTGCGCTTCGACCCCCTGTGAGGCGTCCACAACAAGGATGGCCCCNNCGCCGTCCGTGTGCTGGTAGTGCATCTGAATGGCGTGGAGCTTGATCGTGATGCCACGCTCCTGCTCCAGGTCCATGTCGTCAAGGACCTGGTTGAATTTCATTTCCCGCGGCGTGATGGTACCGGTCCGTTCGAGCAGCCGGTCGGCGATAGTCGACTTCCCATGATCGATGTGGGCGATGATGCAGAAATTGCGGATGTTATCCATGCGGCTTCGTTAAGAACACAAAATCCGTCCCAAGGAGTGCGGGGCGGACTTGCCGGGTGCGGTGACGATCATCATGCAATATACCTTTTTTACGGCTGAGTTGCAACGCTTGCTCTTCCACGCCATCCTTCGTATCTTCTTGAAAACAAAGAGCATATCACGGGGCACATGTCGATCCTCACCCACCCGGGCATCACCGCTTTTCTTCAGACCCAGGCAACACCACCCCTTCCCGACGCTCCCCTCGCCGTCTTCGACTGCGACGGGACGATCATACGGGGAGACATCGGGGAGGCGATGTTCCACCACCAGATCGAACATTTCCTCTTCAAGCGTTCTCCCGCCGCGGTGTGGCCCGACCATCCGCGACGGGACGACCTTGACAGCATGTACCATCGGTTGCGCCTGCTTACGCCGTCTGCACGTCGTTCCTCGGCCGACGCGGTTGCATTCGCCGACATTCTTCTATCCTGGTACGCCGATCAGATCGCAGCGGGGGCGGTGGCCAAAGCATGCGCCGACATCGTCCGCCTTCTTGCGGGGTACTCCCTCGCCGAAGTGCGCGCGATAGCGGAGGAGACATTCCTTGCGGAGGCGTTCTCGCCGCTCGGGGAAAGGACGCTTGGCACCACCACCCTTCCCAAAGGAATCCGCTACCTCCGTGAGTCCGTCGATCTCCTCCTCGAATTGCAGCGGAGAGGATTCGATATTTGGGCCCTCTCCGGAAGCAATAAGTGGAGCGTGGAGCCCGTCTTCCGCCGCCTCGGGGTTCCGGAGGATCACGTCGTCGGGCTCGAGTTGAAGACCCACGACAATATCCTGAGCACGGATGCCGTCGAGCCGATCCCTGTCCGCGATGGAAAGATCCCCGCACTCCGCAGGTTCACGGCAAAGGTGCCGGTCCTTGTCGCAAGCGATTCCAGGAACGACATCCCCCTCTTTCTTTCCTCCGCCAACGTGAAAGTGCGGATAAACTCGCGGCACCGGGATACGGACGATTTCTTCCGGGCTGCCGGCACCGGTCCGGACGACTCATGGGTACTTCTTGAGGACCCGCAGAGCATCGAGACAGGCGAATGGCCGACGTTTCTGCCACAGTGATTGGCGGAGGGGTGTAGGGTTTGCGATTGCAGCCGAACTCTCCCCGACTTTTCCCTCTCTTCTCCTTCTTGAACGGAATCCCCGGTACGGGCAGGAAACATCGAGCCGCAACAGCGAAGTGATCCACGCGGCTGTCAAGGATCATCACCGCTTCCGACCGCTCATCCCTTCTGTTCAAAATGCCCCGTCATGGTTGCTTCAGCGATCACTTTCCCCTCGATCGCGCGAAGGAACTGCGACAGCGTGCACTCTTTCGCAAGCGCGATGGCCGCGGTGTTGAGTGCATAGATCGTCGCCACGTACGGATGGACTCCTGAACCCTTTGGAGGATACGGACCGCTGTACCCAATCTGATTGGAAGAGTTACAAAGCTCCCGCGTACCAGGCGGAAGAGAGTGCCCGCGTGAGACCCCCTCGACAAGGGCACGTTCGCGGAAGGGGATATCAATGAGAAGCCAATGGACCCAATTCCGCGCGACCGGATGAGGGTCGACGATGGAAAATGCAAAAGATCGCGTCGTGATGGGGGGATCGTTCCAGGTAAACCCCGGTGAGACATTCTTCCCTCCCTTCACCCCCTTCTCAGCATACGCCGCCGGTATCTCCCCCCTCTCCTGGTACGAGGTACATTGCAGAGTGAACATAGCTTCTCCCTTGTCGCATTGCCCCGCGTCTTCGCCCTGCACGGATGGCGGGACGAAAAAGGGGACGTGTCATGAAAACGCTTTGCGGAGCGCTTCGCGACTTGCACCGACGGTCCGGTCGATGTCCTCATCGCTATGCGCGTCAGACATGAACGTCGCCTCAAACTGCGACGGGGCAAGATAGATCCCCCGGTCCAACATTTCCCTGAAGTAGACGGCGAATCGCCGCGCATCCGCCGTCAGGGCAGTGGTATAATCAATCACTCGCGTCGGCGTGAAGAAGAGGGTGGCCATCGACCCCACCCTGTTGTAGCTCAGGGGAAGTCCGAGGGAATGGACCACCTCTTGTATCCCCGCCGCAAGCCGTTCCGATTTCTTTTCAAGGCGCTGGTAAAACGTCGCGTCGTCCGCTAGGAGAGAGAGCGTTTCCATGCCGGCCGTCATGGCAAGCGGATTGCCGGAGAGAGTCCCGGCCTGGTACATCGGTCCGCTCGGAGCAACCATTTCCATGATCTCTTTTCTTCCGCCGTATGCGCCGACCGGCAGCCCGCCGCCGATAATCTTCCCCAGTGTCGTCAGGTCGGGAGTGACGCCGTAGAGCTCTTGTGCTCCTCCGGGAGCGAGCCGGAACCCCGTCATCACCTCATCAAAGATGAGAAGGATGTTTTCCTGCGTACACAGCCGGCGCAGATCCTCCAGAAATCCTCTCTCGGGAGGGACGCAACCCATGTTCCCGGCGACCGGTTCCACGATAACGGCGGCAATCGTGTTCCCCTTCTTGGCCACGAGCTCCTGGACCGAGGAGATGTCGTTGAATTTCGCAATGAGCGTCTCTGCCGCCAACGCAGGAGGAACGCCGGGGCTGTCCGGAACGCCGAGTGTCATCGCTCCGGATCCCGCCCTGATCAAAAAGGAGTCGGCGTGGCCGTGGTAGCAGCCTTCAAACTTGATGATGGCTGTTCGTCCGGTGTATGCCCGCGCCAGCCGAACGGCGCTCATCGTGGCTTCCGTCCCGGAATTCACCATACGGACCATCGCGATCGATGGAACGAGGCGGCAGATCATTTCCGCCATGCGCACTTCGAGCTCGGTGGGCGCGCCGAAGCTGGTTCCCGCGCCGGCCGCGCGCACGAGAGCTTCCAGAACGCGGGGATGGGCGTGACCGACGATCATCGGTCCCCATGAGCCGACGTAGTCGATGAAAACATTCCCATCGACATCCCACAGAGACGATCCCTGCGCGCGCGCGATAAACAGGGGGGCGCGGCCCACGGCGCGGAAGGCCCGGACGGGTGAATTCACGCCGCCGGGCATGAGCATGCGCGCCTTTGCAAACAGAGCATCAGAGGTGGAAGTCTTCACCGCCATCGCCTCACCGGTGTTTTTCAAGGTATCGCGCCGCGTCCTTTGCAAAATACGTCAGAATCATGTCGGCTCCCGCGCGTTTGATGCCCGTGAGCATCTCCATCATCACGCGTTCCCCGTCCACCCATCCCATCGATGCGGCGGCTTTGACCATCGAGTATTCACCGCTGACGTTATAGGCGGCGGTGGGCATGCCGAAAGTCTCCTTGACGCGAAAAAGAACATCCAGGTACGGCAATGCCGGCTTCACCATAACGATGTCGGCTCCTTCGGCGATATCCTGCGCAACTTCACGCAGGGCTTCATCGGTGTTGGCGGGATCCATTTGGTGGGATCGGCGATCCCCGAACTTCGGCGTGCTCTCCGCCGCCTCGCGGAAGGGTCCGTAGAATCCAGACGCATACTTGGCGGCATACGACATGATCGGCAGGTTGGGGAATCCCCCCGCATCAAGCGCGCGCCTGATCGCCCCAACGCGGCCATCGAACATATCCGAAGGGGCAACCATATCCGCCCCCGCTTCCGCGTGCGATGTCGCCTCCCGCACGAGCAGTTCCACCGATTCGTCGTTCACGATCTCGTTCCCCCGGACGATGCCGCAGTGGCCGTTTGAGGTGTATTCGCACAAGCACACGTCGGTGACAAGCGCCAGATCCGGCACTTCTTTCTTCACCGCACGGAGAGCGGACTGCACGACACCGTGCTTATCGTACGCACCCGATCCCACCTCATCTTTTGCCGGCGGGATTCCGAACAAGAGGACGGCGGGAATGCCGAGGGATCGCACCTCGGCACACTCCCGGACGATGTTGTCAACAGACATCTGATACACCCCCGGCATAGAGGAGATCTCTTTCTTCACATTCGTTCCAGGAACGACGAACAAGGGAAAGATGAAATCGTCGGACCCGAGACGCGTTTCACGCACCATACTGCGGAACGTCTCCGTCATGCGCAGCCGCCGCAGACGTGAAACGGGAAAGGGAGGAACAACCGGCAGAGTGCTTTTCATGGAAATGCTTTCAGACGTGAGACATATGCACCGCGTTCACCGGAGAGTCTCCAGGATCCGGCGGGCGGTTTTCTCTCCGTTCATCACGCAATCGCCCACCGCGATACCCCCGCGAAAATTGCTGCAGAAGAACAGGCCGGGCATGTCCGTCTCCAGGCCATCCACCGTCGTCATCAGCTCCTGGTGGCCGAGATTGTACTGCGGGATCGCCCGCTCCCACCTGCTCACCCTGGCATACACCGGATCGCCTCTGACGTTCATCAATGCACGGAGTTCGGACGTCACGAGGCGGATGAGATCCTCCTCGTTCTTCCGCGCAATCTGCGGCTGTCGCGAACCGCCCACGAAGGTTGTCAACGCAACGCGGCCTTCCGGCGCCCGTCCGGGAAACAGCGACGACGACCAGATGGTCCCAAGAATCGATCTCCCTTCCTTTGCCGGGACGAGATAGCCGAATCCGTCGAGAGCACGCCCCATATCTTCCGCCCGATAGCCAAGGAACACTTCCGCCACGGGGGGATACGAGATCCTGCGGAGCGCATCGCTCGCCGCGGGAGAGAAGTGCCGGATCAGCAGTTCGGCGGCATAGGCCGGAACCGCAAGAACGACGACATCTGATTCGGCGGGGATCCCTCCTCCGCCCCGTCCGAGCAGGATACGGAACCTTCCGTCCGCTCCCCGCTCCACAGCGACAACATCGCAGCCATACCGTATCTTTGCGCCGAGCCGCCGGGCAATCGCCCGGGGAAATGTCTGCATCCCCCCGCGGAAAGAGAACATCCTGGCTTTGTCCTTCGCTTTCTCAGCCCTTTGCCTCCGCTCTCCCGCTCCGAGGATCATTCCCTTCATCAAACCGCCATATTTCTCTTCGAGAGCATAGAGTTTCGGGAAGGCGGCGCGAACGCTCAGCCGCGCCGGATCCCCCGCGTAGACGCCGGACACGAAGGGGTCAATCGCATAGTCGAGGAATTCCTTCCCCAGTCGTCTTGTCACAAACTGCGCAATCGATTCCTCGGCAGGCGCACGGCCGACAATGGGTTCACCCAGGAGACGGAGTTTTGCCCGCCCGCCCCACAAACCCGACACAAGGAACGCCAGCGGGGTCATCGGAAGCGGATGAAGCTTCCCACCACGAAGGATATACCGCTTGTCGGCGGAAGCATCCGCATAAACCCATTCATCCCCGATCCCGAGCTCCTTCACCATCTCCCTCAGGAGAGGAGTGGTTTCGAGGCTGCTCGTGGGGCCGGTTTCCACGAGCCAGCCATCCTCTCGTACCGTCTGCATCGTCCCGCCGGAAACCGCCTCGAGTTCCAGGAGAGTGACGTCACTCCCCGCGCGGTCAAGGAAGTACGCCGTGCTCAATCCCGAAATTCCAGCGCCGACCACAATCACCGACTTCCCTGCCATCACGCGTTCACCTTCCGCAGGACAAGATCCGCCAGGGCCTCGATGAACAACGGTTCCGTATGGAGGGCCGGAGACATGTCGAAGTGGGAGATGCCCCGTTGTTTCGCGTGCTGTTTCATTTCCAGATTGATCTCCCAGAGTGTCTCGCTGTGGTCCGAAACAAAGGCAATCGGAACGACGACAACATGCGATACCTTCTTCTCCGCGAGACCGTCGATCGTCTGCTCCAGCGTGGGCTCAAGCCACTTCTGCGGCCCCACCTTGCTCTGGAAGCAGAGATGATGGTGAAGTCCGAACTGACCCGCCCTCACGACGGCTGCGTAGGTGCGGGTGATCTGGGCTTGATACGGGTCGCCGCTGCGGACGAGGGAGACGGGTGTACCGTGCGCACTGAAGACAAGGTGCGTCCCGCGTCGGTCCGCCTCCGGGATGCGCCGGAGAGCAATAGCGATGCGCCGGACCAGCGCAGCGATGTACAAAGGATGCTCGCAATACTGATCAACGACATCGGGATGCAACCGTTGCAGGTCCCGTTCCCGGAGGACCCTGTTCCATTCGTTGACGCTGGAGCCGGTGGTGGTCTTCGAATACTGCGGGTAGAGCGGAAGGAGCAGCACGCGCTCGATCCCTGCATCCGTCAGCTCCGCGATGGCATCTTCGGTAAAGGGCCGCCAATACCGCATGGCAACGACCACCCGTGCGTTGATGCGCGGCCGGAGGGCGGCCTCCAGAGCGGCGGCCTGGCGTTGCGTGTGCTTCAGAATCGGGGACCGTCCGCCGATCCTGCGATACACTTCTCTCACTTTTCTTCCCCGCGTCCGCGAGATCAGTCGCGCGAGCGGCTTTCTGAAGAGGAACGCGAACGGAAGGTCGATGATGTCCGGATCACAGAAGAGGTTCTCCAGGAAGGGTTCCACGCTGTCGAGCGAGTCCGGACCGCCGAGTTGCAGGAGGACGACTCCCACAGGACCTGGTGCTGCTGATGACGCCGTGTCAGACATGATAGGGAGCGCTTTCTTCGTGTACCGCACGGACAAGGGCCCGGGCATGATCGACGGGGGTGTCGGGAAGTATGCCGTGACCAAGGTTGAACACATGTCCGGGACCCCGGCCGAATTTCTTCAGGATCGAACGGACCGACGCGCGAATGCTTTCAGGGGAGCCATAGAGGAACGACGGATCCAGGTTTCCCTGCAGTGCCACCTTGTCGCCGATCAGTCCCCTCACCTCCCCTATATCGACCATCCAGTCGAGCCCCACCACATCTGCGCCGATGCTCGCCAGGTCCTTGAGCGCGTGGTGTGCCCCCTTGGAGAAGACGATGACAGGGGTATTCCCCCGCTGCATCTTCGAGATGACGGAAAACAGGGGGTCGAGGGAGAATTGCCTGTAATGATCGGGGTCGAGTATCCCGCCCCACGTGTCAAAGATCTGGACCGCATCCGCCCCCGCCCCGATCTGCGCTTCGAGGGAAAGCCGCACGGCAGTCGTGAGCTTCTCCAGGAGCAGAGTCAACGTCGACGGTTCATCGATCATCATCTCTTTGATCGTCGCAAAGTCGCGGGTTCCCCTCCCCTCCACCATATAGGAGGCGAGTGTCCAGGGAGACCCCGTAAAGCCAATCAGAGGAACCTTGCCGTTGAGCCCGCGTTTCGTCCCTTCGATGGCATCGAGAAGAAACCGGAGGTCCTTTTCCGGATCGACGGCGTGCAAAGAGCTGATATCGCCGGGTTTCCTGATCGGAGGCGACAGGAGGGGTCCTTGCCCTTCCACCATCTCCAACCCCATTCCCATGGCCTCCGGGATGACGAGGATATCTGAAAAGATAATCGCGGCATCCACGCCAAGGATGTCAACCGGTTGGAGGCTCACTTCCGCAGCGAGAGACGGGGTCTTGCACATCGTCAGGAAATCCGAGGCAGCACGGACCTTCCGGTACTCTGGGAGGTAGCGCCCCGCCTGGCGCATGATCCAGACCGGAGTACAATCGACGGGCTGGCGCCTGCAGGCGCGAAGGAATCTCTCGTTCATCGCTCTCCGTTATCCATAATACTCATCGATGCACTGCACCAGGCTCGCGGCCGTCGCCTCGCGCGCGACCACATCGATCGACAGCCCCAGGGCGCGCACAGCATCGGCTGTCGACGGGCCGATGGCTGCAATTTTTGTACATTCGGGCAGCTCGTGGAGTTCCGCGGGAGAGAACAGGTTGGCAAAGTGCACCGCGGCAGACGGGCTCGCAAACGTCACGATATCGAATTCGCCTGCCAATACTCTCCGCGCGATGCTTGCTGCGGTCAGACCCTGCGGAGTTTCGGTCGCATACACGGTGACGGCATCAACGTGCGCCCCCGTCTCGCGCAGACCCGACACGAGATCTTCCCTCGCCAGACTGCCGCGCGGCACCAACACCCGCTTGCCCGCACACGAAAGCCCCATGGCGGCGGCCAACGACGCACCTGAGGACGTTTCGGGGACCAGTGCAACGGTCAGACCGATCTTCCTGATCGCTTCCGCGGTCTTCTCGCCGACAGCCATTGTCGCAATGCCTTCAAACGAACCCGGATCCACCCCGAGGACCCGGGCACGCCCGGCAAAGCTTTCCACGGCGTTCACGCTCGCAAAGACGATTGCATCGTACTGCCTGATCCCTGCAATCGCATCATCACAGTCCTTCCATGAAGCGGGCGGGGTGATCGTGATCATCGGGATGACGACCGCCGCACCTCCCCGACGTTCGATCTCACGCACCATCTCCGCCGCCGCATCCTTCGGGCGGGTAACGAGAATGGTCCGATCAGACAGGCTCATGGGAAACCATCCCCTTCCTGATCGATTCCAGAACACGTGCAGCTCCCCCGGCAAGGAGCGTGTCAGCCAGATGGCGGCCGAGTTTGTCGGCATCCACGGGATCTCCATGAATCTTCCCCCGAACGACAGTCTTCCCGTCAAGAGACCCGACCATGGCATCAAGTTGGAGGAAGGGAACCTGATCGTCGGACATGTCCATCCTTCCGTACGCACCCAGAGGAATCTGGCAGCCCCCTTCCATGCGGCGCAGCAGTGCCCGTTCGGCCATTGTCGCTTGTTTCGTCGGAACGTGTGTCAGCCCGGCCACCAAACCCGCGACCCTCCGGTCGCGTGTCCGGATCTCGATCCCCAGCGCCCCCTGTCCGACGGCGGGAAGAACGGTCTCTGCAGGGATCGTTTCGCCGATCACCCGTTCCCACCCAAGGCGCACCACACCCGCCCGCGCGAGGATCATCCCCGCCCACGTGGATTCCTCAAGTTTCCGAAGGCGGGTATTCAGGTTACCCCGCAACTCGATGATCTCAAAATCGGGCCGAAGGTGGAGAAGCTGGCATCGTCGCCGGAGGCTTCCCGTGGCAATGGAAGCACCTTCGGGTTGGCCGAGCAACGTGCGGCACATATTGGAAGGATGCGGGATGAAGACGTCCCGGACGTCTTCCCTCCGCGTGACGGCGCCAAGGATCAGACCGTCGGGAAGTTCCGTCGGCAGGTCCTTCAAACTGTGCACCGCCAGGTCGATCCGCTCTTCCAGAAGCGCCTGTTCTATCTCTTTTGTGAACAGCCCTTTGTCCCCGATCGCCGACAGGGGCGAATCCAGAACATTGTCCCCCGTCGTCCTGATGATCTCGACCGAGATCTCCAACGTCGGCAGTTTTTCCCGCAATGCCGACGCCACCCAGCGGGCCTGCCACAGAGCAAGATCGCTTCCCCGGCTGCCGATGCGCACATGGCGGGTGTCAGTCTTCATGGCGATCCCGTCCATTGCCTGAAAAGCCGAACAACTCCCGGAGCGTCTTCACACGAAGGATGCTTTCGTTGCTGTGGTCGTTCCCTTCGCCCCCTTGTTTCAACACCGTCGTGGGATGGTGAAGGATCTTGTTGACGATCCGTTTGGTCACCAGGTCCAGCAGTTCCCGGTCCTCGGGACGGAAGCGATTGACGTGCTTCCCGACCTCTTGGGAGCGGATTGTCTCGAGCGTCTCCCGGAACTCCTGGATCGTCGGTCCAACCTCGAGGGAATTATGCCACCGAAGAAGGCCGGCTAATTCCTCCCTGATGATCCGCGTGACCTTCGGGATTTCCGTCTTCCGGCGTTCCAGGTTCATGTCGACAATCGCGCCCAACGCGTCCATGTCGTAGAGGAAGACATTGTCGATTTTTCGCGCCGCCGGATTGACATTGCGCGGGACCCCGATATCGATGATGAACAGGGGATTGTTCCACCGCTGTTTCATCACCTGCTGGACCTCTTCGGGTTGCACCACGTACGAAGGACTGTTGACGGAGCTGATGATGATGTCCACGCTGCGCAGCGCATCGACGATAGCGTCGTAGTCGACGACTGTCCCTCCCATTGCGTCCGCCAGAGCTTCCGCTTTCGCGCGAGTCCGGTTCGCGATCTTCACATGGCCGATACCCTTGCCAAGGAGATGCTTCAGCGTCAGCTCGCCCGTCTCCCCCGCCCCGATGAGAAGGGCCGACTTCTTTCCCAGGTCCGCGAAGATCTTATTGGCAAGCTCGACTGCCGCATAGCTCACCGAGACTGCGCCTTCGCAGATCGACGTTTCGGTCCGGACGCGTTTCCCCACGTGGAGCGTCGCCTGCATGAGCCGGTTCAGGACAGGCCCCATCGTGTCCGCTTCCTTCGCGAGGGCGAACGCTTCCTTTAGTTGATTCAGGATCTGGATGTCGCCGATCACCATCGAGTCGATGCCCGCGGCGACTTTAAAGAGATGGTTGATGGCTCCCCCCGACTCCACGGAATGAAAGTGTTCTGCCCGCACAGTGCCACCAGCCCCCTTGACGTCGATCAGGAGTTTTGTCAGGGAGGTTCCGTCGATTCCCTGTGCCGGCCCGATTCCATAGAGTTCAGTTCGATTGCAGGTCGACACCAGGACACACTCCCTGAAGAGGCCGTCTTTGAGCCGTGTCAGGGCGCCCGCGATCTCCTCGTGGGAGAACCACATGCGTTCACGGACCTCCAGGGGGGCCGTGTGGTGGCTGATGCCGATGGAGAGAAGGTCCATTCTCAGTGGAACCTATGGAAGCTGCTCAGGTACAAATTAATGACAGTCATCGAGAGGAAGACGAATCCGAAAGCAACGAGGGCGATGATCATTGTCTTTCTCCCCTGCCACCCGAGGATCTTCTTGGCAGCGAGTCCTGCCGCATACAGCAGCCAGATGACGATTGTCCCGATGAGCTTGGGATCCCAATACGAGTACTCCTGGAAAACCCGCGGCAGCCAGAGGATGCCGATGACGATGGCGACAGTCAGGGCGATGAAACCAAAGACGACCGCGTTGTCGCTCATCGTTTCAAGCATCTCCAGGTTGGGCAGACGCGCATAAATCACCCCGAAGCGTGTCGATTTCATCTCACGATACAGGAGGAGGTAGAGGAGCCCGTACACGGCGGAAAGAGATATTGCCGTATATCCCAGGAGAGCGGCAGACACGTGGAAACCCAGGACATAGCTGTGGAGGTATGCCGGGATCTGAGGTGAGTCCTTGACGAAGAGAGACGAGGCGGTCTGGAAGGCAAGAGCGAGCAGGAGAATGAAGAACCCCGTCGTGCCCGTCCGGGTGCGCACTTCGATGTACGCGTAGCCGATCGCAATGCTGACGGCGAGCACCGACATGATCTCGAACAACGATGTGATCGGCGGGTGATCGAAGACCGCCGTGCGGAGAGCAAGGTATGCGAGGTGGGCGACAATGACGGCAAAGAGGACGCGAGCCTTGACCCGTTCCACCGCGGGGTATGTCCCGAAGAATGCGAGCCCATACAGGAGCACGAGCACGGCATAGAGGACGGGCATCAGAACTGCAAGGAGCTCAACAGCCAAACTGCCACTCATGGACGTCAGGTCTTGGCTATGTGGGAATCATCTCAATATAAGAAAAGAACACGTAATGGTATACCGATCGTTCCTTCATTCTTCCAGCGTCGACAGGTCTTTCGGTTCTTGTCCTAATGCACGGGCCTTGAGGACGCGTCGCATGATTTTCCCGCTCCTGGTTTTAGGCAGGGAATCGACGAATTGTATTGTCTCCGGCTTTGCGATAGGCCCCATCTCATGGGCGACATGATTGCGAAGTTCTTCCTCGAGGCGGTCGTGCTTTTCGATCCCCGTCTTCAGAATCACATACGCATGGATGGCGTTCCCCTTGACCTCGTGCGGCAGGCCGATGGCCGCTGCCTCGGCCACAGCGGGGTGGCTGACGAGCGCGCTTTCTATCTCCGCTGTCCCGAGCCGGTATCCCGACACCTTGAGAACGTCGTCAACCCGTCCGATCACCCAGAAATACCCGTCCACGTCGCGTTTGGCGGAATCGCCCGTAAGATACGCTCCCGGGTACTTCGACCAATACTGATTCACGTAGCGCTCGGGGTCTTTGTAGATCGTCCTCATCATCGCCGGCCACGGCGTGGTGATCACCAGGAAGCCCTCCTCGTCTATGCCGACCGGCTTTCCTTCTTCGTTATAGATGTCCATCTTCACGCCGGGGAACGGGCGCGTCCCCGATCCCGGTTTCAGCGGAACGGAAGGGAAAGGCGTGATCATAAACATCCCCGTCTCCGTTTGCCACCAGGTGTCCATGATGGGGCACTTTCCTTTGCCGATGACCCGGTGGTACCACTTCCACGCCTCCGGATTGATCGGCTCTCCCACGGAGCCGAGGAGCCGGAGAGAGGAGAGATCATAGCGGTTCGGCCATGCCTCCCCAAACCGCATAAGCCCCCGGATGGCCGTGGGAGCTGTGTAGAGGATGTTGATCCCATATTTCTCAATCATCGACCACCAGCGGTTCGGGTAGGGATAGGTCGGCGCTCCTTCATACATGAAGGATGTCGCGCCGTTGAGGAGCGGACCGTACACGATATAGCTGTGCCCGGTGATCCAACCGGGATCCGCGGCACACCAATACCGGTCCGCGTCATGGATGTCGAACACATACTTCAATGTCGTGTATGTTCCCACCATGTACCCGCCGTGCGTGTGGAGGATTGCCTTCGGCTTCCCCGTCGTCCCCGACGTATAGAGCAGGAAGAGAGGATCCTCCGCGTCCATTGTCTCGATATGGCATGAATTGCCCGCGATCGGAAGGGCCATCAATTCATGGTACCACATATCGCGTCCCTGCTCCATGTTGACCGGCTCACCCGTTCTGCGGACGACAAGGACACTTTCCACCGTCGCCGCTCTTTGGAGCGCCTCGTCCGCGATCTGTTTCAGCGGCACCACTTTCCCGCGCTGGTACGCGCCGTCGCATGTAATCAGAACTTTGGACTGGCTGTCATCAATCCGTTCCGCCAGCGCCTCCACGGTAAAACCTCCGTAGACCACGGAATGGATGGCGCCGATGCGGGCGCATGCAAGCATGGCGATCGGCAGTTCCGGTATGCGACCCATGTAGATCGTGACGCGGTCCCCCTTCTGTACGCCGAGACTCCGGAGGATGTTGGCAAATCGGCACACTTCGCGGCGGAGCGCAAAATACGAGAAAGAGCGAAACTCCCCTTTCTCCCCTTCCCACATCAGTGCCAGCTTGTTCCGACGGGCGGTGGCCGTATGGCGGTCGAGGCAATTGTACGCGATGTTGGTCTTCCCGCCGACGAACCATTGGTAGAATGGCTTCTTCGATTCGTCCAGCACCTTTTCCCAATGCTCGAACCAATGGAGCTCGTTCGCCTCTTTCGCCCAGAAGCCCTCCAGATCCTTCTCGGCCGCGGCGGCCATCGTTCCCCAATCTCTCGCATGCGCATGCCGAATGATCTCTTCGGGGGGGTAGAACACGTCGCCTGTCAGCTTGCTCTCAGCCATACCGATCCTCCAGACGTGAGACGGTTGTGTGCGGAATCGCGGTTCGCTCCAGGGCCTGCACTCCGCGGGGATGGAATATTGAAAAGAGGAGGAAGAGAATCAAGCGGAAAGAGAGTACGGGAAACTCGCAGGAAGGCAACGGGACGTGGCGCGCTTATCGGCTCTCTCCTGATTCCTGCCTCTCCGTAGAAGGTCGGCTGACAGGGCTCCCCCCGACTCTGCTTCTCCGATAGCCGTAAAAAAAATACACCACCAAGCCAAGGAGCAGCCACACGCCGAACCTCATCCAGGTGACGGAAGGCAAACCGGCCATGAGATAGATGCACGATCCAATGCCGAGAAGGGGAATGAGAGGCACCAGGGGGGTACGGAAGGCGCGCGCTCTCCCGGGTTCTTTGACGCGGAGGATGATGACGCCGGTGCAGACGAGGACGAAGGCAAAGAGCGTGCCGATGTTGGTAAGCTCCACGATCTCGTTGATGTTGGCGATGGCAGCGACTCCGCCGACAGCGATGCCGGTCCAGATGGTCGTTACATGCGGGGTGCGGTATCTGGGGTGGACCCGGGCGAAGTACGGCGGGAGAAGTCCGTCGCGCGACATGGCAAAGAAGATCCGCGGCTGGCCGTATTGGAAGACGAGCAACACAGCGCTCATGGAGACCACAGCACCGAACGACACAACGCCGGCGGAAACATCTGCGCCGACATAGGCAAACGCTGCGGCAAGCGGATCGGCCACGCCGAGCCGGTTCCACGGCACCATACCGGTGAGGACGAGCGCCACCGCGACGTAGATGAACGTGCAGATGACAAGGGAGCCGATGATACCGATCGGAAGATCGCGGGAGGGGCGGCGACATTCCTCGGCCGCTGTCGAGATCGCATCGAAGCCGATGTACGCGAAGAAGATAAGACTGGCGCCCACCCAGACTCCCTTAAAGCCATTCGGCATGAAGGGGGACCAGTTCTCGGGCTTGACGAACTTCGCTCCCGAATAGATGAAGAAGAAAAGGATGACAAGCTTCACAGCGACCATGACGTTATTGACGCGGACGGACTCCTTGACGCCCACGACAAGGAGCCATGTAACGAGAGCGACGATCCCGGCGGCGAGCGCGTTGAAGATGACCGGGATCCCGGCGACCACAGGATGGCTCATCCAGGCGTCATGCGCAAGGACGACGGAGGGGTCAACGCTTCCGCTCCCGGCCACGAACTCCGCCGCTTGCCGGGCAGACCGATAGTCCACTGCCAGCCAGGCAGGGATGTTCACGCCGACCCCCGCGCAGAGCTGATGGAAGTACGCCCCCCACGCAATCGCGACCGCGACATTCCCCACCGCATATTCGATGATAAGGTCCCACCCGATGATCCACGCAACGAGCTCACCCAGCGTGGCGTACGAATAGGTGTACGCGCTTCCCGAGACAGGAACCAGCGAGGCGAATTCGGCATAGCAGAGACCGCAGAAAGCGCACGCGACAGCCGTCAGGAGGAACGAGACGACGATCGCAGGGCCTGCCCCCTGTCTGAGAGCGTCTCCTGCAACCGCCGTACCGATCGTTGCAAAGATGCCGGAGCCGATAATGGCGCCGATCCCGAGCATGACGATATCGAAGGACCCCAGGACTCGCTTCAGTTGGCGGTCGGGGGCCTCGACATCGGCGATCATGTCGTCCAATTTCTTTGTCGCGAAGAGCCGCTGGAGTTTCAAAGATTCTTTTCCGAGCACGTGGGGATCATTGGAAAGGAGTATCGGAGTGCGGGTTATCTTATGAATTCGATGATTGAGAAGCAAGAATCCTCTTGACAACGTCCCTCTCTTATCGTATATTTACGATATACGCTAAGGAGACGTCATGGGAGCAAGCAAGAAAGAGAAATTCGAAGCATCACAGACAAGGCTTGCTGACTTCGCAAGAGCGCTCGCGCACCCCGCCCGTATCGCGATCATACAAAAACTCGCGGAGAGCAAAACATGCATCTGCGGAGAGATAGTGGAAGTCCTTCCCCTCGCACAATCCACCGTCTCTCAGCACCTCAATGATCTCAAGGAAGCAGGCCTGGTAAGGGGCGAAGTGGACGGTCCCCGTTCCTGCTATTGCATCGACCCGGAGCGCTTTGCGGAAATGGCCGGCTTGATGAAGGAATTCATCGACGCCATCGCCAGGGCCGTTCCATCCAAGAAATGCTGTTAACAGACAAGGAGAATCCTCATGGACAAGAAGACAAGCGATGACCTCAAATCGATCGTCAAGGAAGAATACGCCCACATTGCCCGGCAGTCACGCGAGCAGAACGCCGCGTCCTGCTGCGGCGCGGGGGGATGCGGCTCGGCAGAGTACGCTGTCTTCGCCGAAGACTATGCGAAGTTGAAAGGATACAACAAAGATGCCGACCTCGCCCTCGGCTGCGGCATCCCGACGGAGTTCGCGCAGATCAAAGAGGGAGACACCGTCCTTGATCTCGGATCGGGAGCAGGAAACGATGCTTTCATCGCCCACACGCTTGTCGGCGACAAAGGAAAGGTGATTGGCATCGACTTTACCGATACGATGATCGCGAAGGCGCGCGCCAACAACGAGAAGCTCGGCTTCAACAACGTGGAGTTCCGCTTCGGCGACATTGAGAACATGCCGGTCGGCGCCAAGACCGTCGATGTCGTGATCAGCAATTGCGTCCTGAATCTTGTCCCTGACAAACGGAAGGCGTTTGCCGAGATCTTTCGCGTTCTGAAGGTCGGCGGCCATTTCAGTATCTCGGACGTTGTCCTGACCCGCCCGCTCCCTCCGTCCATTCTCTCGGCAGCGGAAATGTACGCAGGCTGCGTCGCCGGCGCCATGCAGAAAGACGACTACCTCCGCGTCATGCGGGAAGCCGGATTTGACGACGGTGCCATCGTCAAAGAAAAAACGGGAGTCCTCCCCGATGATGTCATCGCACAGTACCTTCACGGGGAAGAGCTCGACGCGTTCCGCCGGATGCCGACTCCCATCCTGAGCATCACCGTCACGGGGACCCGCTCCAGGTGCTGCTCCCCGGNNATCGGCCTCCTCCGTTCGGCCGTGGTCGAACCCGGCCTTCAGAGATCCGGCATCGGCTCCCTGCTTGTCGATGGGCTTCTTCATGCCTCACGGGATGCAGGCATCAGCCGGCTGATTCTTCTCACAGAAACAGCGGAAGAGTACTTTCGCCAAAAGGGGTTTTCCACAATCGATGCCCGGGAGGTCTCGGGCCCGATCACATCATCGGCGGAGTTCACAGGGGCATGCCCCGTCTCCGCGGTGTGCATGGAGAAATGGCTATGACCCGCATCCTCATCCTGTGTACCGGAAACTCCTGCAGGAGTCAGATGGCCGAAGGGTTCCTCCGCTCATGGGACGGCGCGTTGGAGGTGTTCTCTGCAGGGACGGCGCCCGCTGCAGGTGTGCATCCCCTCGCCGTGGCGGTCATGCGGGAAGCCGGCATTGATATCTCACGCGCGAGGCCAAAGAACGTGGACCGGTTCCTCCGCGAGCCATTCGACCACGTCATCACCGTCTGCGATAACGCGAGGGAAACCTGTCCGGTCTTTTCAGGAACGGTCGGCCGGCGCCACCATTTCGGCTTCGCCGATCCGGCCGCTGCAGAGGGATCGGACGAAGAGATCCTCGCTGAATTCCGCAGAGTGAGAGACGAGATGAGAGTGACATTCCATCAGTGGTACTCATCGCTCCCCCGGACCGGCGATCACCAACAACCACGAGCGGTTCGCTGAGGCACGATGTCAGGACACCGGAGCAGGCTTCCATTTCTTGATCGCTACCTTCCGCTCTGGATATTTCTTGCCATGGGTCTGGGCATCCTCTGGGGCGTCGTCTTCCCTGGNNAACTGGGCGATCGGCCCGATCCTCATGAGTCTCCTGGCGGTCCTCTTCCTCCACGCCTATCCATTGTACATGGCGGGAGTCATCCTGATGGGACTCGCCCGCTGCATTGCCATGGTTATCGTCTGGAACGACCTCGCCCATGGCGATCCTGAATACGCCGCGGGATTGGTTGCTTTCAACGCGGTCTTCCAGGTTCTCTTCTTTTCCGTCTACGCTTTCGTGTTTCTGACGATTCTTCCCGGATGGTTCGGTCTCCCCTCCTTCGCAGTACACGTGACCATGGGCCAGATCGCCGGGAGCGTCTTTGTGTACCTCGGCATTCCATTTCTTGCCGGCATGACGACGCGTTTTGCCCTGGTCCGGCTCAAAGGCGTGGAATGGTATCACCAGAGGTTCATCCCCCGGATTAATCCGCTCACGCTCACCGCCCTGTTGTTCACGATCGTGGTCATGTTTTCGCTCAAAGGAGAGTACATCGTCCGCATCCCCCT
>PMNE01000027.1 GCA_003162635.1 Ignavibacteriota bacterium
TCGAACCGTCAGCCGATTTACTAAACGGTTTTGACAATTCTGTGACATTTCATGGCTTCATCCGCGCCATCTTGGAGATGCGAAGTGAATCTCAATCACCGGGAAATGTCAGGGAAGGAGAATTCTTATGAATACGACAGGCAAAATAGTTGCAGGTGTTTGCATTTTTAGCACTCTCTTCATGGGGTGCTACAGCTCAGTGCTGGTTATCCCGGATGATGCTGAGAACGTGAGGGTAAACTCTGGCTATATCGATTATGTGATAACAAAAGATGGGAAGAAGTACGAGTTTCAGAGACCACCCGTTGTCGCCAATGACAGACTTGTGGGGGAGGCGACAGTCACAGGGTATGGACAGGTGAATCAGGAAGAAATCTCAATACCCTTGTCTGATTTGGCATTCAACAGCAAATCAAATTATGGAGAGACTGAGTATGTTGTGACGAAGGCTGGAGCGAAGTACACATATGATGAATCACCAGTCACCGTAAACGGATCTGTCGTTGGGAAGGCAAAGTTCGCAGGTTTCACGCCGATGAAGGAGCAGGTCTCTATTCCGTTGTCGGATATTCAGAGAGTCGAAGCATCGAAGTTGGAAGTCGGTAATACAATAGCAGGTCTAGTTTTGGGATGTGCTGTGGTAGCTGGTGTTACGTTGGCTATATGGGTAAGATACTACCTATATTGAGGCATACCACCGTAGGGATGTGAGCTATTGTCAATGGTTGTGTGAACTTTATTTCCTAAGCGGCTCTCCGTAACAGGTTGTGTTGAGCTTTCTTCTTGGCATCGATGGTTTCTGGTACTAAGCGGTATCCGTGAATTTTGTGGAGTCGTCTCTCCTGGGTGGTCAAGAGCTTGAAGACCAAGTACAATGCTGAGTGTCTGTCGTGAATTCTGCGTGCTGCATCGGTGCGGAGCTTTACCGCGTTGAACATGGATTCGATCACGTTTGTCGACTTGATGCTGGGCCAGTGTTGTTTGACGGCTCGAATCTTGTAAGCGGCGTGTACTTCTATCGATTACAGGCGGGGTGGTACGTGGAGGCCAAGAAACTGCTCCTGCTTCGTCGATGAGCGTCGGTGGCCCGATTATCTCCCATAGATGAACGGACAGAGAATCGCTGCCCCCCATTTGAGGTCATAATCGCGAAAGGGATCTTATGGAAACGAATTTGTCACCATTCCGAATAGCCCGATTCTGGTTGGTCTCTTTCATTCTCATATCAATACTGTGGGTGCCGACCCAATCACAATATGTATGGGTAGAACAGGCAAGTGGTTCCACTGTTACGCTGTGGGATGTGAGTGTGGTCGATTCGTCAAGCGCGTGGGCCTCCGGAGAAGGAGGATCCGTTCTGCGAACATCGGATGCAGGGAAAACCTGGAGCAATGTGAGTAATCCTATGTTTGGCGGGCTCATCTGTTACACGGTCAGTGCGATCGACGCCAATACCGCGTTGATCGCAGGCTCGAACTCGTCGTCAACCAATCCAGGGATATTCCGGACTACAGACGGCGGCGTTTCATGGTCGCAGCCATGGTCGGCCACCACGGGTTTCGTAAATGGACTTATCATGGTAAGTACGTCTGAGGGTTTTGCGTTTTGCGATCCCGTGGCGAGTACATTTCTCATCCTCCACACAACAGATGGCGGCCAGACGTGGAACGCCCTGTCTACAGCTCCAAACAGCGGCGGAGAGGCGGGGAGTGTGGGTGGCTACGCTGCAGTGGACCCGCTGCACCTCTGGTTCGGTACTTCGAACGGAAATCTGTGGCGCACATCGGACGGAGGTGGTCATTGGACATTTTCATCTATCCTATCGTCGCCAGATTTCTACGTCACGTGGCTCTGGTTCAGTGACGCCTCAAATGGTTGGGCCAGCGTTGCTGGGTCAATATCCAAAACGAAGAACGGTGGCGCTGATTGGCAAAGCCTTGAAACTGGCAGTGTTGTAAGTGGTACAGGTTCAGCCGGTCCATGGCTGTTCCGCCCAGGGACCATTTATCGTTATCAAGACCTGTTCGGCGGCTATTCTTGGGAGCCAGAGTACACCCCCCCGTCACTTGCTATGATGATCCAATCCGCTGATTTCAAGATCGGCCAGGGCGTAGTTTCCGGCTGGGCGGTCGGTAATGGAGGGACGATCGTACGGTTTCGTGAGCCCTATCCTTACTCTGGACCGCGCCTGACAGTCGTACCCTCCGGCTTTACATTTGCGACTGCGGCTCAAACCGTAGACGATTCAATTTGGTTCAACATTTCCAATCTGGGGTCAATTGGAAGTGATCTGATTATTACAGACGTTGAAGTGACTGACCAGCTTCCAGTAATCGGTTCTTGGTTTTACGTATATGCATCGCCGCCGATCACTCTAGCACCTGGCGCTACAACATCGCTTAAAGTCGAGTTCTATTCAGATGGCCTCACCGGAACATTCACGGGCAATCTCGTGTTTGCAGCCAACGACAGTCGTAATGCACGCTTTTCGTTCCCGCTAACTGCTCGTGTTGTCACGTTCGGAAAGGCGGAAGCTGGTGTCCTTTACGGGGTCTCAAGTGCAGCATCTCATGAGTTGTTTACCATAGACCAAACGGCAGGTGCAGCGAGCGCAACGAAGGCGTTGGACTCAAGCGGCATTGAGATCGTGGGTTTGACTATTCATCCTCAAACACAAGAGCTCTACGGGGTCGCAACTTCTGCCTCGACGACCACATTGTACAAAATCAGCATTTTGATGGGGGATCTTTTCCCCGTGGCCACCTTCTCCGTCGGAAACGTGAAGGCAATCGCCTTTTCGAAGGATGAAACGCTATATGGCGGGACCTCGGACGGCAAATTGTATGTGCTCGATCCGTCGGCCAGTAGTGCATCTCTTCGGGGACAGGCAGTTGGGATTAACTATTCGAGTCTGGCTTTCAACCCAATCTCCGGCGCACTGTATGCCTCAGTGCGTCCATTGGCGGTTGGCAAAGACAGGATCTACACTGTCGATACGTCGAATGGAGACACAACATTGGTGGGCTCAACCGGCCTTGGTGTTGTCACGCCTTGCATCGCCTTTGATGCATCGGGGCGACTCTTTGCATTGATCGGCACCGGGTCAACCGTGAATTCCCTGTACCTCCTCGATGCATTGTCTGCTGCTGCAACGCTTATTGGTTCAACAGGTGTCTCTGGACTTAACGCCATTGCGATCAATAGCTTTGTGCCCGTCGATGTGCGAGAGAGTCACATAGCTTCTCATCCAGTCGAATTCATGTTGTATCAGTGTTTCCCCAACCCATTCAACCCTTCCACGACAATACGCTATGGTCTGCCTCAGAAATCCCAAGTGACCTTGAAAGTCTACAACACTCTCGGCCAGCTTGTGACTACTCTTGCGAATGGGGAACAAGAGGTCGGCTATCATGAAGTCCGCTTCGACGGGAGCAATCTCGCGAGCGGCGTGTATTTCTACCGGCTGCAGGCGGGGACGTATGTGGAGACGAAGAAGCTCTTGCTCCTCAGGT
>PMNE01000037.1 GCA_003162635.1 Ignavibacteriota bacterium
TAAGGCCTCCGGATCTTGACACCGATGGTGTCGTTCACCCGGGTCTCGGACACAAGAATGAGATATCCACCCCCGCCTGCGCCGGAGAGTTTCCATCCCAACGCTTTGGTACGGTAGGAGTTGATGATGTCGCGCAGCGGGCCGTCCACCATATGAGGAAACATGGCCGCCTGAGCTTCGAACGACTCCGTAAAGGAGCTGCCGAACCCGGCGATATCCTTTTGCAGAATCGCCTTCCAGCAATTGTCGGCGGCAGCAGCAAGACGGCGGGCGGATTCGGAGTTGATATTCGTGTCGGAGAGGACCGAGAAGCCGCCTTCACGCGGACCCAGCGTCACCAGGGAAAGTCTGTCTTCCAGCCATCGAAGGATATCCTCCTCCCGGCATGACACTATTTCCTCCGGCCAGTACCTGCCGGAGTAGGTCAGTCTGTTCAGGCCCGGCAGGACGATGCCAAGGGCATCCTGGGAACCGGAGATGACTTCTGTGCCCGGAGGATTTTCATAGCTGAAGAGCACGTTGGCAAGTCGTTCCCGATCGCCACCCGGAAGTTCGGTTCTCCATAATTCAATGGCTTTCCGTCGCGTGCTCGAGGCCATGCCGCTGCGGTCATTGAATTCAATCGTCGGCTCGATCGAGATTGTAAGTACCGCACCGGGACTGTGCTTTGAAACAAAAGGTTGGTCAAGCCACCCTCCAGCCAGGTCGATGCGGTACGGAATATTGCATTCGCTCCGGAGTGACGTCGTTGATCGCACCGGCAATGATGCGTGGGGAATCCGCCGGCTGACAACATATTCAATACCCCTTTGTCGGCAAAGTTCTTCCTTCTCCGGCGAATTGCCGTCTTCATTCACGAAGAGGACATCCGGACGTATGCTCTCCAGATCATCCACAAAGTCAAGGATGCCCCCGCCGGTGTTGATCGAGCAACGTTTCACACAACGCAACGCCTCCAGCAGGTATTTCCGCTCCTGTTCCGTATAGACCGGGTATCGCCCTTTCAGGCTCTTGACAGTCTCATCCGACCCGATCCCAACAATCAGTTCCCCGTGAATCGAGGCTTCCTCCAGAAATGCAATATGACCACTGTGGAGAAGATCAAAGCACCCCGTGACAAGAACTGTTTTCTTCCTGGTTTTCATTGCTCATCGTTTCCCGGTCAACTGTCAATATAAGAGTCTTTTCCTCGTTCTTCCAATCACCGTCGCGTCTTGACGGCAAATGGTTCAAATTTCTTCAAGACCGACCCGAACGTGTTGACCCGTTTACCGAACTTGCGTACATTTCAGGCAATGAACTACGGACGGGGGAAAAAAAGGCTGGCACATGCTCTGCAACGGATATTGCCCGGGCCGGCATACCGCGCAGCCAGATGGTCGTTTCTCTATCTTCAGTATGCTCTCGACTTCTACCGGTTTCGCCGAATGATGCATGGAACGGCGGGGCGTTTCGGGCGGATCAGGTGGGCTGAACGGCAGCCTTGTCTCGAGGACCGGACCCCGACGACAGGGTTTGACGCCCATTACGTTTACCATGTGGCTTGGGCAGCGAGGGTGGTCGCAAAGATTCACCCCGATGAGCATGTTGATATCGGCTCATCCCTTGGGTTCTCGACGGTCATTTCCGCGTTTGTACCGGTTCGATTCTATGATTACCGCGCTGCCAAACTCGTGTTGAGCAACCTGACGTGCAGGACAGCCGACCTTACGAGACTCCCTTTTCCGGACGATTCAGTTCGATCCCTTTCATGTATGCACGTCCTTGAACATATCGGGCTGGGCCGATACGGCGAACCGCTTGACCCTGACGGAGATATCCGGGCGTTCGGTGAGTTGCTCCGGGTTCTCGCCCCAGGTGGAGACTTGTTGATCGTCGTTCCTGTTGGGAGATCCAGGATCTTCTTCAACGCTCATCGCATATTCGGGTTCGAGCAGGTCATGGGGCTGTGCGCGCCGCTGCATTTGGTTGAGTTCTCGCTGCTACCCGATGACGGCCAGGAAACAGGGTTGCTTCACATGCCGGCACCTGCCCTCGTCAAGCAGCAGAAGTACGGATGCGGCTGCTTCTGGTTTAGAAAATCAATCTGAATCTCCGTCAATCTCTCCGAACGTTGCCCGGATGCCGGTCGCCGATGTGATTCCATCATGGGCGGGTGACGTCAATGATGGCGGGGGGTGTTGTCGCGAACTGCTTCGCGGGATGTGGCGTGCGGACTGCACCGGAAGGCAGCGCGGCGCTCCGGAACGGAGAAGACAAAACTGAAAGGCAGGGGGAAGAGAATGCCCCCCTGCCATCCAGGTGAGTGCCGGTTACTACTTCAGAAGCATCATCTTCTCGGTTTTGACGAATCCGCCGGCGTGAATCGTGTAGAAGTACGCGCCGGAGGCAATCCTCTTTGCTTCGAAGACGACGAAATGGGGGCCTGCCACCTGGCGCTCATTCACAAGCGTTGCCACTTCCTGGCCCAGCACGTCATACACCTTCAACGACACGGTTCCTTCCTGTTTCAACTCGTAGCGAATGGTCGTGGACGGATTGAACGGGTTCGGGTAGTTGTTGTACAGCTTGTACTGAAACGGCGTGGTCGGGTTCTGCACCACACCTGTCAGGGCGTCAATCCCCAGTAAGGTCAGATTGTCGAAGAAGAGGGTGCCGCTCCAGGTCTTCGGCGAGGAGTAATAGACCTGCACGTAAAACGTCGCCGTGAGACGGGGATTCGTAATCGATGCGTCGGCAATGTGCTTGCTGATGCTGAAATCCAGCGTATTCCAGGCGCCCGCCTGGAAGTTAGCCGACCCAAGCATGAACTCATCCTGCACCCAGTTCGTGCCCGTGGCGGGACCCATAAGAGCAAGGTCAAACCGGGCGCTGTCGGGCATTGATGCAGGGACAAAGACGTCGAGCGTGATATCCGTTGCGTTCGTATCGACCTGTTTGAAGAACGCGAGATTGCTTTTCGCCATCGCCCCCTTGTTGTTGACGCCGGTGAACGCGGCAGTTGCCTCAAGGACCCGGTTGGCCGCGTTTGTCGTGTCAACACCGTTGGCCAGAGAAGTGAAGGCGGGGCCGAAAGACTGTGTCGAGAAGCCACCGACATCCCCCGGAGTATTGAAATTGCTCAGGACGAGTTTCTTCAGAGGCGGTGGGACCGTGTAGGTCAGGAGCGCCACATTGTCTATGTAAAGGCTGTCATTCCACCCCGGGATGGTGCCAAGGTAGTTGTAGCTATCGATCTGAATCCCGGTGTTAA
>PMNE01000085.1 GCA_003162635.1 Ignavibacteriota bacterium
CCGGGATCTTCCGTCACCCAGACATAGCGGATAACTCCCGCCTTATCGAGGAGGAACACCGACCGTTTCGCAGCGGCATATCCCTTGAGTCCGGCGAATGACTCGTACAGTCCGCAATAGTTCCGGCTTGTTTCCTTTGTGTAGTCGCTCAGGATCGGGAAAAGGAGCTGATTCTGAAACGCGAACGCCTTGTTGGCAAAGGGGGAATCAACGCTGATCGCCACTACCTGCGCGTTGAGCGAACCAAGCGAGGAGAGGGAATCCCGCAATGCGCACATTTCCTTCGTGCAGACTCCCGTGAAAGCCCCCGGGAAGAAAGCGAGAACCGTCTTCTTCCCAAGGAATTCCGCGAGCGTGTGAATTTTCTTCTCCGTATCGGGCAGCGAAAATGCGGGGGCTTTCTCCCCTGCTTTGAGTGCCATTGTGCTCTCTCCTCTATTGGGTCAACATTGGTTGCAAATATAAAAACACGCGCACTTGGCGTCGCGAGTGACTCAAAGCTCCATCCGCAGACCGATGATCGCCGTGGTGTTCTCATTACGCACCCCCGTCACCGTATTCTCCTCGGAATCAAAGAGCAGATGCGCCTCGAGCCACATCTGGTTGACGACCTCCCACGTGGCGAGAAACTCGGGATGACGGTTCCGCACAAGAATCCCGTCGAGCCACTTTTTGCGCTCCGGGTCGGTACTGCTGTGAGGGACGAGAGGATCGGAACCCACGTTCTTGATGACCTGGCCGTCGGCACCGACGATGTTCTCCCCCTTCCGATCAAAGCTAACACGGAAAGAGAGCGTGAGGTTCCGCGACGGAAGATAATCAACCCGGAAGAACCATTCATCCCCGTTCGGCCCGACGGTCGGCCCCAGCAGCCGGTCGAGACTGGTATAGCTATCGGCCCGCGACCGGGGATGCGCATACATGAACGGCTCGACGCGTGTGTATTCCACCATCAGGTTTGTATTCTCCAGCCCGAACATATCGACGTACATCATCCCGGTCTGCCAGGCATACCTGTCGTACCATACGCTCGTGAACAGTTGAGGCACATGGATGTCATCATACACAATGCTCCCGATGAGCTCGATCCGCGGAATGAAGTGGAGCTGCATGTCGAGTTCCCAGAAGGCATTGTCCCGTTCCCCGCGCGAGCGCTGCGATGATTCGACAATCGTGAGAGGATTCAGGTACGCGAGATCGGGCGAGCGGTTGCTGTAGATGAGCATCTCCTGCAATCCGAGGTCGATGACGCCGGGGAAGGAGAAATCGATCCGGTGGGCAACGAAGTACTTGTCGGAGGCGGTATCCTCCTGGAATGTTGCCGCAGTATCTGCAGGCACCTTGAAGTTCAGCGTGCCGACAGGCCCGAGGAGCCATGCATGCAGAAACGTGTACTTTATCGCCTTGTACTTTGCATCGACCCGGAAGAAATCGAATGTCCGCGGGTTGGCGGAGAGCGTCATTTTTTGATTGTACCCGACCCCCCAGAGAACCCGCTCCCGGCCGACCTGGGCCGAGACGACCGAGTTCCCGTACCGGACATAGCTGTCGGCAAAATCAAAATTCTGCGCGTCCCCGACGGTCAACGTATGGCTCTGGGAGATCAGCGGGTCCCGCTCGAGCAGTTCCCTGCTTCCCCAGAACTGCGCATTGGTCCATTGCGCGTAGTAGCCGAGGTGCCCGAGGATGGTCCCCCGCATCCTTCCCCCCGCCTGCAGAAACTCGGCCTTTGTCTTCCCGAGCGCATCTCCCTGGATCGTCCGCCCATTGAATTCCAGGAGGCCGTTGACGAAGAATGACAGCGTCGAATCATGGTAGAAGTACAGGTACTTTTCCCGCTGGGAAAGTTCTGCTCCCCAGGACGACCCGAAATCCGGCTCCTCCGTCTGGATCAGCCGGTGGAAGTTCTCCGTCGTCCCCGTGATGTCATACTGGAATTCCGAAAGCAGATCACGGAGTCGTCCGCGGTCCACCTCCGTCAGCATGTCCTGCTTCTTTTCCGTCGTCGTCAGGAACTCGGCCACCTCCCGCCGCGAGATCGGCAGCACGGCGTCGTAATAGTGCTCGATCACCCCCTTCAGCTCCATCCGTTTGAGGAAATCGTACACCGGGTTCGCCACGGGCACGTTTTCCTCCTGTGCGGCGACGGGAAGTGCTGCAAAGAAGAGAAGAAGGAGAAATGCAAGTCGCTGTCTCATGGCCTTTTCCGTGTGTGGGTCAGAAATAGATTCCGTACCAGACGACATTCGGCGCGAAGCGGAGTGCCGGCATGGGGAAATGGATGAAGTTCAATGCCTGTGCGAGCGTGACGAGAAAGCCGGAGGTCTGCGGGATCACCTGCGTCATATCGATGTCGGGGGAAATGAACCAAACGAGATAGCGGTTGGGACTGAGGTTGTTGCGCACCGCGGCTCCCAGCGACAGGCACAGCCACGAAGGCCATGGACGCGCGACCGCCCCGGGGAGAACATCCTTCATCGTCACCGTCAGCCAGACCGTCTGCCCTTCGTAATCGTCGAACACCGTGTGTGTTTGTCCCGGGATGGCCCCCTGGGAGCCGGGAGTCTTCGGCAGGTAACTGAACCGGAAGTTGTAGTCTCTCATCGCGGGAACATAATGTTGAAGAACGGGATACCAGGCGCCGACGACATCGGAGGCGAAATCAACCCGGTCGAATCCCCAATACGCCGAGAACCCGTCCTGCACCTCGACATAGGTCTGGAACAGCGTCGAACCCACCGCCCCCCAGATCAGGGAAGGCCCCTCGGGAACATCCGCCCAGAGAAGCCCCTTGTTGAAGACGAATGTCAGGACATTGGCCGCATAGAGGTGGCCGATCTTGTCGATGTTCCTGGCATAGACGAGGTCTTCTTTCACATGGAACGGAGCCCGCTTGGTTTTCCACCAGGCATTCGCCTGGTAGATCTGGATTGCCGTGACCGATCCTGCGACGATTCCGCCAACGATCGCAAGACGACCGGCGTCCAACGGCGGGGAAAGTTGAACGGCGGCGCCGGTCGAATCCTGCGCATGACCGATCGCCGCCGCGCACAAAAGAACCGCGAGCAAACACCGCGTCATTTGATCTGGCTGCGGAAAAAGTCGATTGTCCGCTGCAATCCTTCCTTCCGTCCCACTTTCGGTTCCCAGCGGAGGATCGCCCGGGCGCGCGAGATATCCGGGCGCCTGACCTTCGGATCGTCTTCGGGAAGAGCTTTGAAAACGATCTTGCTCTTGCTCCCCGTCAGGGCAACGATTTCCTTTGCGAGATCGAGCATGGTGATCTCGTCCGGATTCCCGATGTTGACGGGATCGGCCTCGCCTGAGTTTATCAGCAGCTCGATCCCCTCGATCAGGTCGTCCACATAACAGACGCTCCGCGTCTGGCTCCCGTTCCCGAACACCGTGATGTCTTCGCCACGGAGCGCCTGCGAAAGGAACGCCGGGATGGCGCGCCCATCGTTGAGCCGCATGCGCGGACCGTAGGTATTAAAGATGCGGACGATGCGCGTTTCCACCCCGTGATACCGGCGGTAGGCCATCGTCATCGCTTCCGCAAAGCGCTTCGCTTCGTCGTACACGCCGCGCAGACCGACGGGGTTCACGTTTCCCCAATACGACTCGGGCTGCGGGTGGACCAGCGGATCGCCATAGACCTCCGAGGTGGAAGCGAGGAGGAACCGGGAGCGCTTCGCCTTCGCCAGCCCGAGCGCCTTGTGGGTGCCGAGCGATCCAACCTTGAGCGTCTGGATCGGCAGCTTCAGGTAGTCGAGGGGACTTGCGGGCGAAGCAAAATGGAAGACGAAATCGACCGGCCCGTCGATGTACATGTACTCGGTCACATCATGCTTGAGGAACCGGAAGTTCTCGTTGCCGAACAGGTGAGCGATATTCTTCATATCTCCGGTCACCAGATTATCGATCGCAGTGACGCGGTGTCCTTCGTTGAGAAGACGTTCGCACAGATGCGATCCAAGAAATCCGGCTCCGCCTGTCACTACGGCGTGCCTTTGCGTCATGACGGTCATATCATACCCCCGAAGTGTAAAGAACGTGCTTCCCGGCGCCCCGTTGTCTTATCCATTCATCCGGTTGGCGTGGCACCGGCGGCATCAGGAATGGACTGGCGTTCGTCCGATGCCATAGTACACGAAGCCGAAGGCCGCCATCACCTTCGGATCATAGATGTTCCTCCCGTCGAAGATCACGGGCTGCTTCATGAGTCCCTTCATCCGCTCGAAGTCCGGCCGGCGGAAGTCATTCCACTCCGTCAGCAACAGCAGGGCGTCAGCCCCCTTGAGCGCGTCATAGTTGTTATCGCAGTACTTGATCCCCGTCCCCACTTGCTTCCTGGTCTCCTCCATCGCCTCCGGATCGTAGGCGCGGATCGCCACGCCGGACTTCTGCAGCGCTGCAATGACGGTCAGGGCCGGGGCCTCCCGAACGTCGTCGGTGTTGGGTTTGAAGGAAAGTCCCCAGATGGCCACCGTCAGCCCCTTGAGCTTGTCCTTGAAATGGCTCCTGAGTTTCTCGACAATGATCTGCTTCTGCCGCTTGTTCACCACCTCGACCGATTCAAGGATTTCCAGCGGGTAGCCGTTGGCCTTGGCCGTATTGAGAAGTGCGGCGACATCCTTGGGGAAGCATGATCCGCCGTAGCCGATGCCTGCAAAGAGAAACTGCGATCCGATGCGGGCATCCGTTCCCATCCCTTTCCGGACCATATCCACATCCGCTCCCACCCGTTCGCAGAGGTTCGCAATCTCGTTCATAAAGGAGATCTTCGTCGCGAGGAACGAGTTTGCCGCGTACTTTGTGAGTTCCGAGCTCCGCTCGTCGGTGATGATGAGCGGATTGCCCGTCCTGACGAACGGGGAGTAGAGGTCCTGCATGAGCGCGAGCGCCCTCTCGCTCCTGGTCCCGATCACCACCCGGTCCGGTTTCATGAAGTCGTTGACAGCCGCCCCCTCCTTCAGGAATTCGGGGTTGGACACCACATCGAAGTCGAACGTGGTCTCTGCGGCGACGATCGCGCGCACCCTGTCGGAAGTCCCGACCGGCACGGTGCTCTTGTTGACGATCACCTTGTATCCGTCCATCGCTTTTCCGATCTGCTTCGCGACGGCAAGGACGTGCTTCAGGTCGGCGGACCCATCCTCCGACTGGGGTGTCGGGAGGGCCAGGAAAATGATCTGCGCGCTCTTGACCGCCTTGTCAAGATTGTCGGTAAATATGATCCTCTGATCGGCGATGTTCTTCTTCAGCAGATCGCTCAATCCCGGCTCAAAAATCGGACTTTCCCCCTTCTTGAGCATCTTCAGCTTGCGGGGGTCATTGTCCACACAAACGACATCGTTCCCGCTCTCGGCGAAGCATGTTCCCACGACAAGACCCACGTACCCTGTACCAACGACAGAGATTTTCATGAGGCGATAAGAATTATACGCAATGAATGGATTACTGGAGAATGAAAGGAATATAGGGAAAGGCGGGCAAAATCACAACGGGGGAATATCCTGATCCCTCCGGGGGGTCACTTTTCCCGCTCTTGAATCCCGCTGCGANNGATTCCCCCGGTCAAGTCTCGGGGAAAAGCATCGAAATCACGAAACTTGTCTGTACCCCCCCCGCTATGTGCTTCGCGATCGCGCAATGCTCGGTTTGGTCGATGCTCGATCCACTTTGACGCCCCCCTTCCCCTTTCCAAGGGGAAGGGGGATGGAGTTCGNNCGCGCAATGCTCGGTTTGGTTGACGCCGGAAATCCTGTTGGAACCGCTGAATGGAAAATGGAGAATGGAGGATGAGAAATGGGGATCAATACGCCCCTTTGCCGAAGAGGACAACGGGAAGGGTCTGGGCAAGGATTTCGATGTCAAACAGGAGTGACTGGTTTTCAATGTAATAAAGATCGAGAAGGACCATCTCGCGGAATCCGATGTCGCTCCGGCCGGAGATCTGCCAAAGCCCTGTCATCCCCGGCTTGGCATTCGCGCGCTGGCGGAAGTACCCTCCCATGTGGTCCGCCTCCTGAAGGAGCGTAAAGTCACGCGCGGGAAGCGGGCGCGGTCCGACGAGACTCATCTCCCCCTTCAGAACATTAAAGAACTGCGGGACTTCGTCCAGACTGAAGCGACGGATGAAACGCCCAATGTTCGTCAGGCGGGGATCGTCCTTGATCTTGAAGAGCGCACCGTCAGTCTCGTTCTGCCCCAGCAGATCGTCCTTCTGTTCGTCCGCTTCGTCGTGCATGCTGCGGAACTTATAGAACCGGAACGGCGCGTCATCATCGGACAGGGAACGGAGCTGCGTGAAGAACACAGGTCCGCGGGATTCCAGCTTTGTGGCAATGGCGATGACAAGGAGCAGGGGAGAAAGGAGGACGAGCGCGATGGAAGCCCCGACGATGTCGAACGCCCGTTTCACCACAAGCTTTGCGGCCTCGATTCGTCCGCGCCGCGGCGAGAATATGGGGATGCCGGCAATGTCGTACAGTTTTGTCTTCGTGAAGAGATGTCCCAGGTCGGGGGAGTAGATGCGGGTGGCGATGCTCCGGCGGATGCACATATCTTCCAGCTCATCAAACGATCCGTTCAGGTTGGACGAGGAGAAGACAATAAGTCCGGGGTTCTGTTTTTCGACCATCTCCTCCACGTCCTCGCGGGCGATCTGGAGATCGGCTCCAATCGTGGCGGGTTGCGCGGCACGTATGACGCCGACAACGTCATAGCCCAGCTCCGGGTTTTCCTTCAGCCGACGGATAAGCCGGCTGAGGTTCGGTTCGGTCCCGATGGCGACCGTACTCCACCTGCCGATGCCGTACCGGTTGCCGAGCCATCGTATAGTCGCATGGATGAGCGACCAGACGAGAACATAGAGAACCGGCGCGACGAGTGTTGCAAGCCCGAGGAAGAATCGGCTATAGAAGCCATTCCGGACAAGGAAGAGGACGCTCAGGATGACGGCAAGAGTGTAGATGTACGCCCGGCCGGAGCGGAGTGCCCTGCTCACAAACGGAGAGGATGTGATCGTCCGATAGACACCGACGCCCGTGGAGAATGCGATAAACAGAATGACCGCAAAGAGGAGGAGGCGGCCATACGACTCGAGAATGCCAGGGAGTGACAGGTCGTAACGGTTGATTTTCGCCGCAATGATGAAGGAAGCGGCAAGGATCAGCGCGTCCACGATCATCGCGATCGTAGCCATGATGGTGCGCCAGTTGATGCGCATCGTGTCAACAATGGAGTTCATGTCGCGATGGGGAGCCAGTCGATTCTATCCTCTGGAATGGATGAGATAAGGGGATGGTAGATGATGAATCAGCTCTGTTCCTCCGGAGTAGTACTCTTTCTTTGACGCACCCCTTCCCCGTTTGTTCGGACCGGGAGAGTATGGCGTGTAGCGTGTGGATCTCTGCGCCGGGTCGGGGGACGAGACACTTCTCCCTGCGGCAGTGACGAGGCGGGATCGTATGTCTGGCGTCTTGACCTCCGCCTCACTGTTGCAGTGACGATATCAAGGAGGTTCGGCGCCTGTCCAGGCACGCGAGCGTGTGTCAATCGCTTGCTCCCGGGAGAAACTTCGGATCAAAATACGCAGCAAATATACGAGGGCGGTGGAACAAATTCAAGACAAAAACGGGGGCAGGAGGACAGGATGATGTGCCCATCCTGAGCCCTAAAAGAAATGAAGGATGCACTTACAATTTCGTTTCAAAAATTTCCCGGTTGACGATGTAATACAGAAACTTCAGGTGAGTGATGACAATTGCAGAAATAACCGGCCTGTGATGCAGGAAACGAGAGCTTCCCGCAAAGAGAGAAGAGCATCAACCCGGACTATTTGGGACCGGAATGGGGGATCATTCCGGCAAGAAGCCCGGCATACTGATCGATGATCTTTGGCCAGTTGTATTCTGACTGGACTCTTTCACGAATGCCCTTCTTCAGGAGGGCCACTCGTTCCGGCTGTTCCTCGGTGATCCGAATGGCAACGGCCAGATCGTTGAGGCCTTTTTCAAAGTANNTTCAGCAGCGTCGGATTCGTTCCGCCAAACTCGTGTCCGTGAATGTATGCAAATGCATTGCAGTAGAGCTCGTTGAGCATTTCCACGTCGCAAATGTAGCCGGTGAACACGACACGATCATTCCCCATTGCTTTCACGCGACGGGCATAAGGATCTTCATACGGCACATCCCCCACGACCACGAGCTTTCGTTTGCTTGATGTGGCGAGAAACTCCCGGATGATGATGTCGGCGTTGTTGTCCGGCACCATCCTTCCAACGAGCAGGTAGTAGTCACCGGCAGTCAGGCCATAGGTCGAGAGCAACTCAGGTTTCACGCTTCGGATAACGTCCGCACCGTAGGCAATCACGACAGACGAGCGGCCGAATTCACGCTGATAGATATCCTGCATGGCGACCGCATCGGCGACCAGGACATCGAAAACCCGCGCACTCAGAGCCGAAGCCCAGCGGAAGTACTTTGCCCCGAGTCCCTTCCACTTCGGACGGAGCCATTCGAGCCCGTCTGTATTCATCACGGTCTTCCGTTTCAGCCATTTCGCCAGAAGACCAAACGGACCATTTGCGGTATTGACGAAAAGAAGAATGTCATGACCAGTTGCGAGGGCATGAATGGTGGAGAGGAAGCTGTGGGAGAACTGACTGAGAACTTTGTGCTCGATGGCGGGAACGTACGCGAGACGGACGCCATTCACTCTTGCGGGTCGGTCGCGGAAGAGGCCCCTGTGGCAATACACGGTGACATCAAATCCCTTTTCCGCCAATCCCGGCGCAACACGCGACACGAAGGTCTCGTAGCCGCCGTACACATAGGGATAGCCGCGTGTTCCGAGAATCGCGACTTTCATGAAGATTTCTCCTGAAGGAGTACCTCATCATAAAGGTCTTCCATCCCGCGAACGAACCGAACAAGATCGAAATGCGTTTTGATCCTCTCACGTCCCGCAATCCCCATTTTCTCCCGCATGACACGATCACCGCAAAGCAGTTTCAGACATGAAGCCAGAGCAGAGGAGTCCGATGGGGGGTAGAGGAACCCCGTCTCCCCTTCCACGATCTGTTCAAGTGTTCCGCCGATCGCCGTCCCAACCACCGGCAACTCCATGGCCATAGCTTCCATCACGACGCCCCCAAACGGTTCCGGTTGAGCTGAGGGGAGAACGAAGACATCCATCGCCGCGTATGCCGGTTTCGGGTCGGCAAGCTCTCCCACGAGAAGTATGTCTTCCGTCATGTCGAGTTCACGGATCAGAGCTTTCAGCCGGAGAAGGTGATCTTCATTTCCCGGGAATGCTGATCCGACGATGAGTCCCCTCACCCGGATACCGGCATTCCGCAATTCCCACAGGGCCTGCACGAGCGTTTCCTGTCCCTTGCGAACAAACTTGATCCTTCCGACAGTCCCGATAACGAGATCATCTTTGCCGATACGCCATTGGTTTCGGAAGGCAGTTCGGAGCGATTGACGGTCAACCTGAAATTCGCCCAAATCGAAACAGTCGTTCCTGACGAGCACTTTGGGGTTGCCTGGGAACTGGGCTGCAATGGGCTTCGATACGCAGATGATGCGAGCAGAGAACAGAAGGATATACCGCGAAAACACATGCCACATTCCCCGGAATTCGCCAAACCAGTCTCTGATATGCCATACATGCGGCACGCCGGCCAACCACGCCGCAAGTGCAGGGGAGGGAATGATTCCGGTGTTCGTATGGACGATCTTCACCCGGCTGGACCGCACCAAGCGCATCAACGTCCACGTCGATGCCGCAAACTCCAATGCAAGCGATGCCAATCCCCGCAACGACAATTTTTTCCGTTCGATGACGCACATCGAAGGAATGATCTTCACAGGAACCCCGGTCGCCTCCAGATGGCCACGCAGAGGTCCATCCCCCTTCAACACTACCACAGGGCTGTAGCGGGTTCGATCCATGATCGAAGTCAGTCGAAGCAGCGACCGCCCGGTGCCATAGAGATCGGAAGGNNCGGAAGAGGATATCCGATCCCGCATTCTTGCCTTGATCATCGTTCAACGGCCTTCCGCTTGCCTCCCTTCCGCATTCGGATCACCTTGGCAGGTACGCCTCCCACAATCGCATATTGCGGCACGTCTTTCGTCACCACGCTGCCGGCAGAGACAACGGCTCCTCGTCCAACGGTCACACCTGCCAGAATCACTGAATTCGTTCCCAGCCAGACATCATCTTCGATTCGAATGAACTTGCGGTCCACCCCTTGCAGGCGCATCGGGATATCCGTCCGGTCAAAAATGTGATTCTCCGCGAACAATCCCACACGGGGGCCCATCATCACGCCAGAACCGATCTCGATGAATCCTGAGCAGCCGACGTAACTGTAGGCCCCGATGTTCGAATTCGAGCCAACGATCAACCCTTCGCCGACAGGACCGCCATAGTAGTTCGATGGCCTGATGAGTGCATACGCGCCGACGGTTACGCGGTCGCCGAAGCTTACCCCCCGCCGGGAGAGAGCATTAATCTCACATCCTTCTTCGGCGATGAAATTCCGACCGACCGAAAGATAACCGGCGTTCTTGAAGATTGCCCCCTTCTTGATCAACACAAAACCGCTTGCTGCACGGAACCTCCAGGAATGCATCGCGCCTCTAATCAGCCCGACACCGAACGACCCAATCATTGCCATGAGCGCGCGGTTCGACCAATCAGGATCGATGGCGAACGAAGGATCCTGCTTCACCCGGCGGATGACGTGTTCAGCGATACTTCGCATGGTTCCCATTTTCAGTGCGCCAATTTGTCGAACAGCGATCTTTTCAATCCGTAATAGTGTCTCCCCCACAGGATGAACATGAAATACGTCCAATCGGCCCTCCCCCCTGCGCCATACCGTTTCTGGACGCTCCTCGCCTCGTTCATCATCCTGGTGACCGCACTCATCGATTTCGAATTGAGGTGAAGCCGATAGTTCGAAAGTACTTCATCGACATAGGCAAACCGCATGCTTTGAGAAGCCCGCAACCAGTACTCATAATCCATGGCGTAATGTAAGCTCTCGTCGAAGAATCCATATTTGTCCAAGACCGATCGGCGGAGAAACACCGACGGCTGATACAGGTAGTTCCCCTTCAACAGTCGCGTACGATCGAACGGCCCAGGCCTCTTGACGCGGGACACCAATCCTGCAGAGGTGATGAAATTGCAGTTCCCATAGACGACGTCGGCATTTGTTCGATGGAATGTCTCGACAACCCGGGCGAGCGTTCCCGCGGCGAGCGTATCATCGGAGCAAAGATAACACCAAATGTCTCCAGTTACGCGCTTGAGCCCTTTGTTGATGGCCTCCGTCTCTCC
>PMNE01000058.1 GCA_003162635.1 Ignavibacteriota bacterium
TTCGTATTGTATCCGCGAACCGCTTCATCCGTCAATGTGAAGTGATGGGGGGTCACTTCGCACGTCACATTGACTCCTTCCCCCTTTCCTCTTCTCACGAGATCAACGGCCCCGGCGGTGCTGAGGTGGGCGACGTGATATTGTCCCCGGGTGTACCGGCAGATCTGGATATCCCGCGACACCATGATATCTTCCGCGAGTGAAGGCATCCCCGGAAGGCCAAGGGCAGTCGACACAGACCCTTCGTTCATCACCCCCCCCTTGGTCATGGACATCTCCTGCGCGTGCTGGATCACCGGCTTTCCGAACATTGCTGCGTATTCCATTGCCCGCCGCATGATCTCCGCGTCATACACGGGAGCGCCGTCGTCCGAAAACGCCACCGCTCCGGCGTCCGACAATTCCGCCAGAGGCGCAAGTTGCTCGCCTCTCCGCCCTTTCGTCACCGCTGCCACGGGGTAGACATCCACAAGGCCGTTGAGGGCGCTCTTCGCCTTGCTTTGGATGTACCGGACCACGGACTCGTCGTCGATTGCCGGCTCGGTGTTCGGCATGCAGCAGACGGCAGTGAATCCCCCCGCCGCGGCTGCAGCGGCTCCCGTAAGAATCGTTTCCTTGTATTCGAAACCCGGCTCACGAAGGTGGACGTGCATGTCGATGAAACCGGGAGCGATCACTTTCCCTTTCAGGTCGTACGATTGCGCGTCATGGACGGCGAGATTGGCGCCCATCCGTTCGATCACGCCGTCGCGGATGAGGAAATCGATTTCCTCATCCCTCCCGGCTGCGGGATCGACAAGCCGGCCTTTCTTCAGAAGCAGTTGCATAGTGTCGGGTTCCTTTGTCTCTTCAGTTACGGATGGACAGCAGGTAGAGAACGGACATGCGAATGGCAACCCCGTTCAACACCTGCTGGAGTATGACGGAGTGCTCGCCGTCGGCGACATCGGCTGCGATCTCCACGTCCCGATTGATCGGCCCGGGATGCAGGATGGTGATGACACGTCCTGCGCGATCAAGCCGCTGCCGCGTAATCCCGTAGTAGTTGTGGTACTCGCGAAGCGAAGGAAAGAGCCGGCCTGCATCCCGCTCGAGCTGGATGCGCAGGACGTTCAGGACATCCACAAGGGGCAGGATGTCGTCCAGGTGGTGATAGACATCCACGCCTAACTTCTCGATTTCCCGCGGGATCATTGTCGCCGGTCCGCAGACCGAGACCTTTGCCCCCATCGTCGTGAGGCCGTAGATGTTCGAGAGAGCAACCCGGCTGTGGGAGATATCGCCGACAATGCAGACATGAAGTCCCTCAAGACGGCCGAGTCTTTCACGGATGGTGTACATATCGAGGAGTGCCTGCGTGGGGTGCTCATGTCCGCCGTCGCCGGCGTTGATGACATTGGCATCGACGACCTGCGCCAGGTAGTGCGGCGCTCCCGCCGCCGGGTGGCGCATGACCACCATGTCCACTTTCATCGCCTCGATATTGCGGGCCGTGTCCTTCAGCGTCTCCCCCTTGCTGACGCTGCTTCCGGACGACTGAAAACCGAGCACATCGGCGGAGAGCCGCCGCTCGGCAAGTTCAAACGAAAGCCGGGTACGTGTTGAGTTCTCGAAGAACATGTTGGCAATAGTCTTCCCCTGAAGAGGCGGGACCTTTTTGATCGGCCGATCGAGCACCTCCCGGAAGGAGACTGCCGTGTCGAGGATAAGCTGGATGTCCTCGCGCTTCATCCCATCGAGACCGAGGAGATGCTTGCTGTTCAATGACATGGTGCTGCTCCTTGTCGCTGACCGTTCGTGATTGCCTGTCTTCCCCGCGATGCCATGATCACGTCATGCCTCTTCTTCGGGATGCATCAGGAGGACAGAGTCTTCGCCGTCAACCTCCTTGACATGCACCCGGATGGATTCATTCGAGCTCGTCGGCACGTTCTTTCCCACATAGTCTGCACGGATGGGAAGCTGCCGGTGACCGCGGTCGACGAGGACGGCAAGCTGGATCGATTTCGGACGTCCAAGATCGATGAGCTCGTCTAGCGCAGCCCGGATGGTCCGGCCTGTGAAGAGGACGTCGTCGACCAGGACGACGTTCTTGTCGTTCAAGTCAAAAAGGATGTCGGTCCCCTTCAACTGCGGTTGATCGAGTTTTCCGAGGAGATCGTCCCGATAGAGCGTGATATCAAGGGTGCCGATCGGGACGGACACCTTCTCCGATTCTTCAATCTTGCTGACGATTCGCCGGGCGATGAATTCCCCTCGCGTTCGGATTCCGACAATCACGACACTTGCCGCACCTTTGTTCTTTTCAAGAATCTCGTGCGCAAGGCGTGTGATGGTCCGTTCGCAACCCGCCTCGTCAATGATTTGCGCCTTCAGTTTTCTCATGGTCGTGTGCCGGAAGGTGGTGGGATTGGGCATAAAAAAACCTCCGCATCCTGCAACGGAAACGGGGGTCTGCTGTGTGGGAACGGACCGTGCGACGCCGTGTCCGCTCTGCCGAAGGAGCATTCCTGAAGTGTCATACCTCCCTTGCGGCCTCTCAGTGCCGTCTTAAAGGGTTTTGGTTCATCCGCCTGCCGCCTCCCGGCCGCCGGGACTATTTCCACGCCGGCCGCTTCATCGTGTGGACGCTGCTGGGGTCGAACCAGCGACCTT
>PMNE01000087.1:0-382 GCA_003162635.1 Ignavibacteriota bacterium
CTCGTGTTACAGGCTTGAAAAGCCCGTGTCCTAGGCCTCTAGACGATGGGGGCAGTTAATAATGAAGAATTGGGAAATTGGCGTGACCCCGCCGCGACTTGAACGCGGAACCTACAGCTTAGAAGGCTGTTGCTCTATCCAGTTGAGCTACGGGGCCTTTAATGCTCAACTCCATCCTCTCCGGTACTCCGTTCAAAGCCACCCCCTGTAGGTCACTTTCCAGGACCATCCTCGTGCGGGGATGGCACTCCGGAAGATCCACAAAGGGGAGCTGTCAATATACGAAAAATGGGTCCGCGGCGCAATCTTCCTTTTCATGATGCGCCGATCTGTCCACCCCCGGAGAAGCTAAAGACAGTCCTGAACACGGTCTGCTTTGTCC
>PMNE01000087.1:404-119665 GCA_003162635.1 Ignavibacteriota bacterium
CAATTGTCGGGGCGACAGGATTCGAACCTGCGACTTCTTGGTCCCAAACCAAGCGCTCTACCGGGCTGAGCTACGCCCCGTTGCTGCATGAGTGTACTTGAACATCAATTGAGCAGGCCCCGGCCCTACGGCCACGCGGGGAATTTGGGGTGAAATTTATGCAATATGATGGTATTTCCTGGCGCAATCCGGACAGATCCCATGTGTAAAATCTGCATCCGAATGGTCGCTGAAATACGACTCGATCGCCTCCCAATTCCCATTCTCGTCCCTGATCCGCTTGCACCAGGCACAGATCGGCAGCAGTCCGCTCAGTTGCTTCACCTCAGCAAGTGCGGCCTGCAGATCGGCGGTCAACTTCACCTCCTGCATGATATCCCACTTGATCCGCGAAAGAACAAGCGCAAAGAGAACAAACACCCCCACCCGCATTGCAATGTTCCAGGCGTCAGGCCATATCGAAAAGCGCTCGGCATAACGCCAATCAAGAGAAACCCAGACGACGCCCGACAAAGCAGACATCAGGAACGACACTATCCATCCCCACCGCAATGCAATGAGGCCGATGGGCAACAGGTAAAAGGGAGCCATGCTGACCGTGACGCCGGTCGCATAGTCAACCCAGGCAATCCCTGCCAGGAGAATGAAGCCGATTGCCATGACGGTCCCCCGCGACATCTTCTCAAGCCATTGGACCGCGAGGGGGATCAGGAAATGCTGGTCGATCTTATTAAGGAGTGGACTTTCCATGTGGCCTGTAATATATTGCAAATTTGCAAAACTTGCAACGTGATTTCACGCACGATCNNATCCCGCAGGTTGTTTCCCCTTCACTTTCCACGGAGCATTGGCATGAGCCGAGTGGCAGTTCCCGCCGTTCTGATCGCCGCCGCCGTCATTCTCGCGGGCTGCGGCAAATCAGCGGATATGAAGAAGATGGAAGCCGATCTCTTCTCTTCGCTCAAGCAAATGCACGATGAGGGAATGGACCTCATGGTGAAGGCGAGGGACCTCTCCGATGAGGTGGATCAGGCCATTGCCTCGTATGATTCGCTTGCAGCAGCACATCCGAAGGAAACGGCCGGACATACGATGGACGATCTCAAGGTCGCGAAGCTGAAACTTGCGGGGGCGATGACGGCGATGAATGATTGGATGGCGGCGCTGAGGCCGTATGAGGATGGGATGAAGCACGAAGACGCGATGGCTCTGCTCGGCGGGGAAAAGGACGGGATCGTCAAAGTGAAGGGGCAATTTGATGAGGCGATCGCCTCTGCCTCCGCCTCGCTCCGCAGTCAGAAGGCGTTTGCCGATGAGTTGGCGGGGAAATTCGCAAAGGGGAAAAGCCCCTCCAGCGTCGCCAGGAGGAACAAGAACGCCGGCGTGGAATAGTCGGGATCTGAACATATCACGGGGGTCCGGACGGAAGTTCGGCCCCGCCTTCTTTCCTGATACCTCGAACGATCTGCACAGTGTCCCGTTTTAAAATCACTCTCGAATACGAAGGCACGCGCTACAGCGGCTGGCAAATTCAAAAGAACGCCCGGACCGTCCAGGGCGAGCTTCATGCCGCCCTCTGCACGGTGTTCGGGACCGCCGATGTGGCCTTGTACGGGTCGGGAAGAACGGATGCGGGAGTGCATGCCCTTGCACAGGTGGCACATCTCGACGTCCGCACGATGCTTGCACCAGAAATCATCCGGATGAAAACCAACGACAAGCTTCCCCCGGATATCAACCTCATCGAGGTGGAAAAGGCCGATCCCACGTTCCACGCGCGTCATAGCGCAGAGGCCCGCAGCTATCTCTATCAGATCTCCCGCCGTCGAACCGCCATCGGCAAAAGATATGTCTGGTGGGTAAAGGACAAACTCGACGTGACGGCGATGCGCAGCGCCGCATCGTCGTTCCGCGGCATGAACGATTTCCGGTCGTTTTCCGATGACGACCCGGAGGAGAAATCCACGAAAGCATTTATTGAGGACGTCCTCATCGAGACAAAGGGGGATCTGATCCTCGTTCGCATCGTGGGATCCCATTTCCTCTGGAAGCTGGTCCGCCGGATGGTGGGTGTTCTTGCCGCGGCGGGATGCGGGACGCTCCCGCCGGAGGATGTCCGCTCCCTCTTGCTGTCGCAGTCCCCCCTTCCGCCCCAATTGACCGCGCCACCGTCGGGTCTGTTCCTGGAAAGGGTCTACTATCCGGGCGATGTCCGTCTTTCCTCACTGAAACCCGTCCTGACTATCTCTCATGACTGACAACAAGATCATCTTTTCCATGGTCGGCGTCGGCAAGGTGGTCAAGCCGAACCGGCAGATACTCAAGGATATTTCCCTCTCCTTCTATTACGGAGCAAAGATCGGCGTGCTCGGCCTCAACGGCGCAGGGAAGAGCACGCTGCTGAAGCTCATCGCGGGAATCGACACGGACTACCTCGGCGAAATCACTGTACAGAAGGGGATCACGTTCGGGTATCTGCCCCAGGAGCCGGAGCTGGACCCCGCCAAGACCGTCATGGAGATCGTCCGCGAAGGTGTCAGCAGCACCATTGAATTGCTCGAGGAATTCGAAGAGGTCAGCACGGCCATGGGGAACCCCGAAGCGGACATCGACGCCCTCCTCGACCGCCAATCGGCACTCCAGGAACGTATCGATCATCTCGGCGCATGGGAGATCGAGAGCAAGCTCGAACAGGCACTTGATGCGCTTCGCTGCCCTGCCGGAAACACGCCTGTTCCTGTTCTCTCCGGCGGCGAGCGGCGGCGCGTTGCCCTTTGCCGGCTGCTGCTCCAGGAGCCCGATGTCCTGCTGCTCGATGAACCGACGAACCACCTCGATGCGGAGTCGGTTGCATGGCTTGAAGCGCATCTTGCCGCGTACAAGGGAACCGTCCTTGCGGTGACGCACGATCGCTACTTCCTCGACAACGTCGCGGGGTGGATTCTTGAACTCGACCGTGGCGAAGGAATTCCCTTCCAGGGGAATTACTCATCCTGGCTCGAGCAGAAGAGTCGCCGGCTCCACATCGAGGAAAAACAGGAATCGAAACGGCAGAGAACCCTCGCCAGCGAGCTGGAATGGATCCGGATGAATCCCAAGGGACGCCGAGCCAAAAGCAAGGCGCGTATCTCGGCGTACGAGACGCTTCTGGATCAGGAACAGGAGAAGCGGAACGACGAAATGGAGATATACATCCCCCCCGGTCCCCGCCTCGGGAATGTCGTGATCACGGCGGAGAACGTCTCCAAGGCGTTCGGCGATACCGTCCTCTACGAAAAGCTCTCTTTTGCGCTTCCGCCCGGAGGCATCATCGGTGTCATCGGACCGAACGGGGCAGGAAAAACGACGCTGTTCCGCATGATCATCGGAAGCGAAAAACCCGACGCCGGAACGATTGTCGTCGGCGATACGGTCGTTCTCGGCTACGTTGATCAGAGCAGGCCTCTCAGCCCTGAAAAAACCATCTGGGAGGAAATCTCCGGTGGAGAGGAGATCATCACACTTGGAAAGCGCGAGGTGAATTCACGCTCCTATGTTGCCAGGTTCAATTTCAGCGGGACGGACCAGCAGAAGAAGGTCGGCATTCTCTCCGGCGGTGAAAGGAACCGCGTCCACCTTGCGAAGGTCCTCCGTCGCGAAGCAAACGTCCTCCTCCTGGACGAACCGACGAACGATCTGGATGTCAACACGCTGCGTGCATTGGAAGAAGCACTGGAGAATTTTGCCGGATGCGCAGTCGTCATCTCACACGACCGGTGGTTCCTTGACCGCATCGCCACGCATATCCTTGCATTCGAAGGGGAGAGCAACGTCGTCTGGTTTGACGGAAATTATTCGGAATATGAAGAGGATCGTCACCGGCGGCTTGGCATCGACGCGGACCGCCCGCACCGTATCAAATACAAGAGACTGAAGCGATGAAAGACAGAATCCTCCGCTTTGCCATGGTGTACGCTTGCGCTGTGCTCACAGCCGGCACCACGCATCCCCAGTCGATGCACATCACGAAGATTGAACCTCCCAACTGGTGGGTGGGAATGGCGTCCAACACGGTCCAGCTTATGGTGTACGGCGAGCATCTCTCGGGCGTTTCTGTCGAGTCTGAATCACCGCAGATCACTGTGACGCGCGTGCACAAGACATCGAATCCGTCCTACGCTTTCGTCGACATCGAGATCGCTCCCGGAGCGTTCGAAGGATTCCACCGCATTCTTTTCACTCACGGGAAGGACAGCGCGGCCTTCTCCTATCTGCTCCTTCGGCGCAAACACTCCACCACGAATCACCGGGGATTCAACGCAAGCGACGTCGTCTACCTGGTCACGCCCGACAGGTTCGCCAACGGCGACACGACCAACGACACGGTGGACGGATATCCGGACGGGAAGGATCGCAATGCTTCATTTGGGCGTCACGGTGGAGACATCCAGGGAATTCTCAACCATCTCGACTACATCGCCGATCTCGGGGTGACCGCGCTCTGGGTGAATCCGTTGATTGAAAACAATATGAGCTTTGCGAGTTATCACGGGTACGCCGCCACCGATTTGTACCGTATCGACCCCCGGTTCGGAACGAATGACAAGTATACAGACCTTGTGCGGCAGGCTCATGCCCGCGGCCTGAAGGTCATCCTTGATCATGTCAGCAATCACATCGGACTCCGCCATCCCTGGCTCAAGGACCTTCCTTTTTCGGATTGGCTGCACGGCTCTGCAGCCAGCCATTCCCGTTCCTCCGGCGACAAGAATGAACTGACGGATATCCACGCCGACTCCACCTATGCAGCGACGGTCCGGTCGGGGTGGTTTGTGGACTCGATGCCTGATTTGAACCAGGCGAACCCCTTCGTCAGCCGTTATCTCATCCAGAATACTCTCTGGTGGATCGAAAGCTCGGGTGTCGACGGCATCCGGGAAGACACGTATCCGTACGCCGATCCCTTCTACCTTTCCGCATGGGCCGCCGCGATCTTCGCAAACTACCCCTCGCTTACTATTGTAGGGGAGGTGTGGACCGGCGATCCGGCATTCCTCTGCATGTATCAGAAGGGGAGCCGCATCCCCACGCAACCGCGCCCGACTCTCACGTCCGTCACCGACTTTGCACTGTACGACGCGCTTACCCAGGTGTCCCGCGCCCGTGGAAGCATCAAGAGCGTGTACGAATGTCTTTCCCACGACCATCTGTATGCTGACCCGTACGCCCTTCTCACGTTTGTCGACAACCATGACACCCGGCGGATCCTCTATGTGACGCAGGGAGACACGAAGCGGGCGCTTCTTGCCCTGACGATCCTCCTGACAACGCGCGGGATGCCGGAGCTTCTCTACGGAACGGAGATTGCCATGGTGGGGGGAAAGGACGACGGTCTGGTGAGGGGGGATTTCCCCGGGGGATTCCCGGGCGACTCCGTCAACTCGTTCACGGCGGCGGGGAGGACGGCGGAACAGAATTCGTACTTCGCATCGCTCCGTCAGTTGCTCCACCTCCGGAAGCAACGACATTCACTCTCGCGCGGGCGGCTCGTTCATTACCCTCCCGTGAACGAGATCTATGCCTACTTCCGCATCCTGGGGAAGGAAAGGACGATGATTGTTGTCAATAACAAGGAGGAGCGCCAATCGGTCGGGCTTGCTCAGTTCCGGGGACAATTGGCAGGCGCCGTCACGCTTCGGAATCTGCAGACGGATGAGGTGGTCGATCTGGCGAGCGCTTCGGAGTTGGCGGTGGATGGGGACACTGCGGCTATCTTCGCAGTGCAGTAGAACAACACAACGGCGGCAGGGAGAGACCCCCACCGCCGTTCGCGCCCCCTGGGTTACTTTCGGAGGGCTTCTATTCTCGCCCTGATTTGCTCTTGCTGTGCCGGTGTCAGACCTGCCATTGCGGTCATCGTACCATATTCGTTCCGTGCCTCGCCCCGAAGGTCTGCTTTTTCCAGCGCCTCCGCGACAAGAAAACGATTTTCAAACCCCGATTCAAGCGATGGATATCGTCGGAGGATCTCCATCCCTTTGAGAGCGCACGTCGCGTAGAAGCCGTTCGTAAACAGAACGTGGACCCCGTTGAACTGGAGAATCCCGACCGCGGGATCGCCCTCATGGAGCGAAGCGGGCGCCTGATCCGCCCCATGCATCACTGCTGCATGCGGGATCTGGAGGTCCTCATTCTTCCACTGGTACGACGATGCCCGCACCTTCTCCATCGTCAGCTTCAACATGAGATCTTCCGGGGAAAGATCCCGGATATCGGACATGTCGACGATGACATCCGGGGGGAGTGCGATGGTCTTCTTCCCGGCGGGAGTGGACGCAACCAGGACTGCCGCCCCCTTTTCCCCCGTCTTCATGGTATCATCGGGTCGAAGGACATCGCCGCTCGCGACCTTTGACCACCCCTCCGCCACCCCATGCCGAACGCTCACATCGCCATGGATGCGTTGCACAATAATTTCACCTGCCGCAGTGTGGAACGCAAGCCCGGCAGCAAGAACCAACATGAGTGATTTCATACGCACCTCCATGGTCAATAGACATCCACAATTCGTACCCAGCCCTTCGCAAGTCCCAGCCCGACTTCCGCGTCATCAAAGTACTCCTGCGCCCCCGCCGTCCAGGCCTCGTCGAACCCCCGCGTGATCACCGTCGTTTCAATCGGAATCCAGACGGTCGAAAGCCCTTCCTTGTTTGCCCGCAGGACATAACGCTTGGGGTTTGAGGCAACGCTGGTAGCGAACTTCGCTTCCACTCCTGCATCGAAGAGCAAAAAAATATGCGCATCGTCCGGGCGCCCCGGCGGAACGACATCCACGAACGCGGTCGAGATCCCCACACTGCTCAACAACGAGGCAAAGCAGACGGTCATGTCAGCGCAGTCACCCCCACGGAGCTTCAATGTTTCGGAGGGATATTGCACATAGTCGGCCGTTTGCTTGGGATCCGCCACATATGCCAGCTTGCCCGCAAAAGCGTTCACAATAACACGAGCGTTCCGAAACGACGAAAGTTCTTTCGGTCCGGCGGACACGGAGTCACGATACCGGAGGAGCATGTCGCGGCTGAACCGGATCACCTCCGGGTCATTGGGCGTGACGAAATAGCGGAGCGATCGTGCATCCCCATCCCAATCGTTCTTCCCATGCAGCAGGACCCTGGTTTGCGTTTTGTCGTCGGCCTCTTCCGCCACTGTTGCAGAAACGGAAACCGTGCCGTCGCGGATCATCATCTTGGGAATGGTGCGCACCTGTTCGTTGAACACCGCAACAAGCGGGATATCCGCCTGTCCCTCCGGAGCAATGTAAACCGGCTGGGTCTCCGTCGGCTGATCCATGTACCTGTCGACAAAAAACGTCGCGCGCGCCTGGATCGGCGTTTCGGAAATGTTCCGGACATGCACCTTCCCGATGGGATGAAACGCCAACGATTCATAGGCGGAGGGATAAATGCCGCCGTACATCTCCACCCCTTCGATTTTTGCCAGAGTCTCCCTGACCCTGCCAAGGACCGCTTTGACAGCAATCGTCAGGTGGTCAGGTGTCAATGCGTTCATGCCGATGTCTTTCACACCGCCGACGAGCGACGATATCGGCGGAATGAGCCCGCGCCGGCTGCTCTGGTCACCGAAGAAAAGATAACATGCGTCAAGATCGAATATGCTGTACCTCCATCCCGCTCCCACCGCGGCCGCATAGACAAAGGGGCTCTCACCCTTGCTGGCGTACAGACCCCCTCGGATAGAGAGTTCCCAGGCAGGGGTCCATTCCATGCCATAGGACCCGCTCTTCAACGTACTTGCTTCCATCCCCACCATCAGGCGGCGGACCGGCGACGCCGCGATGCTGAGGGAAAGCGAAGGATCGTGAGGCAGCGTGTACGCGGAAAACTCCTGCGGAAGTGCGCCATGGGTTGCCCGGAACAACCCCCGCCCGAGTGCGGACACCGTGACGTTCTCTGTCGGTGCAAAGCGGATCCCGGCGTCGGCATACCACGACGTCGCGGTGAACTCCTCCGGAACAGGGACGATTGCCGTGTCCTTGATCTGGAATTTATATTGCGGGTCGTTGATCGTCTCTGTCCTCATCCTCGCCTGCACGCCGAACGACCACTGGTCCGAAGCACGGAACGCATACGCCACCGCCACCGGTTCTGCATACGATATCTTTCTGTCGGCTGGAATATTGACACCGGCGACGGTCACCGTTGCCGGCTCATCAACATCGATGCTTGTCCCCGGCGTATATTGCACCGCAATCGCATGCTGCTCCAAAAACTTTCTCCCAAATTGAAATCCCTCGAACACGAACCCCTGTCCCGACCTCGCCGTGGCGATCGAAGTCGCTACGCCAAGATCCCACTCGCGCATGCCGATCAGCCCCGCAGGGTTCGCCGTGAATCCCCGCACATCGATCACCCCTGCACCCAGCGATCCTGTTGCGACCGAGCGGGGCGAGAAGATCGCCTGCCCATGCATGGATGTTGAGAGGAAACCGAGTCCGATGCCGATCATCAGACAGCGGGGAAGGGTCATGTTACTTGAGTTCGACGTAGATATTGTACACGGCAGCGGCCTGCACAAGCACCTTCCCCTGGTATTGACCGACGGTTATCTCCTGCCTGTTGGCCGCGATGAAAGAAAACACAAAGTGCCTCCCGGGCGGCAGCAGTGCAAGGACACGCGCATCAAGCACCGCCTTCCCCGTACCGCTCTTGGGGTGCAGTTTCATGACGGCGGTCGTTGCTTGCGTCACAGGATCGATGACACTGACCACGATGTTGAGATCACCCTTTCCCGCCCACCGGAGAGTGATCGGTGAGTTGCGTGAAAGGACGCTTCCCCCCTCAGGGGCAAGCACGTGGACGTCTTCCGGCGTCACGATCTGCACCGTGAAACCCGCAACACTCCCCTGATCGCCTGCGGGCACATTCCAGAGAAACGCCGTGTTGGGATGATGCGTTCCTGCCAGGTTCCTGACGTAGAGGTAGCCGCAAATGGAATCCCCGGTAACTCCCGGAAGGCGCAGGCGATAGGGAATGCGCACCATCGGGAGACTGTTGACCATGATCTTGCTGCCTGTGAGCGTCGGCGTGATATTCATCCCATAGTAACCTAGCACACGCCCTCTGCCATCGACCACGGGGTGCGAGCGGTCTGCAAAATAGACGGCGGCATACTGCTTCACAACATTCGTATCAGCCGGTCCATTGTCGTACGTGACACTGTTTACCAGGAGGAACCCGGAAAAGGTCGCAGCATCCGCCGGGAGAATGCCGAGGGAGTCGATCTGACCGAAGGTTGCAGCCGAGTCTGCCGGCACCACCGTCGAGACATCGAGCACGTCGTCGGACGTACCGGTATCGACAGTCACCGGTCCCGGCTTCTGGCAGCCGAACACCGCCAGGAGAAGAATGTTGAGGAAAACAATGGGTTTCTTCATAGTCATTTCCAGACTGCGTCTAACATTCATACCATAATGAGATGAAATCCTGCCTGAATTACAACATCGCGTCCAGCAAGCACGCGGGCCTCCACCCGGGAAGGGGAAGGCCCGCGTCACTACTATCCGACAGGTAGTGCGTCCCGCCGTCCATCGCTCGACAGATGGGACTAATTCACCCTGTACGGAATCCCCCACCAACTCACGGAATATGGCGCCGTATCGTCGTACACTGTCCCGCGCGTCATCGCATCCACGCCGGCATTGAAATCACCATGATGGAAGTGGACGAACCAGGCGGTCTGGTATTCGCGCGTGAACGTATTGTCGCCGTTCTGGACCTGCGAGATCATCGGTATCAGCTCGCGTCTGCGGTGGCTCATATCGAAACCGTATCGGAGAGCGACCATGTCGGTATCCGACGACGCACTGACGACCGTCACCTTGATGATCACTTGATCGCCAGGGGTCAACACGGGAACGTCTTTCCTTCCGCCCCTGAAGAGGTTGAGCCATTTGTAGCGCAGATAGTAGTCGACCGGATCGGTCACGGTAATAGTGTCTCCTGTCGGCAGGTAGAGATCAACGCGTGTGATGCTGACCTGGTTCCCTGCGGGAGCAGGCGAGGTCCCGCCTGCGACAAGCGAAGTCGCCACGGGCACCCAGTTCCTCCAGAACTTCGCCGGGTTCTTGTTCACCCGCTTGAAGAGGATATTCCGGCTCGAGGTGTCGGCAAACGGTTTTGATACCGTCACCGTGTCTCCCGTTCCGTTGATCCCCTTGATCTTGAACGTTCCTGACACAATCTTGGCAACATGGGTCAGGGCAAGCGTATCTCCGGCTTGCACGGTCGTGGTCGCCGTGCGAGTCACGCTCGTGATGAAGCGTCCCCAACGGAGCGGCGTCACCGCAGCGTCGATCTTGCCGAACGTGCCATACGTCGAGGGCTGGACTGCCTGGTCGGCGAACGTCAGCTCGTCGTTCCCGACAAACGCATCACTGATGGCTTGCGTCTGCATGGATGTCGCTTCGTTTGTCACACCTGCCGGTGGATTCGCGTCGGCATTGGGACCCCCGTCGCTCTGCTTGCTGCATCCTGTCCCCAGGAAGAGCGCTGCAACAAATACTCCGAACATCACCGCTTTGTGGTTCTTCATCATCCCTCCATCACTCGTTGGTTGTTGGACACTCTTCAATCTGCCATACGGGATACAATCGATGTGCCAAACACGAAATCGCACGTTCCCCGGAGAGATTTTGCCGCATANNGGAGAAAGTGCGGGATCATCGGCGAGAAGTGCGGGAAGGGACACATTCAGGCAGAGCGGGAAACCCACGAAAGGGTTCAGGAAGGAAGCTTCCATATTCCGCGGAAGAAGGCCTCTCCCACCTGGTCGAGGTACTGATGATACTTCTGCGGCAGATTCTTCCCCTTCGGCTTGAGCACCGCGCGGCTGCGGTCCCAGGGCGCCGTCCGGTCCACGGCCTCGGCGATGTTGGTGAGATAGTCCTCGTACTTCTTCCTGACGCGCGTATTCACTGGTGGTTCAACGGAAAGGGAGATACGGCGCACGGCTTTGTCAAGATCGTACATGCTTTCGACAAACACCTTCAGACATTCGCCGCGGAGGTATTCGGCGACCGTCCCCCGGTTGAGTCCTCCCAGCTCGTCAGCGGTTTCGGTAATCGAACTGCGGCTGAAATCCTTGTCGCGCAGCGACTCGAGCACCTGTTCTTCCACAGGAACGGCTGTCCGGGCTGACGCAGCAATATCTTCGCTCAGGTCCTTGATCGTGATCATTCCGCGATGCTCCGCCTTCGCAAGCAGGATACCCCTTGTCATTGCGCTCTCGAGTTCGCGGATATTCCCGGGCCATGAAAAATTCTGAAGCGTTTCCACGACGTTCCTGGAAATCTTCAATCCCGGGTCTTCACGACGGATGAAGTGACGGAGCAAGAGCGGAATATCCGATTGGCGTTTCCGGAGCGGGGGCACCGCCACACTCAGCACATTCAGGCGATAATAGAGATCCTCCCTGAATTTCTTCTGCCGGACCAGCTCTTTGAGGTCCTTGTTCGTCGCCGCCAGGACCCGCACGTCGGCCTTGAGCGTCTTCGCCCCCCCGACCCGTTCGAATTCATGCTCCTGCAGCACGCGTAGGAGTTTGACCTGGAAGCCCTCCGACACTTCGCCGATCTCATCAAGGAAGATTGTTCCTCCGTCTGCGATCTCGAAGCGTCCCTGTCGCTCCTTCACCGCTCCCGTGAACGCCCCCTTCTCGTGCCCGAACAGTTCCGATTCCAGCAGCGATTCCGACAGGGCACCGCAGTTCACGGCGACAAACACGCCCTGGGCCCGCGGGCTCAGGTTGTGAATGGCGCGGGCCACAAGTTCCTTTCCTGTGCCGCTCTCCCCAAGGATGAGAACCGGCGCGTCGCTCGCCGCGATCTTCTTGACAAATCCGACCACCTCGCTCATGGGGCCGCCGGTGTCAAAGACCATCCCCTCGAACTCGGCCGCCTCGCTGACCGCTCCTTCGTGCCCGCTCTCATAGGCATCCATGTCACCCGCGCGGGACGAGAGGGTCCTGATCTCCGCTTTATACTTTTTCATTTCCGAGAGGAGTTCATCAGCGTGTTCCTTGGATCGTTCCGTCTCGCGGTCCGCCAGTTCCTTTTCAAGCATCGCGACCTTCGCTTCGCGATCATGCAGTTGTTCGAGAATGACGTCCTTCTCCCGTTCAAGATCCCTGACCTGATTTCGCACCGTCTTCTGCCGCAGGAAGAAACCGGCGGCTGCGGCCACAAATCCGGCAGCAAGCGGTCCGGACACGGGAAAAATGATCCCTCCAGCCGCGAAGAGAAGGAACGCCGCGAGGAGAATGAACACGGGGGCGGCGGCCAACGTCAGGAAGCGGGGTACTCCACCGAGTGCGAGGGCGGCCGCGGCGGCACAACAAGCCGCGACAGCAGACAGCAGCAGTACCGCCCACCACGGTGTTTGCACAAGGAAACGGTCGGACAGCGCGTTGTCGAGAAAGGCGGCATGAAGAGCGACCGCGGGCAGTTGCGCGTCGACGGGCGTTTGCACAAACTGACTCCGCCCCTCCGCGATGATGCCGACGAGGACGATCTTCCCGCGGAGCGAGGCCACGGGAATAGAGGGAGCACGTCCGGTACGTAAGGCATCGTAGGACCGGAGGACCTCAAGAAACGGGTACGCGGTGAACGCACGAAACTTTCCCGGGAAATTCATGCGCACGCGTCCATCGCCAGTCGGGGAGAATGCAAGCGAAGCATCTTCGCCCCGGTACACGATCTTCCTTCCATCAGCGGCAACACCGTTCCTGTCGGTCCGGCATGCAACCCTGAACAACTCCTCCCCAAACGCCGGGATGCGCAGACGGCCGTCGCCAAGGAAGAGATCGATGTCGGCGTCTCCGGCGATATTCACATGCCCGACACCCGCTGCGCTTGCCTGCAGGGCCGGGAGCGGGAGGTGCGGACGGGCGCATGCGGGAGGATCGTAGAGCACCCCGGGAAACGTGAACAAGGAAGCGGGAAGCAGGTCGCCCCCGCCAGGGGACCCCGGTCCGGCCGCGACGGAATCGAAATAACAGGTCAGCACGACATTGCCGGCTGCGGATGTCATGACCGCCAGGAGGTCGTCGTACTCGGGGTACTCGAATCTTGGTTCTTCAAAAACCGCTTCAATGCCTATCGCCTTCGCGCGCAGATCGGAGAGGGCCCTGATCATCAACGCGTAGAAATTCCGGCGCACAGGCCATCCAAGCGACTTGATCGCGTCCTGATCGATGTACACGATGACGACATTTGTATCGGCATGCCGGTCGCCGCGAACCCTGTACTCCAGCGACATCACCCGGTCGTCCATCGAGTCCAGCGGTCCATGCAGAAGGCCCGCCAGCACACAGGCGGCGCATGCCACAAGGCCGATCAGAACGGGACGGCGGCGGTTCATTGCTTCATCAGCCATTGTTCCGGATTCTGTTTATCCTTCCCCACCCAGAGTTCAAAGTGGAGACGTGGACCGTTCAACGTTTCACCGGTGAACCCGATGACGTCCCCTTCCCGCACTTTCTGTCCCTCCACCGCCTTGATCTCCGTCAGATGCGTGTACACGGTCCGGTAGCCCCCGTTGTGGTCAACGATGACCAGATTGCCGTACGATGGCAGCCACCATATCTTTGCAATTTCCCCATCGGCGACAGTGACCACCGGAGTTCCCACCTTTACTGCAATATCAATTCCCGTGTTGACGGTGATGGTTTTCAAGGTGGGGTGTTTCTGGTTGCCAAAATGGGCCACGACTGTTCCGGCATTCACCGGCCAGCGAAGTTTCCCTTTCTTAAACTCGAATGTTCCGTGTTGGGCCGGCGGGACGATCAGGTTCGACTTCCGCGCTCGTTCCGCTTCGCGTTCCTTCCTGATCCGGTCCTGCTCGATAAGCTGCGCGATCATCCCTTCAAGGTCTTTCGCGGCCTTCATTTGGCGATCAATCTCCCGCTGCACGTTCCTCTTGTCTTTACGGATCTTCGCCAGCGCCAGGCGCCGGTCGGCCGCCAGCGCCACCAACTGGTTTTCCTCCGCCCCCTTCTCTGCGATGACACGCTGTTCTTCGCTGAGCTGGATATGCAGCTGCGCCTGGACGTCCTCGACCTCCCTTCGCTTCGCGGTGATGTGTTCCGCGTCCTGCCGCCGCTGCTCCGTGAATCGTTTCAGATATTCGTTCCGGATATAGAGCTGATTGATGGATGCGGAGGAGAGAAGAAGCTCGAAGTCCCGTGTTCGTCCTTTCCGGTAGATGGACGTCACGTACGAGGCGTATTGCTTCTTGAGGAATGCGAGCTGGCTCTCCAACATCGCCGCCGTTTTGCGGGTCCCGTCAATCCGGTGTTCGACCCCGTCTTCCTCCCCCCGGAGCCGCCCGATCAACCGCCGCAGCAGCGTCTCCTTTCGGTCGTAGGTATCGAGGAGATCGAGGGTGGCCTGCTCATGTTTCTGCTGCTCCTTGATTTGTTCCTCGTATTCATGAATCTGTTCGCGAATGGAACGGAGTTCCGCCTGCCGCTTCGTGATCTCATCCTGGGCCGGCGCCTGCACCACCGCTGCGACGAGCAACAGGAGGCCGGCAGCATATCGGAAGAATGGGGTCACGACCGGTCACCGGATTGTGGTGCGGGCGTTCGCCGGGATTTCATACGAGAAGGAAAGGTCACCCGGATTCACATCAAACGAGGAGTAGTAGACATCGAGGCGTCGGCCTGCCGCCTCATCAACGATCAAGATGTGGCGCGGAAGAGAGACACCCGCTTCCTCCCGCATGCGGGACGACTCGACGCGGAGGAGGGGGTTGCCGGCATCATCGCACACTTCGTACCGCGTCACGACACCGTCTCCCGTATCAACCAAATACTTGTGCCGGTTCCCCTCCTGTTCGTACTCGAGGAGGATGGCACCATCCTGCGGCAGGGAGGAGACCGGCTCTCCGTCAGGCGGGCGGAAGCTGCCGGTGAAAGCGTCGATGATCTGATCCGCTGTCAGGTCGATGGGGATCACCCCCCGGAGTGCGCGCGCCGTAGGGACCCCCGTGACGACCCTGTTGTCGCCGCTGTTGTACATCACGAATTTCTGCCGGCAGAGGAAGAGAAACCCGGAGCCGATCCCGAAAGGACCCTCAAACGAGAGGAGCAGGGAATCGGGTTTGCGAAGCGCGAGCGTGAAGAACGCCGAACCTGCCGACGTGCCGTTGTCGAACGCAAGGGTTCCTCTCCCGGTCATAGACGCAATCTTCCCGTCCCGGTCCCGAAGCATTGTCGTGAGTGTTTCGGGGGAAAAGACCCGTGCGCCGTCGCGTGATGTTTCGTTGTGCGATGCGCAGGAGGACAGGACGAGAGCCAGAAGGATCCCTGTCAGCGTCCCCGGGAATGTCGGTGTCACAGCGAACCGCGATTGATTTTCTCGCGCAGGACCGCATTGTTCTGGTCGAGCTTGAGGGCGGCGTTCCATTGCTCGAGGGCTTCGGACGGCTTGTTCAGCTTGTAATAGATGTCCCCAAGATGTTCAAAGACAACCGCACTTGCTTCCCCGCTGGTGACCGCTTTCTTCACGTAGTTCTCCGCCTGCTCGTACCGTCCGAGACGATAGTACACCCAACCGATCGTATCGAGATAGGAGGCGAGGCCGGGTTCGGCGTCAACGGCCGTCTTGGCCATTTCCAGAGCCCGTTCAAGCTGCACGTCCCGCTCGGCCAGACTGTAGCTGTAGTTATTGAGGATCAGGTGGTTGTGCGGATCGAGACGGAGCGCTTCTTCGTACAAACTGTCGGCTTCATCCTGCTGCTTCAACTGTTCGTACACGAGTGCAAGCTGTCCGATCGCATCAATGTCTCGCGGATTGATCTGACGCGCCTTCTCGAGAGTCAGCGCTGCTTCCTGGTTCCTGCCGGAACGGTTGTAGGCGACGCCGAGAAGGAAATTAACGCGGAAATCATCCGGGACCACCTTGATGGCCGCTTCCAGAATCGGCAGGGCTTCGGCGAATCTATTCTTGCTGACATAGATGCTGCTCAGGAACACCCATCCGTCGGCATTCCATCCGGCAAGTTCCGTCACTTTCCTGAAGTTCCTTGCGGCGAGAGAATCGTCCTTCTTCATCGACCCGACGCCTCCAAGAAACCAATAGGGGCGCCAATCCGCCGGATGGGCATCGCGGACCCGTTCAATCACCGACTGCGCGAGAGGAAGCAGGGTGGAATCTTTTCCGAGCTGACCGAAGTAGAGCTCTGCGACACGGGTCTGCGCATCCGCCGCAACGCTGTCGGAATTCAGGATCGGATCGAAGAGTAAGGCAGCACGGTCGTACTCTTTCTGCGCGAGCAGAATTCCGCCCACCTCGATCCGATATCCAAGATTTGCCGGTTCATCTTCCATCAGCTCTTTTTCGGTCGCAAGGGCGTCGCTCAACCGGTTCGCCCGTACATACGTCTGGGCCAGCGTATGTTTCAGTTCCTTGTTTCCGGGATCAATTGCGGACATCTGTTTGAGGGCGTCAGCAGCCTCCTCGAAATGCCCTGACTTGTTGTACAGGTCCGCCACCTGCAGCAGGACATCCCATTGCGGGCCGAAGTGCTCGGTAATGCGTTTGTACAATGTGAGGGCTTTGGGGGGATTGCGTTGCTGGTAGATGCGGGCGAGATTGAACCAAACATCGATGTTCGAAGAATCGCGGGCGATGATCTGTTCGTATTGCGTCGCGGCACCATCGAGGTCAAGCGTGGTGGCAAGGAGATCCGCCAGCATGCGGCGGTAGTCGATGTTCTCCGGCGCCATGCGCATCGCCTCCCGTGCGGCCTCGACTGCGAGACCCGCTTTGTTGAGCGCGGTGTAGCATTTCGCGAGGGCAAAATACATGGCGGGGTCTCTTTCAAACCGGAGTGCCTCCTGGTACTCAAGGGCCGCCTGGGCATAATCGCCTTTCAACTCAAAGACCGATCCATCGACGTAGTGTTGCAACGCCACATCGTGTCTCATTTCCCCGAGCTGTCCCGCTTCGGCCGTGACCGGTATCTTCCCCGCATCCTCTCCCGAGGAAGCACATCCCCCTGCCGACGCCATCAACACTGCCGCAAGCGCCGCAATAATCGCCTCTGGCCACCCACCATGTGTTCGCACGCTGTTTCCTCGATTTTATCCAAAAAATATAGCACTCTGATGGCTGAATAACAAGCGCACCTTGACATGAAGGCCCGTTTTGGCTATCCTTCACCCTGTCTTTTGCCGCGTCCCGGGACCCATCGTGCTTCAACAATGCGGCGAGCGACGAAGAAATGTCCCAAAGGATGGTATCCCGTGAAGCCAGAGCCATCGTCTCTCCCAGCATCTTTGAGAGAACCACATACCGACCTGGTAGCGGCCTGGGATTGGGAGTTCGATGCCGAGTTCCTGTCGATCCTCTCGGAGGAATGTGCCCGGGCCGGAATCCGATTCCGCTCTGTCGCGCGGGATGACATCGTCACCCTCGCCGACGGGTTGAAAAGCAGGGCAATGACCCTCGGGGTCTTTCTTGACAGGACTGCACCGGACGAGGAACCGCACCAGAAACTTCTGGCGGCAGTGCTGGAGTCGGGCGCGCAGATTGTGAATCACCCCGACCATGTTCGGCGCGCGGCCGACAAAGCAACGATGCATCTTGAGCTTCTGACGAAAGGAATCGACGTCCCGTACACGATCATTGTCTCCCCTTACTCGGAAAGGAAGGAGATTCACCTTTCATTGACGGAACTTTCACGGCTGGGCCGGCCATTCATCATAAAGCCCGCCAACACGACCGGGGGCGGGACGGGGGTCATCATGGGGGCAGAGACCTTGAAAGAGGTGATTGAATCGCGTCAGCATCACAAACGGGACAAGTATCTCTTGCAGGAAAGGATCGTCCCTGCCGTGGTGGAAGGGAAACGGGCATGGTTTCGTGTGTTCCATGTGTGCGGGCTCATTCTTCCATGCTGGTGGGACGACCTCACGCACATCTACACGGCGTTCGAAGAGGGACAAATGGACCGCTGCGGGTTAAAACCGCTCCTGACCATCACAAAGGCGATTGCCGAAGTATGCCGGCTGGACTTCTTTTCGACGGAAATTGCTCTTGCGGAATCGGGCCGGTTTACTCCCGTGGACTATGTGAACGAAATCTGCGACATGCGGGTGCAGTCGATCCACGGTGATGGTGTGCCGGACGGTGTCGTGCGGATGATTTGTGCCAGACTGGCGGCGTTCGCCGCACTACACACACATGGGTAGTGTGTTGATTCTTCAGGGGAACGCCGGCACCGCCTCGACATTCCCTCTATAGAAGGGAGGATTATCCCTTTGTGGCAAGGAAGATACGCCCTCACTTGCTTGACATTGCGCGGCCGGTTTAATACATTAGGCGGAAGTGAACACCACATGGAAGGAGCGATTCCTATGAGCTACGACCCACGGAATGCCCGCTTTGCCCCCCTCGTGTCGTTCCCAGCCATCGCCGTTTTGGGTCTGGCGCTCGTTGCGATCGGCTGCGGTTCGTCGGAAGAAGAGACGGAGCAGTTCGAGAGTCAGCAAGCCGTTTCTCCCACAGCAAGTCTTGAATACAAGGTGGATAGTCTCAAGAACGAGACGCGGCGCCTGAAGGAGCAACTCGATGCGATGGCGGCAGAAAACAGGAATCTGACCGCTCACAGCGCCGATCTCGAAACAAGATTGACTGACGCCTCGAAGGCACCGGCGCCGGCGCCCGCGGGTGACGTCATGTCGGCGTACACAGCCGCGCTTGATCAGTTCAACCGTCGGAATTACAGCGACGCCGCGCAACAGTTCCAGGCCATCTTGAGCAGCGGCACCGATCGGTTCGTTGACAACTGCCATTACTGGATCGGCGAGTCGTACTACGGATTGAGGAAGTACAACGAAGCGATCAAGGAATTTGAAACCGTGCTCGGCTTTGCCGGCTCCGGGAAGCGTCCCTATGCGCAACTGATGATCGGGAATTCCTACGCAATGCTCGGCGATAGGGCATCTGCGCGGGAAGCGTACGACAAGGTGGTCAGCACGTACCCCTCCAGCGAAGTGGTGGAGAAGGCCAAGGAGAAGATTGCCAAATTCAGATGAGGGGAGAATCGATCTCTCGCAGACAAACCCCGGCCGGGCTCACCCGACCGGGGTTTTCTTTTACCGGGTCCCTGCCAGGAATTCCCCGGCAAGGCGCACTTCTTCCCTGCTCCCGATGAAAAGAGGGACGCGTTGATGAAGCGACGTCGGCTTGATATCCAGGATGCGACGCCTGCCGTCTGATGCCGCCCCCCCCGCATGTTCCACGAGGAATGCCAGGGGATTATTTTCATACATGAGCCGAAGTTTTCCGTTCGGATTCCGCACATCTCCCGGGTAGCAGTAGATCCCGCCATAGAGCAGCGTCCGGTGGACGTCCGCCACAAGCGATCCGATGTATCGCAGGGAATAGGGGCGTCCTGATTCCTTCTCCTCCTCCTTCAAGTAGCGGATGTACCGCTGCATCGACGCCTCCCAGCGTCCCGAATTCCCCTCGTTGACGCTGTAGATCGTCCCGCGCGCCGGGATACGGATGTTTTCATGGGAGAGGAGAAACTCGCCCACGCTCGGGTCCAGCGTGAACCCGTGCACACCCTCTCCGGTGCAGTACACGAACATCATGCTGGAGCCGAACAGGAGGTACCCTGCCGCCACCTGTTTGAATCCGGGTTGCAGCACATCCTCAAGCGTCCCCATCCCCGACTTGCTCACGCGGGCATAGACGGAAAAGATTGTCCCGATGGTGATATTGGCGTCGATATTCCCCGATCCATCAAGCGGGTCATAGATCAGGACGTATTTCCCCTGGGGATAGTCGTCCGGGATCTGCAGGATGTCTTCATTCTCTTCCGACGCCATCACACACAGATCCCCGCTGTGGTCCATCGTCTTGTACATCGTTCGATCGGCAAACTCGTCCAGCTTCTTCACCACATCCCCGCTAATGTTCATCCGGTCGGTCGTTCCCAGAATATTCACAAGACCGGCCTTCGTGACCTCGCGCCAGATGAGTTTTGCCGCAAGAGAAACGGAGTGCAGCAGGGAAGACAGGTGCCCGGTTGCATTCGGATGCATGCGCTCCCCCTCAACGATGTGGCGTTCCAGCGTCATGAACTTGTTTGCACTCGCAGGTTGTGCAGTCATAGCATTCCTTTTCCGCCGGGAAAGTGGCTCGATGGGCCGGAGAGACTCGAGCGCCGCGCATGCGTGTCGGAGCACGGGATGGCCTTGGGCAGGGTCACGCAGACCGGGGGAGCTCCTGGTCCTTGTATTGAAGCTGATAGAGTTTGGAATAGATGCCGCCAAGCGCGAGAAGCTGCTGGTGGTTTCCCATCTCCCGGATCTCGCCCTTGTGCATCACAATGATTTTCGCGGCCGATTGGATCGTGGAAAGACGGTGTGCGATTACAATCGAGGTTCTCCCCTGGAGAAGTTTTCCGATTGCCTTCTGGATCAGGAGTTCCGTCTCGGTATCCACGCTGGACGTCGCTTCATCGAGAATGAGGATGCGCGGGTGGAAAGCGAGAGCCCGGGCAAAGGAAATTAACTGTTTCTGCCCGACAGACAGGGTCGCTCCCCTCTCCTTCACTTCGGCGGCGTATTCCCCCGGAAGCCGTTCAATAAACTTATGCGCCCCCACGACCCGCGCAGCGGCCACAATTCGGTCATGCGAAATTGCTTCATTGCCAAGATTGATGTTCGTCGCAATATCGCCCGAGAAGAGGAACACGTCCTGCAGGACCACTGCGATGTGCCGCCGGAGATCCTCCTGCCGGATGCGCTTGATGTCTATGCCGTCCACGAGGATCTCCCCCCGCTGGACGTCGTACAGCCGGGCGAGCAGGCTGATGATCGTTGTTTTCCCGGCTCCCGTGTGTCCGACGAACGCCGCGGTCTCCCCCGCCCGGATGGTGAACGACACATCCTTCAGCACCCAGGTCGGCTCGGCCGCTTTTTTGTCGGCATCGTACGCAAACCAGACATGGCGGAATTCGATGTCGCCGCGGATCGACGGGAGCGCCACCGCATTGTCGTCATCCCGCACCAGCGTGGTATCGTCCAGAAGCTTGAACACGCGTTCCGACGACGCCATTGCCGTCTGCATGATGTTGTATTTGTCGGAGAGATCCCGGATCGGCCGCCAGAACATCTCGTTGAACTGGAGAAAGGCCATCACGGTCCCGATGGTCACGGAGCCGCCGAGCGCCTCGACACCCGCATACCACATAATGAGCCCAACAGCGATCGCGCCGATCAGGTCAACGCCCGGATAGAAGACTGCATAGTAGAATATCGACTTGATGTTGGCGTCCCGATGGAGCCCGTTGATTACCTTGAAGCCCTCGTATGATTTGTGCTCACGCCCGAAGACCTGGTCCACCATCATCCCGGTGATGTGTTCCTGCATGAACGTATTGATGCGTGCGATCTGGAGACGAACCTCCCGGTAGGCCTCTCTCGCTTTCTTCCGGAAGAGGAAGGTCCCGTAGAAAAGGAGCGGCAGCACGCTCAGCGAGATGAGAGCCAGCGGCCAGTTCATGGAGAACATGAAGTACAGGATACCGATGATGGTGAAGACATCGCTGAACACCATCACAATGCCGGAGGAGAACATTTCGTTCAAGACTTCCACGTCGTTTGTCACCCGGGTAATCAGGCGGCCAATCGGGTTTCTGTCGTAGAACGTCAGTCCAAGCCGTTGCAGGTGGGCGAAGATCTCCATCCTGAGATCGAAGATCGTTCTCTGCCCGATCCACTGCGTCAGGTAGGTATTCAGGTACTGCAGAAGGCCGCGCACCATAAGAACGCCGAGGAACAGCAGCGTGGTCCGGAGAAGGCCCGGCATGTCATGCTGCGCGATGTTCTGATCGACCGCGATCTTGGTGAAATAGGGGCGTACCGCCTCCATCCCGGACACCGCGATGCTCAGGAAAATGCCGAGAGCCACCCAACCCGCGTACGGCCGGAGATAGTGCAGCATCCGGCGCATGAGCCGCGCATCGTAGGCCTTACCGAGGATTTCTTCTTCCTGCATGCTTACAGTTGCTCCAACTCTTCTTCCAGTAGTTGTTTCCGGTGGAGTTCCGCATAGATGCCGCCGAGAGTCACCAGCTCATCATGCGTCCCCTGTTCCTTGATTGCCCCCTCGTGCAGCACGATGATCTGATCGGCTTCCTTGACCGTGGAGATCCTGTGGCTGATGATGATGCTTGTACGTCCTTTCATCACTCTCCGCAGCCGGAGGAGGATTTCTTCTTCCGTATATGTATCAACGGCGGAGAGGGCGTCGTCCAGGATGAGGATTGCGGGCTTCCGGAGCACCGCACGCGCGATGCTCGTGCGCTGTTTTTGGCCGCCCGAGAGGGTGATCCCCCGTTCCCCCAGGTGCGTGTCGTACTGGCGGGGAAATTCCTCGATATCGTGGGAGATCTGCGCGATCTCAGCGGCTTCTTTGACTTCCTCCCCGGTTGCACGATCAACGCCGTACCCGATGTTGTCGGCAACCGTGTCGGAAAACAGGAATGTCTCCTGCGGCACATACCCGATCGCACCCCGGAGCACCTTGAGGGGAATTCTGCGCACGTCGACCCCGTCGATCAGCACCGCCCCCTCCGTCACGTCGTACAAGCGGGGGAGGAGATTCACCATGGTGCTCTTGCCTGCGCCGGTGTACCCGACGATCGCCAGCGTGCGTCCCGCCGGGATAACAAGCGAAATGTCGTTCAGCGCCGCCCTCTCGGCTCCGTGGTGGCGAAATGTCATATGGCGGAATTCGATCGCTCCCGTGATCGACGTGATCCCATGATTGGTGTCGGCGGTATCGCCGATCTCCGGGACGACGTCCATTGTCTTCACGAGCCGCGACATGGAGGCCGCACCCTGCTGCAGCATGTTAATGACCCAGCCGAAAGCGATCATCGGCCAGATCAACATGGAGAGATAGGCGAACACCGCTGTCAGCGTACCGATGGTCATCCGGCCGTCCATCACCTTCCCGCCTCCCACATACAATGTGATGACCAGGGAGAAGCCGATCAGGAGAAACATCAACGGCCACATGATCGACTGTACCCGCGCCAGGACAAGGTTCTTCCTGAGGTAGTCCCAGCTCAGGTCGCGGAAGAGTCTCGTTTCGTGCTCTTCACGGACATAGGTCTTAATGACGCGAATGCCCGATAAGCTCTCCTGCGCTCTCGTCGTCAGACGCGAGTACTGTTCCTGCCGTTCTTCAAATTTCTCATGGACGAGTTTCCCCAACCGGTAGACGACGAAGGAGACGAACGGAAGGGGAATCAGCGCCAGCAGCGTGATCTGCCAGTCGGTGTACAGGAGAACTCCCAGCACCAGCAAGAACGTCATGATCGTATCGGTGGGATACATGATGCCGGGCCCGAGGGCATTTCTCACGGCGCCGATGTCGTTGGTCGCAAGCGCCATGAGGTCGCCGGTCGGCGTCACCTGAAAATAGGAGAGCGGCAGCTTCTGGATTGAGGAAAGAAAGTCGTTGCGGAGATCGAATTCCACGTGCCGGGAGACGACGATGATCGTCTGCCTGGTGAGAAATGTGAAGAACCCGGCAATGAGCGAAGACCCGACCACGAGGCCGGCATACATTACAAGGTCGGACCGATGGAGCGTCCCGCTCACGATTCCCGTCTTCAGGACGTCAATCGCCCGTCCGACAAAGACGGGGAGAGCGACCGTGAAGACGTTGCTCATCACGACTGTCAGGAGGCCCCACAGGAGGGTTCTTCTGTACCTCGCAAGGTATGGCAGCAAGCGAAGGAGCGGCTTCAAATCTCACCCAATGATTTCAAATCCCGTATACCGGTGCAGCGGGGCAGGAACGACGACCTTCCCTTCGGGGGTCTGGTTCCGTTCCAGCAGTGCCGCCATCACACGGGGAAGTGCAAGCGCGGAGCCATTCAACGTGTGGACCATTTCCGTCTTCCCGCCTTCAGGACGGAAACGGATATTCAGCCGGCGCGCCTGGAACGATTCGAAGTTGCTGATGGAAGAGACTTCCAGCCACTTCTGCTGCCCCGGCGACCACACCTCAAGATCGTACTTCTTTGCCTGCGTGAAGCCCAGATCGCCGGTACACATGAGAAGCACCCGATAGCGAAGTCCCAGTGTCCGGAGCAGGGATTCTGCGTCGCCGCGCATCTCCTCAAGGTCGTCGTATGAATGCCGGGGGTGGACCAGCCGGACAAGCTCCACCTTGTTGAACTGATGAACGCGGTTCAGACCCCGCACATCCTTTCCGTACGATCCTGCTTCCCGGCGGAAGCACGGCGTGTATGCGCAGAATTTGACAGGAAGATCTTTTTCGCGGATGATCTCATCCCGGAGGAAGTTCGTCACGGGGACCTCCGCCGTCGGGACGAGATAGAATTCATCGCGCGTCACGACATACATCTGATCTTCCTTGTCGGGGAGTTGACCCGTCCCCGTGGCACTCGCGGCGTTCACCATGAGCGGGGGAAGAAGTTCGGTGTATCCCCGCCGGCCCGCTTCATCGAGGAAGAAATTGATCAGCGCCCTTTCCAGGCGCGCGCCTTTTCCCACATAGACGGGAAACCCCGCCCCCGTGATTTTAGTTCCCCGGGCAAAATCGATGATCTTCAATTTCTCCATCAACTCCCAATGAGGCCTCAATGCGCTGTCGGTCGGCGTGTCATCCCCCCATTCGGCAATGACCTTGTTCTCCGCAGGTCCTCTCCCGATCGGGACGGAGGGATGGGGGATATTCGGGATGGTCAGGAGCACGGCACGGAGCATTTCCTCGGTTCTGGCAAGCTCGGTATCGATCGTTTTGATCTCGTCGGCTACCGCGCGCATGTCTTCAATGAGAGCGGTCGCGTCCTCTTTCTTCGCTTTCAGTGCGGCAACGTCTGCTGAGACGGTGTTCTTCCGGCTCTTCAGCGATTCGGAATGTTGCACCAGTTGCCTTCGTTTCTCATCGAGAGTCAGGATCTCATCGATCCGTGCGGGATCTTCCCCCTTGCTCCGGATTCCTTCCTTGACGCTCTCGGTATGTTCCCGGATGGTTTTCAGGTCAAGCATAGGACGTGTGTTACCCTCTTCCTCGAGTGTGCGGCTGGCCGGGGACGGGTGCGCTGTCAGCTGCCCGCCGGGCCCCGCGCGTGATCTGATTCTTGACGACCGCAAGACCCTGTTCGATCGTCGACGGCGAGATGCCAAGTTCCACTTCTGCTTTCAAGGTGATCAGCCCCGATTTCAGCGGGCGCGGTGCGGGCTGGCGGAGCTGGGCGGTCTTGATCGGCGTGATCAGCGACTCATCGAGCGCGAATGCGCGCGCGATTCGCAACGCAAAGTCGTATCGGCTGGCAATATCGCGTCCCGCGATGTTAAAGATGCCCGTTTTTCCGAGGTCCAACCCGCGGATGATGCCATAGGCCAGATCATCGGCGAGCGTCGGGTTGCCGATCTGGTCGTCCACAATGCGGACGGGCGTTCCCTTCTCCAGCGACTGGATGAGCCAGAGGACGAAATTTGCCTTCACGCCCGGTGCAAATCCGTAGAGAATCATCGTTCGCGCGATCAGATACGGAAGGCCCGAGGCACGCAGGATGTTCTCCCCGGCAAGTTTGCTCTTGCCATAGTAGCTGAGAGGTTCCGGACGGTCCTCTTCCGTGTAGGGTCCGTTCCTCCCGTCGAAGACGTAATCGGAGGAAACATGCACGACCGTGGCTCCCGTGCGTTGCGCGGCTTCGATGATGTTCTCCACGCCGCCGACGTTCACCTTCCACGCAAGTTCGCGTTCCGTTTCACACGCATCGACATTGGTGATCGCTGCACAATTGATGATGACATCGGGCTCGGCGCGCGCGACAAGGTTCTTCACGTCCTTCTTCGATGTCAAATCCGTCTTGACGTATTCCGCCGGCTCGAGCACGCGAACCGGACCGTCTTCCAGAGAAGAAAGCGTGATGACAGCGGAAGTGCCGCGCACCAGAGTCTCGGCCACTTTCTGGCCGAGCAGCCCATTGCTCCCCATCACAAGGACACGGTGCGGGGTCATCGGAGTCCATCTTCCAGAGCTGTCGCCGCATCGGTCTTTTCGTCCCGGTACTTGACGATGATCGGCGTGCTGACGTGAAGCCCTCTATGCATCGGCCATTCGCCGGACAGCGGCCTGGAACCAGGGACCACGACCGCGTTTTCCGGGATGGTAAGGGGAACATCCCCTTCCTTCCGGTACACTCTCTTGCGGACGGCATCGTAGACGGGCGTCCCGCCGGTAAGGATCACTCCGGCTGCGATGACCGCGCGCCGGCTGACGATCGTTCCCTCGTAGATTCCACAATTGCCGCCGATCAGCACGTCGTCTTCGATAACGACGGGCATCGCACCGATGGGTTCGAGCACGCCGCCGATTTGTGCGGCTGCGCTCACATGGACGCGCTTCCCCACCTGCGCGCACGACCCGACCAGCGCGTGCGAATCGATCATGGTTCCTTCGTCAACATACGCACCGACGTTGATATACATGGGGGGCATGCAGACAACGCCGCGGCCGATATGCGCGCCGTCGCGGATGGATGAACCGCCGGGGACTAAACGGATATTGTCGGTCACGTCCATGGACTTCAGGGGGTATGTTCCTTTGTCGAAATAGCGGAACCGTCCGTCGATGGAGACGTCTTCAAGTTCGCCCAGCCGGAAACCCAGGAGAATCCCCTTCTTTACCCAGCCATTGACCTGCCAGACGCCGTCCACCTTTCGGGCGGCGCGGATCTCTCCCTGGTTCAGGAAGAACTTGAATTCGCCGAATGTCCTCAGGGCTGCGTGCTGGTCAAGGGAAGCCGGATCGGATTCATACAGCGTCTCAATCTCTTGCTGAAGCGGCATCGGTCACCGGATCAAATGAAGTTTCCGGAGCTCCTGCTCCAGAGGGGTACGCGCACTGGTGCTTATCGGAGTGAGCGGGAGACGGTAGCTATCGTCGAGCAGCTCCATCATCGCCATGGCCGCCTTTACCGGGATGGGATTGGATTCGATGAAGTTCAGGTTCATCAGGCGGAGGTAACGATAATGGAGTTCCCGCGCCTTGTTGTAACGCCCCTTGAGCGCATGGCGGATCATCGTGCCGAATTCCGCCGGGATCTCATTGGACACGACGGAAATGATACCATCCGCACCCAGAGCCACGAGCGGCAGGGCAAGGTTATCGTCGCCGGACCAGACACCGAATCCTTCGGGCCGGCGGGCAAGAAGGTCCATGATCTGCGGAAAATTCGCCGAGGCCTCTTTGATTCCCGCGATGAACGGGCTGTCATCGGCAAGACGGAGGGCTGTGGCTGCCTCGATGTTCGATGCCGTACGGCCCGGGACGTTATAGATGATCACCGGGATCTCGACTGCTTCGGCGATGGCACCGAAGTGCTGATATAATCCCTCCTGTGTCGGCTTATTATAGAATGGCGCCACCGTCAGGATGGCGTCTGCTCCATGACGTTTCGCCTCCTGCGCGAGCGCAACGGCCTTTCTGGTGGAATTCGCACTTGCCCCACCGATCACGGGTATGCGTCCCCGCACCTGATCGACGACGATGTCGATCACCTGTGCCTGTTCCTCCTCTGAAAGGGTCGCCCCTTCTCCGGTGCTCCCCACGGGGACGAGGGCCTCCACCTTGGCTTTGATCTGGCGGTCAACAAGCTCGCGCATGACGACCTCATCCACGGAGCCGTCCTTCTTGAATGGCGTCACGAGAGCCGTCCCCGTGCCGCGAAAAACCAACCGACGTTTTTTCATCATTGCACCCTGGCTGCGAAACGCATCTCTTACGCTGTGATCACATCACGCATGGTATAAATCCCTTTCTTTCCCTTGAGCCATTCCGCGGCAACGACCGCCCCCAGCGCGAATCCTCTTCTGCTCTTGGCAGTGTGGACAAGCTCAATCGTATCAGCATCGGAATCGAAGATCACTGTGTGCTTCCCCGTCACGTGCCCGAGTCGAACCGACGTCACGTGAAGTTTGTTGGGAGCGATCGCCCCGTGGGAGGTCTCCGACAGGATCTCCGACTTCCTTTTCATCCCCTGGAGGATTGTCGCCCCCAGCGAGAGCGCGGTGCCGGATGGACTGTCGAGTTTCCCGCAGTGGTGCATTTCGCTGACCGCCACGTCATAGTCGGGGTACTTGTCGAGCAGGCGCGCGGCATATCCCACGACCTGCAGAAANNCGATGTTCTTGCCGCACTCCGCGGCAGCTTCGATATTCGCCACCACTGCAGCGGGCGTGGAAAAGTCGATGCAGACGTCAACCCCCTTCAGGGTCTCCCGCGTCAGTCCCCGCGCAGAGTCGTTCTCCTTGATGTCGAACACGCGGGCAACGCGCAATCCCCGTTCGTGCGCCACGTGCTCGACTTCCTTCCCCATCTTGCCGTAGCCGATGAGGGCGATGTTCATGGGGACATCCTTGTGCATATCGGCCTCCGTGTTCTGTTTGTCGCCGCGCAAGCCCGTCAGCGCTCGCCACGCGGCCGGGCCGCCGCCGCAGAGGCAGCAGCGCCCGCAAAGGTCACAGCGTCCACGAGGGAGGCGGACGCAACACACCGGTAGAGGAATGCGGCACCGAAAATGTCGCCGAGACCGGTCGTGTCCGGCTCACCGGAAACGGCCTCCACCGGAATATCCCGGCGCACAATTTTCTTTCGTTCGTTCGTGTAGAGCGTCGCACCGCGTGCACCGCGCGTGACGATCACTCCCTTCCCACCCAATGTCAGAAGATGCCCCGCCGTTTCCTGTTCCGACATCCGGTTCACCCCCAGGCCGGCGATTTCCTCCTCATTCAACTGAACGGTGTCAATCATGAAGGCCCACCGCCGCCAGTCGGCCAGGGGCCGCCTGAAACGCTCACCCCGGGGGTTCACCCCCATGGTGAGATTGTGGAAATCGAAATGCACAGGAATTGCTTCCTGACGGATTTCCATCCGGAGCAGATCAACCGTCTCCAGCGTCACGTCGAATCCCGACGCCATCGAGATCAGGATGCCGTTGACGCCCAGGAATCTNNATCGCTCTTCCCGGCGAGACCGCCGAGCGCCGCAACGGCATTCGCGATGCCGCCCCAGATTTCTGTTTCGGAACCTCCGCGCGGATGCAGGACGTCAATGCACAAATGTCCGAGAACGAGGTATTTCAGAGTTTTGCTCCGTTCCGACGGAAGTCCTGAAGGGAACGGCGAATGCCTTCATCGCTAAGGGCAAGGATTTCCGCCGCCAGGACCGCTGCGTTCTTCACGCCTGCCGAACCGATCGCGACCGTGGCAACCGGTATGCCGGCAGGCATCTGGACAATGGAATAGAGTGCGTCAACACCGTGGAGGGCCGATCCTTCCAACGGGACGCCGATGACGGGGAGGGTCGTGTACGAGGCAGCCACGCCGGGAAGGTGTGCCGCCATCCCCGCTGCGGCGATCACCACTCCGTATCCTTCCCCCTCCGCTGCCTTGACAAGCGAAGCCGTCTGCTCGGGTTGTCGATGCGCAGAGGAGACCTTCATGTCAAACGGGATGCCAAAGAAGGTCAGGATATCAGTACATCCCGCCATCACCTGTTCGTCGCTCTTGCTGCCGAGCAGGACAAGTACTTTCTTCATTGTAAAAGTCTCGCCGTGTGAGGATAGTTGCCTGCTTCGCAGCGCCGCCAGACTGCCTGGCAGGAAAATCTGTTCTCATAAAAGGCCCGTCCGATCACGGCGGAATCGACACCGTATCGTTCCAGTTCCTGGATCTTGAGCAGGTCCTCCAAACCCCCGACGCCTCCGGCGGCCGTCACCCGCAAACCCGCCTTCTCCCCGATCTCCCGCAGGATGCGGAAATTCACGCGTGCGGGATTCCCGTCTTCGTCGATGTCGCTGTAGACCACTCTGCGGAAACCGAGGGCCTTCGCATTGAGTGCGGCGGAAAGGGCGGTCAATCCCGAATCGGTGGCGCCGCCGTGTGTCACCACTTCACCATCGACGGCATACATCCCAAGGACCACTTTGGTCCCCCCGAATTCTTCGATAACTTTCTTGAGTTCGTCCGGGTTTTCGATCAGCATCGTACTGAGAAGGACGCGATAGACCCCCATATCAAATGCCCACCGGACCGCGTCGCGGGTGCGGAGTCCGCCCCCAAGGATGACCGGTATGTCGACAGTCTGCACCATGCGGCGAATAATCTCGCCGTTGACGACACGCCCTTCACGGGCGCCGTCAAGGTCGGTAACGTGAAGCGACTTCGCGTTTTCCGTACGCCACAGCCTCGCCATCGCGATGGGATCATCCGAACACCAGTGGGCATCCTCCCCCTGCACGGTGTGAATGCTCCGCCCTTCGCGTATTTCCATTGCCGGAATTATCAGAAGCATGAGCTATGGTGCGCAAAAAACGGCTCAATTTCAAGTGAATGTCCATCCATTCCTTTGAAATTAGGGCATCTTTTCGGTACACTGGTCACAGAATCCATCGTCATTCTTCCTTCTTCCACCATGAAACGACAACACTTGCTCTCCGCTTTCTTCCTGATTGGCCTTGCTGCATCCATCGCCTGGACGCAGCCGTTCAAGGAACCGCGACTGGTCGTGGTCGTCAGCATCGACCAGTTTCCCTTCGAGTATCTTGTGCGGTTTGGCGGGGCCTTCGGCACTGGTGGGTTTCGCCGGTTGATGACCGATGGGGCAAACTTCACCAACGCTTCCTACAAGCATGCAATGAATACGACCGGTCCCGGCCATGCCGTTATCCTGAGCGGCACGTACGGCAACCAGAACGGCATCATCGGCAATTCCTGGTATGATCGGGCCACGCATGCATCGGTGTATTGCGTCGAGGACAAGCACGCGGCAATTGTCGGAGGACAGGGAGCGGGACGCTCACCGGCAAACTTCGTCGGATCAACATTTGGCGACGAACTCCGCATTGTCTCAGGCTTCCGCGCGAAAGTGGTGTCGGTCTCGTACAAAGACCGCGCCGCGATCCTCCTGGGAGGATATCTTGCTGATGCAGCGTACTGGATGGCTGATTCCTGTTTTGTCACATCCACTTTCTACACCGATTCGCTCCCCACGTGGGCGCAACGGTTCAACGTGTCGGGGCTCGTGAACTCCTATTTCGGCCGCAACTGGGAGCAGCGGGCGCAGGCGTCAGCGCTCGTCGGAACGGATATTGACGATGCAACGTACGAAGAGTCGGGAAACGGTCTCGGGAGGGTTTTCCCCCACCCCATCACCGGAAGGAACCGCGACCGGATCACCTCGTCGTACTACAGCGCTCTCCAGGCAAGTCCCTTCGGCAATGACGTGGTCCTCGCATTCGCCAAAGCTGCGGTCAACGGAGAGCAGCTCGGACAACGGGGCGTCACCGATCTCCTGTGCATCAGCTTCTCCGCCAACGACGTGGTCGGCCACGCATTCGGCCCCTACAGCCGGGAGGTGGCGGAAATGACGCTCGCCACGGACAGCGTGATCGCCGGTCTTCTGACTTTTCTCGATGCTTCGGTCGGTGCAGGAAACTACCTTGCGGTTCTCACGAGCGACCATGGCGTCGCGCCGGTTCCCGAATACATTCTCGCCCATCGAAAGGGCGCGGAAGCGGGGCGTATCGCCACCGACAGTATTGTGGCCAGGTGCGAACGAGCCCTCCTCTTTGCTTTCGGTCCGCCTCCCGCAGGATCAACATGGATCGAAAACGAAAGCGATCGGAACATCACCTTGCGCACATCGGCCCTCGCCGCAAGGCGCGTTGACCGCAACGCTGCCGCGCGCATTGTTGCAGAGGCTGCGGCTCGTGCGCCTGGCGTGGCGGCGGCGTTTACACAGGACGATTTGCAGCGCGGCGGCGCATCGTCCCTCTTGGAGGAAAAGGTGAAGCGGAGCTTCTACCCGGGGCGGAGCGGCGACGTTTTTTACGTTCTGAAGCCGTATTACATCGACGCGGGAGGATCCACCGGGACGACGCACGGGGAACCATACGACTACAGCGCGCACGTGCCCTTGCTGCTCTACGGAAGCGCCATCGCACCGGGAACATATTACAGCGAGGCGAGCCCGGCGGACATTGCCCCGACGCTCTCGGCCGTCACAGGCGTGGAATTTCCGGCGGGACGCGAAGGGCGGGTTCTTGTCGAAGCGTTAAAACAGATCAGTGCCGCTCCGGCGAAATCCGTGCCCGGGCACTGAGTCTGGAGGAGTATTCGCGGCGCCGGCCCCCGCTNNTATGTCTCTTGCTTTGGCCGGTGGGACACTATGAAGTGAATTTCTTTCGCCGGTTGCGGATGTAATCGACGAAAACCGATTCCCCCAGGGACGACAGGGAGGAGTAGTAGGCCCTGCCCCTGTTGGCTTTCGTCAGCTCTTCCACGAAATTGATCAGGTAGGGATCCCGCGCCACCATGAAGGTGGTGATCGTGATGTGCTCGCGCCGACAGGCGACGGCTTCATCAAGGGTCTTGTTCACGATCCGGGGATCGAGGCCAAAAGAGTTCTTGTAAAGGCGGCCGTTCGGCTCAAACATGGCCGAGGGTTTCCCGTCGGTCACCATGAAGACCTGCTTGTTTCCCCCCTTGCCGCTCCTGCGCAACAGATCCCGTGCAAGCTGGAGTCCCGCCCTCGTGTTTGTGTGATACGGGCCGACGGTGAGAAACGGAAGTTCGTTGATGTTGATAAGCTGGGCCTCGTCCCCGAAGGTGACAAGCGCCAGGTAATCCTTGGGAAAGCGAGTGGTAATCAGTTCGCTCAGTGCCAGGGCTACCTGCTTCGCCGGGGTAATCCGGTCCTCGCCATAGAGAATCATGCTGTGGCTGACATCGATCATCAGTACGGTCGCGCAGCCGGTCTGGTGCTCTGTTTCATAGATCTCGAGGTCTTCCTCTTTGAGCGAGAATTCGTCGATCCCTCCGCGGCGGTACGCGTTGGTCAACGTGGAAGTCAGGTCGATGTTCGTCGGCTGATCGCCATACGTGTACTTCTTTGTGTCGCTCAGCCGGTCGACGCCGCCCCCGGTGAACGGTGTCTCGTGGTTCCCCGGCGGCGCCTTCTTCAAAGAGGTAAATACCTCACGCAGTGCGTCTTGCCGGATCCGCTGTACTCCCTTCGGAGTCAATTGCAGGCTCGCGTCGACTTCTTCGATCACACCCATCTCGCGCAGCTTGTCGATGATGTCGTCCATGGACATCTTCTCATCCAGGAGNNCCGCTCGTCTGCACTGCAAGGTAACTGAAGAGCGAGACCATTTGCTGGAGGCGCTGTTCATCGGTCGCCGCGTCGGGGCGCCATCGCGAGTACCGGAATCTCACGTTCAGTCCTCCTCGTACATCCGATCCTGTCCGCCGGTGAAGATGCTCCCCACCATATCCTTGTACGCGGTCCGGTGATCCACTTCGTCCTTGGCAATCTTCGAATTCTGATGCAGCCCGTCGAGGACGAATTCCATCACAGAAGGAAGCTCGAGTTTCTCATCGACTCCCTTTATGCCTTTCCGCGCCAACTCGCGCAACCCGCGCACCCTGTCGAGTTCCTTTGTGTAGGCGTCAATCGTCATGTCATCCGAGATTTCAACGCCGTTCCCCGCCTCAAACCAGTGGACGAGCTTGCCGTACTCCGGATCTTCGGCTTGTTGTTTCCCTCCCTGCGGATCCTGCCCCTGCCGCGGCCGTTTGCGGAGGGGATCGGGGAAGTACTTCCGGAACGTTTCGCGGACCGCCTTGCCAACAAGCGCCCTGCCCACCTTGACGGACCCTTCCTGTTCCCCTTCGAAGACGAGCTCGATCTTTCCGGTCAAACCGGGGAGCATGTGCGGCAGGTCGCAGATCCGGGGAACGACGACAGTATCGCCCGTCAAGATCGCGCGCCGCTCCGCGTTGCTGATCAGATTCTCCATCGCTGCAATCGTGAGCCGGGCGCTGACTCCCGACTTCTGATCGACGAATTCGCTCTTGCGCGCCTCGAAGGCGATCTGCTCAACGATCTCCCGGAAGAAATGCGGGACCCGGACATCGAGTCCATCACGGTTGACGTGCGCTTCCTGTTGGGTGATGCGAATTGCATCATCCAGGGACCGTGGATAATGTGTAAGGATCTGGGAGTCGATCCTGTCTTTCAGCGGCGTGATGATGTTACCGCGGTTTGTGTAATCCTCCGGGTTCGCCGTAAAGACCAGCATGATATCCATCGGGATCCGGACATTGAAGCCGCGGATCTGGATATCTTTTTCTTCAAGAATATTAAAGAGGCCGACCTGGATGCGCGGCTGCAGGTCGGGAAGTTCATTGATGGCAAAGATGCCGCGGTTGCAGCGCGGGATAATGCCAAAGTGGATCGCCCCTTCGTGTGCATAGTGAAGCCTCTGTGCCGCCGCCTTGATCGGATCGATATCGCCGATGAGATCGGCCATCGTGACATCGGGGGTCGCCAGCTTCTCGCCGTACCGCCTGCCTCTGTGCACCCACTCGATAGGCGTGGCATCGCCCTTCTCGCGCATAAGGTCGGTCGCGAACTTGCTCACCGGCGCAAAGGGATTGTCGTTGATTTCGCTCCCCTGGACGATCGGGATCTCCTCGTCGAGCAGCGAAATCAACTGGCGCACGATACGCGATTTCGCCTGCCCTCGCAATCCAAGCAGAATGATGTCGTGCCTGGCAAGGAGGGCGTTCACAAGTGCGGGAACAACGGTCTGCTCGTACCCGATAATGCCCGGAAAAAGCTCCCGGTGCTCCTTCATTCTTGTAATGAGGTTGGCCCGGAGTTCGTCCTTCACGGGGCGCGTCGTGTATCCGCTCCCTCGGAGCTCGCCGAACGTCGATGCTCGAATCATGGAAGTTTCCTGCGGAGTGTCTGCGTCTCTGTCTCCCTTGCCCGGCCGCACATGACGTGCCCTTTCCCGAGTTCCATTGCTATTTCCACGAAAAAGTGGTACCATGGCAAACAGCCGACATGCAGGGTGTACTCCATACAACGCTTATTATCCGTTTAAGTTCCGTCGGCGACATCGTTCTATCCTCGCCGCTCGTGCGGTCATTGCATGCGCGGCATCCCGGCTGCCGGATCGATTTCCTCACCAAGTCAGCGTACGCCGACCTTGTGCGCTACAACCCGCATGTTGCCCGCGTGATCGAATTCCCCGAGGGGGGGTCGTTCGCCGAGTTACGCCGTCTCCGCCATGCTATCGCATCTTCCGGCTACGACCTTATCATCGACATTCACGACAGCATCCGGAGCCGTCTTCTCTGTGCGGGAATGCCGCACGTGGTTCGCATACACAAGCGGCGCATCGCGCGGGCCTTGCTCGTTCGGTGCAAGATCGATCTCTATGACCGCTTCGGCGGCGCCCCGCCGGTCACGGAGAGATACATTGAGACGGTGGCATCCTATGGCGTGACGAACGACGGTGGAGGCCCCGATCTGTGGACCCCGGCATCGGCCCGGTCGGCTGCGGAGACAATTCTTCAGGGGGAGGGGATCAGGAGCGGCAATACCTGCATCGGGGTCTGCGGCGCCGCGCGACACTGGACGAAAATATGGCCGGCCGAAAGGTTCGCCGAAGCAGCCGGAGGGCTTGCCTCCCGGAGACACATGCCGGTTCTGCTGTTCGGGTCGGCGGATGATCGTGAGCATTGTGCTGCGATCGCGCGCATGATCGCGGCGTCGTTCCCGGGAACCGCCGTGGTCGATCTCGCCGGACGGATGCCGCTCCTGGAGACAGCCGTTGCCATGGAACATTGCGCGCTGATCCTCACAAACGACACCGGGCTCATGCACATCGCCACGGCGCGCCGCGTACCGGTGGTGGCGCTTTTCGGGTCGACAGTACGACAGTTCGGTTTCTTCCCGCCGCCGGCGTTGGGGACGGTTGTCGAGCGATCGGATCTGGCATGCCGTCCGTGCACGTCCATCGGACGCTCCACGTGCCCGAAGAAACATTTTCGATGCATGAACGACATTTCCGTCGCGATGGTCATCGCCGCTGCAGAGCGGCGGCTGGAGGGGAGCATAACTCCGTGAAACGCTTCTGGTCCGCCACGTACGATATCGTCGTCATCCCCCTGCTCTGGCTCGCCCTCCAGATTTTGGGCCTGTTCAACGAAAAAGCACGGCGCGGCATTCGCGGCCGCGACCGCCTCTTTGAGGACCTGGCAGTCCAGATCGCACGACTCCCGCGCGGGCGTCGGGTGTGGTTTCACTCCTCCTCCATGGGGGAATTCGAGCAGGCCAAGCCGATCATCGCCGAACTCAAGCGGCGTCACCCGGAAACCCTCGTTCTCGTCTCCTTCTTCTCTCCATCGGGATATGAACACTCCCGAAAATATGCGCCGGCGGATGTCATCACGTACATTCCGTTCGACACACGGCGCAATGCACGTCGCTTTTTGGACCTCCTCCGACCCGATGTTGCCGTCATGGTCCGCTACGATGTCTGGCCGAACCACATCTGGGAATTGCAGCGCCGCAACATACCGGTGCTCATCGCCAACGCTACCATGCGGGACCACACACGGCGGCGACTTCCCTTCGTCCGGAGCTTCCACCATTTTGTGTACAACGCGGTGGACGAGATCCTGACCGTCGCCGAATCCGACGCAGAGGCGTTCCGCCGTTTCTCCCTTGACCACCCCCTGATACTGGCGATCGGCGACACGCGCTACGATCAGGTGAGCATCCGGAGCGCGGAAGCGCGGCGGCGCCGTATTCTTCCACAGCAGATCACCGAGGGAAAACAATGCGTTGTCATCGGCAGCAGTTGGCCCGAGGATGAAGAGGTCGTTCTCCCCGCGATGCTGGAAATATTACGCGACGTCGACCGGACGTTGTTTATCGTGGTGCCGCACGAACCGACGGAGGATCGCCTCGAAGCGCTCGAACGGGAATTGGAGGGAAAAGCGTCGCATCTCCGCTTCTCCGCATTGAACGAGTACTCCGGCGAGCGGGTGCTTCTCGTCGACAGCGTCGGAATCCTTCTGATCCTCTACGCCTGCGCCCATATCGCCTACGTCGGCGGGAGTTTCCGCCAGGGGATCCACAACGTGCTGGAGGCGGCAGTGTACGGGATCCCGGTTCTCTTCGGCCCCAAGCACCGCAACTCCAACGAACCCCTTATGCTGGCGGAGCGCGGAGGCGCGTTCGTCATCAACGACAGTCAGGATTTCTCCAGGACCGTGAAGCACCTGCTGGAGGATGAAGGGGCGCGGAAATCCGCCGGACAATGCGCGGCCATGTTTGTCCAGGCGAATATTGGTGCCACAAGCCGCTTCCTGGAGCATCTTGAAAAGCGCCTCCCTCCCATTGGGTGAGGCGGCGCGATATTTTGACCACACCGCTGAGGGTTTCATGAAACCACTTCCCCTGGTCCTTGTGTTAGGAATGGCAGCCATGATGAACAGATGCGCACCGGAAAAGAGGGAAGCCGCCCGGCCCTCGGACCTCGCAGCAAAGATCAGCCGTTTTGCCCCGGCTGATGTCTCGGCGGATCTCACCCGGCTCTCGCCCGGAGACAGGCAGGCGCTGCAGAAACTTGTGGAAGCCGCGGGGATTATGGACAAGATTTACACCCGGCAGGTCTGGAGCGGGAACGAAGCCCTACGTGCAAAGCTGGAATCCGATACGTCGGCAGCCGGGAAGGAACGTCTCCACTATTATAATGTCAACCGCGGGCCATGGTCGAAACTCGACCAGGACGAGCCCTTCCTTGAGGGAGTGCCGGCGCAGAAACCGCCGCAGGCGCACTATTATCCGGACGATATGACCAAGGAGGAATTCACGGCATGGGTTGCCTCCCTCCCCGAACCGTCACGGCGCCTGGCGACAGGATTTTTTACCACGATTCACCGCAACGCTTCCCACGGGCTGACGATCGTCCCTTATAGCGAGGAATACAAAGACCTCCTCCTGTCCGCCGGAACGCTCCTNNTATGAAGTGTACATGGACGAGCTCTTCAATTATAAGGCGGCATTTGAAGCATTCATCTGCATCCGCGACGACGCAGAAACCGGCAAACTCTCGATGTTTTCACGGCATCTGCAGGAGATAGAGGATCACCTCCCCATCGCGCCGAAATATCGGAACCCGAAACTCGGCGCACTTGCGCCCATTCGTGTGGTCGATGAAGTGGCAACCGGCGGCGAAGCGCGCGCAGGAATCCAGACGGCTGCATTCAACCTTCCCAACGACGAACGGGTCACCGCCGAGAAGGGGAGCAAACGGGTCATGCTGAAGAACGTCCAGGAGGCAAAATTCCGGATGATTCTGACCCCCATAGCAAAGGCGGCCATTGATTCCACACAACAGGGTTTGATTGCTTTCGAGCCGTTCTTCACGCACATCCTTGCCCATGAGCTGATGCACGGCCTTGGCCCCCACACCATTGTCGCNNGGGGATTGTGGACAAGTCGATGGAACAATCGATGTATGTCACCTATGTCGCCGGGGTATTCCGCTCCGTCCGTTTCGGCACCAATGACGCCCATGGCAAGGGAATGGCGCTGCAGTTCAACTTCCTGTCCGACGAGGGGGCAATCTCCTGCAATCCGTCGACGGGGAGATTCACCGCCAACGTGGAGAATTTCAAGAAAGGGGCGAAGAAGCTGACGCAGGTGATCATGACGATCCAGGCGGAGGGTTCCTACGACAAAGCGAAAGCCCTCTTCGACCGGTATGCCGTGATCCGTCCGGAAATGCAGAGAACACTCGACGCACTGACGGGGATTCCGGTGGATATTGAACCTCATTTCACCCCACTTCAGTAGAGGGGCTCTTTCATGATCGACATCCCATTTCTGCCATGACCTCACTCCACGGAAACAGCGTTCTTATTACGGGGGCAAGTTCCGGCATCGGGGCGGCGACTGCCCATGCTTTTGCCCGCGAAAAATGCAATCTCCTGCTTGCGGCACGCCGCAGGGACCGCATCGACCAGCTTGCGCGGCATCTTGCAGACAAGTATGCGATCACCGCACAAGCCATCACTCTTGATGTTACCAAACAGAAAGATGTCGACGCTGCCCTCGCCTCGCTGTCCACAACGTGGGAGCAGATCGACATTCTCGTCAACAACGCCGGACTGAGCAGAGGATTGACAAAACTGCAGGAGGGGGATATCGGCGACTGGGAGGAGATGATTGATACGAACATCAAGGGACTCCTCTACGTCACACGATCCATCCTCCCCGGGATGGTCAAGCGGAAGAAGGGGCATATCATCAATATCGGATCAATNNGGCATGGTTCAGACAGAATTCTCGCAAGTCCGTTTTCATGGAGATACGGAACGGGCAACTGCCGTCTATCAGGGTCTCCAGCCATTGTCGGCCGATGACGTCGCCGAAGTCATCCTCTTTTGTGCAACTCGTCCGCCGCATGTCGACGTCGCGGACATCATCGTTATGCCCACCGACCAGGCATCTGTCAATCACGCGCATCGGACCACCTGACCATGCCGGAGGATCTGCTCCTCTTCACGGAGGAAAATATTGATGAGCAGCTCAAGACAGCTCCATTCCAGCTTGGCTGTTACACGCTCCGCTTTTATACCGAACAGGGAAAGCCGGTAAAGAAAGTGACGGATACCGTCTCCGAGTTCTATCTCTCGCCTTCGGGTGGGACGCTGCGCGACAGCACATTCAACCTGGTGTTCTACGATTCCCGGTTTGACACCTACCGGGGATTCATTCCCCCGCAGAGCGGTCGGAACCATCCCGCCTTCCGCTATCATGAGCCGATCGCTCCGTATACAACGATCGGGCTGGGCGGGCCCGCGCGTGTCTTCTCACCCTGCGGGCGAGTGGATGATCTCCGCAACGCCCTTACCCATGCCCGCGGGGAAGGAATCCCGGTCCAGGTCCTTGCGGGAGGGAGCAACATCCTGTTCGCCGACCGGGGGTTCGACGGCATGGTGGTGAAAGTGGATATCACAGGCCTGAAGAGCGAAGAAAGGCCCGACGGGGTGGAGGTCGTGGCGGGTGCAGGGGAGACGTGGGACGGCGTCGTGGCATACGCAGTCAGCCGGGGATGGGGAGGGATTGAATGCTTGTCGGGCATTCCAGGTTCCGTCGGAGCCACGCCTGTCCAAAACGTCGGGGCGTACGGCCAGGAAGTCAGCGAAACGATTGTTTCCGTGTCGGCTCTTGAACGTGCCACGCTGCGTGAAATCACCTTTACGGGAAAGGAGTGCCTCTTCGGCTATCGCCGGAGCAGGTTCAAGGCGGAAGACCGGGATCGGTTTATCATCACCGCGGTCCGCTTCTTGCTGCGTCCCAACGCCGGAGTGGATGCGAGGTACCCCGAGCTGCGGCGAACACTGGCAGAAGGGGCGGATATCGCCTCGCTCCGACCGGGGGGAGAAACGCTCGCTGCGGTGCGGAACGCCGTGCTCGCATTGCGCCGCGCCAAATCGATGGTTGTTGACCCTTCAGACGGCAATTCCCGCTCAGTCGGGTCCTTCTTCACAAATCCCATTGTCTCCTCCTCCGAGTTTCATCGCATCCTGGAGCGCTGGGCAGGCGAAGGGGACAGATCGGTCATGCCTTCATACCCGGCATCAGGAGGAATCAAGTTGTCTGCAGCATGGCTGGTCGAGAAGTCGGGATTCACCAAAGGACTGCGCCGGGGGGGAGTGGGCATCTCCCAACACCACGCTCTTGCTCTGATTAATGTCAACGGAACGACGGAGGAGATCCTCGCTCTCGAGAGAGAGATCCGCAGTGCGGTCGCAGCACGTTTTGGTGTGGAGCTCGAGCGCGAACCCGTCGTGGTGCCACCTTCCGGTGAGGCGGGCGCATGACGGATATCCGGGCGGTCATTTTTGATTTCGGCGGTGTGATCTGCAACTTCGATCTCCGTCTTTTCCTGAGCGGCATCGCTCCCTATTCTCCCCATACCGTCGACGAGCTTGCAGCCGGCGTGCACCTGTCAATGGACGCGGCGCGGAAATACGAAACCGGACTGATCAGCTCGGACGAGTTCTACCACGCCGTTTCCCTGAACGCCGACCTGAAGATAAAGAGAGAGGAGTTCCGCAAGGCGTACACGAACATTTTTTCACCCATCGATACCACGTTTTCCCTCATCCGGCAATTGCACGGCGCGTATACTCTCGGACTGTTGTCGAACACCAGCGAATGGCACTTCCAGTACGGCATCAGAACTGTACAGGTCTTTCCCCTGTTCACGACGGTCACCCTGTCGTTCGAAGTGAAATCGCTGAAGCCGGATCGCCCCATCTACGATGACGCTTTGGCGAAACTCGGTCTCCCTGCAGAGGCCTGTGCCTATATTGACGATGTACAGGAAAACGTTGACGCCGGTCGCGCGTTGGGACTTCACGCCATACGGTACACGACCCACGAAGCGCTTCTTGCCGAACTTCAGGGGTGCGGCGTCAGGGTGTGAATATGAAAGGAGATCCTTTGCCCCACCACATTGCGAAACCGACGCGTGTCGAAGCTGCCGGCGTTCCGCCTAAAACTATCGAAGAGTTTATCGGGCGCGTGAATTCCGGCACGACGGCCNNTTATCGCACACCGGGGCGAGTGGGTGCAGTACAGTTCCCCGGAGCCCGGCGGCGCCGAATACATCGCCGTCTGCATTCCGGCCTTTTCACCCAAAACTGTCCACAGGGAATAATCTGCCATGACCCTCTCTTCATCCCGTCTGGTCGCGACGGTCCTGTTCATCCTGCTTTTCCCGGGAGGCGCTGCAGGACAAAAGTTTTCGGAAACCGCCCTGCCGGGCGAGTGCTTCAGGGGATTCGCGGGGGCATTTGTCCTCTACGACATGAATGCCGATGCGTACGCGGAGTATCACCCCGCCGCATGCAAGGCCCGATTGACTCCTGCCTCGACGTTCAAAATCCCGAATTCGCTCATCGGCCTTGAGACCGGCGTGATTCGCGATGAGCATTTCGTCATTCCGTGGGACAGTGTCGCACGATCGTTCCCCTCCTGGAACCGGGACCACGACCTTTCCTCGGCGATAGCAAATTCCGTGGTATGGTATTATCAGGAACTCGCCCGCCGCGTCGGCGAAAAACGGATGCGTGAGGCGGTGGCAGCCATCGGCTATGGCAATGGCGACATCAGCGGAGGGATTGATCATTTCTGGCTCGGCAGCACACTGAAGATCTCCGCCGAGGAACAAGTGGGTTTTCTCCGGCGGCTCTATTCCGGTGATCTCCCGTTCTCCACGCGATCGATGGAGATCGTGAAGAAGATCCTCATCCTGGAGAAAAACGACTCGCTGACGCTGCGCGGCAAAACGGGATGTGCCACTCAGGAGGATGGGACCGTGGTCGGGTGGTTCGTGGGATACGTGGAGAAAGGGAAGAACGTGTACTTCTTCGCCTCGAACATCACCAGCAACAATGCGCAGCGCGACGGCGACATCATCTTCAACGCCCGCAAGGAGGTCGCCCTGGCGGTTCTCAGGAAGCTCGGAATATTGTGACGACAATGGGGAGGCGCCGTTTTCCCTCTCCGACCCTGTTGCCCTTCTCCGCCTGTTTTTCGATATTAGTGTATGAAGCGTTATGCTGATGTTGCCCTCCCTGTTCATCTTGACCGGCAGTTCACCTATCTTGTTCCCCCCGATATGGAGCAGTCTGCCGTCGTCGGGGTCCGTGCCGTCGTTCCCTTTGGGCGCAAGTACCTTTCGGGATTGATTGTGGATCTTCCCACAACGTCCTCCTTCGCGCATCTGAAACCGCTTCACGACGTTCTTGATCCCGCTCCCGTCATGCCGCTGGAGCTTCTTGCGCTCTGCCGATGGGTCGCAGGGTATTACTTCGCCCCTCTTGGCGAAGTTCTCAAGGCCGCCATACCCCACGGATTTTCCATGGCAAGTACGCGCCGCCTTTGCCCGCTGCCTCCGCTCACCCACACAGCCGTCGAGAATGCCCGGAAGGGGAGCGCCCGGCGGGCCGACGTCCTGGCGATGATCCTGGAGAAAGGCGATTGCTCCGCCGCCGAGTTGCAACGGAAGTCGGGTCTCAGCAACATCAACGCGGTCCTCAATGATTTTGTCCGTGACGGTCTGATCGGATCGGAAGAGAGAATGCCCCGCGCCAGCGCATCCCTCAAGACCATCGAATGCATCGACAACGAGCATCTCTCCGTCGCGACGATCGAGCATGCCCTCGGACTTCTCACCACCCGTCAGAAGAAAGCCCGGGCAATCCTCGAGACCCTGCTGACCGTCAACCGCGGAAACGATGCGCTTCTCCCGGTGAATGAGCTCCTTCGCGCGTCAGGCGGCTCGCTCCGCACTCTCAGGGAATTTGCGGCAGCCGGTGTCGTCCCGATCCTGCGGAAGGAAGTACCCCGGCGGCAGGAATTCGGAACGGAACTGCAGACGCTGACCATTGTCCTGAACGCCTGCCAGAAGAACGTGTTGGGTGCGTTGACCGCAGCGCAGGATGCAGACAAGGGGGGAACGTTCCTGTTGCACGGCGTCACGGGAAGCGGGAAGACCCAGGTCTACATCGAAGCGATCAGGCACTGTCTGGCGGCCGGGAAGTCGGCGATCGTCCTTGTTCCCGAGATCTCCCTCACGCCGCAGATGGTCCGGCGGTTCACATCTCATTTTGGCGATGAGGTCATCGTCGTTCACAGCCGAATGTCGGCAGGGGAGCGGCAGGATGCCTGGCGTCTTGCGGCACGCGGCAAATGCAGAATCGTCATCGGCCCGCGCTCGGCGATCTTTGCCCCGCTGGCGCACCTTGGCCTCATCGTTGTTGACGAAGAGCACGAGGCATCATATAAACAGTTCGATTCATCCCCCCGTTACAACGCACGCGATGTGGCCGTTGTGCGCGGAGGTCAGACCCATGCCGTCGTTGTTCTCGGGTCCGCCACGCCTTCGGCAGAATCGTTGTGGAACGCCGCAGAAGGGAAGTACACACTCTTGCATATGCCCACCCGCATTGATGACGTCCCTCTGCCGGCGATTGTGCTCGTGGATATGACAGCGGAACGAAAGCGGGACTATGCCGCGAGGAAGGAAGCGCTCCCTCCTGAAGAAAGGGGGCGCCTCAGGAACTTCATGCAGTCTTCCCTTTCGTCCCTCCTCCGGGAGAAGATCGCCGATCGGTTGTCGAGGGGCGAAGGGATCATTCTGCTCCAGAATCGGCGAGGGTTTGCTCCCTTTGTGGAATGCAGCGATTGCGGCTACGTGGAGATGTGCGAGAACTGCAATGTGACGATGACATATCACCTTGCAAAGAAGCATTTGCGCTGTCATTATTGCGGTTTGGTCCGGCCTCCGCACGTGCAATGCCCCACCTGCGGAGGTCCCAACCTGGCGCTTCGAGGGATCGGGACGCAGAAAGTGGAAGAGGAACTCCACAGTTACTTTCCGGAAGCAAAGGTTCTGCGCATGGACCTCGACACAACGGTTCGCAAGGGGGCGCACGACCGCTTGTTGCAGGCTTTCGGCAACGGCGACGCCGACATCCTGCTCGGTACGCAGATGGTTGCCAAAGGACTCGACTTTGCGCGTGTCACGCTCGTTGGGGTCATCTCTGCAGACACGCAATTGCTCCTCCCCGATTTCCGTGCATCGGAGAGAACATTCCAGCTCCTTACCCAGGTGGCCGGCCGTGCCGGCCGCGGAGGCGAGAGCGCACGGAAAGGGGAGGTCGTGATCCAGACCCATCAACCCGGAAACACGACGCTCGCGCATGTCATCGACCATAATGGAGAGGCGTTTTATCGGGAGGAATTGCTCACGCGACGGGAACTTTCGTATCCTCCCTTTGCGCGACTCGCGCTCGTGGAGACCCGCGGTGAGGACGAAGAGGCGGTGCGCAAGACCGCCGAAGGATTTGCGTCCATCCTGAAATCGGCTCCTCCCTCCGTGCGTATGCTCGGCCCCGCACCGGCGGTGATCAGCAGGGTGAACAGGAAGTACCGGTGGCATATCATCGTGAAGTGCGAGAAGGATCAGGATCCATCGGGCCTCGCAATGCGGAGGGTCCTTCAGGGCGCACTCCGCCGCCAGGAGGAACACCCGCGGCGCGGCGTCCAGGTTATCGTCGATATGGACCCGGCAGGACTGATGTAAGAAGAGCAGACAGGAACAATGATGGGAGAAATCAGATAAGAGGACACCATGAAAAAAATTCAATCGCTTGGAATACTGAATAGACTGGCCGAAACGTACGTGCGGCTGGTTCTCGCTGTCGGAGGGCATGACCCCGATGAAGTGGACGCATACTACGGTCCCGAAGAACGCAGAGCGGCGGTCGCGAAGGAAGATATGTCGCTTGACCGCATCCGGCGAGGGGCGGTCGGCGCGTCGGCCGAACTCAGGACGATCGACCCGTCGCGCCTCGACGACACCTTGCGGCTGCGGCATCGCTACCTGCTCCGCCAGCTTCAGGCATTGATTGCCCGGGTGGACATTCTTGCGGGATTGAAGATGACGTTTGACGAAGAATCAAAGGCGCTGTATGACGCCGTTGCGCCTGTCGGGTCCGAAGAGCATTACAAAGAGATCGTGGAACGCCTCGGAGCTCTCCTCCCGGGGAAAGGTCCGGTCCCAGAGCGATTCACGTCGTTCAGGGAACGGTTTGTCATCCCCCCGGCGAAGCTCGACCGCGTCTTCACTGCGGCCATCGAGGAAAGCAGAAAGAGGACGCTCGAACACATCACTCTTCCTCCCGGCGAGAGTTTTGCCGTGGAGTATGTCAAGGGGAAGACATGGAGCGGGTATAACTGGTTCAAGGGAGGTGCACACAGCCTTCTCCAGGTCAACACCGACTTCCCGATCACCATCGACCGTGCTGTCGATCTCGGCAGTCACGAGGGATACCCCGGCCATCACGTCTACAATTCGCTCCTCGAAGCCGAGTTCGTCCGGAAGCGAGAATGGGTGGAGTTCTCCGTGTACGCACTATTCAGCCCGCAGTCACTCATCGCGGAGGGAACCGCCAACTTCGGGATCGATATGGCGTTCCCGGGAGACGATCGTGTCCGATTTGAGCACGACGTTCTGTTCCCGCTGGCGGGGCTTGACGCGTCGGATGCGGAGAAGTATTACGCGATCCATGACGTCTTCCTTACGCTCGCATATGCAGGGAATGAAGCGGCGCGTCGGTACCTGGATGGTTCGATCACCCGGGAAGAGGCCGTCCGCTGGCTTGTCAGTTATGCCTTGTTCTCCCACGATCGTGCCGTTCAAAGGACGAAGTTTTTCGACCAGTACAGGAGTTATGTGATCAACTACAACCTCGGGCAGGACATGGTCAAGCGGTACGTTGCGTCCCGCGGCGGGAAGCCGGAGAATCCGGGGAAGCGGTGGACGATCTTCGCCGATCTTCTCTCCTCGCCGCGTCTCCCCTCTGATCTCCGCACGGAACGGGGCACGACGCCGAAGTTCTGATCCCTTCGCGCACCTTGGTCAAGGGTCAAACAGGCTTCCCTGAGCGGTGGCCGGACGGGCGCGCTGCCGCGGCGGCGGGGAACAGCCCAGCACTTCCCGGAGGCGGGGAACATCGTACCCGAAGGGAGACAAGAGGGTTGCCACGGCTTGCAGTGCCATTGTGGTATAGGCCTCGATATCATAACCTTCGTCGAACGCATAGAGAGGGAGCGGTAGCGCTTTCATCGGCTTCTTCTTTCCCGACATATCGACGATAATATATTCCACCGCCTCGCCCGGCTGAAGGTGGATGCCCGCTTCCTCAAGCGCTTTTGCCGCGGTGGCGTTGACGGTGTTCGTCGTATATTCTTCCGCTTCCCGCGTCAGGTGCCGCCTGATCACCAATTCCAGCGGATCCGCCTTCCCTCCCCGAAGCTCCGCGACGAACTCCCCAGCTTTGGCAAGAACGGCAGGGAGAAGACCCTGCAGGCCGGCCACATTCCGTGCCTCTCCCATGATCTTGAGCATTTCCCCCTGCATCCGTTTGACAAAGACGGGGGTATCACGGCGGCGTATTTCGATGCCGCGGATTTTGATCTCGTTGCTTTCATACCAGCCCACGTACCTGTTTGCCGTAGGGATGTTCGGATCCATCTTCGAGGCCGGGAAGAGAAGCCAGGTGTACGTCCCTTCCAGTGAAATGTCGATGCCCACGTCGTTCCTCACCGCCGCCGCAAGTGCTTCGTAGTCGGCCTCCGTCGCTCCCTTCCTGGTGACCCACATGCAGTCAACGATGGCGTGAAGAAAGGAGAAACCCTGTGCTTCGGCAATCTCCTTGGCACGGAGGATCGCCTCCCGCGAGAATGCATTGACCGATTCGTGGGCTTCGATCCTGCCGAAGCGGGCATTCTTGTAGCCGAGATACCCGAAGCAGGTGACCAGCATCCATTTGAGCGCATTCTGCCGCCGATCGTAGACGACCCACCGCTGGTCTCCCGCCTTTTTCAGAGACTTCTTCAGTTTCTTGTAACCGGCACGTTTGCGCACCACGGGCCGGAGCGTGGCGGGGACGATCCCTTCGCGCCGTTCACAAATGGTGTAGCCGATCTCGGGAACGGCGGTGTTCCGGCAGCAGCGGCAGTTGACCGTTTCCGGCGACACATTGTGTTCCACCATGATCGTTGGGTACATCGACACAAAGTCCATCTCTGCAATGTGCTCATGGTACCCCATCACCGGTTGGAAGATAAGCCCTCCACGGTCGGCGAGAAGCAATGTGGACGCCGATTTGAATTCTTCCGGTTCCCGTTTCTTGGCGGGGATGAGGTAGCCGTGCCGGTACGCCCAGGAAAGCTGCATCGAGGAGAGAGCGGACCCGATGGTGGAACGTGACTGGTGTTGCACCGGAAGCTGCGTCAGCCGCGCAATTTCCAGGACGCCGTCGAGACTCGCTTCTCCCATCATGAACGAGTTCTCGGTATCCAGGTGCCACCGTCCCGCCAGTTCGAAGGCACCGTCCTTATGCACGATCTTCCCGTAGGCAAAGTAGCTGCTTTCGTTGGTCGTGATATAGCCGGCAGCGGGATCGCGGTTGAGATCCAGCGGGAGGCCTTCGTGCGCCGCCAGCCGGGTCAGCATCGGGAGAAGGACGGCATCGCCATATTCCGTCATGATGATATCAGGATCGCAGCGATGCAGGTGGCGGTTCAGCGCGGCAACGATCTCTGCGGGACGTTCGTTCTCCAGGGCATAGGTATGTCCGTCGTATGCCACCTCGAGCTGATAGGTACGCCGGTACTTCGGCGAGACAATATCGGGACGATTCTTCAGCGTCATCGTCGTCAGCGGAGGGATGCCGTAGTCCATGTCATCCGCGCTTTCCTGCAGGTGCCAGCCGGTGATCCGCCCGTCCGCCCCGACAGCGTACTCGCCGTAGGCCAGCGGGAAGAGGCCTGTATGATAGAGGTAGAGCTGTTGCGGCATGATGTCGGAATTGAAGAACACGAAATACGGAAAATGTTTCGCCAGCCGCCGCACCACCCCTTTCACATGCATAGTATCGTGGACCGTCACCCGGAGGACATTCCATTCCTCATCGCTGTAGATCTCCCGTTGGAGGGCCCGTTCCACGTCAATGCGGAACGGGAAAGGGCGCAGGATGGCGGCAATGCGTTCCTTCTCTGTTTCCGGCACATGGAGAAAGAACGACGGTGTGAATGGATCGTGGCAGCAATACTTCCTCCCTTCGCGATCCATCAACCAGAGCGTCATCCCCCGTTGGGAGGGATAGAGGTCAAACAGCCACCCGGTGATCGTTGTCGTCGGTGTCATGAGTCGCTTCCAGCTTCTTCAGCCGTTGTTGCAGGTCGAGGATCATCCGGTGCTGTGCCAGAAGCATGCACATGGCAATGCTCTCGAAGGGAATGGGCCGTGCGGCATAGGCGCTTCCGGCCAGTTGCAGCCGCGCAGCGCGGAAGAGATCATCCAACGCCTCCTGATCTTCCCTGCGCAGTCCCCGGCGGAATTTCCCCCAGCTCTCCATTTCCTGCTGGATGACCATGGTAAACGTGGGTACAGTTCTTCCCATACGGACTCCTCCCTCAAATGTTATCGCAGAGACGCGGCGGGAAGTGCCCGCCTTCCCATAAGCATCTCCTTCTCTTTGCCGTTCCCCGGCAGCGGCCGGAAAGCAGCGCTCTCGTTCAGGATATGCCGGCCTTCCCCTGCCTCCACCATATGGAAGACCCGGTCCATCGAACGCAGGAGCACGGGGAAGAGTCCGTTCCGTTCCTTGGACGCGAGCGTGACATCCCGGGAGGCCAGAAGGACCGCAACATTCCCGTCGCGCAGACGCTGCAGTGCCGTGATAATCCGCTGGAGCGCTGTCGACACTTCGAAAAACGGGGCCTGCTCGTCGTAGAACGTATCAAGCAATCCGAAGATCACCGCCACCGATGAACCGCTCCGCCGGAGAAATGCGGGAAGCCGCTCGGTGATCGCCGCCTCCATCTGGTAGCACGTAAAAGCCCGGGAGACAAAAATCCTGTCGAGCAGATCCTCCGGCGTTATCCTCCGGCCATCGTGTCTCGCTCCCGCGGAGCCTGCCGGCCGGCAGGCAAGCCGACGCGCAAACTCCGCCAGGTAGTGTACGTCGAACCTGTTCGTTCCATCCACCAGCGCCACCGGTCTGCCGGTGAACGGCTCCCCGATCCTTCCGTTGATCCTCGGGGCAAGCAGGATTTGCGCTACCGCAGCAAGAGAGAGACGAAAAACTCTCCCGGTCCCGTGTACACAATAAAGTTTCCCGGGTGGTGCCGTTGTAAACTGCCGGAACAGATGATCGTACGCTACGCTTTTCCCCTCCATTTCCTTCTCCCCCGTCGCGTGTTCGACAGACATCGGTCCACCACTTTCTCTTGTTGTTCTCTCGCTGCATCATACGACAAATTTGTCGTCTTGTCAAGACGCCAAGTAACATTTATGTCGTATGGCATGGACGCGGAGCGACAGGAGATCGTCCGGATGTCGTAAATGCCGCGGGAACAACGACGATGCTATCGCCGCTGAGGAAAAACTTTCATCGACTGTCGTAAAAACATCCCACACCGTGTACTATCTGTACGTACGACGGCATCAATCATCAGAGAAACACGTTCAACGTTGCCGCGGAGCCGGATGCTTCCTTTGGCCCCGGCAACACAGTGAGTCCGGCACCCCGTCTTGTCCCCCGGCGCGGCGGGGTACCGGCTCATGTTGTGTGGCCGCAGTCCCGGTGCGATCCCGTGCGGCGGTCCGGCCCAGAGGACCGCCTTGGAGCGAAGGCCCGGTGCATGGTGGGAGGGATCGCCCGGGACATGGCGGCAGAAGTGCGCCCGCAACATTTGCGCCTCCTCCCCTTCCATATTTGTACTCTCACCCAATTTTTGTATCTTCCACCAGCCTACTCCACCCACCACCAAGGATGCACACCTATGGATGACCTCCAAACGTCAGCAGCGCCTCCGGAAGAGGAAAAAATGTCGTTTGTCGACAAGCTCGTCAATGTCCTTGCTTCCCCCGGAGAAGTGTTCGAGTATGTCCGCCGCAGTCCGATTACACATAGCAACTGGCTCATCCCCACGCTGATTCTCGCCATTGTCGGATCGCTCCTGGGGTACGCAGTCATGGCCAATCCCTCTCTCTCGGATCAGTTTAAAAGAATATCCTCCGAACAGATGGAGAAGCAGCTGCAGAAGCAGATCAGCCAGGGAAAGCTGACACCGGAACAGGCGGACCAGGCGCGCGAGCAGGGGGAAAAGTTCGGCTCCATCGGGGTCATCGTCTCGATCCTCGCCAAGGATACGATCGGACCGTTCTTCTTTTTGTTCGTGCTGGGCCTCGTGTACTGGCTCCTCGGCAAGGGAATCATGAAAGCCGATGTCTCCTACTGGAAGGTGGTCGAAGTCATCGGGCTCGTCTCGTACATCGGGGTGATCGAGAGCATTGTGACGACGATTCTGATGTTCCTCACCGACCGCGTCACCGCAAGTCCAAGTCTGGCCCTGTTCATCACGGATTTCTCCATCGACAATAAGTGGCACATGGTGGCGGCCGCCATCAACATCTTCACGTTCTGGAACCTCGGCGTTGTCAGCGTTGGCCTGTCGCGCATATTCCAGCGCGACTTCCCGAAGGTACTCGTCCTCCTTGCCGCACTTTGGGTGATCTGGACGCTGGCCATAATATTCGGTCTGGCAGCTTTGCGCGGCTGAACGCGGCACAATCATCGAGAGAAGCCCGCCGGCTGTCCCGGCGGGCTTTTTCTTTTCGCCCCCGCGTTCTTATATTGCGTCATGCCACGAAGGAAAAAGCAATCCGATCTTCCGTCCCTCTTCGACAGCGAGTCTGCCGCCGGCCGGCCGGAGCCACCGGCTCCTGGCGCGCCGACGGAATATGCCGTGAAGAACAGGGAACGTCTGCACCGCTGGGCGAGTCGGGGGATCTTCTTCGGTTCCTCCTCCTGGAAGTATCCCGGCTGGGAGGGAATTGTCTACAACCGGCCCTACCCGTCGAAAAAGGCGTTCGAGCAGGAGTGCATTACGGAGTACGCGGAATTGTTCCCGACCGTCTGCGCCGATTTCGCACTGTACGATTTTCCGGACGCGGACCGTCTGATGGCGCTTCACGACAGGACGCCGGAATTGTTCACGATCTCCCTGAAGGTGACGGACCGGATCACGATCAAGAGGTATCCGAACCTGCCGCGGCATGGAGCAATGGCCGGGAAGGACAACCCGGACTTCCTCAACGTTGAACTGTTCGAGGACGCATTCCTTCGGCCCCTCGAGGCGTTGCGGGCCAAACGCGGTGTCGTCATCTTTGAGTTCTCTGCATTCCATCCGGCCTCCGGTGTGGCGTATGACACCTTTCTGGAGCGGCTCGATCGGTTTCTTGCACAACTTCCACGCGGCGTTTCCTATGCCGTCGAGATCAGAAACAGCGAATACTTGACGTCCGACTACTTCGCCCTCCTCACGCGACACGGGGTGGCACATGTGTTGAATAGCTGGACGAGAATGCCGCCCATCATGGAACAGACACGAATCGCGGGAGTGCTCACCGGAGGTTTTTCCGTCGCGCGCGCGCTCCTCCGCCCCGGGAGGACATATCGGGAGGCCGTGGAGAAATTCCAGCCATATGACAGGATCCGGGAAGAGAACCCGGAATTGCGCCTCGGATTGGCCGATGCTGTTCAACGGTGCATCGCCGAACGGAAGCAGCTTTATGCTTATGTGAACAACAGGGCGGAAGGAAATTCGCCGAAGACCATTGAAGCGATCCTCGACGTCCTTGACCATTACCCGGAGGAAAAACTGTGAGCAACGATCCCGGAACGATCGCCAGAACGAGCATCGACCCGTGAAAAAATACACGTTGAAAAAGTCGACCTTCAAGGAAGACTCGGCGACGGAGGAACACCGGCGTCTGACGATCGACTACAAGAACCAACTGAATCCCGCACAGTACGAGGCAGTCACCTCCGTGAACGGTCCGCACCTGATCGTCGCGGGGGCGGGAACGGGGAAGACGAGAACCATCACGTACCGCGTTGCGTATCTCGTGGAACTCGGCGTGCGGCCCGAAGCGATTCTCCTTCTGACCTTTACGCGGAGGGCGGCACAGGAAATGCTCCGCCGTGCATCGATTCTTTTGGATGCCCGATGCGAGGGTGTTTCAGGGGGAACCTTCCACTCGTTCGCCAACACCGTCCTGCGCCAGTACGCTCCTCTTCTGGGCTTCAATTCCTCATTCACGATCCTCGACCAGGGGGATGCGGAGGACGTCGTGAATCTTCTCCGGACGCAGTTGAAACTCGACACAAAGGAGAAACGGTTCCCCCGCAAGCAAACGCTCTTCGACATCTTTTCCCGCGCCGTGAACACCCTGGTCCCTGTCGCTGACATTGTGAAGGAAGAGTACGCGCACTACGAAGATTCCGTCGACGACATCGTGAAGCTTCAGTCCGCGTATGAACGCTACAAAGCGACCCACAACCTGATGGATTACGACGATCTTCTCCTTCACCTCCGAAAACTGCTCCGGGATGTCACCGCGGTCAGGAAGACGCTCGCCGCCCGTTTCACCTACATCATGGTGGATGAATACCAGGACACCAACAGAATCCAGGCTGAGATCGTCGCGCTCCTTGCCGGCGCGCACGGAAATATCATGGTGGTCGGTGACGACGCCCAGTCCATCTATTCATTCCGCGGCGCAACCGTGCGGAACATCCTCGACTTCCCCGAACAATTTTCGGGGTGCCGGATCATCACGCTGGAAGAAAACTACCGGAGCACACAGCCGATACTCAATCTGACGAACGAGATTCTTCGCCGGGGGAGGGAATAGGACCGTGGCCGGACCGCTTGCAACGCTCCTTGCGTCGCACAACCCTGCGATTCTCGACGGCGCCATCGGGACGCTGTTGGAGCAACGCGGGGTGGACACCGGCCTTCCTCTCTGGTCGGCGAATGCGCTCCTCACGGCACCGGACGCGCTCCGTCGGATACACGAAGAATACATCCGCGCCGGCGCCGATATCGTCACCACGGCGACTTTCAGAACGACGGGGCGGACATTTCGTCTGGCCGGGCTGCCCGACAGTTCCGCCGAGCTGACCGCTTATGCCGTCGGAATAGCCGCAGATGCCCGCGCATCTCTTGGAGCGCGAGGAGTGCTGATCGCCGGCTCCATGGGGCCGCTGGAAGATTGCTACCGCCCTGATCTTGTTCCGGGAGGCGCCGTCCTTGCGCAGGAGCACACCGAACATGCCCGGCGTCTTGCCGAAGCGGGATCAGACTTTCTTCTTCTGGAGACTTTCGGCACGATCCGGGAATCACTTGCGGCCGCATCGGCTGCCAGGGGAACGGGGAAGGAGTTTGTCGTCAGCTTTCTCGTCACGATGAAGGGAACTCTCTACGGCGGCGAATCAGTGAAGGATGCCGTGGCTGCCATTGCACCTCTTGCTCCCGCGGCCTTGTCGGTCAACTGTGTTTCGCCGCGGTATGTCCATCTGGCTCTTGACCATCTCCGCGCTGCTGCGGGGGCAATCCCTACGGGCGTGTATGCCAATGTGGGGCTCGCGGGCGGAGAACAGGGAGGCACATTCACGACCGATGTCGATCCGGAGGAGTATCTCTCCTTTGCCCGCCGCTGGCGGGCAGAAGGAGCCCGGATTATCGGTGGCTGTTGCGGCACCTCTCCCGACTATATCCGACTCCTTGCGGACCGGCTGAGAAAGGCCTGACGGCAGAGGGGGGGGGCGAGACATATAAATGACTTCGTCAACGTGGAGGGGGAGGATCGCACCATGAGACATAAATACGCAAAGGAGCTCTTCACCCGTACACCGGGGGGAGATCTCCCGTCAATTGTCGTCACCCAGAGCGAAAACCTGCAATCGAAATTCGTCGTCCAGAAGGTCCTCGAGCTCCGGGAACAAGGCGTCCCCCTGCAAACCATTGCCGTTCTTTTTCGCTCCGGGTACCTTTCCTTCGACCTCGAGATTGAGCTGAACAAGGCGAACATCCCGTTTGTCAAATTCGGAGGATTCAAGTTCATTGAGACGTCACACATCAAGGACATGGTGGCATACCTGCGGATCCTGGAGAATCCGCGGGACGCGGTGGCGTGGAATCGTGTTCTTTTGCTCGTGGACGGAGTGGGGCCCCGAACCGCGGAGAAAGTGATAGGCGACATCCTGGCGCGCCGTCCGGTTGAGATGACCGGTGGAAAATCCGAATCCCTCCCTGCATTTTGGAAAGGCCTGCAGAATTATCCCGGAAGAGTGCAATCGCTCCTGGAAGCGCTCCGGGATGTCAGTGCGGCCGACATTCCTCCCGCCGAAAAAGTGCAGACTCTCCTCACCTATTACGAGCCGATCTTTACGCGGCGCTACGACGACTTCAACAAGCGCCGGAAAGATCTGGAAATGTTTCAGCAGATCACCGAACGGTATCGGGCGCTCGGACCGCTGCTTGCGGATCTCGCATTGGAGCCTGCCAACGAAAGCGTCTCTGATATCACGGCACCCGGGACCGACGACGAAAAGCTGGTGCTCTCCACAATCCACAGCGCGAAGGGGCTTGAATGGCATACGGTATTCGTCCTTTATGCGCTTGACGGCCGGTTCCCCACCGCACGCGCCGCCATGACCGATGACGCCATGGAGGAGGAGCGGCGGTTGATGTACGTCGCCTGCACCCGCGCACAACAAAACCTCTTCATCACCTACCCCATCAATATTTATGACCGAGAGTCCGGCATGGTCCTGTCGAAGCCGTCCCGGTTCATCGCAGGATTACCGGAAAACCTTCTGGAAACATGGGTTGTCGACGAAGAGTGAGCTCTTCTTCGATTTTCTGTTTCGACGGTTTTCCCTGCGATTCGTTTGTCGCCAGCCCTCGTCGCCTTGACATTCCCCCTATTCCCTTGTAGATTTTGACACGCCCGTTCATTCCCAGCCGGTCATCTCACAGGAGTCATCCATGTCGTGTTCATGTCGCATCGCGTGCATCGGCCGCCTTACGCTCTTTGCGTCGGTCGCCGTCATGATGTTGCTCGCCGGCTGTACGCCGTCGCACCCTCCGTTCCCCCCCACAGCAAAAAAGCCGGTCGTCGACGAGTACTTCGGTACAAAGGTGACTGATGATTACCGCTGGCTCGATACTCTTGGCAATCCTCAGGTGAAGCCCTGGATCGATGCACAGAACACCTACACACGTTCGGTGCTCGACAAGGTCCCTTCACGAGATGCTTTGCGCGAGCGATTGAAGCTCCTGTACGGCGGGGGAACAGTGACGTACCACAGTATTATTCACCGGGGCAAGTTGTTCGCCCTGAAGTCCCAACCGCCGCGTCAGCAGCCCCTTCTTGTCTCGCTTGACTCGCCGGAAGATCTTTCCACGGAAAAGGTGATCCTCGACCCCGGCGTTCTCGCCAAGGACGGATCGACGGCAATCGACTTTTTTGTTCCTTCCCTCAATGGCAAGTATGTCGCCGTTTCCCTTTCCAGGGGAGGGAGCGAGGACGGTACCGCCCACGTCTATGAGACAGCAACGGGAAAAGATATGGGCGATGTCATTCCGCGGGTGAACTTCCCTACGGCGGCAGGGAGCATTGTGTGGAACGCCGGCAATTCCGGCTTCTATTATACACGCTATCCGCAGGGGCATGAACGCCCCGAAGAAGACATGAATTTCTTCCAGCAAGTGTATTTCCACGCGCTCGGCACCCCTTCGACATCGGACCGGTACGTCATTGGCAGGGAATTCCCGCGCATTGCGGAGATCGCGCTGAGCGGCAGCGACGACGGGAAGTACATCCTCGCGGCGGTTGCCAACGGCGACGGCGGTGAATTCGCCCACTACGTCATGCGAGCAGGCGGTCCGTGGCGGCAGTTGACGACGTACGCCGACAAGGTTTTCTCCGTCCGGTTCGGACACGACGGAAAGCTCTACCTTGCATCCCATGCCGGCGCTCCCCGCGGCAAAATTCTGACCCTCCCGCTCGCCGATCCCGTGCTGGCGCATGCGAAACTCCTCATCCCCGAAAGCGGCTCCGTCATCAATGACGTGCTGCCGACAAGGACAAATGTGTACGTCCATGACGTTGCCGGGGGGCCGTCGGAGGTCCGGATTTTTGAACTCAACGGTTCGTTCCACACCCTTCTCCCCACGCCGCCGGTGGCAAGTATTGAGGACGTTCTGGAACTGGGCGGAGATGACATTCTCTACAGCACGATGTCATATCTTGAACCGCTCACATACTTCCGCCATAATCCGGTGAAGAACGCCACGACGAGGACGAGACTGTCCTCAAGCACTGTTGTGGACTACAGTGACTGTGATGTCACACGGGAGTTCGCGACATCGAAGGATGGGACCAAGATCCCCATGAGTATCATCCATCGGAAGGGGATTGCCCTCGACGGGAAAAACCCCGTGATCCTCTATGGATACGGCGGATACGGAATCTCCCTTGCGCCAACGTTTTCGATCCGCAACCGCGTCTGGCTGGACCAGGGAGGCGTGTACGTGTATGCGAACATCCGCGGGGGTGGGGAATACGGAGAGGCGTGGCACGAGGCGGGGAAGCTTGTCGCGAAGCAGAATGTCTTCGACGACTTCATCGCGTGCGCGCAGTTGCTGATCGAGAAGAGGTATACGGAGCCGTCACGGTTGGCAATCGAAGGAGGAAGCAACGGCGGACTGTTGATGGGCGCGGTCATGACACAAAGGCCCGACCTGTTCCGGGCTGTCGTGAGTTACGTGGGTATTTATGACATGCTGCGCGTGGAGCTCTTCTCCAACGGCGCATTTAACGTGACGGAATTCGGAAGCGTCAAGGACCCGGAACAGTTCAAGGCGCTCTACGCATATTCACCATACCACCACGTCGTCGACGACACGTCATATCCCGCGATGCTGTTGCTTACGGGGGACAACGACGGACGAGTCGACCCGGCAAATTCGCGGAAGATGGCCGCGCGGCTGCAGGCGGCGACGGATTCGAAGCATCCTATCCTCCTGCGAACAAACTCGGGAAGTGGACATGGCATCGGGACTGCACTTAATGAGCGGATTGAAGAAAGCGTTGATGTCTTTTCCTTCCTGTTCGATCAACTCGGCATCTCGTTTTCGCCCGGAAGCAGGTCGCCCGGCCAATGACTTTCAAAATGAAGCTGATCATAGAAGACCTCGGTAAATACTACCGCCCCGAAAGATGGGGATTGCGTCACTTCAGTCTGGAAGTGGGACCCGGCGTTCTGGGGTTGCTCGGGCCGAATGGTGCGGGGAAGTCGACGTTGATGCGCATCCTTGCCACGATCACAAAACCCACCGAGGGACGTGTTCTCTTGCAGGGCCACGACATTGTCCGCTCGCCGGAAGTCATGCGCACTGTTCTCGGATACCTGCCCCAGGACTTCGGCATTTATCCGCATTTGAACGCCGTCGAATTCCTTGGATACCTCGCGGCGCTCCGTGGCGTGGGGGCCGCAGCAGCACGACGCCGCATCGACGATTTGCTGGAATTGACGAATCTCAACGAAGCCCGCCGCATCCCGCTCGGCAGTTTTTCGGGTGGGATGAAGCAGCGCATTGGAATAGCCCAGGCGCTGCTCAATGACCCACAGGTGCTCATTGTGGATGAGCCCACGGTGGGACTCGATCCGGAGGAACGGGTTCGCTTCCGTAATCTCCTCTCTGAGCTTTCCGGGGAACGGATCGTCATTCTCTCAACGCATATCGTCTCGGATGTCGAGGCCACGGCAACGGACCTCGCGGTCATTTCCCATGGTCAACTCTTGACCCACATCGCGCCGGAAGCACTTCTTCCCTCGGTCGAAGGAAAGGTCTGGGAATGGGTGGTGCCGGGAGCCGACCTTCCAGCGCTTAAGGGAAAGTACGTCATCAGCGGTACGATTCGCCGCAACGACGGGTTGCACGTGCGCATTGTTGCGGCATCGGCACCCCATCCTTCTGCGCAGGCAGTCACTCCAACACTGGAGGATGCCTACCTCCATATCGTTGCCGCCAACAGGCCGGGAACCGCATCATGAACCGGGCGCGCATTCTTTTGTACCTCGCCCGTGCGGATTTCCTGGAACGCATCCGGCAGTACAGTTTCCTCTTTGTCCTTGCGGCAACGACGTACCTCGGGTACTCGTTCTATCGGGGCGATGTGTACCTGGAACTCGATGGCTATCGCGGTCTCATGAACTCCGCCTGGGCGGGGGGCATGATGGCCACATCCACATCCCTGGTCCTGTCGCTGTTTGGCTTTTATCTCGTCAAGAATTCGATCGAAAGAGACATGCGTACGGGTGTCGGACAGATCATCGCAACGACACCCGTCTCGCGGCTGCTGTATCTCTTCGGCAAGTGGCTGAGCAATTGGGGAGTGCTTTCGCTCCTTGTTGGGATCATGGCTGTCACTGCCGTCCTCCTGCAAGTCCTGGGAGGAGAATCCGCTCGCGTGGACCCTGTTGCCCTCATCGTCCCATTCCTCGCCTTGACGCTGCCATCGATGGCCTTTGTCGCCGCGCTGGCGCTGTTGTTCGAGACAAACTCCTGGTCGCGCGGCGGCGTGGGCAACGCGGTCTATTTCTTTCTCTGGATGGCCGGGCTGGTAATCCCGCTTCTGCTGCACAATATCTGGCTGGACTGGTCCGGAATTATGACCATTGCGGAAAGCATGGGAGATGGCGTTCGCGCGATCAACCCGGCGTACAACGGCGACTTCAGTTTCACCACACAGCCTCTTCCTGAGGGCGGCTTGCGGACCTTTGTCTGGAGTGGAATCGAATGGACCATGCCGCTGGCACTCGTCCGCCTGCTCTGGATGGTTTTTTCATTGGGAGTCGTGGCATTAGGAAGCGTCTTCTTCCATCGCTTCGATCCGTCGCGTGAAAAGCAGAACTGGAGGCAGGAGAGAACGGAACCCGGCGAGCCCGTACCGGTGAAGGCGCCTGTTCATGGCGAGCATGCCGCTCCGGCACGACTGAGCGCTCTTCCGCCGGGAGCTCTCCGGTATAACTTCTTCCGGGCACTGGGGGCGGAACTCCGCCTTATGTTACGGGGTCAGCCGTGGTGGTGGTATGCCGGGGGAGCGATCATGCTCATCGGGGAGGCCGTCAGCCCTTTGTCGGAATCCCGGCGGGGATGGCTCCCCGCAGCATGGCTCTGGCCTTTACTGCTCTGGTCGTCAATGGGAACACGAGAGACGTACTACCGGACCAGCCAGCTTCTCTTCTCATCGCCGCATCCGCTGCCGCGCCAGCTTCCTACGGCCTGGTGCGCAGGACTCATCGTCACGCTCGCATGCGGAAGCGGCACTGCGGTCAACGCGTTGTGGCATGCCGATGGAGCTGCTCTCCTCGCCCTTGTAGCCGGCGCGGTCTTCATTCCTTCGCTGGCGTTGTCTCTGGGGGTCTGGAGCGGCAGCAGCAGGCTCTTTGAGATCACGTATCTGCTCCTCTGGTACCTTGGCCCCCTCCACCCCTTTGGTATGCCGCACCTTGATTTCATGGGAGCCACCGATGCATCGCTTTCTGTTGGCGCTCCCGCATCGTTCGCCCTGTGTGCAGCTATCCTCCTGGGGGCGGCTGCATTAGGCCGTTGGCGTCAATTGCAGGGATGACAATGGAACCGGGCCGGGACCTTTCACGAACACGGGTATCATTATGAAGACCTTCAACAATCTTCTCTGGACATTGGCAAGTTTGGCGTTCCTCATATCGTCGGGTCGTTCTCAGCAGAACACGCCGATCGATACGGATTGGCGATTCACACGTGGCGATGTCTCCGGTGCCGAGCAGCCGCAATTTGACGATCACGCATGGCAACCGGTTGATCTTCCGCACAACTGGGGATGGGAAGAGGCGCAGAAGGGGGAAACGTATTACCGCGGACCGGGGTGGTACCGGAAGAACCTCGATGCCGGCATCGGGAAGCAACACAGGCGCTCCTTCGTCTATTTTGAGGCCGCTGGTTCCGTGGCGCAAGTGTATCTGAATGGAACGCTTCTCGGCGAACATCGGGGCGCATTCGGCGCTTTCTGCATGGAGATGACGAACCATCTTCTCCCCCGCGGCCCGAACATCCTTGCCGTCCGCGTGAGCAATGCGCCTGAAACCGACGTGGCGCCGCTCAGCGGCGATTTTTGCGTGTTCGGCGGATTATACCGCCCCGTCCATCTCGTCGAGACCGATGAAATCTCTTTTACCCGCACGGATCACGCTTCATCCGGCGTCGCATGGTACCAGACGCGGGTGACGGAAGAAGAAGCATTGCTCGACCTGACCGTACAGATTTCCAACGGCACCGCCCAAAAAGAAGAAGGGGTCGTCGTCGCTGGGATCTTTGACGCGGCAGGGAATGCTGTTACCTCCATGGAAACCCCCGTCACGCTTGTCCCGAATGTGAGTGCCCCGTTTTCATTCCATGTTGCGGTAAAGCACCCACATCTGTGGAATGGCATCAAGGATCCGTACCTCTATAAGGCGGTGGTGGAATTGCATACGCCGGCAGGTGTGGTTCGCGACGCTGTCGCGCGGCCGCTTGGACTCAGGTTCTATCGCGTCGATCCGGAAAAGGGATTTCTCCTCAACGGGAGTCCGTATCATCTGCATGGTGTGAACCGCCACCAGGACCGGTGGAACAAAGGATGGGCAATTTCTGAAGCGGACCAGCGTGAAGATCTGGGCTTCATCAGGGAGCTTGGCTGCACGGCCGTCCGCTGCGCCCATTACCAGCACAGCGGCTCTTTCTACGATCTGTGCGACTCTGCAGGTATCCTCGTTTGGGCGGAACTTCCCCAGGTGAATGAAATCGATCCGGGACCGCGTTTTGCGGAGACATCCCGCAGCCAATTGCTCGACCTGATCAGACAAAACCTCAATCACCCGTCGATATTCACCTGGAGTCTGTTCAATGAACTTTGGCCGGGGAGGCCCGACCCGCATCGCCTCCTTGCAGACCTCGCCATCGTCGCGCACGGCGAGGACCCGACCCGTCCGACGATTGCGGCAACCGCGACAAAGGAACTGCCGCAGATGAACAAGATTCCCGACTGGTTGGGATGGAACATCTATCCGGGATGGTACCCGGGTTGGGGACCGCGGGAATCTTTCGGGGCGGTTCTTGACGGATGTCGCTCCACGAGCCGCACGGGAGCGTTCTGTGTCAGCGAATACGGTGCGGGAGGAAACCCGGATCATCATGAAGAAAACCCCCGTGCGCCAAAGACCGACGGCCCATGGCATCCCGAAGAATGGCAGGCGCTTGTGCACGAATCGGCGTGGCCGGCGCTGAAATCACGTCCGTTTGTCTGGGGGACATTCATTTGGAACCTCGCCGACTTCACCAGCAATACCCGGCACGAAGGGGGAATCCCCGGCCGTAACGATAAAGGGTTACTGACCTATGACCGCGGAACACGAAAGGACGCGTTCTTCTACTATAAGGCGCAGTGGTCGGATGAGCCGACACTCTATATCGCGAGCAGGCGGTTCACGCACCGGACCGGAACCTCAACCGATGTCAAGGTGTATTCCAACGCCGGTACGGTGGAGCTCCTGGTGAATGGCACGTCGCAGGGGAAGCGCGTGGATTCGGGAACCGGAGTCCTGCTCTGGCCCGGTACGGCATTGCAGCCCGGCGAGAATCGCATCGAGGCGCGGGCAGAACGCCGTGGCCGCGCGTTGCGTGATACGTGCGTGTGGACGGTCGTTCCATAGGGGGCAGCGTCCTCTTGCCGAGCCTGCCGTCGAGAAACGAAGAACGGATGTGTTTTTCGGAAAGGGAGCATTATGGAGATAGGCAGCGGTATACGGACAGATGTGGAGCGCGCGTCGGAACGGCTCCGCTTCCTGACGGAAAAAACTGTGAGCGCCAAGGATTCGCCGGAACGTTGGAATCGAAAGGAAATCCTCGGCCATTTGATCGATTCAGCAATGAATAATCTCCAGCGGATCGTGCGCGCGCAATTCACCCCCGAACTTCGTTTTCCCGGCTATGCCCAGGTCGAGTGGGTTGCGGTGCAACAATATGCATCCGAAGAATGGAGCGAGCTTCTGGACCTGTGGATTTCCATCAACAGGCATCTTGCCCACGTCATTGATCAAGTTCCTGCCTCTGCGCTGCAGACGATGTGCAGGATCAGTGAATCTCAGCCGATGACGCTTGAGGCGCTCATCGCGGATTATCTCCGGCATATGGAGCATCACTTGCGACAGATCGATCCGGAATTCTGAGCAGCCCGGATGTTCGGACGGATTTCAGCGCTGACTTCCCCGCATACGGGCAGCGCGTGCCGATGGTCCTTCCACTGCCGCCGAAGGGTTGATCGATGCGCGGCGCGATATGCTGTCATCGTCTCACATTTTCAGGGAGCAACCCATGTTCATGACTCTTCTTCTCATCAACTTTATCCTTGCCTTTGCAGTGTGCTTCATTGTCGCAAGGATCTTCCGGGCGCCGATCAACAAGATCCTCCAGCGGTTGGTTTCCGAAGAGATCTATATTGCCTGGGCCAGGTATATTGTCTTTGCAACCTATGTGGTCGGTATCTCGGGGGGCGTCAGGATCTGGGACCTGGAGCGATACATTACTCCACCGACGCAGGGAGGCGCCATTCTCGAATTGACACAGGAACGATGGGTTCTTGAACTGTACCGTACGCTCATCGGAACACTCCAAAGCATTGCCTGGATGCTCCTGCTGTTCTTCTTCGTCGCGCTTGTCGCCTATGTCATCGTCAAGGGACTGGAGCTGCGCAAGCAACATTCCTGAATCCGTTCTTTTTCCCAGGGAGTGGGTACGGCACAGTGTGGAAGCGCCGTATCAGACGCGCGTCAACGCCATCGACATGAACTCCCCTTTGCATACAGCAATCGATGCCCGCGCAGGACGGACGTCCACCGACGTCGTCGCGATTTCATTCAGGTCTTTCCACCGAAAGAATCGGAGACACTATGAACGATCGACAAAGAGAGGTTCATGTAGCGATGGCTGCCATCAACAAGGCGTGGCGGGAAGGACAGCCCCTGGCAATGACCGGGTTTCTCCATGCCGGGATTGTCATGGTCATGCCGGGATTCAGCGGAACGGTGACAGGTCGCCAGGCACTCCTCGACGGATTCGTGGAGTTCTGCTCCAACGCGCGCGTCGTGGAATACGAGGAGAGCGACGAACAAATCCAGGTGATCGATGACCTCGCGGTGCTTACGTTCCGGTTCGCTATGGTGTACGAGCGGACGAACTACCGGGCCCGGTCAACGGGCCGCGATATGTGGGTGTTTCGTTCCATCGGCGGGAAATGGCTTGCCCTTTGGCGAACGATGATGGAATTAGAAGAGACGCGAGAAACACCTCCTTGAGACATCTGCCCGGACATCCTTTTCCGTGCCCCTTGTGCGGGCTTGCTTTTAAAACGCCGCACGCAGCTTCCCCGCAGCGCTCCGGACAAATTGCATGTGGCATGCAGATACCCTACGAAGCGCGAATCTCTTTCAGCGGGATAACCATTACTACCTGAACATTAGGAGGTCTGCACACATGCAATGGAGAAACATCTTTGGGTGGGCGGCGGTTGCGCTGACCACCATCTTTGCCTGTTTCTGGGGATTCTGGGGGAGCATTGAGAATTTTCATGAGGGCTGGTATTTCTCATCGTTCTGGATGAATGTGGGACTGATGTTCATCCAGTACCTTCTCTTTGCATTACTCCTTATGGCTCTTGGGAGCGTCTCGATCTTTTTCCCCCGGATTGGCGCTCTTGTGTATCTCGCGGCAGCAGTTGCCCTCCCGCTCTTCTTCATCAGAACGTCCGCCGCGACGTTGATGCTTGCTCTTCCCCTTGCGATTACCGGCATCCTGATGTGGTTTGGCCGTCCAACACCACGGAAGAGAGCTCTCTTCACCGTTCTGTGTGTTCCGCTTGTCGTGATAGTCGGTTTCGCCGTGGAGCCGGCGATCAAAGTGGCGAATCGCTACGATGACGGGAACTACGGCGCACGCCTTGTCGAAGGAAACGGTGTCCGCCTCTGTTGGGCACCCGAGGGACCGGGATGGCCCACCCAATCGTCGGACCTCAAAGAGGCATCGTGGGAGAATGCCCGCCGGATTTGTGCTAATCTTAACGAGGACGGAACCTCACTTGCCGATACTCCGCAAAACATCTGGCGTCTGCCGACTCTTGACGAGGCCGTTCGTTCCTCCGTCCACCACGGCACAAATGCCGGCGGCGTGTGGGATTCCGTGACGCACGCACCCGTGTATCGCGAGGCGCCGGACAAGGAATCCCCGCTGTGGAAAGTCCATTCCCCCGTCATCTACTGGTGGACGTCGACGGTCGTCAACGACTCCATGGCTTATCGGATCGTCTACAACGGTGGGGCCCAGGTGCTCCCGAAGAAAATGCGGATGGGGGATCTGGGATTCAGGGCGGTAAAGGAAGTGCATTAGAGTTCTCCCGTGCGAGCCCTTGGTCCGAACAGTGAGGGACGCCACTTTGCGGGCTCCCAACACATCATTTCGAAAGAGTAAAACGACGGCGCGTCTTTCTTCAAGTGGTGCTTCAATATACACGTACAAAACATTTATCTGTAAACACCTAACCCACAGTATCAGGTAAAGGGAGAATAGCGCAAAAAAATTGCGAACAGTTGACAATTTGACAAGGAATCCTTACATTTATGCTGTGAGGCAACGTGAACATTCGTTGCGTGCTGGAGTGTAGCCATGAAGAACAGTCTTCCAACATCTCAGATAGGCGAGTTTATCCGTGTGGCCGAGCATCATATCTCGGCCCACGAGTTCGACCTTGCGATGGACCAGCTTGAAAAGGCCCGGCGGATCGAACCTGGGAACTTCTACATCAATGCGATCGTGGAAAGAATTCATCGCCTCGCATCCGAAGTGACCAACGGGGGACGCTTCCTTTCGATCACGGTAGGTGATGAATTCGACGATGGCATCAAACTCGACGGCGAGCATGGACAGTCGGCGGAAGAGACGGAAACAAGGGTCAGGAAATTGACAGACATGGCATCGGAGTTATTCAGGCGCGGCGCCTATGAGACGGCGTTTGATTCCCTCATGAATGCCTACCTTCTTGATCCTGTTAGCCCTTCGGTGATGGAAACGGAGCGAACGATATTGCCGGCGTTGGAGATGATTCGACGTCAGAGGACCACGAAAGGGGAGAGTGAGCGGATGAGCCATCTACCTGGTATGCCCGGATCCGAGCGGAGGGTCGAAGGTCCTCTTCACAATGAAGAGGAAGCGCGGCGGCTTGAAGAACTGAAACGCCAACGCGAGCAGGAGCGTGAGGAGAAGGAGCGAGCCGTATGGCGCGAGGCCTCACGAATACCCCGCATTTTTGAACAGAACATGCTCTCTCCCGAGCCGCCCAAAAAGCAGCCGGCCGAACAGCCCAAGGAAACGTCCGGGTTCTTTACCAAACTTCGCCGCGGAAAGCTCCTCGGATGATCCCTCGCGTGCGCGGCCTGCCGGGGTACTTCCTCCGGCAGCTCGCGCCCAAAAGTCTGTTCACTTCACCCTGGCCTCCCCTTTTCCCGTAACTCCTTTCCCTTTTCCCCGTTTGATTGTATATTGCTTCATTCCTCTACCTGATGGACACATGCGACTTCTTTTTCTGGCTCTTCTCCTCGGTTCTCTTGCCTCTGCCCACCAGAAGGCGGGCAACACTCTTTCCGGAACAGTACGCGACAGGGCGACCGGCGAACCGATCGTTGCAGCAAACGTCCGGCTCCTCGGGTCATCGCGGGGAACCATCACGAATGCAGACGGATATTTCACAATCACGATTGACCCCGGTGAGCATCGCATCTTGTGCACCATGCTCGGTTACGCGCCCGATACTCTCATTGTCCAGGGAACAACCGACACACAGCGCGAAGTGCGCCTGGAGCCCTCAGCTATCCTGTTTCCGGAAATCGTTGTTTCTTCGGAAGATCCGGCAGTCGAGATCATCCGGCGGGCCATCGCCAACAAGCAACGATGGATCGACCGGCTTCATTCCTACGAAATGCAGGCCTTCACGCGGCAGACGATTTTCCGCGATACCGCGGTCGCCGGTATTGCCGAGTCCTACACTCATGGCTATTGGCGGGCAGGCGACACTCTTCGCGAAGTCGTCACGCAGAAACGTCAGACAGCCAACATCCCTTCAGATGTGAATGTCGCGTCCGTGGGACGCATTCTCAATTTCGCGGAGGATAATATCCGCCTCTTCGGCTACACGTTTGTGGGTCCCACATCGGTGGACGCGCTCGATTACTACGACTACAAGCTTCTCCGCACGCGTACGAGCGGCCCTCTGGAAATCTACGATATCCGGATGACGCCAAAAAGACGTACCGTCCCGCTTTTCGACGGGAGCATCACCATCATCAACGGCACCTATGCCCTGGCCGGCGTCGATGTACAACCCAACGAGGCATTCCGCATTCCGTTTGTCAGGGCGGCCTCCCTCCGCTACCGCCAGCAATTCGCTCTGTACGAAGCCACATTCTGGATGCCCACGGATATCCGCATCGAGGGACGTTTTGTCATCAGTCTCGCTGGTTTCTCCATTCCTCTGATTGCGTTCGGACAGACATCGGTGATCTCCGACTATTCCATCAACACACCGATCCCCGACTCGATCATCGCCAGGCCCCGCCTCAGTGTTGATTCCACCGCCGCGACAGTTGACTCCGCCTACTGGGCCTCCCATGTCATGCTCCCGCTGACAGGTGACGAGCAGAAGGCCTATACGACGCTCGACTCCACGCAGACACTCGACGTCCAGTTCCGACCGGGAGGGGCGGCCATGACGATTGGCGCCGGATTGGGAGGCACGGCCGGTGCAATTCTCTCTTGTGCCGACCTTTCCTTTAACCGCGCTGAGGGATTTCATGCCGGCGCGCTTATCCCGTTTGAGCACCTGGCCCCGGTTCTCTCCGCCTCCGCAGCGGCCGGCTATGCATTCACACCCCGGGTGACCACGTATGACTTCAGCGCCACGATCTTCACTTCTGCGCAACGCACCCTCGGGTTCGGCGGCGAGGGATATCGCCGATTCGACCATCACCCGGACCACGATTACTTTGAAGCGCTGACGAACTCACTCAATGCGCTCTTTTTCAAGAACGACTACCGCGATTATTATCGGGCGGAAGGGGGACGCGTCCTCGTGAGGTACCGCCCGACAACGTCGCTTCTTGCCGATCTGTCGTTTGTTATGGAAGACGAGAGCGCGTTAGACCGGACCACCAACTACAGCTTCTTCTACCGTTCGCTTTCGTACCGCCCCAACCCAATTCCCGTGACGGGAATTCTCCATTCGCTTCGCCTGGACATGCGCATTGGACCCGAACCGGTGCCGCTCGATCTTGTGTTGCAGAATTCATTCCTTCTCTCTATGGAGCACTCCGATCCGTCGTTTACCGGGGGCGATTTCTCCTTCACGCGCTGCGATGGCGTTCTTGCCTTGACGATCCCCACGTTCGCAGATCGCTTTCTTCTTCGTCCCGGCTTTCGTCTTCGGGTCTCTGCGGGCGCGTCCGCCGGCACACTTCCACCTCAGCGGTGGTTCGATCTCGAATCGGCGTCCAGCGGCGAGGCGCCGCTCGGCGTGATGCACACCATTGGAGTGAAACAGTACAGCGGAACCGGCTACGCTGCCGTCAATATCGAACACAACTTCCGCTCTCTTCCTTTTCTTGCGCTTGGCATCCCTTTCCTCTATGAAAACGAGATTGAACTCATCCTGCTGGGAGGGGCGGCGCGAACCTGGTCGCATGGCTCTGCAGGTCCTTCCAATACAACTGATGGCTGGTGTTATGAGGCCGGTTTCGGCATCAGCAGGATCCTCGGTCTCCTGCGCGTTGACTTTACCTATGCCTTGAATGCATCCCGGCTCTTTCGTGTCACCACGTGCGTCGCCGGTATCTACTGACAATCCGCCGAAACGGCGTCCCTTCCGGGTGTTCCACGTATTGCTTCCATCCTCCCACGCAGGAGACGTCGGCATTTGCTGCTTTTTGGGGTGGCCCTCGTCACACATCCGGAGGCATGCCATCCTGCATATTGAATCTCTTTCCGCAAATTCGTACAATGAATAGTTCGATTGACAGAAGGCGGCGGTCGGGAAATGCATAGGGCGACCTCGGGCAATCGGTATCTGCTTGAGGCCTTTTTTTTCCATCGCCACAGCAAGGAGGGTATGGAGAGCTCAAAGAACATACGCAACATCGCCATCATTGCGCACGTCGATCACGGCAAGACGACGCTCGTGGACCATATGCTGAGGCAAACGGGCACTTTCCGTTCCAATCAGCAGCTCGTCACGCGAGTGATGGATTCCAGCGATTTGGAGCGGGAGCGGGGAATCACCATCCTGGCAAAGAACACCTCGATCCACTACCGTGATGTCAAAATCAACATCGTCGACACNNCCCGGCCACGCCGATTTCGGTGGGGAGGTCGAGCGAACACTAACGATGGTGGACGGCGTCCTCCTTCTGGTGGATGCAGCCGAAGGTCCGCTTCCGGGAACCAAGTTTGTCCTCAAAAAGTCATTGGACCTGAATCTGACGCCGATCGTTGTCATCAACAAGATTGACCGCAAGGATGCGCGTCCGCACGAGGTTCTTGACCTCGTGTTTGACCTCTTTATCTCCTTGGGCGCGAACGACCGTCAATTGGATTTCCCGACGATCTACTGTATTGCAAAACAGGGGATTGCCAAGAACGAGCTCGACGATCCCAGCACCGATCTCAAGCCGTTGCTCGACGCCATCATCACGACTGTTCCGCCCCCCCCGGGAGATACCGTTTCCCCGTTCCAGATGCTTGTGACGACGATCGACTACAACGACTACCTGGGCCGACTCGGCATCGGCCGGGTGCATCGGGGTACGATTCGTCTCGGCGGACCGATGAAGATCATTCACCGCGACGGCGCCGCGGAGAATGCACGCGTCACGAAAATCTATGCCTTCGAGGGACTCAAGAGGGTCGAGGTGGAGGGCGCCTCTGCCGGAGAGATTATTGCCATTGCAGGCATGGAGGATGTTGACATCGGCGAGACGATCGCCGACGAGGCGGATCCGACACCCCTCCCCTTCGTCGCTATTGAAGAGCCAACCCTCTCGATGAATTTTCTCGTGAACAATTCGCCGTTTGCCGGACAAGAGGGCAAGTACGTGACGACGCGCCACCTGAGCGAACGATTGGCGCGTGAACTCCGTTCCAATGTCAGCATGAAGATCGAACTGACAGACTCCCCCGACACATTCAAGGTCAGCGGCCGTGGAGAACTTCATCTCGCCATCCTTATTGAGACCATGCGGCGCGAAGGTTTTGAGTTCCAGGTTTCCCGCCCTGAAGTGATCTACAAACGGATTGCCGACGTGCTGAGCGAGCCCATGGAGCACGTCGTCATCGACGTCCCGGATGAATTTGTCGGCGTTGTCATCGAAAACCTCGGACGCCGCCGGGCCGAGATGAAGAACATGATCGCCTCCAATGGAAACACCCGGTTGGATTTTCTTGTCCCTGCCCGCGGCCTTATCGGGTTCCGCGGGGAGTTCATGACCCAAACGAAGGGGACCGGCGTCCTCCATCAGAATTTTCAAGGTTATGAGCCTTACAAGGGCGATCTCGCGCATCGCACCAAAGGAGCCCTTATCGCCATGGAAACGGGCGAGGCGGTTGCCTACGGCATGTGGAAGCTGCAGGAACGATCCGTGTTCTTCGTGGAACCAGGCATGCGCGTTTATGCCGGCATGGTGGTGGGGGAAAACGCACGGGAACACGACATGACCGTCAACGTGTGCAAGACGAAACAACTCACCAATATGCGGGCGTCAGGGTCCGATGAAGCCGTCCGTCTTGAACCCCCGCACCTGATGACGCTGGAGCAGGCGATTGAGTGGATCGGAGATGACGAACTGGTGGAGTTTACACCACAGAGCATCAGAATACGGAAGAAGACGCTCGATACAAATCTGCGGAACAGAATGTCCAAGAAGAAAGCTGATCCTCTCGAGAGTCCGGGGAAGTAGCCCGCCCTGTTTTGGAGAGCGGCTGCCTGACTGTCGACAAAGCACCCAGGCCCGTGCCGTGGAGAGGAACACGCGATACTACCATTACTGATGGGAGGAAGAATCGTTCCTGTGGGTACACAGAAGAAAACCCCGGCGGGAGTGATGCGTACCGAGGCCGAGATTCGGGAGCTTGCGTACAATCTATGGTGGTCATGGCATCCGGCGGCACAGCAGATCTTCCAGGAGCTTTCCCCGTACGTCTGGGAGGAGAGCAATCACAATCCGGTGGAAGTGCTCCAATGGGTGGCGCCGCAGGAACTCCGTGCGCGATTGCAAGTCCCGCAGTTCCACCGCAGCGTCCAGTTTGTCCTGGATGATTTTCATGCGTATATGGGTGCCAAGCGGACGTGGATGCGGAAGCATGCACCTTCGCTCGCAGGCGAATCCATTGCATATTTCAGCGCGGAATTCGGTCTTCATGAGAGTCTCCGCATCTATTCCGGCGGGCTCGGTGTTCTTGCCGGCGACCATGCGAAGTCGGCCAGTGATCTGGGGCTCCCCCTGTGCGGCATGAGCCTCTTCTACCGCCAGGGATACTTTCAGCAGCAGATCAACTCGGACGGGTGGCAGCAGGAGCAATATCCTCTGTACGATCCGGCGCGGCTCCCGATCACGCCCGTGCTCGACACGAAGGGGGATCGAATCCTCGTCCCGGTTGAGATCGGCAACGACACCGTCACGCTCCAGGCATGGATGGTGCAGGTTGGCCGCGTCCCCGTCTTTCTCCTTGATACCGATGTCCCCAACAATGACCAGCGATACCGTGATCTGACCGCGCACGTCTACGGCGGCGACAACTGGACGCGCATCGCCCAGGAGATCGTCCTGGGCATCGGCGGGGTCCGCCTCCTGCGGGCGATGGGGATCAAGCCCGCGACGTTCCACATGAATGAAGGACATTCGGCATTTCTGACGCTCGAACTCCTCCGCGAACAGCGGGCGGCGGGAAAGTCGTTGGATCAGGCGGAGGCCTACGTGAAGCGCCATTGTGTTTTCACGACGCACACTCCTGTTCCCGCGGGACATGACAGGTTCGACCAGGGGCTTTTCACTGCGGTATTTGAGGCGTTTGCGCAGAAGATGGGGGTAGGAACGATCGAACTCATGGGGTACGGGCGCGAGAACGTCGCCGATACGGCGGAACTATTCACCATGACGGTTCTTGCGCTGAAATTCTGCCGCGCAGCAAACGGCGTCAGTGAATTGCATGGCCACACGAGTCAGGAGATGTGGAAAGCGCTTTATCCGGGCGTGCCGATGAACCGGATACCGATTGGCCACGTCACCAACGGCATCCACACGGCGGGGTGGACGACTGCTACGGCACATCAGTTCTGGACCGCGCGTCTCGGAGAATCGTGGACGGAGCATTTGCGTGATCCCAGGTTCTGGCATGCCGCCCTGCACCCGAAGACTGTGTCGGACGAAGAGCTTTGGGCGCTGCGCATCTCGTTGCGCCGCGAGCTTATTGAGTTTGCGAGAAAGCGTCTTCATGAGCAGAATCTCCGGTACGGCGCCGGGGACACGGAGTCCCTCCATCGTGTGTTGTCGCCCGATGTTCTCACGATTGGTTTTGCGAGGAGGTTCGCGACCTATAAGCGAGCGCCCCTCTTCTTCCGCGATTTCGAGTGGGCCATTCGGACGATTGTCTCGAAGGAAAAACCGGTGCAGCTTCTCTTCGCCGGCAAAGCACACCCACGCGACGACGCCGGCAAGCGGTTCATTCAGGAGGTCGTCAATTTTACGCACCGGCTTGATTTGTTCGGCAAGGTAGTCTTCATCGAGGATTATGACATCAATGTTGCACGTCACCTTGTCGCGGGCGCCGATATCTGGCTCAACACGCCCCGTCGTCCAATGGAAGCGAGTGGCACAAGCGGCATGAAGATTGCCATACACGGCGGCCTGCATCTGAGCACCATGGATGGATGGTGGCGCGAAGCATACGATGAGCACAACGGCTGGAAGGTGGGGGAGGATACGACGGCGAGCACCGAACAAATGCAGGATGATCTCGACGCTGCTTCCCTCCGCGCGGTGCTTGAGCAGGAAATCATTCCGCTCTTTTATCAGAGGGGGAAGGATGGCATACCCCACCAGTGGCTGCGCCGGGTCCGGCACTCGATGGCAACATTGATCCCCGCGTATAATACAGAGCGGATGGTTGTCGAGTATGCGGAGAAGTATTACACGCTTCCCAAACCCCGAACGTGAGAAGCAACACCGGGAGAGAGCGTACAGGGCGCCGGCTTCATTTGGCTCGCGCCCGTTGCTTTTTCATGGGGAGGGGAAGAAGGGATCCATGTCCGGTTGGCGTCTGATGGAGACCTGCCACAGTTGTGAACGGGGGCTGGAGTCGGCCTGCCGGGGGTACAATCAACGCCAGATCATCAGCAGATCTTCAGCACACCATGAGCACATCCGGAACATCTCTGGGACAGGTCAATGCCACATCGGTAGCATACCCGTGTCAGCGGTGTGACAGACCTGTCAATTAAAGTAGACACCCTCTCGCTTTTTCACTAACCGTTTCGCCAAATCTGGGAATTCTGCGCATCTTGCTGCCATTGCTGGTAAACATTCTCGAGGTTTTTGACGATTTTGCGATTTTTCTGTCAACTTGAGGTGTTTACTATGATATGGCACAAAATCTGCTATTTAATCAGGCGGATGAGAGGAACCCAAACATGAATACTGAAACGACGGTCGACCTGATGCAAAGGACCGGCCAGCGCTACTATACGATCGGTGAAGCAGCCGACATGACCGGCATTTCCGTTCCCACGATTCGCCTGTATGAGCGCGAAGGCCTGATCGTGCCCATGAGAAAATCCACACGCCACAGACTTTTTGACGAAAGTGATTTAGAGCGAATCCGCTCACTCAGGAAGGATATCAACGCGGGGAATAGGGGAATCGCCGGCATCCGCCGACTCATGGGACGCATCCCCTGCTGGCAGATAAAAGGATGCTCTGAAGAATCGCGCGACCACTGCCCGGCCTATCTGATCCAGGATTCTCCTTGCTGGATGGTCACCCGAAAATCCTGGCTGGAGAAGAGCGACCTCTGCAGAAACTGCATCGTGTACCTCGAAGCGTCCAGTTGCGAGCAGGTGCAACGGGCGCTTCAGCAGTATGCCGGCGCACCAGACCCGGTGTTGCCCCCCGCGGGGAGTTGAACGCGCTTATCCCTCCGCTGAGGGCTTGACATCGAAGCGGATCGTCTTGTCCCAGGTCCGCTTTTCCTTCTTCACGTACTCCAACCACCACGCCTTTACCACGATGTAAATCCACGCCTGACAGTACGTGAAATACATCACAACCAGGATCGGCAACTGCTTCACCTTATCCTCTCCGTCGTAGGAGATGGCAAGCATCGTCTCAAAGAGGAAAAGGAAGAACGCCATGATCCAGACAAAGGTGTATGGGCCCGGAAGCGAAATGCTGACCAGATTCGCGGCACCCAGGATGAAGAGAAGATCCGACGTGACAATCGCAAAGAAAAACACGTAGTACAACAGCAGTGTGTAGAGCACGTCGAACATCAACCGCTTGCTCCGGAACTTCGGAATTCGCTTCAGAAACTTCGCCAGGACGTACGAATTCCCCCTCACCCAGCGCGTCCGCTGATGAACCCAGACCCGCCATGACTGCGGCTCCTGCTCGTACGTCATCGCGTACGGAACAAACTTGATCTTGTACCCTTCCTGATAAATCCGAATGCTGAGTTCCGAGTCCTCCGTCAGCGCCTGTTCATCCCATCCTCCGAGCTGGCGGATGAGACGCGTCCACATCACAAAATTCGTCCCCGGGAGCGTGGCGATGTTGTGCATCTGCCACCGTCCGGCTTGCAGCATCGACTGGAAGCTCAGCGTCTCGATGTTGATGAACTTCGTCAGCAAGTTGACGTTCTTGTTGATGGTTCGGAATTTTCCTATCGCCGCGCCCAATTCGTTGTTCGTGAGCAGTTGTGCGACGAGATACCGGAGCGAATCCTTGTCCGGTGTATTGTCGGCATCGTAAATGGCGATCACGTCCGAAGTGACCCGCTGGACGCCGAGATTCAACGCGCGTGATTTGCCCTTCCCCCCCTCACCTTTCGGCACGTCAAAGAGCTCGATCCGGCGATCAGCGCGCGCATAGCCCTCGATAATGTCCCGCGTCCCGTCGGTGGATCCGTCGTTGATCACCATGATCTTCAACTTCTCCTTCGGATACTCGAGGCGGAGCATCGCTTCAATCGTGCGGGCGATGACCTTCTCTTCATTATGCGCGGGGATCAGAATGGTGCAGCCGGGGTAATCGAACGCCTTCCCTTCCAGCAGCTTCTTTTCCTTCAACGACTTGACGTAATTCAAATATCCGAAAAACGTCAGCACGAACTGGTACCCGATCATGAACCAGATCAGGATGACGGCGACGACAAACAAGAAACTCAAATCAACTTCGAGGAATGTCATGCGTATCGCCGTTTGACGATCTTAAGGATGAGGTACATCGCCGCCAGCATCAGGACGGCAATGACGCCGAAGATGGCAATGGCGTTCGACGACCAGAATGAGGTCATATTGATCCCGTACGAAAACAGATCCCCTGTCACGACGGACACCGTATGTACTCCCGGCGGCAGCGACAATGTATAGCAATCGTTCCCCTTCATGGCCGCAAATTCATATGCCTGTCCGTCAAGCGCAACCGCAGTCGGCTCCCTGTTGAGCGCGACGAGTGTCCGCACGTCGGATGCATAGGTGAAGAGCACCGTCCGCGTGCCGTACGCAACCGACAGCAGGTTGCCGGTCAGGGAGAGTATCCGCGCTTCCAGGTCGTGTGTGGAAAAGGCGCCCCCCTGATTCTGCCCGAACGAGACCTCGTGTACACCCGCGGGAATCAGAAACACGTTGTCGCGCGACGGCGAAAGAGGTACGCCGTCGATTTGTATCTCCTTCGTCTCCAGCGGAAGTTTGAGACTGAAGGAATAGGGGGAAGAGACTCCATATCCCGCTGCGTTGCGCCGGTATTGTACCTCGCTTGCCAGCGCGTAGGGGAACATCTTGATATCCTGCGGGTTCACGCTCGATTCCGAGTAAATCGTGAGCCGGGGAGCTCCCAGCGATGCGGCCCGGACAAGATCGAAACTCTCCGTTCCTGTCTGGGTCAGTGTTGGGAACGGCGTAATCTTGTCGGGTTTCCGGAATTGACCGATGTTCAAATCGAGCATCAGTTTCCCCGGGTCGCTCAACAGTTCCTTATACCGCTTTCCGATATCGAGGTAACGAAGAGGGTCGGTGGACCAGAGCGGTTCGGGGTCCTCCACCTGAAGCTGGAATCCGTACGTCCGTTGAAGCGCAAGAATTGATGGCATGTCAACACCGAGGTTCTCGCGCAACGACGGAGTTCCATACCCGTCCATGGCCGTCACAATGATTTGAAACCCCGGGCGCCCTGCAGCGACCCCGGAGAGCATCTCCAGGATCGTCTTGTACACCCCTTCCAGGGTGCGGACTCTGTACTCCGTCACCATCCGCCGGGCGTCGGGATTGACCTTCCAGTAGAACGAAGAAGTGGAATCGAGAACTGCAGGGAGTTCAAACCCGTATCTCTTCCGGAACTCCTTCTGCGCCGACGGATGCATCGGGGCAAACAACAGTGGATCCTGGAAACCTCGTCCGGCGTCAAAATGGAGCTCAGCAATATTGACGCCGTCAAAATCGAACTGTGAGAGGAGTGTGCGATACTCCTCCGTCATTGCCTGAACGCACGCAGGGTCGGTCAATGCGACGGGGTAACGCCACGACGCATGGAGAAGATCCTCCCCCTTGAAGTTCTTCTCACGCCATTCGGGATGCTCTGTGTAAAATTTTACGCTGACCTGCGGCGGCTCCAGCCAGGCATACACGATGATGCCGTTCGCGTGCGCCAATGAGATGAGGCGCTTGTAGTCGTAGGTGTATTTCGCGTACTGGTGCCAACCCGATACGTGAAGGACGCGGACCCCAAGTCGCACCCATTGCTTCACCAATGCCTCGACACTCATCGTCCTGGCACGGGACCCCGGCTCGAAGTACACTTCAAGATTATCACGACGGACCACCGGGCCAAGCCGGAAGTACCTGTTGATGTACTCCAGAAGATAAGGATAGAGACTGTATCCCTCCTTGCTGTACGGATCGAACCGCGTGGAAATGTACAGGAGGCTCCCCTTGCCCACCGATTTCCCGATCACAAGCGGCGCTTCGGTGGCCGCATCGGTACAGAACACTCCTTCAATTCCCTCCGCGTCAAACTTCGTGGCGAGCTCGGGAAACCTCCACGTGATCCGCTCCTCCGGGAAGTAACGGTCGCGGACCTGCGTCACCTTCAGCCGTGTTGTGCTCGACGTGATACCAAGTTCCTTCGCGATTTCCGTGGGCATGTCGGTGATCACGTGCCCGCCTCCCTGCACAAACTTCACGATCGCGTCGTAGTCCGCATCGCGAAGCGAGTCAACAAACGTGTACGGAATTATCAGCAGGTTGTAACCACCCAGTTGCACGGACTGTCCGGCGAAGATTGTGTCGACCAAAATGTTCACGCTCCGCAAGACAGAGGCAAACGACGCCTGGTCGTTCTCAGCAGCCCCCTCGGCAAAGTGGTTCCAGAGAATCGCCGCCTTCGCCTCCTGCCACGATTGTTCCTGGCCGAAGACACGATCCATGAATTTGCGTGCACCGTTGACAAATTGCGCGGCAACAGAAGGCGGCTTCTCATGGAACTCCACCGCCTCCGCCTTGTAGATCTGCCCCGCGTCGAGATCCACCGAGCGGCTGACGGGTCCTTTGATCCGCTTGTCCGACGTCTCCTCCGTAAGGACTTCTCCGTTTCGGTCGAACGTCGTTTCCTGCAGGTACTGATCGTCAAGATTCAGAGTGAAATCCTGCTTTCCCGTCAGCATGATCCTGTCTTTCATGCGTGTCTGCAGCGACAGGTCCCGCACATCCATGTAGGTGTAACCCAGCGCCTCGACACCTTCGACAATTTCCTTCAGAAGGGCCGGGTCGACAAACGCATGGAAGAAGCAGGACGCAAAACCATCCCGCACGATGAGATTTGCCTTCGCTCCCGCAATGATCTCCCGCACCGCCTGTTCCCCCACACGCGGGTCGGGATCCAACGGAACATAGCCAAGGTTCTCCGGAATAATGCGCTGGCCGTAAATATCCCTCTGGATCATGTAGGGAAAGAATTGGCCGTCGTCGATGTCCTCAATGACAAGCCGCTGTTCCATCGCCGTGTTGAAGTACTTGCCGATAGTCTCGTACAACTTCAACGAACCCGCGTAGTGTGGAGTCTCCCATACCAGGGGGTAGAGGCCGTTCTTCATGAATTCCTGTATCCCCATGTCAAGCTTCCGCTCGATGCCTTCGACGGTCTCTTCTTTCACCGGTTTGCCGGTATTTTCGTCCCAAAATTCATAGTCAACCGCCGTGACACCACGGTACTGATGCGTCACGCCGTGCATCACGAGCGTCCCGCCGTTCTGGGTCATGTAGCGCAGCGCGTCAACAAGCTCCGGCTTGTCTGACAGGCTGATGCGGATCCCTTCCGTGGGGTCGACGTAGAATGGGATCACGCCGACAAGGAAGGGAATATTCCTCGAAGAGAGGATATCTGCAATGTTCCGCAGTTTCGCAGGATCTTCCAGCGGGTTGACATCTTCAATGCGTATGAGGGCGGTGTGCGATTCCTCGTGCTGCTGGCCCAGGATATCGTGCAGCATATCGGCAAAGAACAGATACCGGTCGGTCTCCGTTGCGGAGGCAAACGGACAATCGGCAATGTAGGTCAACATCCCCGACCGAACCATGTAGGGCACTTCCCAGCGTTTGGTGCTCGAACTCGCCGTTGCGATCACCGTCACCTTTTTTCGATCCAGGATCTCCACCATATTGATGTTCGGTTCCCCCTTCGTAAACGTTTTCTCTCCCGCCCTGACGACATCGAAGGTGCTGAGGGAATCGATGTGGGTGACAGCAAAACCGAAATTCTTCCTCACGTCGGGTCTGGCGGAGAACTCTTTGAAGCCGGTATCCATCCAGATCACGGGGACTGTGGAGGAGACAACATCATCCATGAAGCGTGACGGCGGCTGATACCTGGGGCTGTAGCCGATGAAGACGACAAGCGTGTAGCGGGAGAACGTGTGCGGGACGTATTCGTTGACGCCGAGTACCCTGTAGGTTGCATTGAAATGACCAAGGAGGTTCGCCATTTCCCGCCCACGGGATATCGCCTGATTCTTCAGGGACGTCCCCCCCTCCACGACGATCAGGACATTGGCAGCTTCATCATTTCCCAACAATGAACTCCAGGCCGCACTCCAGGCACAGAGGAGAAGCACAGTCACCGCGTACAGGAATCGCTTCACCGAGCCCCCTTTTCTTCTGATGATAGCTTTAAATATAGAGAGAATTTCGCTCATTCGGAACATCCATCCCATGTGCGCCTGCCACACACCGGTCGCTTCCGTGAGCTGCGAAGGGAGCGCCACATTCCGGAGAGGGGGGGGCTCGATGAAAATCCCCCACAGTGCGCCACGCGATGATCGAAGCATCGGCGATGGGAACCAACGTGAAACGGCTTTGTAATCTACAAACCTTCCTGTGGAACGGCAAACATTCATCCTTTCCGGTGACGCCTCTTTTCTTTCGGGGTGGAAAACGCGTATCTTCAAGAAACGGATACATAGGAGCACACGGTATGGATGCCCGCCTCCCGCGCCGCCTTTCCACGCACGATCTTATCGGCATTATCGCTCCCGCCAGTCCGGTTGAGGACGAGAGCAAGACCGAACAGGGGATTCGCTATCTTGAAGGACTAGGATACCGGACGGTGCTCGGGAAGCATGTCCACGAGCGGACCGGATATCTGGCGGGGAGCGACGACGCAAGGACGGAAGACATTCATGCCATGTTTGCCAACCGGCGCGTGAAAGCCGTGTTCTGCCTTCGCGGCGGGTATGGCTCTCCCCGGCTTCTTTCCCGCCTCGACTACCGGCTTGTTGCCCGCAATCCGAAAATTTTCGTCGGCTACAGCGATATCACCGCCCTCCATCTTGCCTTCTGGTCGAAGTCACGGCTTGTTACGTTTCATGGACCGATGCTTGCCGTCGACATGGCCGGCGGAATGGACCCGCTGGCAGAAGAGTCATTCTGGCGGACGTTGACGTCGGGGGAGGATTGCCTGCCTCTCTTGCGATGGGAACCGGCGGCCTCGCGCGCCAAGGCCGTTTCCGGAACCCTCCTCGGGGGAAATCTTTCCCTTCTTGTTTCTCTTCTCGGCACGCCGTTCCAGCCGGACTTCGGAAAGTCGATTATCTTCCTGGAAGAAACGGGGGAAGAGCCTTATCGGATCGATCGGATGATGACGCAGATGCGGAACGCCGGTATCTTCAGGAGAGCGGGGGGGGTGGCACTGGGCGCGTTCACAAATTGCGCCGCGCGCGTCTCTTTCCCGCACACATTCACCGTCGATGAGATCATGCACAATATGGCCTTGATGACGGGAAAGCCCTTCATCGCCGGACTTCCCTTTGGGCACATGCCGGGCACGGTGACGCTTCCGGTCGGAATACGCGCCAGTTTCGATTTGGAAAAGGGGGGCGCCAAGAGTCTTGGACAAGCTGTCCGTTGAAAGCGCTGAAGTGCCGGATATTTCGATTATCTTGTAATTTTGACGAAATTGTTGTAGGTTTCTGCATGCTGAATATTGCCGTGGTAGGGTCTGGTCGAGGCTCAAATTTTCAGGCGATCCTGACGGCGATGCAACAGGGGAATGTCCCCGGCGCGCGTATCTGTCTTGTCGTCAGCAACAACTCGGGCGCGGGCATTCTGGAGATCGCTCGGACTAACGCTCTTCCTGCCGTTCATCTGAGTCAGACGCAATTTCCCGACGAACAGGCGTTTGCCGCAGGCATGGTGAATCTGCTCCATGAGCACGGGGCAGATTTCATCGTCCTGGCCGGCTACATGAAGAGAGTCCCGAGAGAGGTAGTCCGCGCCTTTCGCGACCGGATGGTGAATATTCATCCCGCCCTCCTGCCAAAGCACGGGGGCAAAGGGATGTACGGATTGCATGTGCATGAGGCGGTCATCGCTGCGCGCGAACGGTTGAGCGGCGCAACCGTGCACTACGTCGACGAAGAGTACGATCATGGCAGGATCGTTCTTCAGCGAAGCGTGCCTGTGTTCGCGGAGGACACCCCGGAAACTCTTGCCGCCCGGGTGCTCGAGGCCGAACACGCGCTCTACCCGGACGCGATCCGGCAGCTTGCCGCGCTGCACGCTGCAGAAGTCGTACGGTAAGAAAACACCAGGCGCTTCAAACATCCACTGAACAACCTCGCAAGGTTCCTCCGTGCCCCTTATTCGCCGCGCGCTCATGAGTGTTTCCGACAAGCGCGGTCTGCCCGAGTTTGCACGTGCGCTCCGTGCCTTGAACGTCGACATTATATCCACGGGAGGCACCGCATCCGCGCTGCGCGAGGCCGGGATCGATGTCACCAATGTCTCCGATGTGACGGGTTTTCCCGAGATCCTCGATGGACGCGTCAAGACGCTTCATCCGAAAGTGCACGGAGCGTTGCTCGCAATTCCCGGGAACCCGGAACACGATCGGCAGGTCCGTGATTTGTGTATCGACCCCATCGACATGGTCGTCGTGAATCTGTATCCCTTCGAACAGACGGTGGCGCGCGAGGGTGTAACTTTCGACGAAGCGATCGAACAGATCGATATCGGCGGACCGGCCATGCTCCGCTCCTCTGCCAAGAATCACCGGTACAAGGTGGTGATAGCCGATCCTGATCGCTATGCCTCGATCATCGAAGAGATGAAACGGAGCGGCGGGAGCGTTTCCGAAGATACCTGCGCATCGCTTGCCAAAGACGTGTTCCGCCATACCGCGGCATACGACGCGGCGATCGCGCACTATCTTGACAGCCCCCATGCGACGCAGGGGGCGCAGCCGCCGGTTCTCACCGTCAACGCAGCCAAAGAGCTCGATCTCCGCTACGGCGAGAACCCCCACCAACGCGCCGCCCTCTACGGCTCCTTCACATCGCTCTTCCAAAAATTGCATGGGAAGGAATTATCGTACAATAATATCGTCGATATGGCGGCAGCGGCAACGCTCGTCGCGGAATTCGAAGACCCGACCGTCGCGATCATCAAGCATACCAATCCCTGCGGCGTCGGATCCGCCGCAACCATCGTTGAGGCGTACACGAAGGCATTGGCAACCGACCGCGACTCCGCTTTTGGCGGCATCGTGGCGATGAACAGACCTCTCGACATGGCCGCTGCGGAAGAAATCAACAAGATCTTTACCGAAGTCATCATTGCACCGGCCATCCCGGACGCTGTGCTGGAATTTCTTCGTAAGAAGAAGGACCGGAGGATCGTATTGCAAACGGCCGACATGCGCGAGCGGCGCGAGCCCGACATCCGGAGCGTCCCGGGCGGCTTCCTGCGACAGGACCCCGATGGACCGCTCACGAAAGGCGAAGCGTTCCGGGCCGTGACGAAACGGGCTCCATCGGCAACGGAGGCGGATGCACTTCGTTTCGCCTGGCGCGTTGCAAAGCACGTGAAGTCCAACGCTATCATCTATAGCGGCATCGACAGAAGCCTGGGGATCGGGGCTGGACAGATGTCGCGCGTCGATTCTGCCCGCATTGCCGTTTTGAAAGCCCGCGAAGCCGGCCTTTCTTTGGATGGGTCTGTGGCGGCATCCGACGCCTTTTTCCCGTTTCCCGACGCCTTGCTGGAGATCGTCAAGGCCGGCGCCACCGCGGTGATTCAGCCGGGCGGTTCGGTACGCGACGGCGAGGTGATCGCCGCCGCAAATGAGAACGGCATCGCAATGGTGTTTACAGACATCCGGCATTTCCGGCACTAAAGAACGTCTTCACATACTTCATGGAGCGGTCACTCCCCCATGGGCATTTTTTCCGTTTTCTCTGCAGACCTCGCCATCGATCTTGGCACAGCCAATACCCTCATCCATATGAAGGGGAAGGGGATAGTTCTGAACGAACCCTCCATCGTGGCGTTTGACAGAAATACCAAGAGAATTGTCGCCATCGGCAAGGAGGCCCAGGAAATGCTGGGCAGGACTCACCGTGACATCCGTACGATCCGTCCGATGAAAGACGGGGTGATCGCCGATTTTGAGATCGCCGAGGGGATGCTGCGCGAGTTCATCAAGAAGATCCATGCAAACTGGATGCCCAGCCGTCGCATTGTGATCTGCGTCCCGAGCGGAGTGACCGAAGTGGAGAAGCGCGCGGTGCGCGATTCCGCGGAGCATGCAGGAGCAAAGGAAGTGCACCTCATCGCCGAGCCGATGGCGGCAGCCATCGGCGTCGGCCTCGACGTCGAGGCCCCCATCGGCAACATGATCGTCGACATCGGCGGCGGAACAACCGAAATCGCCGTCATCGCCCTCTCCGGCATCGTCAACGAGGAATCCGTCAGGATCGCAGGGGACGAGATGAACAACGCGATCATCCAGTTCTTCAAGAAGAACCATAACATCCTGATCGGCGAGCGGACAGCGGAAGCAATCAAGTGTGAGGTTGGTTCCGCGATGCCGCTGAAGGAAGAGATCACCATTCAGGTCAAGGGGCGGGACCTTGTCAACGGCATCCCGAAAACAACGGAAGCCAGTTCTGTCGAAATCCGCGAGGCGCTCAGTGAACCGATCGCCCAGATTATCCAGGCCGTGAAGTTGACGCTCGAACGGACTCCGCCGGAGTTATCGGCCGACATTCTCGACCGCGGCGTCATGCTCAGTGGAGGAGGATCGCTGCTGAAGGGACTCGACGAGCGACTCCGCCTTGAGACCAGTCTCCCCGTCCATGTCGCAGAAGATCCGCTGACGGCGGTCGTACGCGGCACCGGCAAAGTACTGGAAAACCTCGGCAGATATTCCAAGGTTCTGCTCAAGAGCCGCCGCTACTGAATCTCTGCGTGAAGCATGCTGCGACGACTGTATGATCTTGCCTACCTCTTCAAGGAGTACCTTGTGGTGATGCTGCTTCTCAGCATCTCCATCGCACTCCTCACTCTCAACGACAACCCACAGATCCGGACCATTCGCTCTCTCGCGATTGTCTCCGTCGGCCTTCTTCAGGACGCGGTGGGTATTGTTCCCAATTATTTCGATCTCCGGCGGGAGAACAGAATTCTTCGCGAACTCAACCTGACTCTCGCTGATGAAGTCAGCCGCCTCCGCGAGGCCAAGCTGGAAAATATGCGGCTGCACCAACTGCTGCAACTTCAGCAGCGGGCTGGGACGACGTATGTAACGGCCAATGTGATCGGCAAGAACCTCCAGCTTCTCCGCAATACCGTGACACTTGACGCCGGAGAAAACAACGGCATCCGCGCCGACATGCCCGTCGTTACCGAGAGCGGACTCGCCGGACGTGTGATCGCCGCCAGCAGCCAGTATGCCGTGGCGCAGATCCTGTTCAATAAGGATCTCCGGGTCAGCGCGAAGGTCCAGCGGAGCCGGGTCGACGGGATAGTGACGTGGGAAGGAGGAAGCGCCCTCAATCTGAACAATGTGGCAAAGGCCCTCGATGTACAGGTGGGGGACGTCATTATCACCTCGGAATACAGCAGCGTTTTCCCGCCGGGCATCCGCATCGGCGTGGTTGCAGCGACACATCCCCTCGAAGGATCTCTCTTTCAGGCAATCGAAGTCACGCCGAGCGTGGATTTCACCCGGATGGAAGAAGTATTCGTCATCACCGCGGTTCCCGACAGTACCCGGATCGCCCTTGAACACCGGGCTCCATGACAAGTCTCCCGATGCGACAAACCCTCATCGATATACTTCTTACTCTCCTGATCATCCTCCTCCAGACCACCCTGGTCCGATTTCTTGCCGTCGGGGGGCTCGAACCCGATATCGTGCTCGTGTGGATCGTGTTCTACGCCCTTCGGCGCGGGCAGATCTCCGGAACGATCGCAGGATTTGCCTCCGGCCTGCTTTTGGACCTGCTGAGCGGTGCAGACGGCATGCTCGGGCTCGCCGCCCTGTCAAAGACCGTTGTGGGGTTTCTCACAGGGTACTATTTCAATGAGAACAAGACTCTGCAGACTCTCGGGAGCTACCGTTCGGTCCTCATCCTCGCAGGAATGGCTTTTGTGCATAATCTCATTTATTTCACTATCTTTTTGCAGGGAACTGATGTGGGCGTATGGGGAACACTCGCGTTGTATGGCATCCCCTCCGCGGCATATACCGCCGCCATTGGGCTGCTCCCCATGTTCGCATATGCCCGCCGTCTTCTCTCGTGACGCCGCGGTCAACGACTCAACGATGAGGTGCATGGCGTTGAATCGTTGCGCAGTGTCTGCCGCGCCATCCCACGGACACTCCAACGTATGCCCCAGCAAGACGACATAGAGATTTACGGAAAGCGGCGTGCAATGTACATCATCATCACGCTGATCTTTCTGCTGTACCTTGGCCGGCTCTATCAGTTGCAGCTCATCTACCGCGATGAGTACGGGAAGAAGTCGGAGGAGAACAGCATACGGACCATCCCCCGGGAACCTGTCCGCGGGACGATCTTCGACCGGAACGGTACGCTTGTGGTGGACAACCGCCCCGCGTTCAGCGTCACCATCATGCCTTTCGAGTTCGACAGGAAGAACATCAATTACCTTGCACAGCTTCTCTCCCTCGATCCGGAATTCGTCAGTGACCGTCTCAAGAAGGGGGAGACGTACTCCCGCTTTGCGCCGATCAAGATCAAGCGAGACATCGATTTCAAGACACTCGCTGCCTTGGAGGAGAACCGCGGCCGTTTGCCGGGTGTCGACTATCAGGTGGAATCGAAAAGGTTCTACACGACCAACGCCCATGCCTCCCATGTTCTTGGATACACCAAGGAGATCTCCGAAGCACAGATAAAGATCCTGGGTGAGGACTATGCTCCGGGCGACGTCGTCGGCTCTTCGGGACTGGAAGCCGACTACGAAACAACGCTCCGGGGAAGGAAGGGGGCCGAGCTGACCGTGGTCAATGTCCGCGGACAGGTCATCGGGAGATTTGAGGGGGGGAAGAGCGATGTGCAGGCCGTCCAGGGAGATAATCTTCTCCTGTCGATGGATTTCGGCCTGCAGGCCTTCGCGGAATCGCTGATGACAGGACGGCGCGGCGCCGTCGTGGCCGTTGACCCGAACGACGGGGGAGTCCTCGCATTGGTGAGCATGCCGGACTACGATCTTTCCCTTTTCAGCGGTGTCACCACCCCGGAGCTCTGGCGGTCTCTGAACGAGGACGAGGCTTCTCCCCTCTTCAACCGTGCAACGCTCACGCGGTATCCTCCGGGTTCAACGTTCAAAATGGTCCTTGCCGTGGCCGCTCTGGAATCGGGAACCATAACACCCTCCTGGCGCGTGACATGCACCGGGGCATTCAGATACGGCAACAAGGTCTTTAAGGATCTTCACGTCCATGGGTCGGTCGACCTCATTGAGGCCATCCAGCGATCATGCAACGTTTATTTTTACCAGCTCATGCTGAAGACAGGGCTTGATCCCTGGTCCCACTACGGAGCAGAGTTCGGATTCGGCCGGCTTACCGGCATCGACATTTTCGAGGAAAATCCCGGAATCCTTCCCACGCAGGCATATATGGATCGCCGGTACGGCAAGAGCGGATGGACGCGCGGATTTCTTCCAAGCTTCGGCATCGGACAGGGGGACGTGGGTGTGACGCCGCTGCAGATGGCCCTGTATGCGGCGGCACTCGCAACCAAGGGAGAGTACAACGAGCCGCATGTCGTCCATGCGGTCGTCCGGAGCAATCCCCACTCCACCGACACTGTCGCCCCCTCCCTCCGCATGATCAATGTCTCTGATGCAACGTGGAGCGCTGTCCGTGAAGGAATGCGCCGTGTTGTGGAGGAACCGGGCGGGACGGGAGGAATGGCGCGTGTCAAAGGCATCCAAAGCGGGGGAAAGACCGGAACGGCACAGAATCCGCACGGTCCTGATCACGCCTGGTATATCGGGTTCGCACCATTCGATCACCCAAAGATCGCAATTGCCGTTCTCGTCGAAAATGCCGGGTTCGGAGGATCTGTTGCTGCACCGATCGCAGGACAGTGCATTGAGCGCTACCTGTACGGGCGGCTCATTCGCTACGACGGGGTTCCGCAACCGGCGACGCGGGCCGCGCACCAACCACCATTGCATGCCGGGATGGTACCATGATGCTTGCCGCAATCAAGGAGCGGTTCGACTATCGGACCGCGCTCATCGCACTTGCCCTCGTCACCATCGGCGTGATCTCGGTCTATAGTGCAACGTACGACGCCAAGGCGGCCGATACGTTCCACAAGCAGCTCCTGTTCGTTTTCCTGGGCTTCATCACCATGGTGGGGGTCATGTTCATTCCCTTCCGCCTGCTCCAACTCATTTCTTATCCTGCCTACTTTCTGTCGATCCTCATGCTTGTCGCGGTCCTGCTTCTGGGAAGGACGGTGTCCGGTTCCACCAGTTGGTTTACCATTGGACCTTTCCGCATGCAGCCCTCGGAGTTTACCAAGATCACCTGCGTGCTTGCGCTCGCGACCTTTCTGGCGCGAAGCGACGTCTCCCTGAGGCGCTTTCGTGATCTGGCGATTGCCGGGGGGATCGTCCTGCTCCCCGTCGCTCTGATCATGATGCAGCCCGATACCGGAACCGCCCTCATCTATCTCGGCATGTTCTTCCCCGTCCTCTACTGGGCAGGGGCATCCCAATTCACCCTGCTGTCCATCATTGGACCGATCGTTGCGGCTGTTGCCGCCCTGTTCGGCACGACACTGTTTCTCATCGCTGTCGTCGCGTTCGGCGTGCTGCTGTATCTCTCGATGGAACATCGCATCGCCGCCGCCGCAATGTTCTCCCTCACCGTCCTGGTGGGGATCTCCGTCCAGTTCATCTACGACGGATTGAAACCGTATCAACAGAAACGCATCGCAACTTTTCTGGATCCGAACACCGACCCGCTCGGTGCCGGGTATAACATTCTCCAGTCAAAGGTGGCAATCGGCTCGGGAGGAGTTTTTGGGAAGGGATACCTGCACGGGACACAGACCCAGCTCAACTTCATTCCCGAGCAATGGACGGATTTCATCTTCTGTGTTCCGGGGGAGGAGTTCGGCTTCATGGGGTCAGTGACCGTCCTCGCTCTCTTCATCGCTTTGTTCATCAGGGGGGTCGGACTTGCCGCGACGGTCAAGAACCGTTATGCAGGCGTTGTTGCCATCGGCGTGACCTCCATCCTCGCCACGCACACGTTCATGAACATCGGCATGTCCCTCGGTCTCCTTCCCGTGGTGGGAGTCCCTCTGCCGTTTCTCAGCTATGGCGGTTCTGCGCTTATCGCATCCATGGCCATGGTCGGCCTCCTGCTGAACCTCTACGCCAATAGGAAAGAATACTGAAGAGAAATCGCCAATGACGAAAACTCCCAGCACCCGACGCACGCGCACCGCCCGGAAAGCACTTGTCCCGCCCGAAGATCTTCGCTGGCGCTGCACGCCCGACCTCCTCGGTGTGACAGAGATGTCCCAGGCAGAGTCCTCCGGGATGATCATCGGACAGGACCGCGCCGTCCGGGCTCTCCAGCTCGGTCTTGAGATGAAGCACTCCGGCTATAATATCTTCGTCACCGGTTTCTCCGGAACCGGCCGGACCACCACCATCGAACGGATGCTCAATGATCTGGCGGAAAAGAGCGTCCCCCTGACCGACAAAGTGTATGTTTACAACTTCCGCTACCCGGACACTCCGGTGATGCTGGTCTTCCCTGCGGGACAGGGAATAAAGTTTAAGCGGGAGATGGCAACCTTTCTGACCGAACTCCAGAAAGCCATTCCCGCGGTATTTGAAAGCCGCCGATATGCTGCGGAACGAAAAGGGATGTTGGAGCATTTTCAGGACCGGCAACGGTCGGTCCTGCGCGATTTTGAAAAGAAGGTCAAGGAAAAGGGATTTGAAGTCGTTCAGGTGCAAGGAGGAACGACCTCGCGTCCCGAGATCGCACCGCTCATCGACGGAAATCCCACCGGGCTCGATCAACTGCAGACCAAGGTGGATGCCGGTGAGATGTCGCGGGAAGAGCTCTCCAGGCTGACTGCCCTGCAAAATGATCTCGAAGGACAGATGGACATCGTCATGCGGGAGATGCGCAACATCGAGCGTCGCGCAAAGAAATCGCTCGACGATCTGACACAGAGAGTCATCGTGCCTGTCGTAGAGGAATTGCTCGGCGACGTGAAGGGGAAATACGATACGAAGGGACTCCAGGCCTATCTTGCCGAAATTCAAAAGAGTATCCTCGACAACGTGTCCCGTTTTCACCAGAAAGACGACCAGCCGACATCGTCGGTCCTCGGGATACCGATCCAGCGTGAAGACGACAGGTTCCTGGAGTATCAGGTGAACGTTGTTGCGGACAACAGCGGCCTCAAAGGGGCGCCGATCATCATCGAGAGGAATCCGCGCTATAAGAATCTCTTCGGCACGATCGACCGGGAAATCGACCGGAACGGCGTCTGGCGGTCCGATTTTACACACATCAAAGCCGGATCGGTCGTCAAAGCCGACGGCGGTTACCTTGTCATCAATGCCGTCGACGCTCTCTCCGAGCCCGGTGTGTGGGTGACCCTGAAGCGTGTGTTGCACAACCGCCAGATCGAGATCCAGCCGCTCGAATCCGGCCTCTTCGGCGCAAGTTCCGCCCTGAAGCCGGAACCCATCGATCTTGACGTGAAGGTCATCCTGATCGGCGAATCCGGCCTCTATCAAACGCTCTACTCCTACGATGACGACTTTAAGAAAATCTTCAAGGTGAGGGCGGATTTCGACACGGAAATGCCGAACGACAGTGTTGCCATCGGCGGGTATGTCTCTTTTGTGAAGACGATGTGCGATACGGACCAACTTTCCATCTTCGATCCGTCGGGGGTGTGTGAGATTGTCGAATACGGCGTCCGCCTCGCCGGCCAGCAGAGCAAGCTCTCCACAAGGTTCAGCGTCCTCGCCGATGTCATGCGTGAAGCGGGGTACTGGGCTTCCCATGATCATGCGCCGCTCGTATGCGACGTTCATGTGCGCAAGGCCATCGATGAACGAAACGAGCGTGCCCGCCTCACCGAGGAGAAGATCCAGGAGATGATCGACGACGGCACGATCATGATCGATACGGTCGGAAGCGTTGTCGGACAGGTGAATGGGCTTTCGGTCTACCAGACCGGGGAGTACGAATTCGGGAAGCCGTCACGCATCACAGCCAAGACTTCCGTGGGCCGTGCAGGCATCATTAACATCGAACGCGAAGCATCGATGAGCGGTCCATCGCATAACAAGGGCGTCCTGATCCTGGGCGGATACCTGCGGGCCAGGTATGCCCAGACGAAGCCTCTTGTTCTCAGTGCCAGCATCGCTTTTGAACAATCCTACGGCGGCGTCGACGGTGACAGCGCATCGTCAACGGAAGTGTATGCCATTCTTTCGAGTCTTTCAGAGATTCCGCTTGCACAGGGGATTGCTGTGACGGGCTCCGTGAACCAGAAGGGCGAAATTCAGCCCATCGGCGGCGTCAATTTGAAGATCGAGGGCTTCTTCGATGTCTGCAAGGCCAGAGGCCTGAATGGAACACAAGGCGTGATGATCCCGCGGCTCAACGTGAAGGACCTCATGCTGCGGCATGACATCGTCGAGGCAGCGGAGAAAAAGCTCTTCCGGATTTGGGCGGTCACGACGATCGATGAAGGACTTGAGATCCTTACCGGAAAATCCGCATCATCGGTTCATGCCAGGGTCGATGCGAAATTGAAACGCTTCGTGAAAGCGAACAAGAAGCTGGGATGGTAAGGGGCCTTTTCCTGCGACAATGAAGATAGCAGAGTTCCGCAGCCACGCGCATGAGCTGGTCGACTGGATGGCCGACTACCTCGAGCACATCGAACAACGGCCCGTGAAGCCCGCGGTCGCACCGGGTGACATTCTCGGAAAACTCCCTTCCTTGCCTCCTGTTGATCCCGAAGACTTCCACCGCATCTTCGGCGACTTCACGGAGATCATCCTGCCGGGAATGACGCACTGGCAACATCCTTCCTTCTTCGCGTACTTCCCCGCCAATAGCAGTCCTCCCAGTATTCTCGCGGAGATGCTGACGGCAACAATGGGCGCTCAATGCATGAGCTGGGCCACTTCGCCGGCAGCCACAGAACTTGAGGAACGTGTCATGGAATGGCTCCGGGGCATGATCGGTCTTCCGGACACATTCACGGGTGTTATTGAAGACACTGCCTCGACAGCGACACTGTGCGCGCTCCTGAGCGCACGTGAGCGGGCCAGCGCATACCGGATCAATGCCGACGGCTTTCCGGCGGGAGGACGCTTCACCGTCTATTGCTCGACGGAGGCGCATTCATCGATTGAAAAGGGGGTGAAGATCGCGGGCCTCGGGAAGAGTTCCCTTCGCACAATACCGGTGGATGCGACGTATGCCATGAACGTGGATGCGCTCGAGCGCGCAATCGCAGCGGATCTCAAGGAAGGCTGCACGCCCCTCTGCGTGGTCGCTGCCATCGGCACGACCGGTTCCACCGCCATCGATCCCCTTCGCCCCATCGCAGAGATCTGCAGGAAACACAACCTGTGGCTCCACGTCGATGCGGCCTACGCCGGAACAGCCCTCCTTCTCCCGGAAATGCGCTGGATGATCGATGGAATAGAACTGGTCGATTCGTTCGTCTTCAATCCGCACAAATGGATGTTCACGAACTTCGACTGTTCCGCGTACTTTGTCGCCGACCAGGAAGCGCTCGTGAAAACATTTGAGATCCTCCCGGAATACCTGAAGACCGCGGAGGGAACACGCGTTCGGAATTACCGCGACTGGGGAATCCAACTCGGACGGCGATTCCGTGCTCTGAAACTCTGGTTCGTCATCCGCACGTACGGGGTGAGCGGACTTCAGGAAATGGTCCGGACCCACATCGAGCTTGCCCGGTCGTTCGCAGAGAATGTGCGGGAGACAGCGGACTTCGAGATCCTCGCACCGGTCCCCCTCGCAACCGTCTGCTTCCGGTACCATCCCCGGGGTGTCGGTGATGAGAGCCGGTTGAATTCCCTTAACTCCGCTCTGATGGATCGGCTGAACGCCGGCGGCCGCCTGTACCTGACGCACACAAAACTCGGTGGTCGCGTCGCCCTCCGACTGGTTGTCGGACAAACTCAGGTCGCCCAACGGCACGTGGCTGAGGCCTGGTCTCTCATTACATCAACTGCAAGAGATTTGTAAACGAGCCACGTCGGTCCCCCATCGCTTGTAAGGTGAAAACGCCCAAGGAACTCTCTGTATTGGGCCTTTTTTGACTTTCCCCCCCGTTTCCCCCATATTAGGTGTTTCCATCGACAACAGGATGACCTCATGATACTCACCGACCTGAAGATACTGGAGGAAATGGAGAAGGGGACGATTGTCATCTCTCCCTTTGACCGGAAATATCTCGGTTCCAATTCCTACGATGTTCATCTTGGCAGGCATCTTGCCCTGTACAAGAATGACATTCTTGATGCGAAAGCGCACAATGAGATCGACCATTTCCAGATTCCCGAGGATGGGCTGATCCTCCTGCCGCATCGCCTCTATCTGGGCGTGACGGTGGAGTACACGGAGACCCATCGGCATGTCCCTTTTCTTGAAGGGAAGAGCAGCATTGGGCGGCTGGGGATCGACATCCATGCAACGGCAGGCAAGGGCGACATCGGGTTCTGCAACACCTGGACACTGGAGATCTCTGTCAAGCAGCCCGTACGCGTCTATCACAGCATGCCGATCGGGCAGTTGATCTATTTTGAAGTATCAGGCGCCATCGGGACGACCTATGACACCAAATCGACAGCGAAGTACAATGAACGGACGGAGCGGCCTGTCGAGTCGATGATGTGGAAGAATTTTGACAAGACCGGTTTTCCGCGGTAAGCAACCACATAGGGCAGAGGGAAGATCATGCAGGAACACGGCACGGGCGCGGATCCGCTTGCGCAATCAGGACTTACGAATCTTGGCAACATCTATTGGAATCTTTCCACAGCATCTCTCTACGAGGAGGTGGTGCGCCGGCGCGAGGGGTGGATTTCGCATCTCGGGCCGCTGGTCGTCCATACCGGCCACCACACCGGGCGTTCCCCCAACGACAAATTCATCGTGAAGGAGCCTGCCAGCGAAGCTGCCATCGCGTGGGGCAAGGTGAATCGACCCATGTCGGAAGAGAAGTTCCGCGAGCTCCGCGCCAAACTCTGCGCGTTCTTCCAGGGGCGCGACGCTTTCGTGCAGAACCTGTATGCAGGTGCCGACCCGCACTATCAAATCCCGGTTCGTGTGATCACCGACTACGCGTGGCATAACCTCTTCACAAGGAACCTGCTCCTCCGGCCGGAGAAGCCTGTCATGCATACATCCCCCGAGACATTCACGATCATTGACTCGCCCCGGTTTCACGCGCTACCGGAAGTGGATGGCACAAATTCGGAGGTTTTTGTCGTTATCAGTTTTGCAGAGCGTCTCTGTATCATCGGCGGGACATCCTATGCAGGGGAGATCAAGAAAGCCGTTTTTACGGTTCTGAATTATCTGTTGCCGGAACGCAACGTTCTCCCGATGCATTGCTCCGCCAATCTCGGCAAGGGAGGAGACACAGCGCTGTTTTTTGGTCTCTCCGGTACGGGAAAGACGACGCTTTCCGCCGACCCGGAACGGACGCTGATCGGCGACGATGAACACGGCTGGAGTGAGCATGGCATATTCAACTTCGAGGGGGGATGCTACGCAAAGGTCATCCGTCTCTCTTCCGAGGCGGAACCGGACATTTATGCAACCACGCGCACATTCGGGACAGTACTCGAGAACGTCGCCATCGACAGCATGACGCGTCGCATCAATCTCGACGATGCGGGGTTGACGGAAAATACGCGCGCTGCATACCCGCTCAGCCATATCCGCAATCATTCGAAGACCGGCCTCGGGGATCATCCGAAGAATGTCATCATGCTCACCTGCGACGCCCTCGGTGTGATGCCGCCGATCGCCAAGCTGACATCGGAGCAGGCAATGTATCACTTCCTTTCCGGTTACACGGCGAAAGTTGCGGGAACGGAGAAGGGTGTTGGAAAGGATCCTGAAACGACGTTCAGCGCCTGCTTTGGCGCCCCATTCATGCCGCTCGCGCCGACGGTCTACGCAAAGCTCCTCGGTGAACGGATTGCACAGCAGAAGGCGACCACCTGGCTGGTCAATACCGGGTGGAGCGGCGGCCCGTACGGCGTCGGTTCCCGCATGAAGATAGCGTACACCCGCGCAATGATCCGTGCAGCCGTTTCCGGGGCGCTCGCATCGGCACCGACGGTCCAGGATCCGATCTTCGGCCTGCACGTACCGACGACGTGTCCGGATGTTCCCGAGGAGATGTTGAACCCTCGCACGACGTGGAAGGACAAAGAGCAGTACGATGCAAAGGCCCGCGAGCTCGCCGGGAAGTTTAAGAAGAATTTCGAGCAGTTTGCCGCCAGCGCCTCCGAGGAAATCCGGAACGCCGGTCCGCGATAAAGGCGCGATGGGCTGGTCCCGGGAGGGGACGGTGCCGGGGGGCGGTTGTTGCGCGGGAGGATTCCCGCAATGGCAACGCAATGCTCTACGCACAGCGCATTACTGCAGCTGGCATTGTGCAACGGGATTCAACAACAGAAATTGAGGGGTACCAAACCTCTGTGGACACCTCCATAGCCATTGCTTCATTTCTGGTCCCCTTGGGCGAGAACGCGCTTGACAGCTTCCTTCACCCTTTCAACGGTCACACCATTAATGCAGTGCGCATGAGAGGACGAACAGCGCTCCCTGCAAGGAGCTGACACTTGTGCGGGCTGAAGAACAGCAGAGGCGGCAGATCGAGGACCGAAGCGAACTGGGGATTGAACATCCGATTCATCGCCGTGTTCCGGGTGACAAGAGATTTCAATCACTGGGATGCCCGAAGCAGCCGCAAGATGGAGAGGCCCGGAATCATTGCCAATGAACAGACGACACTTCTTGAACAGCGCGCAAGTTTCCCGTAATGACGTACGACCCGATAGATTGTGAGATCGAGTACCGATCCGAGAAGCAAGCATGTCGCCAAGACGCACATCGCGTAATCCACCCACAATGATGATGTCGGCGTCGAATTGCTGGCTCAGCCAAACACCAATTCGCGAGTAGTGGTCCAGAGGCCACATCCTTCTCGGGTGCCCAGCTCCGGGAGCAATGGCAATGAGAGATTTCGCGGTAGGAACGTTAGAATTCTTTAGAAGCAGTTCGACAGCATGAATATCTTCCTCTGTAATCCAACTCTCGGGTTTGCCATTGCTCGGATCCCCACCCAAGTAACGTATCACATCTAAGTTATGCTCAATCTCGTGTTTCACCTCGTTTCCATCGACGAGATCCGTATAAAACCGATCGAACCCCTTATTGAAGTAGGATTTCCTTCTGTTTGCCTGCTCACTGAAGCCAATGCGCCTTCGAGCTCGCAGGAGATACAAGAGAAGGCCCGCATAGGAACTATCTGTATCCCATCGCGGCTGAATTCCCAACGTGGGCCTTTTCTCCCATGCCAGCTTGCGTGACATCTTCGCCGCACGAAACGGAAGAACAAAGGGCCGCAGCACACGCGAACAATGGGCGGCGAATGGAATGACCTCGTCAACATGAGGGCATCGCTCCACAAGATTCAGGAGTGCGTCCTTCACAACAAGGGTTATTCTTGCAGCAGGGTAAAGTTTCCGCAGCTCTTTCAGGAAACCTGTCATTAACACGATATCACCGATCTCATCAAGTCGAACAACGACGATGTGATCATCTGGAAGCTTCTGGGTTTCAGGAAGCGGGGATTCAATCCTCCGCTTCGCCAAGAGCTCTCCCACAAAGAGACATACAACCGCATGGATCTGGATGACAACACTCGATATCATCCAAGCGAAAGGAACCTTGCTCGGTTGCTCTCTCCCTTCAATTGGCATTGGAATGATCCCCAGTCTGAAGACCCATGATTTCTCTAAACAATATAGCGTACTGTGCTTGCACCCGATGCTTCGAAAACCTTTCTTCAACAATCTTGCGTGCGCGAGACGACATTTGAGGCAACAGAGAGGCTTTGTTGAATGCATCCTGAATAGCGTTCACCAATTGATCCGGAGCCGCGGGCTGGACAGCCCAGCCCAATCCTTCCTCTTCCAGAAGATGCGCAAGGTCCGATGCGGGATCCGTTGCAGCAATTATCAGTTTCCCAGCCGCCAAGTTATTGTATGCGCGACTCGGCACGGAGACTCCGCACATCCCCTGCACGAAAGCGACTATAGCAACGTCACAAGCATTGAGGGAAACCACCAAATCCTTCCGGGGTTGGGGTGGAAGTACTGTTATGTTGCTCAAGGCCAGTGCATCTACGGTCATACGAAGCCATGGCTCCTTCGCTCCCCATCCAATGAAGAGAAAATGGATACTCCTGTTTCCATGAAGTGCCTTGGCACATTCCACAATATTCTCTATGTCATGTGTTCTGCCCATATTGCCGGAATACTGTATGATAAACTTCTCGGTCAATCCTAGTTCTCGAATTATTCGATTGTCTTGCCGAGGGAGAGGAACAATTTCGTCCAGATCCGCCCAATTGGAGATATACACGATCCGCGGCTGGATGCCATCTATTCTTCTCGTAACCAATTCCTGCATATCTCGGCCCAACACAATGATGCAATCTGCGGCTTTGTACAGTCGGCCTTGCAGTGCGCCGAGCACTCTCATGATTGTCCCATTTTTGTCAAGGATGCCACCCGCGGAGAGCGCTTCAGGATAGACATCCTCGATTCGTAAAATCAACGTAGCGGATCGCAAGCGACAGACCACGGCGGCAAGAAAGGGGAGCGTGGGAGGATTAGTTACTACGAACATGATGTCGCCTCGACGAATCCGCATTAGCGCATTGAAGCAGATCGATATGGTAGTTGTCACAAGATTGATGAGGCGAAAAAGGAGGATATCTTTGTTGAATGTCGTGCCCCAGCACCGACGTATGTCGACGCCATTTCGAGCTTCCTTAGCCGCGGCTCGAATGCCGCGAGCGAGGTATGTAGGTTGCGCACACAACACCTGTACGGAGAACTCACGCGCCAGACCTTCAGCAACATGAGTAACATAATAACCGGTCGCAGATTCTTCAGGAAAATACAGCTCCGATAGAATCCAGATCTTCTTTTCCATGGATTTCAGCATTTTGAAGTCAGTGAACAAATGCTTCGCCTCCCGGCCCTCTCTTCCGCCCCGTCTCTGTCACTGCCGTGCTACGTACGCTATAAAGAATCCAACACTATCTCATGATGCAGGCTTGGACCGCGGGAGCTGCATCCCTCGTCCTTCGCAGAGACGATTTCGGTAAAAGTCGACGATCCCCCACCACGCAGCACGTGCCAGGAGTGGTTGCGAAATCCGCCAAGTCACGCATTTCAACAAAGTTGTGATCAAAACGTACATTCTTGCGACGATAGCCTGCGGCCCGCTCATAACTATACGAGTCAATAGCAGCCGATTACGCACAGTATAGTACAGCGGCCTTGCAGTTTCATTGCGATGGATGGTCTTGTGATATATCCGTGAAGATGGAACATAGAGCAATCGGAAGCCCTGACGAATGAGTCGTGTTGACAGTTCTGTGTCGTCGACATACAGAAAGAATCTGTCGTCATAAATCGCTTCGGGTGAAAGCGCTGATGCCCTCACGAGCGATAAACAGCCCGAAACGAACGTTACCTCCGACAATCCTCGATCAGGGACGCTTGCAACATTGTGGTCAAGGTCGTCAACTATTCCTGTTGCGCGCCAAGGCACAAACCGCCCCCCTGCGTACCATATTCGTTCGGTCTCGGGGAAATAGCAAATTAGTCCGCTGGCTGCGGCGGCTCCTGGATCTCCTTCCAAAGCCTCAACGAGAGGACCCAGAAAGTTGGGTTCAACGTAAGTGTCGTTGTTGAGAAGCAGTATATAATCCGGATGCTGTTGAAGAAGGACTCGGTAGCCGGCATTGTTACCACCCGTAAATCCTAGATTTCGACCCATTTCAAGGATCTGAACATTCGTTCCGGCAAGACCATGTCGCAGCTTTGACAGCCATCTTTCGTCCGAACCGTTGTCAACAACAAGCACATCAAGTGGTTCATATTGAGTCCGGAGAAGAGATTCAACGGCACCAAGTGTATCGTCGGTGCTGTTATAATTCAGAAAAATGCAGCCTATCCGAGGACTCCTCATGGTCTCCATGCACGCAATGCCTCAAAAATGATCCGACGCTCATATCTTGAATAACCCACAACAAAGACCAGGGAAAAGTAGCAAACCAAAATCACCGCAACACCCAGCCAGCTCCAGGCCAGATGCGAGTATATCCCAACCGCAGAGGCCAACCCAAGAAGTGCAAACGGAAGGAGCCGATCAAGGGACGTCCATTTTTCCAGAAACGCATTCCGAGAAAAGAGAATGAAAGCACAGCCAAGTATAGCATTGGTAACGAATGAGACAGATGCTGCACCAATGACACCGAACCGCGGAATTGTATACATGTTCATTGCGACGTTTGTTATCGTTGCACCAATCACAAGCCACGTGCGAAGATGCTGACGATTGGAAGTCGTTAACATAAGTCCGCTCATCTCCACAGAGTATCGCACCGCCACCGTCAGTCCAAAGATCCGCATCACGGGAACTGCTGCGGCGTACCTATCCAAGCCATACAGAAGACTGATGATAAGCTCGGCACCAGCAAACAGGAAGAAACCTACCGCCAACCCAACGTGAAAGAGAATCCTGCTCGTGACCGAACCGACAAGGGCCCATTTTGCCCTGTCAACGACAAAAAGCCTCGACAATCCAGGCAACGTGGCGTTCACGGTAATATCCGAAAGAATAAGAGTAACGCCTATTATCCGAAAGACAGATTGATAAATGCCGACGTCGTGGTCACCACGCCACATCGATAGGAGGACTGTATCGATAAGAAAATAGAGATTACCAAAAACAAAAAAAAGACCAAATATCACTATCGTCTTCCATGCAGAACTTATCCATGCTGGGTCAAATACAGGTCGAACACTTGTAATCAAGTGAGAAGACTTTGCAACGGCAAGTGCAACCCCCACAATACGTGAAGCAACAAATGCGAAGGCAACTTGATAGACGCTTCCCCCCGTCAGAGCTATGATCAGCAAAGTGACCAATAGCGCGACATTGATTATGAGTGTAATCTGCGATTCATGATGCAGTTCATCGTGACCGCGGAAGAAGGCAAACGCAAAATTCTGCAATGCGGAGAAAAACAAATACATGCTAAAGATGTAAATGAGAACCTGAGTCTCGCGGGAGAAGGTCTGCACGAGGGGATAAGCACACATCAACAAGGAAGCAACCAGAGTCAACACAATCTTAAGGCCTAGCATCCGAGGCGTAATGTATGATACCGACTGCCGATCTCTGCCAATTTCCGTGGTCAACAGCAGATCAAATCCAAAGTCAGCAAAGAGCGTGAAGACGACAGCAAGAGTATGCGCTGTTGTAAACTGGCCGAACTGGACCGGACCGTAGAAGCGAGCGACCATAACGAAGAGCACCGCATTCGCCCCGAGTCGGATTACCGAAGACAGCAAAGAATAGAAACCATTTCTGGTTAATGTTTGCAGCAATCTTGACAAGCGAAGAACCTATCGTTATGAGAGCAGGAATTCTGCTTCCATACCAAAAGGAAGCAGGCACATCAACGAATACCCCTCAACAGTGCCATCATGCAATTAACAATGGAGCGTATTTTTTTAAGCTACGACTTTATGTTGTCGATGAATCTTGGGGGAGGACGGTAATACCATTGGGAGCTATGAAGCGGCTAATCACCAAGAGAACGGCGAATTCAAACCAGACAATTTCAATGTACCATATGTCAGTGGTAGAGAGCAGCAACAAATAGCTCAACGCGCTCCAGAAATAGACCGCGACCATGGGTACTTGTTTCCTCACTCGATTCGCCTTGTGCAAAACTCTGTAAAGAAAGGCGACAAACGGAATGAAGCCAATAATTCCCACGTCCGTCAGCACATTCAGCCAAATATTCAGCGGCGTAGCCATAGTCGAACGGTCGAGCCCCCCCAGGGCAGGATACCAAAAGGCAAAGATGCCAGGACCGACGCCCGCCCATGGGTGATTCATGAAGACGACGGCCCCAATTGCAATGCGGGATACGCGATCAATTGTCGAGGGATCCCTGAATTCAAAGATGTTGGATATCCTATAGCCAACCAGGCTTCCCAAAGGTGTGACAACCAATACTGCGGCAACGCAGCACACAAGTGCTACTACGCCAATCCCACCAACAGGGGAGCGGCGAATTCGGGATATCAAAAAAAATGCTGCCAAAACAGCCAACGTAAGGATTCCAGTGAGCGATACGTTTATGAGCACAGCAAAGCCGTAGATCGCAAGAAGTGCGTATGATGTCCACCTTGCACCAATTTTCACATTCCGTGCGGTTCCCACGATAAGCTTGACTATCAATGGAGCAAGAAAAAAACCAAACGAGGATGGTTCTTTGAAGATCCCGGAAGCGCGAAAAACGCGTTCAGAACCAATCTTCTGGAGGTAGTATGCACCTTTTCCGAATGTTTCATTCGTCGGTTCAATTCGAGTCAAAACATCGCTTCCAAGAATCGTATATGTCAGGAACTGGAGGATACCGAACAACGCAACGATTGCACCACACCAGATCTGTATGACAAAAATCCTTCTTATGACATCTTCCGAAGTGCTTGCAAGTACGTTCACAAACGTGAAAAAGACCGCCACAACATAGGCCACTCGCAATGTTGTGCTCACAGCGCGATCGGCTTGCGTCCGACCAAGCCAAGTCATATTCGCATCAGCATCCAGAATGCGGTATGTGCTGCAAACGTAGGCCACAAGAAAGAGGAAAAGATACGTCATGGACCGTTCCGTCCAGAACTCGCCGTTATGCTGAAGAACTTCGGCAAGCAACAGGGCGGCGAGAAGAACAACAATCCAAAGCGGCACAGAATCCCTTGAGAAGAAAACCGAAAACACCATAAGGGGATACAGCGCAGCAAATGCGTAGAGGAGCCAATCCTTAATGCGGAATTCCCGAATTGGAGACTGAGACGGAGATCTTGGTGAAAAAGCACTCATGCCCATTCACCTGTCCTACTTAAAGAGACGCTTGATGCTCAGTTCGCGCCGGATAAACTTCAGATTCTCACTGACTTCTGGCACTTGACCGTTGTTTACTCGTCGAAGCATTTCAACAAAAAGAGCGAGGAAATATGCGGCAATAAAGCTCACGAAAGCGATAAGGATGAGATTGAGCACTCTCTTAGGTTTGGCTGGACGTTCTGCGGGCACGGCTTTGTCCAAGACGACCACACTCGCAGTAGTCTTCTGCTCTTCGATTTTTGCTTGTTCATACAGAGGAAGTATCAGTTCCATCAATTTGTTCTGAATTTCCACATCTCGAAACCGTCTAACATACTCCATGCCGATTTCTGGAGCATCTTTGAATGCCGGAAAAACAACTGAGGCATCGCCGTATGCACCCCCGTTTTTCATTAGATACAACTGCTTCTTGATTTCCTTCAGTTCTATCTCCGCCGACTGTCTCCCGGGGTTGTCTTCGCTCGTCGTATTTGTCAAGATATCAAGCTGGATTTGCTTCAACCGGACCTGAGATTCTAGCACGGCTGCCGTTTGCACAGCGGCTTTAATTTGGTCAGACACCGAATAGATACCATAGCGCTGCTGCAGATTTCGAAGGTCTTCCTCAGCATTTTTCAAGTCGGCGACGTTTTGATTGTATCTCCTTTCAAGAAACTCCCGATTCCCGCGAGCTTCTGTCGTTGACATATCAAGATATGCTGCATTAAGCGCGTCGACCAGATAGTTCGCCATTTCTGCTGCCCGCTTGGCGTCTGTATCAAAGACCGTAATTTCGACTGATACGTCTTCCTTCCCGGGTGAGAATGCGACGTTGTCTTCCAACGACTTGATGGCTTTCTCCATCGATTCAACGCCGTAAACGGACTTGAGACCAAAGTGTGTGACTACAGCCTCCATGACACGACGACTACCCAAAATTGCCTGGAATTGGGAAAGATCATCCGCAGAACCACCAAGTCCCAGGGTCCGTAAAGAAGAAGTCGCTCGAGTGATAGATGAAAGAAGTCCAAGGGCATTCTTTTGCTGAGGCGGCATGATGACTGCAACCGCCTTATACCAGCGCGGAAGGACGAAGAAAAGAAGAATTATCCCAACAAGAATCGAGATCCCAACAAAGCGAACAATCAACCTCTTGTTCCTTGCAAGAACAGCAATATACTCAACGACATTTGCCATCCGGAGACCAGTTTGTCCCCCGGCATGATTTTCCTGGGATGAATCCACGCTTCCTCCGTCGTTTTGAGCGTCAGCAGAGTTCGCTCTTGATAAGCGCTGCCGATGTATGAGGTCCTACAGGTTGTATCATTTCACAGAGACAGCAACGACAAAATGCAATACGACTACTTCTTCAATTGTACCGCTAGAATTGCAAGGCTCACTGCAACGCCGATGATTGATGCTGTCTGCCCTATGATATTCACATAATAACCGAAGTTGTGTTCAACCACCATTGGCACCCAGATGTAGTCTCCTTCCTCCAACCGCGTGTCATTTGGGTCGAGCCATTGTTTCGTGCTGGCCTTGACGATTCGAATGTCCCCTTTTCTGGCACGATCCGTCAAGCCACCCGCCCTCGCGATGTAGTACTCCCAGTCCTTCCCGGATTCGAAGGTAACATGACCGGGTAACACAACCTGACCAAATACATACACGGTGCGGTCGACCGGAGGAATTGTTATGACGTCGCCATCCTTCAAGAAAACGTCTTGTGTTGTGTCTTGATGCTCAAATAGCGCAACAAAATCTGCCGACATTCGCTCCCCTTGTAGCCGAGATGCAGTTTCAACGCCATAGTAAAGAGAGTCATCATGCGGAACACCACCTGTGAAGCTTCCGAGTCGTTCAGATTCGATTTGCGTCAACGATGCTCCCTGCCTCACTACCATCGACCGAGACAACGCAGCTCTCGATGTGAATCCGCCCGCCATCGCAATAACCAAACTGAGCTTAGTCCCTTCTTGCGATATCGGATAGCCACCCGGATAGTTGACTTCACCGTTCACCCACACTCTGGGATCGCCCCGCAAGTCGACCTTCTGTCTTACGATCAACCGATCACCTGGCTGAAGCGGCAGGTCGGTCCTCCCGTCAGTCAAATTCAGCACCATATGCTCCGTTTCTTTTCCCGATCGATCATAGCGATAGAGTTCGACGCTATCCAAGCGAGCATTGTCAGTAAATCCATACGCAAGAGCCAACATCGTGTGCAAACTGTCCTCTGCCACATATTCCAATCGTCCGGGAAGATGTACGGCCCCATAAACACCAATCACGTCCCGCGCCACATTCATCGAGGGAACAACAATCACATCCCCTTCCCGTAAGTATGGATTCAGCGTGGAAATCCTTTCCGCTGCGTACCGCGCAAGATCAACTCGCTGCTCTCTTCCATCTTTGTGGCGAACCAGAATCAGACGGTGAGATTGGCCGGAACGAGCACCTTGCAGGGCAAGCTCATCTTCGACTTTCTGGGAACGCATGACCTGGTTTGCCGCATCAATTGCACCTGACACGCGATCAGTGACCGAGAGCGTGTACGTCCCTGGCACAAGGATTTGACCGAGAACTGTTACGTTCACGGATCTCGGTACTGACAGCGTCACTGTCGCGCGCGTAGAAATGAACCGCTTATGGATCTGATCCAGAACAGCCTCACGTGCCTTCGTAAGGGTCATATCCGATAACCTGATTTCTCCCACTGAAGGCACAACCAACGTCCCTTCCGGTGTAACCGTAACATTAGTTACGAGGGGAGGACTCGTCAAGATGGTCACCGCAAACCCGTCCGACGGCCCCACGATATACTCGTCGGGATTTACGACTGATTCGAGCGGGACAATCCGCGGGGCAACTGACGATTGAACCGATGGAAGAACACTTCCTTTGCCCATGGTATTGAACAGATCATAGCCAATATCATTCGTTGACTGCTGGGCATCGGCAGGTCCGGCAATCAATAACATCGCCAGAACGAACAGGAGAGGGACAGTTCCTCGCATTTTAACGGTTCTCATATTGTCGACGATAATATTCTTGATATGCTCCTGAGACAACTCGCGACCACAACGCAGTATTCTCGCAATACCACGCAATCGTATCGTGTAACCCACGCTCAAACGTGTGCGCAGGCTTCCACCCCAATTCCACAAGTATCTTCCCCGCGTCCATTGCGTACCGCTTGTCATGTCCCGGACGATCATTGACATAGGTGATCAGAGACTCCGGTTTGTGAAGCTCTTCGAGAATAAGCTTTACAATATCGATATTCCTCCACTCATTGTTGCCGCCAATATTGTACACCTCGCCAGGACGCCCTTCCCTCGCAACGATATCAATGGCCGAGCAATGATCCTCCACGTGGAGCCAGTCGCGCACGTTCATCCCGTCTCCATACACCGGCAACGGTTTGTCGTTCATCGCATTGATGATCATCAACGGGATGAGCTTCTCCGGAAACTGGTAGGGGCCATAGTTGTTGGAACATCGCGTGACAACAACGGGCAAACCAAAGGTGTGGTGGTAGGCCAAGGCAAGCATGTCAGAACCGGCCTTGCTTGCTGAGTACGGGCTGTTGGGATGAAGAGGAGTGTCTTCCGTGAACTTCCCTGTCGTGCCGAGCGAGCCGTAGACTTCATCGGTCGATATGTGCACAAACCTCTCAACACCAGTGTCCTTAGCCGCATCGAGCATCACTTGCGTTCCCAGCACGTTTGTGCGCACAAAAACCCCGGCTTCTAGTATGCTCCTGTCAACATGGGACTCGGCGGCAAAATGAACAATTGTGTCAATCTCATTACTCGTGAGCACAGCATCAACTGCCGCTCGATCACAAATGTCCCCTTTGACAAACCTATATCGCGGATCATGTGCAATTTCTTTCAGATTCTCCAGATTTCCGGCATAGGTCAGGAGATCATAGTTAACAACGGTGAGGCCTTCGTACTTGGCAAGAAGAAACCTAATAAAACTGCTGCCGATAAAACCGGCGCCACCGGTGACTAGGACATTCTTCATGCCGCTTCTGTCAAGCTCGAAGGGAAAAGCGGAACCGTTCCGATACCGGAATTCATCGATGATCGCCCTCTGCCTCACGCATGCGATTGAGCAAATTGACTACCTTGCCCGGAAGCCTCTCCGACATTAAGGCGCGCCGAGACAATACACGACCGTGCTGGAGTGACATTGGGGTTGTTCCCTCCCTTGGTATCGGCGCACCCGATATGGTCGTTGACAAACACGGCTGACGGTTGCTGCCTTTGGAAAGGGTCGACTAGTGTATCCCGGAAGCTGTGATGCTCGGTAGGGAATGTTATTTCCGAGGTTTCACTCCAATGTGGCCGGATGCGGTGTATGCCCCAACGTCTGTACTGAAAAGTAGTGTAGCCCAGAAACCGTTCTAACATAAGAGGATACGGATTCATAGCTGGAAAAGCAATACGACCAAGCACCACCAAATCTGCGCATTTGGGCCGTTGGGTGGAACTGGGAGAGGATCATCAAAAAAAGTCTGCAATTGGCGACAATCGCAAATCAAAAGTCTCCGCCTGCGGTTCCTCCATCCCGCCTCAAGAGACGGTCCACTTTCCAGAACTGAACTGAAATGTCGTCTATTTCGTCGCCCAGCCCGTCCGGCTGAGAGCTACCTGTTGGTCAATCCACTTGTAAGTCATCCTTAAGCCATCCAAAAGCTTCTTGCTGGGTTTCCAATCGAGCTTTTCGAATATCAATCGGTTGTCAGAATTCCTTCCTCGAACCCCCAAGGGCCCGGCGACATGCTTTATTGAGAGCTTCTTTGCCGCTATCGACATGACCATCTCAGCAAGTTGATTGATGGTAACCATCTCCTCTGAGCCGATGTTCACCGGTCCCATGAAATCGGAATTCACCAGTCTGCGCACTCCTTCAAGACACTCATCAATGTAGAGAAATGACCGCGTTTGCTTTCCATCACCCCAAATCTCGATTTCACCACCCTCTCGCGCTTCAGCCACTTTTCTGCAAAGAGCAGCCGGGGCCTTTTCCCTCCCTCCCGTCCAGGATCCTTCCGGGCCAAAGATGTTGTGAAATCGGGCAATCCTAACCTGCACCCCGTGGTTGCGATGATATGAAAGGTACAGACGTTCACTGAAAAGTTTCTCCCAACCGTACTCGCTGTCCGGCGCGGCAGGATATGCAGAATCCTCCGAACACTTCGGGTTGTCCGGATCCTCCTGATTATATGCCGGATACATGCAGGCAGACGAAGAGTAGAAAATCCTTCCTATGCGGACCAGCTTTGCCTGCTCCAGCACATTGAGATTGATCGTCGCCGAGTTGTGCATGACGTCGGCGTCGTGTTCACCTGAGAAGATGTATCCTGCGCCACCCATGTCTGCCGCAAGCTGATACACTTCATCGAATCGCTTGTCGAGGACGGAACGTACGACCGATTGTTCACGAAGATCTCCCACGACAAACTCGTCCACAGGAGACGGAACGTATTCATGGTTCTTTAGGTCAACACCTCTTACCCAGTATCCCTCCCGCTTCAACCGCTTGGCAAGATGCCCGCCGATGAAGCCCCCAACACCACAGATTAGCGCGGTTTTCATAGAGAGTCACAGTTGTTATTGAAGATGTTGTAGTATCGTGAGTTGTCCATATCCGCGAACTCCGCCCGATGCTCCAGAAGGTTCCGCACAATGGATGATACGTCATGCTGTGGTTTGAAACTCAGGATGTTTGTCGCGCGCTGGACGCTGACTTTGTAGTTCCCATAGTCCTGGATGTGTTTGATCGTCAGGTCAATCTTCACGTTCAGCACTTCTTCGACGGTGGAGCGAACGACATCTGCCACCTCGCCAACGGTGCAATTGCCCGAAGCAACATTAAGAATTCCGGAAATCTCGTCGCTAGCCTCGATTGCCCGGACATATGTGTTGCACGCATCTTCGATGGAGAGAATCGGACGCCAAATGGAGGGATTGTTGATGATGATATCATGCCGCTGCAGCTTTGTGAATAAAGTTCATACCGGGAGAGAATTCCGCCATCGGATCATTCGAAAGCCCGCCAAGAAAGATCACCTAATCGCAACCATGGAGATCTTCCCTGGTGACGTCAAAGATGTTCTTCTGGTTAACCTTTACTTGTGACGGCAAGAAACACCCAAACCAGAGCAGATCGATCACTTCGATGTCGTATTCGCGATCCAGCAACTTAGGAATAGGTGCCAAGCCGATGTAACCGGCCCCGCCGGCGATGAGAATCTTCACAGGAGACGTCCTTTAGTATCTGAATTTTTCTGATTCCGGACGTTGCAGCCACTCTGCGAGCGTCTGCGCAGCTTCATCTTTCTTCGAGAGAGTCGGATTCGAAACGGGCCACGTGATTCCAATTGCGGGATCATTCCATCGGATTCCCGATTCGCCCTTGTTGCTGTAGATACCTGTACACTTGTACTGGATCTCGGCCACATCGGAAAGAACGCAGAATCCCCTCGCAAATCCCGCCGGCGCCCAAACCTGCAGCTTGTTTTCAGCCGACACCTCGATGCCAAACCACTTTCCCAGAGTGGGCGAACCCTTCCGAATATCTACCGCCATGAGATATGCGGTTCCCACCGTCACGCGCATCAACTTCCCCATTGGCGGCTCGTATTGGAAATGAAGACCGCGGACAACTCCCTTGACCGATTTGGAGTGATTATCCTGAACAAACTCGCCAGGCAGACCAAGGTCAAGGAACTGATCCTTCCGGAATGCTTCGAGGAAGAAACCCCGATCGTCCTGAAAGACCTCCGGTTTGAGCACAAGAAGCCCGTTGAGCTGACGGGATTCAATCGTGATCTTCATCCTCTTCCACAGAGAAAGTGAATTGCAGTGGGTTCGGCGGGGACCCGTCCCAAAAACCTTGCCGGGTCATGCACCAGTGTACCTAAGCTAAGGATTCGTTCTTGAAGATTCAATGATGCTCTGGCGAAGCTTTGAAGGTGTGCGATAGCCCAGGGAGAATGTCAGGCAGAAAGCCCAAGAGAAATGCCTTGTCCCCCCCATGGGATTCTCGACAACCAAGGTGGAACCAGGATAAGCAGAGCAACCGCTCCTCGGCACTATTCCACGCCGCCGATACACGGGGTCTCGCTTCTGTGCGTCGCCTGACAAACAGCCTGGATCAAGCCACGATTGCGACGGGAATTCCATTCGAAAAATGAGTACGTTAGTGTCGGATCTCATGTCCGCGAAACGAAAACGGCGAACCGACTCTCATGATTAAAGTGGGATCAACATCGCTGACGCTGGTGCAGGGGGATATCACCACCCAGGACGTCGACGTTATCGTCAATGCGGCGAATTCCGGTCTTCTGGGCGGCGGCGGGGTGGATGGCGCCATCCACAGGGGGGCAGGCCCTCAGCTTCTCGAAGAATGCCGCACGATTCTGGCACGACAGGGGGAATGCCCTCCCGGACACGCGGTCATCACGGGAGGCGGACGTCTCAAGGCACGATTCGTCATCCATGCGGTCGGTCCCATCTGGCGCGGCGGGACACAGGGCGAGGACGAGATCCTCGCCTCCACATACAGAAGCAGCCTGCAAATGGCCGCCGATCGCGGGCTGGGGCGCATAGCTTTCCCTTCCATTTCGACCGGTGCATACGGATTTCCTATGGAGCGTGCATCTCGTATCGCGGTCGCAACAGCTTCGGCCTTTGTCTCCGCCCCATCTTCGCTCATCGAGATCCGTTTTGTGACATTCAGCAGGAATGATTACGCGGTGTACGCTCTCCTGCTCAACAGAGATGGCACTCATGCAAACCACACTTGAACATCGCGTCCTGATGCCGGAGCAATCCGGGAGCGGCAAGAATCCACTCTTGGTCATGCTTCACGGCCGCGGGGCGGACGAAGAGGATCTGATCGATATAGCACGCTTCTACGACCCGCGCCTCCTCGTCGTGAGCCCCCGCGCTCCCTTTGCGTTTCCTCACGGCGGCTTTACGTGGTACGACGTCGATGAGACGGGGAACCAGAACCAGGCGATGTTCCGCGAAAGCTGTGAGCGACTGTCTGCGTTCCTGGATGACGTTATCAACGGCTACCCCGTCGACGCAGGCCAGGTGTATCTCCTCGGGTTTAGCATGGGGACGGTGATGTCCTATGCAATGTCCCTGAGCCGCCCTTCCTTGTTCCGCGGCGTGATCGCCAACAGCGGGTATGTCCCCGAGGGAACCTTTCTGACGCTGCAATGGGACAAGATCGGGCACATCGAGTATTTCATTGCTCATGGAACGGAAGATCCGATCATCCCCCTGCGTGCGGCACGCAGAGCCCGGGAACTCTTTGCGGCTTCGCCCGCGAAGATCACGTACAAGGAATACCCTATGGGACACCAGCTTAGCGATGAGAGTATTGCAGACTCGGCGGCCTTTCTGCAGCNNACCCTTTGATCACGTGCAGGAGGATCCGCTCTCGTATGCCTATTGCCCCGTTTCGATTTCCAATCCTGGTGGTCATCGCCGTCCTTTCCGCGGCGCCCTCTCTTGCACAGCGTTCCATGGTCGATTCTCTTGTTTCCCTCGGGGACGCCCGGTTTGCCGCAGGGAATTCGGCCGACGCTCAGGGATACTACAGTGAAGCGCTTGATTTGTACCCGGCCTCCCGTCCGGCTCTTCTCGGCAAAGGAAAAGCCCTGTTGGATCAAGAACAGTGGGGAGCAGCCGAAGACTGCTTCAATACAATCCTCGACAAGGATTCGGCGGATACGGAAGCACATTTCTACGCGGGAATTGCATATCGCGAAGCAGGGAAGACTAAGGCATGGATCCTGCGGAAAATCGATTGGGGAAAATCACGCGACCAGTTTGAGTGGGTCATGCGCCATGATTCCACGTACGAAGATGTCCTCTATGAATACGCCCGCCTTCTGGCGTATCGCAACGAGTACCCGGACGCCATCGCTGCGGGGCATGCGCAGGTCCGGCTGCGTCCGGAAAACCCGGAGGGGCGCATCGGTCTCTATCGCTTGTACCGCTCTTTCGTCGCCGACGACAGGAGCGCTGCCATAGCGTGGTTCCAGCAGCAGCGGGGTCCTCTCCCGCGCCTGTACCTTGCCGAGGCCTATCGACGTGATAAGATGCTGGACAGCGCAGCGGCTGTCCTCGAGGACCTTCTGCGCTCCCGCACGATGCCGCAGCCACAGTCGATATACCTTTCGCTCGCCCGCATCGCAGCAGAGCGGGGAGAGTTGGCTGCGGCAGAGAGTCTCTTCTGGACTGCAGTCGCAGAGATCAATACGCTCGCGGGCGCGGACATTGTCTTTGAAGATGTGAAATATCTGGCCACTGACGATGAATGGGCCCGTTACAAGGAGTTGTCCACAGCGGCACGCAAAGCAATGTTCTTTCACGCGTTTTGGGACGCACGGAACCCCTCCGTGGTGGGGGACGCGAATATCCGCATCGGAGAGCATTTCCGTCGTCTCGTGGAGGCAGAGGACACGTACGAATACACCGGTTTCCGCAGCAGCTTCAACAACCCCGACCAATACCGGCAGCTCCGTTTCCCCCGCACATACTATCTCAACCAGGAATTCAACGACAAGGGACTGATCTTCGTCCGTCACGGAACACCCGACAACGTCCTGAGGGCGGCGCAGCCGACGGATCCCGGAGAGTCGTGGCTGTACGAGGCAACAGCCGATGCACCCCGGCGCATGTTCCACTTCGAGCGGCTCAATGCTGCAGGCAACAATTGGCGCCTTGTTCCCTATCCGGAGGATATTGCGCTGCTGCAGTCTCTGGTGAGTTGGGATGTGAAATATGCCGACCTGCTCCGCGACGGGGACCCGTCATCCCAGGCACAGATGAGAGACCGGATCATTGACGAGTCGCGCGTGACCGTTCATGATGCGCTCGCCAGCGATGAGCACACGTGGACCAAAGACATGACCGCGTTTCATTTTCCCTTTTCCGTCGATGCCTTCCAGACCGATGGGCCAAAGATGCTGATGGATATCAGCTACGCAATACCNNGGGGGACAGGCCGCCCGGACAAGAGTTGATACCGTGGATATTCCCCGCGGGCAGGGGGACAAAGCCGTCTATATGAACATGTACCGGTATCGCGTTCTGCCGGACATGTACACCATTGCCATGCACGTGAAGCCGCTTGAAGGGAATTCGTTCGGGAATTGGAAGTTGGTGAAGAAGATCTCTATGCCGGGCGCGGATCTTTCACTCAGCGATATTCAATTTCTCCTCGCCTCGAACGTGAAGACCACGCTGGAAATCGACGGCGTCAAAGTGCTCCCCAGTCCGTTCACAGAATACAGTAAGGATACCCCGCTCTACGTGTATTGCCACGTGTACAATCTGGTCCGGGACGCCCTGGGCAAAACATCCGTGAATGTCCGCTATTACCTGAGGCCGGCCCCCGAAGGGAAACCGATGCCACGGGTCGACCCCGACGATCCCGGCGCGAATGCTATTCTGCTTCTTGAGAAGACAAGGGAAAGTGATGAGGTCCGATGGACGGAATTCGGCATCCTAAACTTCGCCGATGTCTCGCCGGGAAGGTATTTCCTCGTCGTCGCCGTAAAGGACAAGAAGCGAGTCCAGACCGTTATCGGTCAGAGAGAGATCACTGTATTCAAGTAGGAACGGAGAAGAACGCTTTCACCGCTCCGCTGATTTCACTTTGGAGGCATAGCCGGTGGAACCGCCGACGGATCGCTTCCCCAGGCACGATGTGGCGCTGCACCCATCGTGAGTTCAAGCGTTCCACCCTTCATTATCTCATCGTGCGTGATCCACGGCCCCTTGAGCGGCTTGCCGTTGAATGTTCCGCTCTGAATAAACATGTTCGTCGATGACAGGCCGCGGGCTTGCATGGTGAATGTCTTCCCCGCCCTCACATCGATTTGCACTTCCTCGAGCATCGGACTGCCGAGCGTGTACACACCGCCTGCGGGTGTCACCGGGTAGAATCCCATCGCACTGAAGACGTACCATGCCGACATTTGGCCACAGTCCTCGTTGCCGCACAACCCTTCCGGTCCGGTCTTGTAGAAGTCCGTCATTATCCTGTGGACAAGCGCCTGCGTCTTCCACGGCTTGCCGTCGTAATCATAGAGGTAACCAATGTGATGGCTCGGTTCGTTCCCGTGCGCGTAGAGCCCGATCAATCCGGATTCATCCGGCGGAGCGCCTGTATCGGTGATATCGGAACTCTGCGAGAAGAGGGAATCGAGCCGCAAATCAAATTTGTCGCGTCCGCCAAGAAGCGCCGTCAGCCCCGCAACGTCGTGCGGGACAAGCCAGAGATACTGCCATGCATTTCCTTCCGTATACTCCGGCTGTTTCTCCGTGGAGAAACGTGGATTGAACGGCGACACCCACGATCCATCGGTTTTCTTTCCGCGGAAGAAACCCGACGTGGAATCGAAGAGGTTTAGGTAGTACATTCCCCTCTTCGCAAATAGAGCCGCGTCTTCATTTTCCCCCATCGCCTGCGCCATCTGACCGATACAGAAATCGTCGATGGCATACTCCAACGTCTTTGACACGGACTCCCGTTCCTTGTCGGCGGGGACATAACCGTAGAGCCGCACCGGCATGACGGTCAGCGTGTCCGACCAGAAGCTCTTTCCCTCGCGTTCGGCCGTCACGGAAGCGGTGTGCGGCATTTTGACCGCGGGGAGGGGAAGATAGACCGGCGTGTATCCCGGAACGATCGTCACGCTGTTCTTTTCACCGCCGTCGAGAGTAAACGACATGCGCACCGGCGGGCCCACATGGTCAATATCAACCCGCACGAACTGGACGTCGCCTCCGGTCTCGTGCGCCATGCCGAACTCGTTCAGCAGCTTGCACTGATCGGTCAGGCGACAGAGAAACGTCATCGCCCAATCCGGACTGTTGGTCCCTTCGCCCCGTATGCCCACGACAAGCGGGGAACCGGCCTTGCACATCGTCGCCGGAACAGTGAGAATCATGTTTCCAAAGTGATCACCGAATAGGTCGATGGACCCCGTACAGAATGTCAGTCGGACACCTTTTATTCCTTCCACCGACCAGGTTTTCTCCGACTCCGTCGTATCCTTGGCCGCGGCGAAAGTCGCCACGGAATCGCCGTCGATCAGCAGCGTGAACCGGTGTCCCCCCCTTTCCGCAGAGATACCCGCAAGCCAGACAAACGACACTCCATCGTCAGGAATCGGAGATGGGACAGGATCAGTCTCCCACGCAATCTTATTTTTCCCAAGTGCGGTACGAGTAATAAGCGCCTGAGAAACACCTGGTCGTGACGAATGGTAGTCGATCGTATCTCCGGCCAGCGACCGGGTGTATCCGGCAAGCACCCGGGACCTCACGATGCCTTTCCGGTCGAAAGCGGTGCGTTCAAGTTCACGCAGGGGATTCGCGTAAAGGGCCGGGATGGCCGTTGAATAGTATTTCAGCCCGCGGTGATCACGGAGCGCGCTTTTCTTCATTGCGGCAAGGGCATCCTTCGCGTCAAACCCCCTGAATCCCTTGAGATAGGCATCGGCGATGACGGGGACCGCGTGATATCCCACCATGGTATTGGTCTCATTGGCGGCCAGTTGCCACACGGGGAGATATCCGCTCTCGTGCTGAAAAGCGAGCATGGAGGTGATAAAGCCGTCGACGCGATCGGGCGCCACCAGAGTGTAGAGCGGATGCGCCGCACGGTAAGTATCCCAGAGCGAGTACGTAGAATAGTACGGGTGCCCTTCCGCAACATGAATTCTCCCATCAGCACCCCGATACCTGCCGTCAACGTCGCTGAAGACCGTCGGCGCAAGAAAGGCATGATAGAGCGCCGTGGCAAAAACTTGCTTCACGCTGTCATCAGCACATCTGATGCGGACACGATCAAGCGCGTGTTCCCATGCGCGGTGAGCGGCGTTGCGCACGGCATGAAAGTCCCATCCCGCAATCTCGGTGTCCAGATTCTTCAACGCATTCTCCGCCGACACGGAAGAGATCCCGACCTTGACGAGAAGGGGATGGGCGGGGTCGGCATGATTGTAGAGAAGTATTGCCTTCACATCTTTCCCGCGTGCTTCGGGGGCTCCCGCCACCGGACGTTCTCCTTTATAGAGGAGAAATGACTCCATGGGCCTGGAAAGGCGTGCCGCAAAGAAAACCCTCTGGTCCGCAGCCCATCCCCTGGAGAAGCGGTACCCCGTGACAAGGGTCGCATTGACCACCTTCACGTAGGTATCGACGGGAGTGTCCTCCTGTCCTCGTTGAAGGTTGATAAGGACCCGGGCGGAGTCCGTCACGGGAAACGTATACCGGTGGAAACCCGCTCTTGTCGTGGCCGTCAACTCGACGACGATCTTGTCGTCGGACAGGTGCACGCGGTAGTACCCGGGCTCTGCAAACTCCTGCGCATGAGAGAACCGGGACCGGAAGGAATCTTCCGCGACCTTCGCGGAGAGGGCCGGCATCAGGGAGATATCCCCCAGGTCGGCGCATCCTGTCCCGCTGAGATGTGTGTGGCTGAACCCGACGATCATGCTATCCGAATAATTGTATCCGGAGCACCAGTCCCACCCTTCACGGCCGTTGTCGGGACTGAGCTGCACCATTCCAAAAGGAACGGTTGCTCCGGGGTAGGTGTGACCGTGTCCACCCGTGCCGATAAAAGGATCGATACGACCCACGAGATCCCCTCCGGTTGCAGCAAAGCAGGTGACAAGAACGAAGAGAAAGGAGAGGACAGCGGCCACGAGGAGGTGTTTCATGGGAATCCCCCAATGCCAGGAATTGAAGAGTGCACCAATGAAGGCGGTCCCGCGCGCCGCAGTCTTACAGGTGCTTCTGCAGCAATGCGGGGCGTTCTGTGTGGAGCTTCACGATAAGTTCACCGAACAGCGTGTTCGCCCAGGCGAACCATGAGCGCGTGTAATGCGATGCATCATCCTTGTGGAAGGATTCATGCATGAAGCCGGTTCCTGCGTGCGTCCTCACGAGAGTTCTTAGACACGCGAGGATCTCCGCCTCGTCCGTGCTCGTCATGGCGCGCATGGTGATCGCGATCGGCCAGATCATGTCAAGTCCGGCGTGCGGACCGCCGATCCCTTCCCCCTCTTTCCCNNCTGGGAACATTCGCGTCGTCCATAAAGAGATAATTTCCCAGTCCGTCAATCTCATAGGCAGAGATGGAACCGTACGTCAGGTGATCGGTCTGTGCGTGTGCGCGGATGGCGCTCTCCACTTCATCCGCCAGGCCCCGACAATCCGCCGCGAAATCCTTCTCTTTCCGCTCCGCCTCCACAATCTCCGCCAGCTGGCGGAGGGAGGTCACGGCAAACAGGTTCGAGGGAATGAGCATCGGATAGAGACAGGCGTCGTCTGAAGGCCGGAACCCCGAATGGATCAGGCCGTTGGGCCTGGTTGGATTTCCGTACCCTCCGAGGGGAAGCGTATCGGCCGGGACATCCGTGCGCCGCTGGAAATGGTACGATCCCTTTTCTTTCTTCCTCTGCTGGACGCGGAATGTTTCGACGACCAGGGACATCGCCTGGAACCACGTGTCGTCGAACACGGATGCATCCCCCGTCATCGACCAGTATCCGTGTGCGAGGCGGATCGGGTAGCACAGGGAATCGATCTCCCATTTTCGCTCATGGAGTTCCGGTTTCATGTCGGTGATGTCGTTTTTCCACGTACTCCCCTTCGGCCCGTCGTTAAACGCATTGGCATACGGGTCGATCAGAATGCAGGCGTTGTGCCGGTGGATCACTCCGGCGAGAAGCTGCTGCAATTTCTTCTCTTTTCTCGCAAGGGGAAGGTAGGGCCAGACCTGCGCGGAGGAATCCCTCAGCCACATTGCCTCGATATCGCCGGTGATGACGAAGGTGTCGGCATTCCCGTTGATGGTCCGAAAACTGACGGTCGTGTCGAGCGTGTTGGGAAAGCAATTGGCAAAGAGCCACGCCAGCTCAATGTCGGCGATTTGTTCCGACACGCCGGCAATCGTCTCTTCGACTGCTTCGCTGACGAATTTTCTTTTCCCCGCGGGAGGGCGCATGGATGTTCGCTGTTCTGTACCGCCGGCAAAGGCGGGGAACTTTCCTGAAACTGCAAGACCGGCGACAACCATACCGGCACGTTGGAGGATTTCACGCCGCGTGGGCATGGGGTCTCCCCGGTGTTTCGAAGGTATGCTTCGGAGAATGCTCTCTGAAGATACTCAGAAACCTGTTGCGGCTCAAGGGGTTGAAGAATTCGCTTCGCAAACTTCTTTTTTCCTTGACAAGCCCTCTTGGGCGATGTATATTAATTCATGGTCGTGATTTACGCAAACTTGCAGCGACCCTAAACAAATGCTAAACAGCTGTCGCACGTTAAAGGCAACTTGCAGCGACAGAAAATAATTTGCTAAAGCGCCGGATGAGAAGAGTTCGCACCAGAGAACCCTCGCCAATGGCGGGGGTTCCGCGTTTATCGTCCTTCCTCCCACAGGGAGGGAGAAGAGTGGGGTTTGCGCCATATTGCAGCCACTATAAAAACTGCTAAAAAGGTTGAGCCTGNNTCACACACATCATCATTTGGAGGGAGGAGTTATGGGCACCAACGGCAAGAAACGAAATTACCGGTTTGAAACGCTCCAGCTTCACGCGGGGCAGCAGCCGGATCCCACAACCGGCGCGCGGGCAGTGCCGATCTATCAAACGACGTCGTATCAGTTCACCAATACGACGCATGCCGCCGATCTCTTCGGCCTGCGTGAGTTTGGGAACATTTACACCCGCATCATGAACCCGACAACAGCCGTGTTTGAAGAGCGGATTGCGGCATTGGAGGGGGGCGTCGCCGCACTGGCAACATCGTCCGGTCAAGCCGCCCAGTTCCTCACGATCGCCACCATCGCGCAGGCAGGCGAGAACATCGTCTCCACGAGCTTCCTGTACGGCGGCACGTACAATCAGTTCAAGGTCACGCTTCCCCGGCTGGGGATCGACGTGAAATTCGTGACCGGGGATGCGCCTTCCGATTTCGCCGCTCTGATCGATAAGAAGACCAAGGCGCTCTACATCGAGACCATCGGTAACCCGCGTTTGAACATCGCCGACATCGAAGGCATCGCCCGTGTCGCCCATGAGCACGGCATCCCGCTGATCGTGGACAACACGTTTGGCGCAGGCGGCTATCTCGCCCGGCCGATCGACTTCGGCGCCGACATTGTGGTCCATTCCGCCACGAAATGGATCGGCGGGCATGGGACCACCATCGGCGGNNAAATTCTGGGAAACCTTCGGTGCGGCGAGCCCGCTGGGAAATATCGCATTCATTATCCGGGCCCGTGTGGAGGGACTTCGTGACCTCGGTCCATGCCAGAGTCCGTTCAACTCCTTCTTGCTGATCCAGGGTCTTGAAACGCTCTCGCTGCGCATCGCCCGGCACAACGAAAACGCGTTCGCACTCGCCCGCTGGTTGAAGAAAGATCCGCGCGTCGCGTGGGTGATCTATCCCGGATTTGAAGACAATCCGCACCACGCCCTTGCAAAGAAATACCTCCGTCCGGGATTCTTTGGAAGCATCGTCGTGTTTGAGGTGAAGGGGGGAGTCGATGCGGGACGCGCGCTCATTGAGAATGTTCATCTGGCAAGTCACCTCGCCAACGTAGGCGATGCGAAGACTCTGGTCATCCATCCCGCTTCCACGACCCACCAGCAGCTTGGAACGCAGGAGCAGGAAGATACGGGCGTGACGCCCGGACTCGTGCGGGTGTCGGTCGGAATCGAGCACATCGACGACATCATTGAGGACTTTGACATCGCATTGACGGCAGCAGCGCACACCGCCGCCGGGATCAAGGTCTGAGACGATGACCCGCTTCGAATCGGGACATTCTCCGCTTCCTGCGCTGGCTCCGATCGTTGAGGAGCTCCTACCCCCCGGGCAGCGCCCATGGCGTGCCCGGGGACCTCTGGCGATGATGGATTCCCGCACGGGCTTGCGACGCGTCGCACTTGTCGTCGCAGGCCCAACGGGCATCGTCGGCAGCGCCCTCCTCCGCCTTCTCGAAGAGAAGGAAGTGACGGCGCGGGGAGTCTTTGCTGATGTCGTCCATGCTGCGCTCGAGACACAGTCGCACGGCCAAGGTTGTTGACCGGGGTTCGCTTGCCCGCCAGCACGGTGGGAAGAGAGAAGATCGATGGGAGAAAGCAAAGAATTTCTTGCAGAGAACGTTCAGCGGTTTGGCGCCGTGTATTCGCCTCAGGGTCCTTTTCTTCTTGACTCGGGGCTCTCTCTCTCCTCGGTGGACATTGCGTACACCACCCATGGGGAGCTTAACCGCGACGGGAGCAACGCCATCCTCGTCTGCCATGCCCTGACGGGAAATGCGCACGCCGCCAATGCGATACTTCCGAATGGCGAGACGATGCATGGCTGGTTCAACGGCGTCATCGGCAGGGGAAAGGCGCTCGATACCGACAAATACTTCGTGATCTGTTCGAATGTCCTGGGAAGCTGCTATGGTTCGACCGGGCCGACGAGCATCGATCCGGCAACGGGGCGGCGGTACCAAAGCCGTTTCCCGCAGGTCACCGTGCGCGACATGGTTCGTGCGCAGAAGCTTCTCCTAGAGCATCTCGGCGTCTGCCGGCTTGTCACGGTGATCGGCGGTTCGCTCGGCGGGATGCAGGTATTGGAGTGGGGGGTGATGTATCCGGATTTTGTGCAATCGATCGTCCCGATTGCAACATCGGCACGGCACTCGGCCTGGTGCATCGGCATCAGCGAAACGCAACGCCTGGCGATCGTGAGCGATCCGGCATGGCTCGGAGGCGAGTACGCCGAGCAGCCCGCGCGCGGTCTTGCGATAGCCCGCAGCATTGCAATGATCTGGTACAGGAGCCGTGTGTCGTTCGAGGAACGGTTTGGCCGCTCGGAGATCCGGGATGGAGACGGGCATGAACGGAACCGTCTTTTTGCGGAGCAGCCGGAAGCTTTTTCCGTCGAGTCGTACCTCCGGTACCAGGGACAGAAGCTGGTCGATCGGTTTGACGCCAACACGTACATCCTTCTCACGCGCGTGATGGACCTTCACGACCTGGGTGCGGGACGCGGAACGCTCAAAGAGGTCCTCGGCTCCATCAGCGCACTTTCACTTTCCATCGGCATTTCCTCCGATGTTCTGTACCCGGCGGATGAACAGAAGGAGATCGCGCGTTTGATTCCACGCAGCTCATACGTCGAACTCGCTTCGCCCTTCGGTCACGATGCGTTCCTGATCGCATTTGACGCGATGAACGCAATACTGCAGCAATTCCTCGGTACGCTGCCGCGCGTTCCGGCGGCCTGAAAGCTCTTCCGCATTCTTCGATCATTTGCCTTTCTCCA
>PMNE01000087.1:119723-123961 GCA_003162635.1 Ignavibacteriota bacterium
GGGACGACCGGCGCCTTGATAGAGGAAAATCTGAAGATGCCTGTCTCCAGTCTGCAAAGCGGTCCGCTGGGCGGTGATCAGCAGGTGGGGGCAAAGATTGCGGAGGGGACGATCGATTTCCTGATATTCTTCTGGGATCCTCTGGAACCGGCGCCGCATGATCCCGATGTGAAGGCGCTCTTGCGGATCGCCGTCGTCTGGAACATTCCCGTCGCCTGCGATCGCTCATCGGCAGATTTCATTATCTCGTCGCCGCTGATGGACACGGTCTATGAGCGCCGCCTCCCGGACTACGGCGACTACATTCAGAGGTTTGCCAAAAAGGACGTGTGAACCATTCCCCCCTCCCGCGCGTGATCGTCCGGGAGGGGGAAGCAGCTTTTTTATTCGTATGCTGTTGTCAACTGAGGCGGCTTCGAAGCCGGCGCTCCATGATACTCCGCTTCCTGCGCATCCCGGACCGCCATCGCTGTGACGTTCACGATGTCCGCAACCTCCTCGCCGGGAATCAGCAAATACACGGGCTTGCGGATGCCGAGGATGATCGGCCCCACAGTATCGGCGTTGCCGAGTCTCGTCAGCAGCTTCGTTGCAATGTTCGCCGACTGGAGATCCGGGCACACCAGCAGGTTTGCTCCGCCTCTCAGCGTGCTGAAAGGATAAATCTTCTCCAGAATCTCCGGAACCACCGCCGAATCCGCCATCATCTCTCCGTCCACCATGAGATCCGGGGCCCGGCGCTTTACGAGCTCGGTGGCACGGGCCATTTTGAGCGCCAGCGGGTGTTGCGTGCTTCCAAAGTTGCTGAACGACAGCATCGCGATGCGGGGGTCGATGTCGAAGCTCCGCACTTTCTCCGCCGCAAGGATCGCAATATCCGCAAGCTGCTCTGCCGTCGGATCGAAGTTCACCGTCGCGTCGGTGATAAACTGGACGTCGTTCTTGAAGATCAGCATATAGAGACCGGCCGCGATCGATGTGCCGGGCTTGGTCTTAATGATCTGCAGTGCCGGCCGGATCGTGTCCGGATAATGCTGCGTCAGCCCCGACACCAGACCGTCTGCGTCGCCGTCGTGGAGCATCATCATGCCGAACTCGATCGGCCGCCGCATTTGGTTCCGTGCCCCCGTTTTCGTCACCCCTTTCCTCTTGCGCAAGTCGTAATACCTTTCCGCAAACCCCTCATATTTCGGGGAATGGACAGGGTCGACGATGGTCAATCCCCCAAGGGACAAGTCGAGCTGCGCGATCTTCTCACGGATGATTTTCTCGTTTCCCAGCACGATAGGCAGTGCGATCTCTTCATCGAGGATGATCTGGCTCGCCCGCAGGATCTTGTCCTCCGTCCCTTCGGGGAAGACAATCCGTTTCGGAGCCCGCTGGGCCTTGTGGATGAACATCCGCATTATCTGCTTTGAACGGCCGAAGCGGCTCTCCAGGGCGTCACGGTACGCCTCCAGGTCGTCAATCGGCTTTCGTGCAACGCCCGTCTCCATCGCCGCCTTCGCCACTGCGGGGGCCTCCCAGAGCAGGACTCTCGGATCCAGCGGCTTCGGAATAATATACTCCCTCCCGAACTTCAGTCGCTCTCCTCCGTACGCCTTGATGACGGAATCCGGGACGTCTTCCTTCGCCAGGCGCGCAAGGGCGTGCGAAGCGGCGAGTTTCATCTCGTCGTTGATCGCCGTCGCCATGCAATCGAGAGCGCCGCGGAAGATGAACGGAAACCCGAGCACGTTGTTGATCTGGTTCGGATAGTCCGATCTTCCGGTGGCCATGATCACATCCTTTCGCGCATCGAACGCATCCTCGAACGTGATCTCCGGATCAGGGTTTGCCATCGCAAAAACAATGGGGTCCTTCGCCATCGACTTCACCATTTCCTTCGTCACCACGCCCTTGACGGATACCCCGGCAAAGACATCGGCGCCCTTCATCGCGTCGGCAAGCGTCCGCGCGGACGTTTCGTGGGCGAAAAACTCCTTGTAGGGGTTCATCCCCTCTTTCCGCCCCTTGTAGACCACGCCCTTCGTGTCGCACAGGGTCAGATTCTCCCTTTTGACGCCGAGGGTGACGTAGAACTTCGCGCAGGCAATCCCCGCCGCACCGGCGCCGCTGAAGACGACCTTGATATCGGAGATTTTCTTTCCGACGATTTCCAGCGCGTTCAGAAGACCGGCGCCGGAGATGATCGCCGTCCCGTGCTGGTCATCGTGGAACACGGGGATGTTCATCGTCTTCTTCAGCTCTTCCTCAATAATGAAGCACTCCGGGGCTTTGATGTCCTCCAGGTTGATCCCGCCGAACGTCGGCTCGAGTGCCTGGACGATACGGATGATCTCCGCGGGATCTTTGCAGTCGAGCTCGATGTCGAAAACATCGACGTCGGCAAATCTCTTGAAGAGGACGCCTTTCCCTTCCATCACGGGTTTTCCTGCCAGCGGACCGATGTCGCCGAGACCAAGGACGGCGGTGCCGTTGCTGACGACGGCGACGAGGTTTCCCTTCGCCGTGTACTTGTATCCATCCGCCGGATTCGCTGCGATCTCGAGACACGGGATAGCGACACCGGGTGTGTATGCGAGAGAAAGATCTCGTTGCGTCGCACATGGTTTCGTCGAAACCACTTCGATCTTTCCCCGACGCCCCTGGCTGTGGTAGTCAAGGGCATCTTGCTTGCGGATCATGGCCATGACCGGAATTCCTTTCGTGGGACCTTGGACGGTGCCCAATATGCACCATGAGCAGAATCTGTGAAGTGCCGCAGAAGAGGGCAAAGCGTGTGCCACGCATGAAGGTGCGGCAATTCCCCATCTCCTTCAATTCCCCTCTTCCCCGGCGGTGCCGCCCTTGTTGTGTGGACGGGTCCTTCCCACTTTTGGCAAGCTGTTCATCAGTCTTTTCTCAAATTCACGAATTATTGATTTTCTGTACAGTTATGGTTATTTTTGACAAACCACTGCGTACCAACCATCAGACGATATGCGGTGCCATGGCTTCTGCGGGGCTGCTCCACGCATCACATTCCCCTCAGCGCATCCGTCACGCACCGTGCGCCATCGGCATAGCATCATCAGTCCTTTCTCACGTGCTGTTCGTGGTTTTCTTCGTCACCGATTTTGTCCAGCATGCCGCGGCCGGATTGCAGAATTCTTCGCACGCCGCAGGGCAGTGTGCGGTCTTTTTGTTCTGACAATGGAAGAAGACAGGGATCATGGGTCCGCTCCGGTTCTTTGTGGCTGTCGTTGTCTCCATTCTGTTTGCGGCTCTGGAGTTGCTGTTCATTCTGTGCGACCGAAGGTCTGGACGATTGTTTCACGCGCTCGCGCGCAGTTGGGCGCGATCCGTTCTTCATATCTGCGGAGTAACCGTCAGGGTGCGCGGACTGGAGAAGGTGAGATTCGATCGGAACTATGTCTACGTTTCCAATCATGCGAGCATGCTTGACATCCCGGTGATCGTCGCCGGCATTCCGGACCAGATCAGAATCGTGTACAAGAAGGAACTGCACGTGATCCCCGTGTTCGGGTGGGGGTTGAAGTTAGGCGCCTACATCGCGATCGACAGGGGCCGCGGAACGAAGGCGATGAACAGCCTGGAGCAAGCAATCGGGAAGATCCGGAACGGCGCATCCGTCCTGCTGTATGCCGAGGGAACGCGGACAACGGATGGGAAGTTGCAGCAGTTTAAACGCGGGGCCTTCACTATCGCGGCGAGGGCGGGTGTCCCGGTCGTTCCGCTGACCGTGAACGGGAGCTATTCGCTCCTCCGCAAAAGATCGTTCAGCATTCATCCCGGCGTCGTGGAGATCGTCCTTGATGCACCGATCCCGGTCCCCGGCGGCGATGAACGTCAGGCGGAACTTGCGCTCATGAAAGAGGTCCACAGCGTCATTTCACGACACTATATCACGCAGGAATAGGGTATGGCAATTACGATCAAGGATGTTGAGCATGTTGCGTCGCTCGCGCGTCTTTCCTTTAACGACGGGGAAAAGAAGAAGCTGGCAACGGAGTTGAACGACATCCTGAAGTATGTGGAGCATATCAATTCGCTCGACACGAGCGCCGTTGAACCGCTTTCCCATGTCATCGAGCTGAGCAATGTCTTCCGTGCCGACGGCCTTCGGCCGAGCATCAGCCGCGAAGAGGCGTTGAAAAACGCTCCTGCGGCAACGGAGAAGTTTTTCAAGGTGCCCAAGGTCATCAACGAACGATGACATCGGCAGGGCGGACACC
>PMNE01000095.1 GCA_003162635.1 Ignavibacteriota bacterium
TCCGCCAAGAAGACGGCGGACGGGTCTGGCGGAAATCGTCAATTGACGAGTGTCAAGGTGTATGACGTCCTTGGCCGTGAAGTGGCAACGCTCGTGGACGGGGTGAAGGAACCCGGAACATATACTGTGCAGTTTTCCGGTTCCGGCCTTGCGAGCGGCGTATATTTTTACAGGTTGACTGCAGGAAGCTATCTGGCGACACGTAGGATGATGCTGGTTCGTTGATCGGCGAGGCATACCATATATGGTGGGGGATGAATTCTGAGCTTAGATCTCTGGGGCACANNTCCGGAGGAGCAGAGCTGATTCATGAAGTCCCCTCCACCGGATCCCGCTGTCGCAGCGGGATCCGGGACCGGGACGAGTGCCGACATCAAGGACAATTGTCAAGAATCATTGGCGTTCCCCATGGCCTTCGTTGACCTTGGGCAGGTCGTCTTATGTAAAATATCAATGGAACCGCTTCTACAGCTTGACTTTTCTCCTCCTATGGCATATTTTTTACTGTATTCAGTTTCATGATCTACAACTCTCCGTATAGGAAGGAACGAATCAATGAGGAAACTTCCCCTGCTCATGGTCGCGATCGCACTTTTCGGCGCTGTGCGACCTGCGTCCGCTCAAAGTTCGGCGGGCCGATGGTCTCTGGGACTCTACGGTGGGGCAAACTATTGGGTGACGGATTACGACAAGCTGAAAGTCGGGCCGGGTTTTGAAGCGGGCGCCCGCTACAATCTCCAGGAGTATTTTTCCCTCGGTTTCCTCGGGGGATATGAAATCCTCAAAACGGAGCAGAGCCGCGACCTCGGTCCCAATGTGTTCCATGGGTACATGCAGGCGAATGCCATTCCCCTCTCTCTTGTCGGCTATTTCCGCCTGATGTCCCGGAAGTCATTCAGTCCGTATTTCTTTATCGGCGGCGGTGCTCTCGTCTACCGCCGGGGAGAAAGCGGCGGGGTCTATCCTGTCGATGGGAAGTGGCGTATTTCGTATGCCATTCCCGCAGGGCTGGGATTTGAGTCCTTTGTAACAAATAACCTCGCGATCGATGTCAAAGCCGAATTTGTGGATCATGGTGATTGGATCGATGCGCGGAAGGTGAAGACTGTCAATGGCTATGCTTCCCTGAAGGCCGGGTTCAACTACTATTTCGGCAGCAGCGATGCCGATGACGACGATCACGACGGCCTCACGAACGGCGAGGAACGTCGTTACGGGACCGATCCGGAAAATCCCGATACTGATGGCGACGGCCTTCTCGACGGCGAAGAGGTGAAACGCTATCGCACGAATCCCCTCCGCCCGGATACGGACGGCGATGGATTGACGGACGGCGAAGAGGTGCTGAAGTATAAGACTGACCCGTTGAAGTTCGACACGGATGGCGACGGACTTTCGGATGGCGATGAAGTGTTCAAATATAAGACCGACCCGCTGCGGGTCGATACGGACGGTGACGGGCTCTCGGACGGCGATGAGGTGATCAAGTATAAGACGGATCCTCTTCGCGTCGACACGGACGGTGATGGACTGACAGACTGGGAAGAAGTGATGATCTACCACACTGATCCGAATAATCCTGACACGGACGGTGATGGTCTTACCGACGGGGACGAGGTGAAGAAGTACCACACGGATCCCCTGAAAGCGGACACCGATGGCGGCGGGGTGGATGACGGGACGGAAGTGAAACGAGGGACCAATCCGCTCGATCCGCGAGATGATATTGTCATGGTCCTCGAGAAGGGGAAGAGCCTGGTCATGGAGGGGGTGACGTTCGAGACCGGAAGCGCGAACCTGGCGAGGGAATCGGAAACGACATTGGAACGTGCCTATGTGGCGCTCGTTGCGAACCCCTCCGTCCGGATCGAGATCGCCGGCTACACGGACAATGTGGGAGGCGTTCAGTCAAACGACCGCCTGTCGCAGCGGCGAGCCGATGCGGTGAGCTCCTGGCTGATCAAGCGGGGAATCGGAGCAACGCGGGTGACGTCCACGGGCAGGGGAAGCCGCGATCCGATTGCACCGAATACGACACCGCAGGGACGGGCGAAGAACCGGCGCATCGAGTTCCACGTCCGCTGAGTGACCGCAGAAATCGCGGAAATGACGGCGCCGCTTCCTGTTCGGGGCGGCGCCTTTGTATTTTGCTGAAGAGAATGACGTGCGGCGACCTTCCTGCAAGTGCTTATCAGCGCTCCTCCCGGGACCCGGTCGCCGGACGCGTTGACTTTCAAGAGCCCGTTGCGTAAGTTAGTGGTTGTCCTCTCGGAAGGGAAACCCTCCGATTCACGGGAGAAGCCTCTTGCTGAGCAAATATGGCTATGACATCGTCGGCACGGTGGTTGCCCTTGCGCTGCTGGGGAGCATCTTCGCTTGGTTCTTCGTCGACGCGCGTTTCGTCCGATATGGGCTCATTGCTCTCCTCCTCCTTTTTCTTCTCTTTACCCTGTATTTCTTCCGGGATCCTGACAGGACGACTCCCGCGGGGGACGGGTTGGTGATCGCCCCTGCGGACGGGGAGATTGTTCTGCTGAAGCCGATCAGGGAGGATGAGTATCTCAAGAGCGATGCGGTGCAGATCAGCATCTTCATGTCTCCCCTCAATGTCCACGTGAATCGCTACCCCATCACCGGTACGGTGGAGTACTTCCGGCACTTCCCGGGGGAGTACCTGGTGGCATTCGATGAAAAATCGTCGCTTCGTAACGAGCAGACGCACATCGGCGTGGGGAATGCCAGGATGAAAGTTCTGTTCAAACAGATCGCGGGCTTTGTCGCACGGCGTATCGTGGCGAATGTGTCAGTGGGAGGAAAAGCGGTGGCGGGAGAACGATTCGGCATGATCAAGTTCGGTTCGCGTGTGGACGTACTCGTCCCCCCGGGATGCGACATCAAGGTCCATATGGGTGACAAAACAGTCGCCGGAGAAACAATACTTGCGGTGATGCCGTGAACGGGAGAACAAAGCCCCACGGCAGGGAAAGACAATGAGAGTTACCCGTGCATTTGTTCCAAGCCTGTTTACTGTACTGAATATGTTTTGCGGCTTCATGTCGATTATCAATGCGAGCCGCCAAGAGTTCATCGCAGCATCCTGGTTCATCATCCTTGCAGCGGGTTTCGATTCGCTGGACGGCGTCATGGCCCGGATTACAAAATCGACGTCTGACTTCGGCGTCCAAATCGACTCCCTGTCGGATGTTGTTTCCTTCGGGGCGGCCCCCGCATTCCTCGTGTACCAGATGTCGCTGTGGACGATGGGCGGCCTCGGAATGCTCTTGAGTTCTCTTCTGATGATCTTCGGTGGTTTACGGCTGGCACGATTTAATGTCCAGCTTGTGGGGTTCGACAAGGATCATTTTGTCGGACTTCCCATCCCCGTCAGTGCGCTGACGGTGGCGTCGTTTACGCTCAATTATTTCGTGCCGGGACCGGGCCTGCCGCCTCTGGCGGCGACGCTGCTTCCCTGGATGGTCGTTCTCCTGGGATTGCTGATGGTAAGCAAGGTCCGCTATGACACGCTGCCGAAGGTGTCACGCCGCGCCATCAAGAAGGAACCCTGGAAATTTATCTTCGGCGTCCTGGCGGTGGTCGTTGTGATGGAAACGGGCGGGACGGCGATGTTCCCGCTGTTTCTCCTGTTCATCGCCCTTGGCCTCGTCCGCTGGCTCGTGACGAATATCCGGCGGTGGAGCTCCGGCTCCGCAAAGTTCGCTGATGAAAATGCCGTTGAACCGACCCGTATCGATCCGTAATCAAGGGGGCAACCGGTGTACCTCGCAAAGATTCGTATCACGCTCCGCCCGTCAATTCTTGACCCGCAAGGGAAGGCCGTGCAACACGCCATCACCACACTCGGTGTCGGGAATGTCGCCGATGTTCGCATGGGGAAATACGTGGAAGTGAAGATTGCAAGCGGATCCGAAAAGGAAGCAAGGGAAAAAACCGATGAGATCTGCCGGAAGCTTCTTGCCAATCCGGTGATGGAAGATTTTGCCTATGACCTTGTGAGGAGCGAATGAAGGACGGGAAGGTCAAATTCGGCGTCGTCGTCTTTCCGGGATCGAACTGCGACCACGATGCGTACTACGCCTGCAAACATGTTCTCGGGCAGGAGGCGGTGTTCCTTTGGCACAAGGAAGCTGACCTGCAGGATGTGGATGTCGTCATCCTTCCGGGCGGGTTTTCCTACGGCGACTACCTCCGGTGTGGGGCAATTGCCCGATTCTCGCCCGTCATGCGCGAAGTGACGAGATTCGCGCAGGGGGGAGGAACGGTGATCGGCGTCTGCAATGGATTTCAAATTCTGCTGGAGGCCGGACTTCTCCCGGGCGTCCTGCTGCGCAACGCTTCGCTCCGGTTTGTCTGCAGGTATATTCATGTGCGTGTCGAAAACGCGGAGACGCGATTCTCAAACCGCTGCTCCGTCGGGGATGTCCTGTCACTCCCCATCGCTCACGGGGAGGGAAATTACTTCGCTGATGAGGAGACGATCAAGCGCCTTGAGGGCGATGGGAGGGTCGTCTTCCGTTACTGTGATGAGAAGGGAAAAACAGGCGGGGATGCGAACCCGAACGGATCGCTCGGGGATATCGCGGGAATCATCAATGAGACCGGAAATGTCCTTGGAATGATGCCTCATCCGGAACGATGCTGCGATCCCCGCCTCGGACACACGGACGGTCAAGATGTCTTCCTGTCGATTCTGGAGTATTGCGGCGCAGGAGATCATACACTGGCAGCAAGGGAGGAGTTGAACAATGGGTGACGTTGGATTTGGAGAAATCCTTTTGATTGTTTTTGTTATCGTCATTTTTTTCGGTGCAAAGAAGATTCCCGAGATCGCCCAGGGTTTGGGGAAAGGGATACGGGAGTTCAAGAAGGCGGTACGGAGCGACGATGAGATCGAAGCGGGGAAGAAGAAACCCGACGATCCGACGCGACCGGGCGGTGAATAACTATTCGAGGAGGAGCGGCCATGTTCGAGAACATCGGCGGCAGTGAGCTGTTGGTTATCTTGTTCGTCGCCTTCATTTTCTTCGGTCCCAAGAAGCTTCCGGAGCTCGGCAAAAGCATCGGGAAGGGGATCCGCGAATTCAAGAGCGCGATACGCGGCGTCCAGGAAGATATCGAGAAGGTCACAAAAGGGGAGTAATCGGTCAGCGTGGTAACGAAACGGACGACACTCGACGAGACACGCCGGGCGCTGGAGAGCGGTGCTACGACCGTCGAAGGGGTCACAAGCGGGTTCCTGGAGACCATCGAGAAAGGAAAGCGCCTGAATGCTTTCCTTTCCGTGTTTCAGCGGAAGGCGATCGAGCGGGCGCGCGACGTCGACAGGAAGCTCGCCGCGGGAAAAGCGGGCCGCCTCGCGGGCATGGTGATCGCCGTCAAGGACGTGATCTGCATGAAGGGCGAGCGGACCACCTGCGGCTCAAAGATCCTTGAGAACTTTGTCTCGCTCTATGATGCAACCGCCGTCGCCCGCCTGCAAGCGGAGGATGCCGTGATCATCGGGAAGACGAACATGGATGAGTTTGCCATGGGATCGTCCACCGAGAATTCCGCGTACGGTCCTGTCCTGAATCCTGTCGATGAAAGCAGGGTTCCCGGGGGATCGAGCGGCGGTTCCTGCGTGTCCGTTGCCGCAGGCATGGCCCATGCCGCCCTGGGAACCGACACCGGCGGTTCGATCCGCCAACCCGCGTCGTTCTGCGGAATCGTCGGGCTCAAGCCGACCTACGGGCGCGTCTCCCGCTATGGACTCGTCGCGCTCGCTTCCTCGTTCGACCAGATAGGCCCCTTTGCAGGAACGGTGGCCGATGCCGCGGCTGTCCTCCAGGTGATTGCAGGACATGATGAGCTCGATTCCACCTCGGCGAGGGTTCCGGTTCCCGACTACAACGCGGCCCTCACGAAGGAGATACGCGGCATGCACATCGGACTGCCGCAGGAAGCGCTTGGAACGGGATTGGATCCCGAAGTCCGCCAGGCGGTCGAACAGACTCTCGATCGCCTGCGGGGCGCGGGGGCCGTTGTCGAGGAGATCACACTCCCCCACTCAGAGTACACGATTTCGACATATTACATTCTCATGACGGCGGAAGCGTCGTCAAACCTCGCCCGGTTCGACGGTGCACGATACGGCGAGCGCGCACCCGGAGTCCGGGACCTTGCCGAGATGTACACCAATTCCCGCACCGCGGGATTCGGCGCGGAAACAAAACGGCGCATCATGCTCGGCACGTACGTGCTGTCGGCCGGCTACTACGATGCCTACTATCGGAAGGCGCAGAAAGTGCGCCGACTCATCCAGGACGACTTTTTCAGGGCTTTCACGAAGGTTGACTGCATCCTGCTGCCGACGTCGCCGACAACTGCCTTCCGATTCGGCGAGAAGGCGGACGATCCGCTGCAGATGTATCTTTCCGACGTCTATACAGTCTCCGCCAATCTCGCCGGCGTTCCCGCGATCAGTGTCCCCTGCGGCGTCGATGGCAAGGGACTTCCCATCGGGGTCCAATTCGTGGGGAAGCAATTCGACGAACCCACGATCCTGAAGGTGGCGGACGCGCTCGGAAGTCTGTGACGTTACCAGGATGATCATCTGCGTGCAGCGGGTGGTTTTCCGGGCCTGCGGTCATCACTCCATACCAATAGCCGATGTGCCATGAGTATTCTTGTCGATAAATCGACGCGCCTTGCCGTTCAAGGCATCACGGGGGGCGAGGGAACGTTTCATACCAGACAAATGCTCGAGTATGGAACGAACGTTGTCGCAGGAGTGACCCCCGGCAAGGGAGGAACGGCGTACGGCGGGAACGACAGGGATGTGTTCCCACGGAAGGTTCCGGTGTTCAATACCGTGGCGGATGCCGTCGCGGAGACGAAGGCGAACACCTCGATCATCTTCGTGCCGGCGCAGTTCGCCGCCGATGCCATCATCGAGGCCTGTGCTGCGGGTGTCGCGCTCGTCGTCTGCATCACCGAAGGAGTGCCGACGCGCGATATGCTGCGCGCCTACGAATTTGCCATGACGCATAAGGTCCGTCTCATCGGGCCCAATTGCCCGGGCATCATCTCCCCCGGACTTGCGAAGGTCGGCATCATGCCCGGCTTCATCCACAAAAGGGGGCGGGTCGGCGTCGTCTCCCGGAGCGGAACCCTTACCTACGAAGCAGTCTGGCAGCTCACGCAGCGAGGGATCGGCCAATCGACGGGACTCGGCATCGGAGGCGACCCGGTCATCGGCACGCGTTTCGTCGATGCCCTGCAGTTGTTCAATGATGATCCGGGGACGGACGCGGTGGTGCTGATCGGGGAGATCGGCGGGACAGCCGAAGAGGAGGCCGCGGCATACGTCAAACGTTTTATGAAGAAGCCGGTGGTCGGCTTCATTGCCGGCCGGACCGCGCCGCCGGGACGGCGCATGGGACATGCAGGCGCCATCATCGCGGGAGGGAAGGGAACAGCGGAGGAGAAAATGGCGGCCATGCGCCGCGCGGGAATCCATGTCGTGGAGACGCCCGCGATCATCGGGGAGACAATGGAGAAGATCCTCCGCGCAAAGGGACTTCTGCCGAAGCGCACGGCGCCGCCGGTGAAACGGAAAGCAACGGCGCTGGGGAAGAGCGAAAAGAAACGAACGAAGAAGCGTCAAGGAACCAACAGGAGAAAACAGTGACGGAACGAACACTGGCAATACTCAAACCCGATTGCGTCAGGAAAAATGCGGCTGGTGAGGTCATTGCGCGAATTGAGAAGGCGGGATTCACCATTCTCGGCATGAAGATGATCAGGTTGACCCGGGAAACGGCGGGCGGATTTTATGCGGTCCATCGTGAGCGTCCGTTCTTCAACGATCTTGTGACCTTCATGAGCTCGGGGCGGTGCGTCCCGATCGTCCTTGCAAAAGAGAATGCTGTTGCCGATTTCCGGAAACTTATCGGCGCAACCGACCCCAAAGAGGCGGTGCCGGGGACCATCAGAAAGGACTTTGCGTCGAGCAAGGGGGAAAATATCATCCACGGATCGGATTCGGCGGAAAATGCACGGATCGAGATCGGATATTTCTTCCCGGAAAAGGAGCTCGTCCAAAACTCGTGAGCGCGTCCCGGGATGCACATGGTGACAAAGAGGGCGCCTCCGGCGTCCTTTTTTGTTGACGGAACGTTTCTTTCACTATCGAGCTGCCGGCCTATGCCACTGAAAGAATGGAAACGGATGCGGGAGACAGTCGTTGCCCGCAACCCCTGGTGGGTTTATCGGAAGGACGACTATGAGCTCCCATCGGGGAAGGGGGGAGAGTATCACTACGTCCACACGAACGGCGCGTCGCTGATCATCCCGGTGACCGACGATGGAAATCTCCTCATGGTGAACCAGTACCGCTATCTCATGAGACGCGAGAGTATTGAGTTCCCTTGCGGGGGCGTGAAGGAAGGATCGTCGTACAATGAGACCGCGTGGCATGAGCTGCGGGAGGAGACCGGGTACACGACCGACCGGCTGTTTGAGGCGGGAGAGTTCAACCCGTACAACGGCGTGACCGATGAGATCTGCAAGATCTATATTGCCCGGGATCTCCGTTTCGTGGGTGAAACCCCGGACGAGACGGAGGAATTCGAATACCTGCGCCTTGCACCGGAGCAGCTCGAGAGCAGCATCGCCTCCGGGCGGATCTGGGACGGAATGACTATTGCCGCGTGGGCCATCGCCCGCACCAAAATTGCCGGGACGGAGAAGAAATGACACGGTCTCTCCGGATCGCAATCGGGATCTTCGCGCTGCTCTGGAGCGCACCTTGTCTCTCCCAGCCGGTGAGGACGGGGGACGACGTCCTGCTCTCGTCGCAGCCTGGCCTTCTCCGCGGCAAGCGGATCGGGCTCGTCATCAACCAGGCGAGCCGGCTCGGATCGGGGGAATTCGTTCTGGACGCCCTTCTTGCCGGAGGAGCGAACGTGTCCGCTTTGTTTGCTCCGGAGCACGGCATCAGGGGAACGGCGGAAGCGGGGGCGGAACTGTCCGACACGGTCGATGCCCGAACGGGAATCCGCATTTTTTCGTTATATGGGAAGAACCGGCGCCCGACACCGGAGATGCTGAAGGATGTTGAGGTGCTGGTGTATGACTTGCAGGACGTGGGAGTGAGATTCTACACGTATCTTTCGACCCTGTCGCTGTGCATGGCTGCCGCGGCGGAGGCGGGAATACCGGTTGTCGTTCTCGATAGGCCCAATCCACTCGGCGGTCTGCTCGTGGACGGCCCTATCCTTCCTGATTCGCTCCGCTCCTTCGTCGGATGCTTCCCCATCCCCGTCGTGTACGGTCTCACCATCGGCGAGCTTGCTGCGATGGCAAACGGCGAAGGGTGGCTTCCCGGGGGCGTCAAGGCGAATCTGACGGTGGTTCCGATGACCGGGTGGAAACGTTGGATGCGGTGGGATGACACAGGACTTCCGTGGATCCCTCCCTCGCCAAATCTCCGCACGCCGGAGGCAGTTTGCATCTACCCTGCAACGTGCTTGCTGGAAGCGACGAATATTTCCGAAGGGCGTGGAACCGACGCCCCGTTTCAAACGATCGGAGCGCCGTTTGTGGATGGCGATTCGCTTGCCCATTGGATCGATGCGCTTGCGTGGGAGGGAGTGAAGGCGCAGGGGATGAGGTTCGTCCCTGCTGCTTCGAAACATGCGGGAATATTGTGCGGTGGAGTCTTCCTTTCCACAACGAGCGGCATACTTCGGCGACCCGTGGAGCTCGGTGTGGATCTTCTCACGGTGCTCCGTGCACACTGGCCCGCTGCGACGAAGATCAATGTGAGGGAATTCGATCGGCTCCTGGGGGATCCGCGCGTTGCGGAAAGCGTTGCAGCCGGGGTGGCAGTGGCAGAGACGGGACCGGGATGGGCGGCGGAGCGAAAGAACTATGAAATGCTCGCCCAGGGGTACTTCAGGTACGGGGAGAAGTAAGTGATTGCTTGTCCGGGGCTCATTTCCATGCCAATTTCCTTGACTTTTCTTGCGTAATTTGTTATGTTTTAACGATTTTGAAGTTACCTTGTCATGCTGAGAGGTGAATGATGACCGATGCCGGCAACAGCGCTCTGGATCGGATGCGGCGTAGGTTGCTGACGCCGAATGCGGCCGTGGGATTGTTGGGGGTTGTGGCGCTCGTCATCAGTGTCATGGCCGGGACGCTGGTTGTGCGCGTCGTCTGTGGATTGGTGGTGATCGGGGCCGCTGCGTATTTCGTGGCCTGGCGTTCGACGATCAGAACGGAAGAGGGTGATGAGGATACCGGGAAGACCGTGGAAGAGTATTCACAATCCCCCGAAGGTCCAATGAAGAAGCTTCTCTTTGACGACTACCAGTCGTCAAGCAGCAGGTATGTTGTGAAGGAGTTGGAAGAAGAAAGAGAGAAGGTCGTTCCCTCGTCGAGGACAACGCTGCCGGCCATGTCCTCGTTGAAGGCGGAGACAATCCGGCAGATGGAGATTCCGGATTTTTTCGATCTCGATGCGGACACCTCGTATAGCGAAACAGAGCCGAAGAGTGAATTCCATTCGCTTGTGAATAAGGTCCTGCTCGTTCTCAAAGATGTCCTCTTCGCCCACTCCGTGGCATTCTTCTGGGCGAATCGCGAAAAGGGACAAATGGTGTTGGAATCGATGGCCACGGACAGCGATCATTTCATGAGCGAGAGACGGTTTGCCATGGAGCGCGATCTGGTGAGCCAGGTGGCCTTGAGCGGCAAGCCGCAGGTGCTGGGGCGAGTCAACCCTTCCTCCGAAAAGGACCTCCTGCGCTACTACGATTCCCCGACATATGTGAAATCGGTGCTCGGGGTGCCGGTCTTCTACATGGACAGTGCCCGTGACATCCGTCCCGTGGGAGTGATTGTTGCGGACAGCAAGGCAGAGGATGCCTTCGGCCAGGAAACGCTGGAGCTCCTCGGCAGATTCACGAAGCTGGTCTCCGCCCTTGTCAAGAGCTACACCGACAAGTATGATCTTTTGCTCGACTCGGAACTTCTCTCGTCGATCCGGCGGTTGCAGGATAAGGTGAAATCGGATCCGGGTGAGCAGACGATCCTGAATGCCCTGGCCGATGAGACCCATCGCCTGGCCAACTGGGACTATCTGACGATGGCGATGTTTTCCGATGAGAGCCGCGCGTGGACGCTTCAGAAGGTCGTCAACAGATCCGGCGATGCGTATGTGTCCCCGGGGCAGACCGTGGACGTCGAGGGAAGTATTGTGGGAGGTGTCATCGCGACGAACCGCGTGGCATCCGTGGCGGATCTGACAACAGAGACGCGTCCGCGGTATCACGGGGCGGAACCGGCAGGAAAGCAAGGGTCGTTCCTCTGCGTGCCGATCAGCTCCGTCAACCGGTGCTACGGTGCGCTCGCGGTGGAGAGCAGACGTGCAGGACAATTCTCGGGGAGCGAGGTGGAGACGATTTACCGGCTTGTGGAAAATGCCGCCGCGTCGCTCGAAGTCCTTTATATGAACAGCGTGGCGAAGGATTTTGTCGCCGTCGACCACCTCACAGGGGCGCTGACGAAGAAACATTTTGCCCTGACGCTCGAAGAAGAGGTGAGACGCGCGGATGATTTCGGGAACGACCTCGCCTGTGTTTCGATTGCCATCGACGGGATTGGTGAACATCTTGTCCGGTACGGCCGTGAGGGATGCGACGTCGTTCTCTCCGAGATCGCCGGTCTCCTCCGCTCGAACGTCCGCGCGTATGATGCGCTGGGCCGGCTCGAGCAGGACCGCCTCGGGGTGCTGCTGATCAACACGACCGCGAGCGATGCATATGTCTGGGCGGAAAAGATGAGGAAGATGATTTCGAGTCACGTCGTCACCGTTGGCGCACGAAGCTTTTCCATCACGGTGAGCGTTGGCGTGTGCGGTTTGAGCGAGGGGATGGAGACCGCCGACCTCATGGCGGGGACGACGCAGGTTCTTGACGATGCGATGGAACATGGCGGCAATCTTGTACGGGTGTATTAATCGCACAATGAAGGGAGAAACAGGGAATGGCAAAACAACAATCGTTTCAGGATAAGGCAACAAAAGCGGCGCAGATGAAGGGGGCGAAGTGCCCCGTGTGCGGCTCGATCTTTCAGCCCATCCTGATGGTGACCTCGGAAAAAGGCAAGACGGGAGCAAGCTGGAAGTTCAACGAACACCGGGTTCAGGTCTGCAAGTGCAACGAAAAGGAAGTGTACGCCTGAACAGCGCATTCCGCACCTGAACTTCCGGGGGTCCCTCGCCGTATACTCGGTCAGGGACCTCGCGGCCTCTGCAGGGAGGAACGTTCTTGAGTTGAAGAGTGTTGTCGTTGTTCCCACCCTATTCATGAAGGAAAGGAGACGGGGAGAGGACATTCTTGCGGAGGCGAGGCGACGGAGGCGGGGAAAACGCTGAAGAGGCGGGAGGACGAAGGAGAGGATTTCTGTAGGCATGTGTGAATTTTGCGAGGTGCGGGAATGGTGAAGATTACCAAGCAGTATACGAATCGGGAAAGCCAATCTCTCGACAAGTATCTGCAGGAAATCGGAAAAGTCGATCTGCTGAAGTCGGAAGAGGAAATTGAGCTTGCCCAGAGAATAAAGAAGGGTGACCAGCGGGCGCTGGAGAAGCTGACAAAGGCCAACCTTCGCTTCGTCGTCAGCGTTGCCAAACAGTACCAGAACCAGGGGCTGTCGCTCGGCGATCTTATCAACGAAGGAAACCTCGGACTCATCAAGGCGGCCAAACGGTTCGACGAGACGCGCGGGTTCAAGTTTATTTCGTATGCGGTGTGGTGGATCCGGCAGTCGATTCTCCAGGCGCTTGCGGAACAATCGCGCATCGTTCGCCTCCCCCTGAACCGTGTCGGCGCGCTGAACAAGATCGGCAAGGCGTTCAGCTCGCTCGAGCAGGAATTCGAGCGGGAGCCGAGCGCCAGCGAACTGGCCGAGGAACTCGACATGTCGCTGTTCGAGGTCTCCGATACGCTGAAGATCTCCGGCCGGCACCTTTCCATGGATGCGCCCTTTGCACAGGGGGAGGATAACCGCCTCCTCGACGTGATCCAGGACGAGCGTCAACCCGCTCCCGACAACGAGCTGATGAAGGAATCCCTCAGCAAGGAGGTGGAACGCGCGCTCTCGACGCTGAGCGAACGCGAAGCGGAGGTGATCCGGCTCTATTTCGGCCTGGGGCGGGAACATTCGCTGACGCTGGAAGAGATCGGCGAGAAGTTCAAATTGACACGAGAGCGGGTGCGGCAGATCAAAGAGAAGGCGATTCGCCGCCTGCGGCACGCCTCCCGGAGCAAACAGCTGCGGGCATATCTTGGCTGACGATCGGACGGCCCCCGCATCGGGGGCTGTTCGCTTTCATGGGACCATGGAGACACGCTGCCGCTGTCATTGGGGAACGTACGGACTCAGGAGTCTCCGGAGCGGAGTTTCCGTGGCCGCATTTGCCCTGGCAGTTCTTGGCTGCACATCGACTGCTCCCCGTTTCCGCGCGGAGGCGGCGGACGAGAGGGAAGACGCTGCCGGCAGCGACGTGCGTGAGGAAGACCGGCGTGTCGATGTGAAAACTTTCGCACCGAAGGTCCTTCGCCGCCGGCCGCCGCGGCCATCCGACAGCAATCGCGACTCGATTGAAGAATCACTTCCGGCCGGACTGAATCGCGACAAGGTTCTCCTGGACATCGTCAAATTTCTCGGAGTCCCTTATCACTATGGCCACGACGGCGATGACGGGACGGATTGCTCCGGATTTACTGCCCGCATCTATGAGAGCGCGGTCGGCGTGCAGTTGCCCCGGTCCACCACCGGGCAGTACCACGAGGGCGTCAGGGTGCAACGCCATGAACTTCGCTTCGGCGATTTGGTGTTCTTTAATACCACCGGCCGCCGCCCCTCGCATGTGGGGATCTATATTGAAGATGATCTTTTCGTGCATGCCAGCGTGAATTTTGGCGTGACGATTTCTTCCATGGAGAGCACGTACTACAAGGACCGGTTCGTGGGTGCGCGGCGGATTATTGAATGACATTGCGCTCGCCGGTCGGAGGCGCGCGGTGCACCGTTGGTTCACAGGAGGAAGAATTTCGTGGCTGTCCTGCCGATCTATCTTTTCGGACAATCAGTCCTCAGAAAGAAGGCAAGACCCGTCAAGGGGGTCGATGCCGACCTCGTGAAGTTCGCCGGCGATATGGTGGAGACAATGGGGAAGGCAAGCGGTATCGGCCTGGCGGCCACGCAGGTGGGGGACCTCCGCCGCGTTATCACGATCGATCTGTCTGCAATCGAGGAGACGAAGGACCAGCCCCCCACGGCGATGATCAATCCGGAGATCCTCTTCGAAGAGGGGGAGTTCACGATGGAGGAGGGCTGTCTCAGTCTTCCGGGACTGCGGGAGGAAGTGAAGCGGCCGGAACGAATCCGGCTCCGCTATCGCGACATCAACTTTCTGGAGCATGAGATCATTGCCGAAGGAACCCTCAGTCGGGTGGTGCAACACGAGATCGACCATCTGGACGGGGTTCTTTTCGTGGATCACCTGAGCGCCGTGAAACGGAAGCTGCTCCGCGGCCGCCTTAACAAGATGGTGAGGGGGGAGATCGAGGCGGACTATCCCGTCGTCGGTCCGTCAACTGCGGACGGCGAACATCGCTGAGAGGTTCCCTGTGCCCACATTCCGCATCGTCTTCATGGGGACCGCCGAGTTTGCGGTTCCGAGCTTGGATGCTCTCCTCGCAGCCGGCTATCCTATCCCGGTCGTGGTCACTGCCCCGGACAAGCCGCAAGGCCGCGGGCTGGCTATGCGCCCCAGCCAGGTGAAAAGGCGGGCGCTCTCCGCAGGACTTCCGGTCCTTCAACCGCCCCTCCTCAAGGACCCTTCCTTCGCCGATGCAATCCGTGCCCTGGACCCTGATCTGATTGTCGTTGTCGCATTCCGCATCCTCCCGCCATCGGTCTTCACCATCCCCCGCCTGGGGTCGATGAACCTCCATGCGTCCCTCCTCCCACGCTATCGCGGCGCCGCACCCATCAACCGGGCGATCATGATGGGCGAAACGGAGACCGGCGTGACCACCTTCCTCCTGGACGAGAAGATCGACACGGGGGGAATTCTCCTTCAGGAACGGATCCCTGTCTTCCCTGACGATGATGCGGGCTCCCTCCATGATCGTCTCGAACATATCGGCGCGGAGGTCGTCCTTCGCACCGTGCGACTGATCGAGCAAGGGAAGGCCGTCCCCCGGACGCAGGATTCCTCTGTCGCTTCGCCTGCCCCAAAAATATTTCACGAGGACTGCCGCATCCTCTGGGAGAAGCCGGCGAACGTCATTAGGAATCAGATCAGGGGACTCTCCCCGGCCCCCGGCGCGTTCTTCCATCATGCTGATCGGACGATCAAGGCCTTTCGGGCGAATGTCGCTGAGGGCCGGGCACTTCCCGGCCACGTCGATGCCGGGAAGGACTTCCTCCACGTAGGCACGGGAAAAGGGATGCTCTCTCTTGAGGAGCTCCAGATGGAGGGGAGGAAGAGGATGCCGGTTGCGGAATTCCTGCGCGGATACCCGGTACAGAGCGGTCAGGTTCTCTCGTAAGCCATCCTCTGAAACCGGTTTCTCTTCTGTGCCCCCTCCCCGCGATGAAGACAGGCAGTCAGGCCTTTCAGCAAGAACTCTTCCCTCCGCCCTTGAGATTGGCGGGCAGGCTTTTTCAGCAAGAACTCTCCCC
>PMNE01000062.1 GCA_003162635.1 Ignavibacteriota bacterium
AACCAGAATTGCGTCGGACGGGTTATCAAGCCCCACGACGAGATGGAACGGCGTCCCGGGAGCCGCGCTGACGCCTGTCCCGAGCAATTGGACGTAGTTCGAGAGACCGGTCGCTGTGAGCCGCTGGACGGGAAGCGTGACAGTCGATCCCAACTTGGTGCCGGGCTTCCCGCCGTTGTCCGAATAGACTTCGCACACAAGGTTCCCCGAACCGCTGACCGGCCGGGTGGAACCCGTCGACTGGATCGCCAGAAAGAGACCGGAGATCTTCCCCGCCTGCGTGGGGGAAAACTTCACAGCAAACTTCGTTGTCCCCGTCAACGTGACGAACGAAGTCGCGCCTGTCCCGTCATTGGCAAGCACGGTCCGCGTGACCACGGCCGTTGACGATGCCTTCCGGGCGAACGCTTGAAGGATGTCGAGTTTTCCATATCCCCAGGAATAATTCGGCAACCCCGCCGCATACGCATCGGCAACTGCAGTGGAAGTCATCAGAGTTTTGATTTCCGAAGCGCTCGTGCCGGGGAAAGCGCCAAGAATGAGCGCAGATGCCCCCGTGATATGCGGGGTCGCCATGCTCGTCCCCTGGTCAATAAAGTGCTTCTGGTCGGGAAGGATCAGTGAGTACTGTCCGGTCGTGTCGGCCATGGAGGAGAGGGATGAAGCGATTCCCTGTCCGGGAGCAGCAATGTCCGGTTTGAGCCGCCCGTCTCTCGTCGGACCGAAGCCGCTAAACGAGCAGATATTCCCCGTTCTGTCGGATTCCGTATAGTGATACTGCAGGTTGAAGTAGTTCGGCCATGTCCACCGCGTTTCGTAGGCAGCGGCGGTTATTGCCCCCCCGGAGGTTCCGGGAGAACTTACCGTGCTGTTGACATCACCCCCATTGAGACTCACCGCTACGGACCCAACGGCCCGCGACCAGAGCCAGCCGTCATAACTGATAGCGACGCCGGCGTTGACGACCGTCAGGGTCCAGCTCCCCACGGCGGGAGGCGTCCCCCCCAGATCGGTCACCGTGAGCCGAATCCACCGATGACCATTGGCTGTGAAGGAAGCACTATTGGAGACCGTCATCGAGCCATCGGCTGTCGAATTGCCGGTCCCCGTCGCGCCATTGGCTGCGGAAGCGGTGTGACCGTTCGGCGACGTCAGTGTTGCTGTCACGGTCGGATTCCCTTGAAACCAGAGGTCGAACCCGAACTGGTCGTTTCCAGTTCCATTATTCGGGGTGTACGAAGGGACCGTGAACGTGATCGTGGTGAGACTTCCCGCCGAACCCGAGGTATGAATCGGATTCGCCCCGTCGTTGCCCGCCGCGATGGCGACCACACGCCCGGGGTTGGAGGTGAATTGGTCCGTCGCCACTTCGTAATCCATGGTTCCGTCATGGGGGCCACTCTGCCCGCCCATACTCCAGTTGACAACAATCGGCTTTCCCGCGGATGTCGCAATGTTATTGGCGTATGTCAGTCCGTCTATCATGTTCGTGGAATAGAACGACCCATTTCCGCCTTTGACGACGACGATATCCGCATCGGGAGCCATGCCGGAAAAGCTGCCGCCGAAAGAACCGCCGTTCCCTGCCGCCGTTCCCGCAACGTGAGTCCCGTGACCGTTCGAGTCCCTTTCACGAACAAGGCCGGGAGGGGAAGATCCCAGCTCTGCGTTGATCTGGGCGTTGGTGTACTCGACGCCGTAGGAAAACCCGGAGGGATGCGATTCTCCGGCGATGGCGGTGAGGGTCTGATCCCAGAGAGACAGGATCCGTGATTTCGTTGTGTCACTGCGGGATCGGAAATCAAGATGCTTCCAGTCGATCCCCGAATCGTAGATCAAGACGATTGCTCCCTGCCCCGTGTATGGTATTCCCTGAATGAACCCTCCCTGCAGGAGAGAGGCGCCGGTTTCCGGAACACTGATATCGTTGGCGGGGTAATTGATCGTCCCGGGATCGATCCAGGTAACGCCTTCCAGTTGGGCAAGCCGGAGGATTTCGTCCGCTGTCAACGAGGCGGTGACAAAACCGTTCCACACGGAATTGACGGAGATGCCGGCAGACCGAACAAGATCGGGATCGGCCACATGAATGACGGCATGGTAATGCTCAATCCCGTCGGTCGCGGTATTCCTCGCAACGTCGTGCATATCCCCCCGCAGCAATCCAAGGTTCGGGAATTTCTCAGCCAGAAGCGCTTGAAACTCCGGATGGAGTCGTGCACGCTGTTCTGAAGACAGCGTCCCTCCCCACCCGACGGACAGGACAACTGTCACCATCACAATCAACATCACGGTCTGCAACGGTCGCTTCATGGCTTTGTCTCTCTTGTTTGATCGCTCAGTGGATTATTGTGTCTGATTGAGTGAACCGATCCCGAGGCTCTTGACGCCCGGCATGGCTGCAAGCGAGCGGACCTGTTCCAGCGTGACGTGGACAACCGCAATGTCCCCGAAAACGCTTGAGACCTCGTAACCGGCTTTTTTCAATTCATCGGGAGAAGAAACGCGGGCCACGACAGAATACCGGCCGTCGTTGTCGGGTTTAGGGGCAGCAGCATCTTCGGCGGCGCCCGAGGATGCTGCGACAATGAGACGCTGCAGCGCCGGATCAAGCTTGAGCTGCTCATCGGGAGTCAGAGCAGGGACAGAGGAGCCGCAGCCAGAGAAGGCGGCAAGGAACACGAGGGCGCACAGCCGTAGCAGGTTGTCCGTCATTCTCTGGAGGGATCCTCCGGGATCAGAGTTGTTCACAATAATTTGTTGTTACACGGATGAATAGCTCTGTTCCTCCGGGGGTTACTTTTCCCGCTCTTGGATCCCGCTGCGTCAGCGGGATTCCGTGAGGGGGACTTCATGGCCAAAGACTCTGTTCATACTCTGCTCCTCCGGAGTGGTACTTTCTTTCCGAGAAAGAAAGTACCCAAAGAAATCTTTGCGAGACCGCAAACTCTGAGGGGGACTATGATGAATCATTCTATGTGCATTGTGATTTCGATTCCACCGCATAGAGCTTAGGTGTGAAGCATCGAAATCACAAAACTTGTTTGCGCCCCCCAGCTAGGTGCTTCGCGGTCTCGCAATGCTCGGATTCGCTGATGCTCTACTGTGATAAGTGCAACAACAGAAGAGAATCGTCGAAATCACGAAACCTGTCTGTGCCCCNNCACGGGCCGCCGTCCTCCAAGGAGACGGCGGACAGGTTGGCGGCCCGAACTCTGAGTTCAGAGTTCGGAATTCAGAGCTCTCCTCACGAAACCTGTTTGCGCCCCCTTGCTATGTGCATCGCGATCGCGCAATGCCCGGTTTTGTTGATGCTCGGCCCTGATCAGTTTCACAACAGCAGGAAGCCGGTGTCAATGGAACTCTTCTGAATCGTCCTGGACAGCACTGCTCGGGATTGGTTCTCAGAAATATACTCCGCATGCCTGGAATGAGCAACAGCTTTCTCGGAGCATGGCCGCTGTCGTGCCCGGTGTCACACGCGCTGGAGTTCCCGGGCAAGATATTTACCGGTCGCCGATTCGCCCACCCTGACGATTGTTTCCGGACTTCCCTCCGCCACGATCCTCCCTCCGTCGCGTCCGCCACCCGGCCCCAGGTCAACGACCCAATCCGCAGTCTTGATGACGTCCAGGTTGTGCTCGATCACAACGACGGTGTTCCCCTTGTCCACAAGCTGATTCAGGACCTTCAAAAGCATCCGGATGTCCTCGAAATGCAGTCCGGTCGTCGGCTCATCAAGAATATAGAGAGTGTTGCCGGTACCGACCTTCGAAAGTTCGGTCGACAGCTTCACCCGCTGGGCCTCCCCCCCGCTCAACGTGGTCGCCTGTTGCCCCAGGGTGATGTATCCCAAGCCGACATCATGCAGCGTGGAGAGTTTGCGGGAAATCCCGGGGATCTCGCTGAAGAAATCGACCGCCTCCGCCACAGTCATATCGAGCACATTGGCGATGGACTTCCCCTTATACACTACCTGAAGAGTCTCCCGGTTGTATCGCTTTCCCTTGCAGACATCGCAAAGAACATACACATCGGGAAGGAAGTTCATCTCGATCTTCTTCACCCCATCGCCCTCGCATGCTTCACAACGGCCGCCTGCCACATTAAAGCTGAACCGGCCTGCCTTGTATCCCCTGACCTTCGCTTCGGGCATCTGGGTGAAAAGGTCCCTGACCAGTCCGAACAGACCGGTGTAGGTAGCCGGGTTCGACCTGGGGGTTCTTCCGATGGGCGACTGATCGATATCGATCACTTTGTCGATATGATCCACCCCCTCCAGTTTTTTGTAAGGAAGCGGAATCGCCCGTGCGCCGTAGAACTTTCGCGCCAACGCATGGTACAGCGTCTGGTTGATGAGCGTGGATTTCCCGGACCCGCTCACGCCCGTCACGGCAACCAGGGTTCCCAGAGGAATCTCCAGCTTTACATTTTGGAGATTGTTCCCCGTGGCTCCCACGAGCTTCAGGGTCATGCCGTTCCCTTTCCGCCGCTCGCCGGGTACCGCGATAGTCCGTCTGCCGCGCAGGTACTGGGCGGTGTACGAGATCGGTTCAAAGCCGTTTCCGACCAGAGGTATCGCATCGTTGCGCAGAGCCAGTTCTCCCGGCTTGCCCGCGGTGACGAGATAGCCGCCGTGCCGCCCCGCTCCGGGTCCGAGGTCGATAACGTAATCAGCGCTTTCGATCATTTCCTTGTCATGTTCAACGACGATAACGGTGTTCCCGAGATCGCGCAGCCGCTTCAGGGAGTCAATCAGCTTGATATTGTCGCGTTGGTGCAGTCCGATGCTCGGTTCATCGAGGATGTAAAGAACGCCCACGAGCTGGGATCCGATCTGCGTGGCGAGGCGTATTCTCTGTCCCTCGCCACCGGCCAGGGTTCGCGCGGAGCGGTCCAGCGTCAGGTACTCCAACCCCACGTTCAGCAGGAACCGGAGCCGCTGCTCGATCTCCTTCAGGATAGGCGACCCGATCACTGCCTGCCGTTCCTCGAGGCGGAGCGCGGCAAAAAAAGCCGCCACGTCGGCGATCGACATGGACACGACGTCATGGATGGAAAATGACTTCCCCTCCCGTTCATTCGTGATCCGGACCGCAAGACTCTCTTTCCGGAGGCGTCCCCCGCCGCACGCGGGACACGGCTTGACGTTCATGAACGCTTCGGCCCATTCTCTGATCGTCGTCGAACTTGTTTCGTGGTAGTAGTGCTTGAGGATGTCGAGGACACCGCTGAAACGATGCTTGTACGTGACCGTCCGGCCGCTCGCGTAGCGGTATTCGATCGCAAATTTCTCGTCGCCTCCGCCGTTCAACAGCACTTCCCGCCCTTTTTTCGAGATCTTCCGCAACGGGGTATCGAAATCGAATCCGTATGCACTGCCGACGGCGCGGATCTGGTTGAAGACCCATGTCTGCCTCGGTTTGCCGAATGGCGCGAGACCCTCCTCGTTGATGCTCATGGCATCATCGGGAATCACCAGATCCGCGTCGAGCTCTTTGATCTCCCCGAGACCGTTGCATGTCGGGCATGCACCGTAGGGGGAGTTGAAGGAAAAGGAGTTCGGGGCCGGTTCTTCATAGCTGATGTTGCAGACCGGGCAGGAAAGGTGCCGGCTGTACAGAACATCGCTCTCCGCAGGTGCAGCATCGGCCTTTCGTCTTCCTCCTTTTGCGCCGGGAAGAACAGAAGGCGCAGGCCCGGGCTTCTCGAGGTGCGTGAGAAGCGTCCCTCCGCCGAACTTCAGGGCCACCTCGACGGAATCCGCTATCCGGGTGCGGGCCTCCGGCCGGACGACAATCCTATCGACGAGGATCTCGATATCATGAACCTTGTACCGGTCGGCCTGCATCCCTTTCTCGATCTCGCGGACCGCGCCATCGATGCGGACGCGAAGGAATCCGTCGCGGAGGACCTCCGCAAAAAGCTCCCGGTAGTGCCCCTTACGTCCACGCACGATAGGGGCGAGGATCTGCACCTTCGCCCCGGCCGGCAGTTTCATGATGGAGTCGATGATCTGGTCGGTCGACTGCTTCTGCACCTTCCTGCCGCACTGACAGCACTCCTGGATCCCCACGCGGGCAAAGAGCAGGCGGAGGTAGTCGTAGATCTCCGTCACGGTTCCCACGGTGGAACGCGGATTCGCGCTGATCGTCTTCTGCTCGATCGAGATCGCAGGGCTCAGTCCTTCGATGTAATCGACGTCCGGCCTCTCCATGACGTCGAGAAACTGCCGGGCATATGCCGAAAGACTCTCCACAAACCGGCGCTGACCCTCCGCATAGATCGTATCGAAAGCGAGCGTGGATTTCCCGGAACCGGAAAGTCCGGTGATCACGACGAGCCGGTCGCGGGGAACATCCACATCGATGTTCTTCAGATTGTGCTCACGTGCTCCGCGGATGACAATGGAATGCTGCTCTGACATGATATCAGGAAAGTGACGAAACCATGAAGATTATATAATACGCCAAAGGAGGGCGAAATTCAACGGGTCAACCCCCGTCGGCCGGGAGGGGGGAAAAGGGTGCGGGGCGGCGTCAGTGGAGACGCTGCCGGCGGGCAAGATATTCTGTGAGAGCAACGTCGAAGGGAGTCGTCGTATCCATGACGACATAATCAATCGCATGTTCCCGGCATTCCCGCTTGTATCTTTCCAGGAATTCCTCCATGGCCTGGCGATACGACGCGCCGATATGCCAGGGTTGCGTCGTCATCGTCTCCCGGGTTTCGACGTCGCGAAACATGGCGTCGTTCCCGAAAGCAAACGATCGTTCCATGGGATCGAGCACGTGCATCACGATGATTTCGTTCTTTTTGTGCCGGAAATGCCTCAGAGCGGCGATGACCGTGTCGGGATCGTCCAGCAGATCGCTGATGATGATCACGAGGCCGCGCCGCTTCATCCGGTCCGCCACCTGGTGGAGCGCCGTCCCTGCGCTCGTCTCTCCCGACGGGACGGCTTCGTGAAGGCGGAGGAGCAATTGACGGAGATACGCCCGGGTCGTATGAGGCGGCATGTATGCCCTCAGGGCGTCATCAAAGAGCGCGAGTCCCACAGCATCCTGTTGGCGCACCATGAGATACGCAAGCGCGGCAGCCAACGATGCGGCATAGTGGAACTTGCTGATATGTCCCGGCGAGGCATACCCCATCGACCGGCTGGTGTCAACGACGATGGTCGATCTGAGGTTTGTTTCCTCTTCGTACTGTTTGATGTAGTAGCGGTCGGTCCTTCCGAGGATCTTCCAATCAATATGGCGGATCGCGTCGCCTGGCATGTACTGCCGATGTTCCGCGAACTCCACGCTGAACCCGTGGTAGGGGCTCCTGTGAAGCCCCGTGATGAATCCCTCCACCACGAGCCGCGCGCGCAGTTCCAGATTGGCAATGCGGGAAACGACATCCGGCTGCAGGAATTGGATCGTATTGTCAGCCATGGCAACGTGTCATTGCGGAAGTTCCGGGAGGCGTGGCGAGAACGTTTGACCAACGCACGTCAGACGACCGGTTTCTTGCTGTGTTTCTTTGCCGCCGGCGTGGCCGGTGTTTCCTTGGCCGGCTCTTCCGATTTCGGAAGCAGCTCATCCAGCGGCTTCCCCAGCGTATTCAATTCGAATTGTGCGGAGATGGCGTATTGACTGTTCGGATAGCGTGCGAGGAAATTCCTGTATGCCGCCCCCGCACTATCGACATTGTGGAGGGAATTGTTGTAAATGAAACCCACGAGAAACATCGCAAGCTCCGTCTGTTTGCCGTTGGGGTACCTCGCAATGTAGGACTTGTATGAATCGACCGCTTCCTGGGGCTGACGCGTGTAATTGTTCTGAATGCTGGCAATGCGAAAGAGGGCGGCTTCCGCGAGTTCATGATCCGGGTGATCGGTGATAACCCTCTCAAATTCCGCAATTGCCGGTCCGTAGAGCGCTCTCGCTTCGTCGTCTGTCCTGACCGTGTCCAGCTTCGCGGTCGCCTGCCGGGCGGCTTCATCGGCCTTTTTAAAGGAATCTTCCGCGGATGGTTTTCCGCAGCCCGCACACAGCAGCGCCCCCAGGCACAGGAATCCTGCAAACAACTTCATAGTGATCTCCTCGATGTTCGTGTCTTCGCCACGTGGACTTTTCTCGCGATGTGTTCCTTTGTCATGCAGAACGGACCATGACAGCGCCATAAAAGCCGTCGGTCCCGGTCTTGTGCGGCAGGAGAGTGAGATCCGCTCCTTCCGTTTCCCCGACGATGAGACCCTGCCGCCGGAGTATCTCCCCTGCCTGAAGGAGGGAGAACTCAGGGCTGTCGCGCAGAAAATCCCGGACGACTTCCTCGTTCTCTTCGCACAAGAGAGAACACGTCGAATAGAAAAGTTTCCCGCCCGGGGCAACAACCGGGGCATATCGCCGGAGGAGATCGAGCTGCAGGGCCGACATTTCCCGCACCCTTTCCTCCTCAAGATTCAGTTTTAGCCACGGACTCCGGCGGAATGTCCCCGTTCCCGAGCATGGTGCATCGACGGTCACCACGTCCCCTTTCACGTCGCGCAACAGTGGGGGAAGCCCGTTCTCGTGGGCGATCACCGTCTCCGTGATTGTCACACCTCCTCTTCGTGCCCGCTCTTTCAGACTTTCAAGCCGGAACCGGCTGATATCGACGGCGATGATTCTCCCCCGATTGCCCATGAGTGCAGCAAGATGGAGAGTCTTCCCCCCGCCTCCCGCGCATGCGTCCACGATGGTCATGCCGGGGCGGACCTCGGGCAGGTAGGAAAGGATCTGGCTCCCTTCATCCTGCATTTCAAACCATCCCTGGCGGAACGGGGGAAGTTCCTGTACGTTCACGCGCTTCGGCAACACGAGACCCACGGGTGAATACCGTGTTGTCGCGGCGTCGATCCCATGTGCGGCGAGCGAGGCACGACACTGCTCTACCGTGCAGGCGAGCGTATTCACGCGGACGCTCACGGGAGCGGGGGCGTTCATCGCCTCGCAGAGCTGCTTCGTTTCTTCCGCCCCATACCGGTCGAGCCAGCGGCGGACGACAAACGCCGGAAGTGAATAGCGGACCGCGAGCCCCTCTTCGTCGTCCCGCAGAAGGGAGTCCGGGAGACGGACGCCGCGGGCGATGCCGAGGAAGGAAGCGCAATCCGCATCGGGAACATCCATGCGCCAAATGCCGCCGACATCCTCCGCGAGTCCGGGCTCCGACCCCCCGACCGCGTTTTTTCCCGCTTCGAGGAGGGCGACGAGAACAATCGAGGGATACGGCACGCGCATGCGGGCATCAGGCATGCGGGCCATCACCACCGCTGCAAGGGAGGACAGGTACGTATGGTGGCGGAGAACTGCAAAGACCTTCTCCGCGATGAACCGGCGGTCGCTTGACCCCAAATACCGCCTGGTGCGGAAGAATTCCCGCAGGACCTGATCGGCCGGGCGCCGGGCCGCCATGATGGTGTCAAGAGCCTGGACAACGTGACCGAAAAGAGAAGATATGCGCACAGGAAGAGAGCAGCAGCTGGATGTTACACAAGAACAATCGGCGATTTCATCTCCGAGGTCACGAACGCGCGCGCCATGCGTGGGGTGCTGTACGCATGGCCGACCTTCCCCTCCCGGCTGACCGCAATCACACCGCCGAGCCCACCCGCCTTTTTCTTGAGCAGCGCGATCCCCTCTTTCGCCGCCTCTGTAGGATCGCCCCCGGATCTCGCCATCGCATCGATCACACTCTTGGCCAACACAACTTTCATGATGCCCTCTCCCCACCCCGTTGCGGAGACTCCGCCGACCTCATTGTCGGCATAGGTCCCGCATCCAATGAGCGGCGTATCTCCCACTCTTCCGGGATATTTGTTCGGGATACCGCCTGTGGAAGTTCCGGCGACGATCGTGCCCGCAACGTCCAGAGCGACAGCCCCCACCGTATCCCCCCTTTTTCTCCTGAATGAGTCCTTCCCCGACCCCGGCTTCTGCGCCGTCTGCCGGGAGCGCCAACGCGTGATCTCCCGTTCGATGATGAGGTCATCCATCCCGCACATCTTCAGCTTGTGCTCTCTGGCGAAACGAGCCGCCCCCATCCCCACGAGGAGGATATCGTCGCTCTTCTCCATGATAACGCGCGCGACAGAAATGGGATTCACGACGGTCTGCACGGCCGCGACAGCACCTGCACGGAAGGTCTTGCCGTTCATGATGCTGGCATCCAACTCGATTTCGCCCGCGGCATTGAGAAAAGATCCCCGGCCTGCATCGAAGGTTTCGTCATCTTCCATGCTCATGACGGCGTGTTCGACCGCATCGACCGCCGTTCCCCCCTTCTCCAGGATTTGCCATCCCGATGCCAACGCCTTCAACATCCCGGCGCGGTTGGTCTCCACGCATTCCTCCGGAATGTCCCAGGCACCGCCATGGACGATGAGCGCGAGAGGATGTCGTTGCTTCATGAAGGATTGTTCTTGAAGGATGCCCAAAGGTACGAAAATCGTTCTCCTCCCGCAACATCATAAGGGGCGCCGGCACAATGGCCGGCGCCCCTTTGGTCCCACCT
>PMNE01000017.1:0-11045 GCA_003162635.1 Ignavibacteriota bacterium
CTCCGTTCCCGCATCGTCGTCAGTCTGGTGCTGACCGGGATCGTCCTCCTGGTGAGGTTCTTCAGAGGCAAGTAGCGGGCCGCCGGAATTCCGCGCAGGCAATTTCGTGGACGTTGGGTACTCAATGTTCAAAGAGCTGACCGATAAGATCTCGTATCCCTCCGTTGAGAAGGAAATTCTCGCGTTCTGGAAGGATCATGGCATTTTTGCCAGGAGTATCTCTGCCCGCGAAGGGAAGCCCGGATTCACGTTTTACGAGGGGCCGCCCACGGCGAATGGACGCCCGGGCATTCATCATGTCATGGCCCGGACGCTGAAAGACCTCGTCTGCCGGTACAAAACAATGCGCGGCTTCCAGGTCCACCGAAAAGCAGGGTGGGATACTCATGGGCTTCCGGTGGAGATTGAAGTAGAGAAGCAGCTTGGGTTCAGGCACAAAGACGACATCGTCCGCTACGGCGTTGCAGCGTTCAACGCGAAGTGCCGGGAATCGGTCTGGAAGTACAAGACCGAGTGGGAGAAGATGACCGAGGATATGGGCTACTGGGTCGATCTCTCGCATCCCTACATTACGCTCGAGAACGATTACATTGAGTCTGTCTGGTGGGCGCTGAAGCGCTTCTATGATGAAGGGATGATCGTCAAGGGGTACAAGATCCAGCCGTATTGCCCGCGGTGCGAGACGCCTCTTTCCTCGCACGAGGTCTCCCTCGGATACGAGGACGTCAAAGATCCGAGCGTGTACATCCGGATGCGGCTTAAAGGATCGCCGGATACCTCGTTCCTTGTCTGGACGACCACCCCCTGGACTCTGATCGCGAATGTCGCTCTGGCTGTTGCGCCCCGGGTCACGTATGTCAAGGTGGAGCACAAAGGGGAGAAGCTGATCCTTGCCGAATCGCGGCTCAGCGTGCTGGAGGGAGACTATACGGTGCTCGATCGATTCCCGGGATCGGCGCTGGCGGGGATGGAGTACGAGCGGATCTTCTCCTACCACAAGGTGGACGCGAAAGCGTTCTACGTCATTGAAGCGGACTTCGTGACGACCGGGGATGGAACAGGCATCGTTCACATTGCGCCTGCCTATGGCGAGGATGACTACCAGGCGGCGAAAAAGCACGGCCTGCCGACGATCCATCCGGTGAACAAGAGCGGTGAGTTCGGCGACGATGTTCCCGAATTTGCCGGAGAATTCGTCAAGAATGCCGATCAGGGGATCATCCGGACGTTGAAGGAGCGCGCGATACTGTACAGGAAGGAGACGATCACCCATAGCTATCCGCATTGCTGGCGATGCAAGACGCCGCTTCTCTACTACGCGCGCGATTCGTGGTACATCACCACGACAAAGTACGCTTCCCTGATGATCGAGTTGAACAGGCAGATCCACTGGGTCCCGCCCGAGGTCGGCGAAGGGCGGTTTGGGAACTGGCTGGAGGAGAACAAGGATTGGGCCTTGTCACGCGACCGTTTCTGGGGAACGCCGCTTCCCATTTGGGTATGTGAAAAATGCGACATGCTGAAGTGCGTCGGCAGCATTGCCGAATACAAGCAGGGAAAAGGGGTTCGGGAGCCGCTGGACCTTCACAAGCCGTTCGTCGATGAGGTGACGTTTGACTGCACCTGCGGCGGCGTCATGCGGCGAACACCGGAACTCATCGATGCCTGGTTCGATTCAGGCGCCATGCCCTTCGCCCAATGGCACTATCCGTTTGAACACCGGGAGTTGATCGATTCCGGAGAGCAGTATCCGGCGGATTTCATCTCCGAGGGGATCGACCAGACCCGGGGATGGTTCTATTCCCTCCACGCCATCGGTACGTTCCTGTTCAAGAAGCCGGCGTACAAAACCGTGATGGTGAACGAGTTGATCCTCGACAAGGACGGTCAGAAGATGTCCAAGTCGAAAGGGAACACCGTCAACCCATTCGAGATCATGGCGCAATACGGCGCCGACGCCACCCGGTGGTACCTCGTGACGACCAGTCCGCCGTGGCGGCCGACGATGTTCGATGAGGAGGGATTACGAGAGGTCCAGCGGAAGTTCTTCGGCACGCTGGTGAACACGTACGCCTTCTTCGCCATGTACGCGAACATTGACGGGTTCGCATACGGTGAGTCCCGCATTCCTGCCGCGGAGAGGCCGGAAATCGACCGTTGGATCATCTCCGAGCTGAATTCCCTCATCGGGCGATACACCTCCTTCATGGAGGCGTACGATGTCACCAAGGCGGCGCGGAGCGTGGGCGACTTCACCATCGATCAATTGTCCAATTGGTATGTTCGCAGGAANNGGTGTAGCGAAAATGATGGCGCCATTTGCCCCTTTCCTTGCCGATGAGATCTACCGGAACCTGAACAGCATCACAAAGCGGGAACCGTTCGAATCCGTCCACCTCTCCATGATGCCGGAAACGGCGTCGGAGGAGATCGATAAGGAACTCGAACAGAGGATGGAGAAGGCACAGCGAGTGGTGATGCTTGTCCGCGCGATGCGGATGAAATCGAATCTCAAAGTCCGCCAGCCGCTCCGGAGGATCATCATTCCGGTGTCGGGCGATCATGACAGGAACGACCTTGAACGCATGGCCGGCGTGATCTGTGAAGAGGTGAATGTCAAGGTGCTCGAATACGTCACCGACGACTCAGGCCTCGTGAACAAGAAGGCAAAAGCCAACTTCAAGTCGATCGGACCAAAGTACGGCAAGAGCGCGAAGCAGATTGCGGCACGGATCAAGGAACTCAGCGGGGCGGAAATCGCCATGCTGGAGAAGGACGGTTCGCTCTCCCTCGATGTTGTCGACACGTCGGCGACCATCCTCCGGGAAGACGTTGAGATCCTCCGGGAAGACATGCCCGGCTGGCTGGTGGAGTCGGACGGCGCACTGACTGTCGCGCTGGACACCACGTTGACCGACGGTTTGATCGCGGAGGGGGTTGCCCGCGAGTTTGTGAACCGCATTCAAAACCTGCGGAAGGATTCGGGGTTTGCCGTGACCGACCGGATTGCGATTGAATTTGTCGCCTCGGAGGCGATGACGGAAACGCTCTTTTCCCTGATCGACTATATCAAGAGTGAAACACTGGCGGACGAAGTAACGGCGCCTCCCACAATCAACGGTGACGGAACGCGGTTCGATCTGAACGATGAGAAGATCACCGTGCACATCACGCGTCACGCACGGCAGTAAGATATCGTCAACTTAGGAGCAGAGACGGCAATGCCAGCGAAGAAGGGTTCCAAGACGGCCGCGAAAAACACGGTACAGATCATGAAGGAAAAGGCCGCGGCCCGCGCCAAAAGGGCGAAAAAGGCGAAGTCTTCGGCGAAGAAAACTCCTGCCGTCCGCGCGGAGAAGAACCCACCCCGCAAGGCGGCGGATACCAAGCTGGCAGCGGCGGTTGCAGCGGAACCGCGCGTGTACGGTCCGGAGAAGCTGAAGCACTTCAAAGAGCTGATCCAGGGGAAGAAGAAGGAAACGATGGAGGAACTCGACTCGCTGAAGGAGAGCATGATGGACGTAACGACAGGCGAATACGTCAGCGAGAGTTCCAATTATTCCCTTCACATGGAGCAGGGCACCGACGCGATGGAGCGGGAGAAGACATTTCTTTTTGCCTCCCGCGGGAGCAAATTCATCAACCAGCTTGACGACGCCCTGGCCCGGATCGAGACAAGGACCTACGGTGTCTGCAAGGAGTGCGGGCTGCTGGTTCCCAAGGAACGCCTTGAGGCGGTGCCGACCGCCCAGACATGCGCAGAATATAAGAACACCGGCATGCCGTGCGAACGGGGACGTGTCGCCCTCGCGCAACGAAAGGCAGGAAAGTAGCGCGTGCGGGTTCTTTTCTTCTCCGTTGCCATTGTTCTGGCCGACCAGGTCTCCAAGCTCCTGGTGAAGGGTCTCTCTCTGCCGGCGCTCGGTATTTCATGGCAGGGCATTCCGTACGGCTCTAGCAGGCCGATCATCGGCGACTTCTTCCGGCTGACGTATATTGAGAACCCCGGCATGGCCTTCGGGATCGATGTCGGAGGGAAGTTGTTCTTCTCCTTGTTCTCCCTTGCCGCCAGCATTGCCATCATTGCCTACCTGTACACAGCACGGAAGGAGCCTCTTGGGTTCCGCATTTCCCTCGCCATGATCCTGGGAGGGGCTGTCGGGAATTTGATCGACCGCCTCTTCTACGGTGTTCTGTACGGCGACGGCCCGTTGTTCTACGGCCGCGTGGTGGACTTTCTCGATGTCGACTTTTTCAATGTGAACATCCTGGGCTACCACATGTCGCGGTGGCCGGTCTTCAATATTGCCGACAGCGCCGTCACCATAGGAGTGCTCCTTCTCCTCATCTTTCATCGATCGGTCGGCAAGGAACCCGAGAACGCTCCTGCAGATCCCGGGCCCTCTGCTGCGGGGAAGATCCGGGAGCATAGGAACAGGTCGTAGCTCAGGAGACAACGCTCCGGACGTTCGTCCCCTGCGCGTTGGCTTTGCGGTCAGTCCGATTGTCCTTCCCTGGCGATCTCTCATGCCGTACACATTCGAGATTATTGTTCCTCCCGGCAAGAAAAAAGAACGGCTCGACGTTTACCTGACGAACCACGTGGAAAACGCCACGCGCACGAAGGTGCAACGCGGCATCCGTGAAGGAACCGTCCTGGTCGACAAGAAACAGGTCCGTCCCAGCCATTGCGTCTCTCCCGGGGAGATCATTCAGGTCACGCTCCCGAAACCCCCTCCGCAGAAAGCCCTTCCGGAAGACATTCCGCTCGATATCGTGTATGAAGACGGCGATGTCGTTGTCGTCAACAAGCCGGCAGGGATGGTGACACATCCGGCATATGGGAACCACACAGGAACGCTTGTCAACGCGCTCCTCTTCCACTGCAGGGCACTCTCTTCGTTGAACGACCCCGCCCGGCCCGGCATCGTCCACCGGCTTGACAAAGACACTTCGGGGATCATGGTCGCGGCGAAAAACGACGTCGCCCATGCCCGTCTTGCAAAGCAATTCGCCCAACGGACGATCGCGCGGGAATACCAGGCGATCGTCTGGGGACGCTTCACAGAGCGTTCGGGACTCATCGAAGCAAATCTGGGGCGGAGCAAATCCGACAGGAAAAAGATGGCCGTCGTCGCCGCCGGGAAAACTGCGGCGACCGAGTATGTGGTCCTCGAGCAATTTGAGTACCTTTCCCTGCTTCGGCTGAAACTCCGGACAGGAAGAACCCACCAGATCCGGGTCCATCTTGCGCACATCCATCATCCCGTATTCGGTGACCCGACATATAATGGCCGGCACATCGTCTGGGGATCGGGTGGGCCGAAGCAGAAGGCCGAGGTGGAACGCCTGCTGGCGATGATACACCGCCAGGCCCTCCATGCAAAGACGATCGGCTTCNNACAGGTGAGGCAGATCACACACAGGGACGACAAACCCCATTTCGGTTGCTTCTGCTGACGAGATTGCTATATTTGCTCCACGCAACTTCGTTCTCCATCACCAATCTTTCGAGGAGCCTTGTATGAAGAGGATCTACCCATTGCTGCTTGCCCTCTGTGCGGTCGTCGCGCTGGTTGCGACTTCACACGCTCAATCGCTGGAAGACAGACTGCGCGAGTTCGGTCTCAACTACGCGACAGGATACACCAAGCCGATCGGCGATGCCTTTGGAGCGAGCCTGAATTCAGGCTGGTACAGCACTGCGAACGTCTCGGATGGCGTCGATATCTTCATCGGCGTCAAGGCCATGCTCCTTCCGATTCCGGACGACGCACGCACGTTCACCATGAAGTCGATCTGGGACGGAAAAGCGCAAGTCATCCCGACGGTGGTGGGCGATAAGATCGAGGTCCCGATCAGCAATACCGGTATTTTTAATGGCCGAACCGTTTCACCGGAGACCTATGCGCAGGGATTCGATCTCAAGACGGCTCCCATGGCTGTTCCGCATATTTCCATCGGCAATTTCTTCGGGACGCGTCTGATGATCCGGTGGCTTCCGAGGGTCCCCGTGCAGAACATGGGCGATTTCGGGTTTTTCGGAATCGGTGTTCAACACTCCATCAGCCGTTATGTTCCCGCCCTGCCGGTGGATCTCTCCGCCATGGTTGCCTACCAAAGCATGACGCTGGGTGATATCGTGACCACCAAGGCGTTCACGATCGGGGCGCAAGTATCGAAATCGTTCTCCATCCTGACCCTCTATGGCGGTCTCGGGTATGAATCGTCGACGATGTCCTTCAGCTATACGGCGAACTATACGGCGCCAAATCCGAATATCGCTGCCGACCCCACCCATCCAACCATCACCGTGAGCGAACCGATCTCGTTCGATCTCACTGGAAAGAACAACGTCCGGCTGACCGTCGGATTCGCTGTCAATCTGCTCATACTCAAGATCAATGCCGACTATTCCCTTGCAGCACAGCCGGTGGCGACAGTCGGGGTAGGGATAGGAATCTAATCTCGTTTGTCCGAAGCTCTCCGCGCCGCCCGGCCTGTTTGACCGGGCGGCTTTTTTGTGTTTGCGTGAGGGGAAGTTCTTTCGTAGCTTCTACTCATCTATGCGCGGTGCGAAGACTAATTTGCTGGGAATGACCCGTGAGGAGCTCTCCGCGTTTGCGGAGGAGATCGGCGAGCGGCCCTACCGGGGGGGGCAGCTTTTCACCTGGCTGTATGCCAAGGGGGCAACCTCGTTCGACGCGATGACGGATCTTGGCAAGGAATTCCGCCGCCGGCTGGACGAGCGAGCGGTGATTGAAGGGGTGACCACCGCGGCGCAGCGCAGATCGGCGAGCGATGGGACAGTGAAGATCCTCTTTGCCCTGGGGGACGGCGCACAGATCGAGAGCGTCCTCATTCCGCCCGCGTCCGCTTTTCGCGACGGGGGGACGTCGGATGATGAGCAGCGGCGGCTCACACTGTGCGTCTCCACGCAGGTCGGGTGCCCGCTGGATTGCGCATTCTGTGCGACGGGCGCGATGGGGTTTCTCCGGAACCTGACGGCGGGAGAGATCGTCGCGCAGGTGCTGGAGGCGAAACGGATGGTCCGGAAGCGGATCACGAATGTGGTCTTCATGGGAATGGGGGAGCCGCTCCTCAATTATGATGCGGTGATGACCGCGGCCGACATCATCGTCGCGGGGGCCGGAATTGGCGCAAAGAGAGTCACGATTTCCACCGCCGGACGGGCCGACCGGATCAGGCGGATGGGGGATGAGCACCGGAGGGTGAAACTCGCCCTCTCATTGCATAGCGCCGTGGAGAAGACGCGTGCATCGCTGATGCCGATCACGAAGAATTTCGGCCTGGCCGCGCTTGGCGAGGCAATTGAGCACTACTACAAGAAGACGAAGGCGAGGGTCACCTACGAAGTGATCTTCTTCGACGGCATCAACGATTCCGACCATGAGGTTGACCGACTCATTGCTTTTGCGCGGCGTGTGCCTTGCAAGGTGAACGTTATTCCGTTTCACGCCATCGGGTTCGTCCATCCCTCCGGCATTGCGGCAACACTTCGTCCCTCTCCCCGGATCGAAGAGAATGTCGAGCGCCTTCGCAATGCACATCTCACCGTCATGGTGCGAAGCAGCGCCGGGGAAGACATTGCAGCGGCGTGCGGGCAGCTTGCCGTGATTTCGGGACATGGGGCGGCGCACCGGCGCTTGCGGGCCCCGTCGGGGGAAGGGGCGGCATAGGGGCGGCTCCGGTTCCCGGAAGTCATTTTCACGTTGTTGTTCATCCAACACTGACACGAAGGACTCACCATCATGCAGCTTCTTCTGTTTGGCCCTCCCGGCGTAGGGAAGGGAACCCAGGCGAAACTTCTTTCCGAAGCATTCAACATTCCACACATCTCAACAGGGGATCTTCTCCGGAAGGCCGTCGCATCGGGAACACCCCTGGGGCGGCAGGCGAAGGCGATCATGGATGCGGGAGGTCTCGTCCCCGACGACATCATGATCGGGATCGTCCGGGATATGCTCGCTTCCCCGGCCGTAGCACGCGGTTTCATTCTCGACGGTTTTCCCCGCACCCTGCCGCAGGCAAAGGCCCTCTCGCGTATCTTCGAAGAGTTAGGCATCCGCGATTTTAAGGTGATCGAATTCGCTGTGGACGACGAGGAAGTCATCCGTCGCATCACAAGCCGCCTTGTCTGCACGAAGGATAACGGGGTCTACAACAGGGACGTGGACGGCCTTGCGGCGGGGGATCCGTGTCCCTCGTGCGGAACGCCGTTGGCGCAACGGGACGACGATCGGGAGGAAACGGTCCGCGAACGGCTGAAGCTCTACCACTCGACGACGGCGCCGATCATTCATTTCTATACGTCGAGCGGTGTTGTCATCAAGGTGGATGGAGCCGGATCCATCGATGTGGTCAGCCGGGAGATCAAGGTCTTGCTCCGGGGTTCAGGGAAGCAATGATCCTGGAGGGAAAAAAGGGGCCGCTGGTGGTGGCGCACAGAGGCAGTTCCGGATCGGCCCCGGAGAACACGATGGCCGCCTTCCGGATGGCCGCTGAAGCCGGGGCGGATATGATCGAATTTGATGTCCGGATGACGCGGGATTGCCAGTTGGTCGTCCACCATGACCGTGTGCTGGGACGGACGTCGAACGGCCGGGGGCGTGTNNGTCAAGACCGACAGGGACAGGCGAGGGGGAGTCGTTTTCGAGGAGACCCTTGTGCTTCTTCTCAAGGAAAACAGTCGCGCCGGAACCGTTCTGGTCTCATCGTTCAACCACAGGTTTCTCCGCCGGCTTCGCGCCGTTGATCCGTCGGTCCATACCGGGACGCTCTACATGCCCGTGCGGGACCGGTTGTATTCCGCGGCGCGACTTGCGGGGCGTGCGCGGGCAAGTGCCTTCATTTGCAGCCGTACCCAACTCCGGGAGCGTTATGTACGCTCGGCGCATCGTTCGGGCGTTGCGGTAGCGGTCTATGGGATCCAGACCCGCGACCATCTTGCCGCTGCCTGCCGGCGGGAAGTGGATGCCGTGATCACAAATTACCCGGAGCGCATGCTCCGGGCTCTTGGCCGCTGAAGAAAACATGCTCATTCTCCCTTCACGAATAGTTCCCTCGCTTCTCCTGACGTGTACGCTCCTCGCATGCGCCGGTTGCAGCAGGGAACCGACGCCTGAACAGCGCCGCGCCGATGCACGGCGCGATGAGGCGCGGCTTCTCTTCTCTCAGGGCAACTCCCTCGGCGCGCGGCAGGCGCTTTTTGAAGCGTTGGATCTCGATCGCCAGATCGGACGGAAGGAGCGTGTGGCCGAAGAGACGCGAATGCTGGCGGAGCTTTCGATCGCAACGGCGTCGTTCGACAGCGCGTTCGATTGGTATGGACAATCGCTGGAGGCATCGAAAGAAATATCCGACCGCGCATCGGCACGCGGAGTGACGCTTGCCGTTGCCGCCCTCCACCGGCAGATGGGGAGCGAGCGGAAGGCGTGGACCATGTACACAGAGGCGCTCCGTCTCGCGCGGGTCTTCCACGATGAGGACGGCGTGCGGAGCATCGAATGGGCGATGCTTCCCTGCGCAAGGGCGATCGACGCTGATGAAGATGAGGCCCAGGTTCTGCGCGAATTGATGCAGACGTACGTGGCGGCGGGAGATGTGGCGCACCAGGGAGCGGTGCTGCTGGAGTCGGGGATGGGGAAGTACGATGTGCAGTTGTACGACCGTGCGGCCGAGGATTTCCTGAACGCCCTCATGCTTGCCGACCAGTCGCAGGACTCACTCCTTGCAATCAGTGCGTCGCTCCATCTGGCAATGGCGTTCGAAGGTGCGGGCCGGATGCAGGATGCGCTGAGCAATTATGCCGAGTGCCTCCGCCGGGCGGACAGGACGAAGGGAGCATCGGTTCTCCGTCTCGAGGCGCTCATCCGGGTGGGGAACCTCTATTTAGAGCGGCGTCAGTTTCCCGATGCCCTTCGGTTCTACCATGCCGCCTATGCCTCCGCCTATGCATTCGGCAACATGATTGCCGAAGGGTACTTGCTGGTGCAGATGGGGCACTGTCAACAGGAATCCTCGCGAGAGCAGGCCGAGAAGAACTACAGGGCCGGACGAGACGTTTTCGAGCGGCTGTCGTACGCCGCGGGAGAAGCGTATGCGCTGCTTTCCCTTGGGCATTTTTATGAGAGGACCAATCAACCCAACGATGCCCTGGACTACTACAAGAAAGCCGTCGACCAGAGTGAAGCCGCGACAGCGACACGAGGCGCCGGAGATCTGACGCTTGATTGTGAACAGGCGTTTTTCGGCACGCGGCGAACGCCATGGTATGATGATGCGATCGATATCCTGTTGCAGCTTGGGAGATACGACGAAGCGCTGCAGTATGCCGACCGGCGCGACAGCCGGGACATGTTTGATGCGCTGAGCGGAATGAATGTGGTGTTACCGGCGGAGGCGGGCGGAACGCTTCTTGAAACATGCACGGCGGAACGGGGCCGCTTCATCGGTGCGCAGCGCGAGCTTGTTGCGCTGGCGGCGGTGAAGAATGAACACCGGGATCTTCTTGATAGTGTCCGGGCGGCGGTGGACAGATATCACAACAGGTGGCACGCCGCTACCGCGGCGGCGGCACAATCGCGGAAGGCCATCGAGCCATTCGTGCAGGTAAGCTCGGTGACCGTTGCCGGGATTCAGAAGGCCCTTCCCCCCGGAACCGCATTCGTGCGCCATCTTCTTGCCCGCCGCGCGCTGTACGCGTTCGTCGTCACCGGCGGGAAAAGTGTCGTCCAGGTGGCAGCATTCGAAAAGGACCGGGTGTTCGATCTGTCCCGCGAGTTTTCGGAACTGCTCCGCAAGAGGGAGGAACTGGCCGATTCTTCCGCCGCACAACGGGCCCCGATCGACCAGCGGTTGCGAGAGCTCAACGGTCCTCTTGCCGAAGCATTCATTCGTCCTCTTGAGGGAGCTGTGGCGGGGGTGCAGAATCTGATCGTCGTGCTCCCGAGGGAGCTCCCCTGGTTTCCCATGCACGTGCTCTTGAGGGGGCCCCTCCGTCCCGGGGGGTACGTTGCAGAGCA
>PMNE01000017.1:11220-45750 GCA_003162635.1 Ignavibacteriota bacterium
CGGTTCGGCATCCATCCGATTGAACCGTACGTCTTTCTCGCCGATGGGGTACAGGAAGTCGTCTTCACGTCTCATCCCCCGACGCGCAAAGCGAAGAAGATTTTCGGAGAGCTGTTTTACACATCGTTGCTGGAGGGAAGCACACCGCGCGTTGCGTATCACAACGCACAGCTCGGCATGATCAAGTCGGCGGACTTCAGTCATCCATCGATGTGGGGTTGGTTCACGCTCTGGGGAATCTGACCCGCTTCCTTCAGGCCTATGCCATTTCTGCGGAGAGCACTTCTGATTTTCCCGCGTCCTCTCATTACCGACGCCGTACCTTCACTTCCCCCATACCCGAATCAATATGAATGTTCATCTTTCCGGGGGCGGAGTAATAATTCGCGCTGATGTATTCATTGTCCCCCTTCGCGTCCAGGTCGTCGCCGCAATCAATGTGCGATACCCAGTTCTTCTCATACGTCAAATGCACGCCCGTTTCCCACGGCACATAGATCGTCATCACGCCAAGACCAACTTCCACGTCAACATCCACTTCCGACTTCAGTTCGCCTCCGAAGTCCAGCGTGTACGCGCCGACCCCACCCTGAAAATGAAAGCGCCGGAACCTTGCGTTGCATAGGTTCCGTCCTTCAAACTTGCTCACCCCCGATTCGATGCTCATCGTTTCGATTGTGGCCTCGTTCGGTTCGTCAAACGCCACACTCACATCGCTTGCACCGGTGGAAAGATTGAAATCCTTCACCTTCAAGCCCGTCAGATTGAATACCCCCTTCCCCATCCCCAACTCAACGTCAAAGGAAATCGGCAAACCCTCGCTCAGACGGAGAGTCCAATTCCCTCCATCAAAGTGCGTTATCTTGAACGACTTCTTGTGGCTTCCTTCTCCGTCTTCCGCCTCTCCCAACGTCACATCAAGATACCCAACGCGATTGCGAATGGAATAGTCGGCAACTGCCGCCGCCGCGCCATTCTGTCCGGATCCGCCCTCCAACGCGAACACCTTCTCCGGCTCGCCGCGGCCCACGGTCAATGATCCCATGGACGCGCTCAGGACGATCTTCAGCTCTTTCTCGGTTGTTCGGCTCGCTTCACGGGGCGAGTCATCCTGTGCACGCACTTCAAGGGAAGCGGCAAAAACGCCTGCCGCTGCAAGAGCACAAATGCCAATACGATGGATTCGGACTCGCACGCCGAACCTCTTCATTATAGATAGAGGATATTCTCTCTGGGATTGTACGGAAAGAAACAAAGAGAGTTACGGGCCTAATAATGCCTGATTTTTCCCCGTAATTGTTTGTACAGAAGCTCCCGGGCCCGGAAAATGTGGGCTTTCACAGTTCCAATGGGCAATTTTAACTGCTTTGCGATCTCTTCGTAACTCCGCTCCTCAACGTGACGAAGCCGGATCACGGTCCCGTACTTCTCGGGAAGGCCGTTGATCGCCTCTTGAAGCATCGCCGCCCTCTGGTCTGCGATGATCCCCTTGTCGGGTTCGTATGTCTCATCGGGAAGCTCAAAGGTATAGTCCCCGTCCTTGGCCTCAATGGGCTTGTCGATGGAGAACATCTGAAGCTTCTTCTTCCGGATGAAGTCGATGCAGTTGTTGGTGGCGATCTTGTATAACCAGGTCGAAAATGCATATTCCTCATTGAAGCGCTTCAGAGACGCGAAGGCTTTGATGAATGCCTCCTGTGTCAAATCCTCGACCTGGACACGGTCGTGCACCATGCGGTAAATGAAGTTGAAGATCGCATCGTGGTACTTGTCCATCAACTTCTGGTAAGCGCGATCGTCGCCTGCCAGGGCCTCTGCAATGATTGCGGAGTCCTCGGCACGGGAGTCGAGCTTGCGCTTGTCGCTGCGGGAAGGAGTGGGGGAGGAAGGAGCCGTATGTGGCCGTGATGATTTAGGCATTGAAGCGGGTGGCGCCTCTCACTTGGTGTCGTTGCGCATACGGATGTTGAAAATCTACTCAAAATGGGAGTAAGGTGCAAGGGAACGCCGGCACAGTTCGTTTGCAAGACGCAACGAAAATAGTTATGTTGACATCATGTTTATCACCTTCGAAGGATTGGACTCCAGCGGGAAGACAACGCAGGCACGCCTGCTCGTCGACCACCTTCGCGTGCGCGCGCATGCCCCCGTTCGCTTCATCCGCGAGCCGGGCGGTACCGTCATCTCGGAACGGCTCCGGGAGATCCTGCTGGACAAGAAGTATCTTGAACTGAGCGAGGCATCAGAGCTCTTCCTCTTTTCCGCCAGCCGTGCCCAGCTTGTCCGCCAGGTAATCCATCCGGCGCTTCTCCGAGGAGAGATCGTGGTGTGCGATCGTTACTATGATTCCACCACCGCCTACCAGGGGTACGGGCGGGGGCTCGACCTTGCAACGATCCGCGGCATCAACACCCTCGCCGCCGCGGGAGTTGTGCCGGACCTCACGGTTCTCGTGGATATCACCATCGAGGAGATCGAGAAACGCAAGCACGCGTCGAAAACTGAATTTGACAGAATGGAAAGTGCCGGACGTGAATTCTTCGCCCGCGTTCACAACGGATACCTGTCGATGGCGGCGGAAGAACCGAAACGGTTCGTCGTGGTGGATGGCATGAGAAGCGTGGATGATATCGCACAGGAGATCGCGGACGTGGTCGACAATCGACAACATCTATTGAAGAAGGAGGGACAGGAAGAATCATGATGGGGATGAAGAGGGGAAAGACATTGTCGCGTCTGGGGATTCTTGCCATCGGCGGAGTCCTTGTGATCGCGTGCGCGGGATTCGTTGTCATGCCGGACAGCGACATCTTTTTCAAGATGAACAAGAGCATCGACGTCTTCGGCCGTGTGTACAAGGAGATCGCGGCCAACTATGTCGATGAAGTCGATCCGGAAAAATTCATGCAAGCCGGTATCGAAGGAATGTTGGGATCCCTTGACCCATACACGGTGTACATCGACAAGGAAGACGGGGACGAGGTGGACCTGCTGACCAACGGCACCTACGGCGGCATCGGCGTGACCATCGGCGTCCGCGACGGCGTACTGAAGATCATCACCGTCATGGATGGTTATTCAGCGCAGCGGTCGGGAATCCAGCCGGGAGACCGGCTTCTCCAGGTCGACGCGATAACGGTGGGATCCAAGAAGCCGGACGAAATCCGTATGCTGACCCGCGGCGAACCGGGAACAGAGATCCGCTTGGTCATCGAAAGGGAAGGAATCACCAAACCGCTCGACTTCACCCTGATCCGCGAGGAGATCCAGGTAAAGAACGTGACGTACGTTGATTTCATTGACGATGGGATCGGCTACATCCGGCTGGAACGATTCTCGCGAAAGGCGGGGGACGAGGTCCACCAGGCGATCAAGGAGTTGAAGATCAAAGGCGAGGTCAAGGGTATCATCCTCGATCTGCGGGGGAATCCCGGCGGGCTTCTGGATGCCGCCGTGGACGTTGTCAGCAAATTTGTCCCCAAAGGGACGAAAATTGTGAGTACAAAAGGACGCCGGGCGGAAGCCGACAAAACGTACATCTCCTCCGAAGAGCCGCTCCTGCAGACGACTCCGATGATCGTCCTTACCGACCGCGGGAGCGCAAGCGCGAGCGAAATTGTTGCGGGGGCGCTGCAGGATGTCGATCGGGCGTTGGTCGTCGGTACGAGGACCTTCGGCAAAGGATTGGTGCAGACGATACTTCCTCTGAACTTCGGTGCGCAGTTGAAGATTACGACCGCCCGCTACTACACGCCGAGCGGAAGAAGTATCCAGGAAATCGACTATATGCACCGGGACAAGAATGGCGTCTTTGCCACCGTACCGGACAGTTTGAGGCGCGAATTCAAGACAGCGCACGGCCGTGCGGTCCACGAGTTTGGCGGCATCACGCCGGATTCCGTCGTCAACTTTGAAGACCCCGGCCCCATGGTCCGCGATCTGCTCCGCAAGGCCCTCTTCTTCAAATTTGTCAATACCTTTCTTGCTTCGCACCAGGGAGCTCCTGTCACGGCGATCAACGATGCGATTCTCGACGACTTCAAAGAGTTCCTCGTCCGCGAGAAATTCGACTTCCAGGAAGATACCGAACAGAAATTGAAGGAGCTTCGGCAGATCGCAGACCGTTCACATTACAACAAAGACGTGCTGAACGATCTCGATCTCCTCTCCGTTGCGCTGCGAAAGGAGAACACGCGGGGATTCGACCGGTACAAAGAGAGGATTGTGTCGGAATTGAGTATCGAACTGATGGCGCGCGCGAAGGGTGAACACGGCAGGATAGAGTCTTCACTCAAGGATGATGCGCAGGTGACTGCAGCAGAGGGATTGCTGAAGGATCGATCGCTCTTGAACAAGAAACTGGGTTTCTGATGGGATTCCTTGAAGCCCTCCTCCTGCTCGCGGCGGGCGGCCTCAGCGGGCTGCTGACCGGATGGTTAGGCGTCGGAGGCGGGATTATCCTTGTTCCCGTCTTCTATTCCGTGCTCCACGAGGCGGGCGCGTCGACGCTTGTCGCGATGCATATCGCGATCGGCACAAGCATGCTTGTGGCGGTGGTGACATCCGTCGCGGGGATCTCCACACCCCTCAAGGAGAAGCAGGTGGAATGGCGCCCTGCGCTCCTTCTCGGAGGTGTAGGGGCCGCCGGTGCGCTTGTTGGGAGCGCGATTGCCGCCGGCCTGGAAGGGAGCACTCTCAGAAAAGTCGTTGCGGCCGCAGTGATCTACGGCGCCATCGCCGTTCTGAGTCCCCGCAAGAAGGGGAAAAAGGAAACAGTGGCATCGGGGAGCACGCCGGGATCCATCGGCATGATCGCCGCCTGTGGCGTCATTGCTTCGCTGGCGGGTGTGGCAGAAGTGTTTCTCGTCATCCCTGTCTTTCTCTCCACACTGGGCATCCCGCTGAAGAAAGCGGTCATCGCCGCCGGCCTCACCGCCGCCATGATCGGAGCGGGAGGGGTCATCGGCTATGTGATCTTCGGATGGGGGAATGAGTTTCTGCGCGGCGGAAGTGTCGGGTTCGTGGACTTCATCCGCGCCCTGCCCGTTGCTGTAGGAAGCGTTGTTGCACAGCGAGCCGGGGCGTCTCTGGCGGTCAAAAGTCAGGGATCGACCGCAAGAAAGATTTACGCCCTCCTTCTCGTCGTCGTCGGCATCGACATGTTCTTCTTCTGAACGGCCCCCGCATCACCGTCGCTGCGACCTCTTCAGCTTTCCCTCGATCAACCTCACGACGGCGGCAAAGTCTTCCTTGTTGTTCACGAAATCGAGCTCATCCGATTCCACGACGAGAAGGGGTCCGAGCGCATAGCGGGTGATCCATGCCTCGTAATGCCTGTTGAGCTGCTCGAGGTACTCGCGTCGAATGCCTTGCTCGAAATCGCGCCCCCGGAGCGATATTTGATGCATCAGCGTGTCCACGGTGGCGCGAAGGTAGATCAGAAGGTCCGGAGCCCGCAGGTATTCCGTCATCACGCCGTAGAGGGCCACGTAGTTGTCGTAGTCCCTCTTTTCCATGTTGCCGATCTCGTAGAGATTCCGGGCAAAGATCTCAGCGTCTTCGTAAATGGCGCGGTCGAGGATAACGGATGATGGTCCCTCCGTAATCGTCTTGTGACTCCGGAATCTGTTCGACAGAAAATAGACCTGCAGGTTGAATGACCACCTCTTCATGTCGGCGTAGAAGTCGCTCAGATATGGGTTGTCCTCCACTGATTCGAAATAGGGCTTCCAGCCGAAATGGGCGCTGAGCAGTCCNNTGGCGTCATGGGGGTGTCGTCAGCAAGTGGACGAGCTCTTCGAGGGCATCGAGGGCGCGCGGACCCGGACGCGTCATCATGTCCGCGTCCACGAGGTACACGCGCTTGTGGCGGAGCGCGGAGGTGATTCTCCATTCCGGGAACATGGCGTCGATGGACGCGGTCGACGCGATGGCATCCGAGGTGATGAAAATGACATCAGGGTCATTGGCAACAAGTGTTTCGCGGCTGTAGGTTGGGTACGTCCCTCGGGTGGACGCGGCGAGGTTTGTTCCCCCTGCGGCAGTCAGCAATTCATGCATAAAAGTATTCCGTCCCGCCACCATGAGAGGTTCCACTGATACAACGAAGAGCGACCGCACGGGCGATTGCGGAGCACGCGAGCGGGCCGCGCGCTCCCGCGCAGCAAGTTGCTGCACAAGCCGGTGGGCGCTGTCCGCCCGGCCGGTGAGCATTCCGAGCTGTTCGATCGAGCGGTAGATTCCGCCGAGCGTGCGGGGGTTCGTGATGAAGAGGGGAACCCCCAAAGATGTCAGGCGCCGGAAGTCCTCCCGCATGTTCCCCTCCATGCTCAGAACAACCAGGTCCGGGTTGAGTCCGAGAAGGGCCTCAATGCTGGGGTTGATCATCCCACCGACATGAGCTTTGCGCCGTGCTTCAGGAGGATAGTTGCAGTAGTCCGTCACCCCGACGACTTGATCCGCCGCTCCGATGGCAAAGAGGGTCTCTGTCACGCTCGGGGCGAGGGAAACGACGCGGCGCGCCGGCGCCGCCAGGGTGACCGTGCGATGAAGATCATCCACAAGCAAAATCTGGGCCCAGAGTTGCACCGGGGAAAGGAGAAGGAGAACGGCGCCGACTGGGAAGGGAATACGGGGAAAAACCATCTCCCAATATACCCCCGGAAGGAAAGAGAATCAAGAAATGATGTTACCTATGCTCCGACAATATGGGTCATTCCGCAATAATTGCCCGGACGGGAAGAAGTGGTTTCCAAAAGACGGAATCGCTATATTGAAGAACTACGCCCTCCCTCAACGCTACCAACCAAGAACGCGAGAGAAATCATGAGCAACAACGTTGTGTACCTGGATAGGAATGAGAATAACTATGGTCCCGCGCCGGCGTGTTTCGAGGTGCTGAAGAAGGCGGACCTCACAAAACTGAGCTGGTACGACCGTTCCTTCACTACGGGGAGCAAAGGCATTCTTTCTGCCCGCCTTGCCCATGACTTTGGACTGGCGGAGGACCGGATCATTCTCGGCTATGGTGCGGAACATCTGCTGAAACAGACCATCCAGTGTTATCTCCAGAAGAATCAGAAACTGATGATTCCCGCCTATTCGTGGTGGTACTACAAGAAGATCGCAGCGGAAGTGGGCGGGATCAGCATCGAATACCCCATGATCAAAGCTGAGAAATCCTTCCTGTACGATGTCCCGGGAATGAAGGAGATGTACCGGCGTGAACGGCCGGCGATCGTCTTCATCAGCTCACCGAACAATCCCACCGGCAACGCCCTCGGCCTGACCGATCTCAAAGATGTCCTGACGGAGTTCAAAGACGCCGTCGTCGTGATGGATGAAGCCTACGCGTACCACGGCAAAATCGACTACATCAACGATTTGGTTGAATCGCACCCGCGCCTGATGGTGGCACGAACGTTCTCCAAGTACTATGCATTGGCCGGCATGCGAATCGGCTTTGCCGTTGTGGGGAAGGAAATGGCGGAATTGGGGAAGTTCGCTAACAGGTACCTAGGCTACCATCGGCTCTCCGAAGAGATCGCCATTGCAGCGCTGGATGCAACAACGTACTACCAGGGGATCGCGCGAACCATGTGGGAGGATAAAGAAGAGTATTACGAGAAGATTGGAAGAATTCCGGGCTGCACGGTCTTCCGGTCCGAAGCGAACTTCATCCTGGTGGAGATCCCGGCGAAGCATAAGGAAGGACTGCAGGCAGCCTTGAAGCAGAAGGGGCTGATCGTCAAGTTCATGGAGGAGCCGCTGCTCAACAGCCATATCCGCATCACGATTGGCACACGTGAGCAGAACAAGATGGTCATCAATGCCATCACGTCCTACTTCACCTGATTGGTTGCGAATGACGCTCTTCGAAGAATTCAAAAAGGGCCTGAAGGCGATTTCCGTTGAAGAGGTTCTCGATCTCGTCTTCTACCGGCCCCTGGCGTTTGTGCTCGTCAAAGCCATCTACCACACGCAGATCACTCCCAATCAGTTGACGCTCGCGTCGATGGTCCTGGGGATCNNTTGAAACACGCGGGGACGCCGATCGGAAGAATTCTCGATGGAGTTGCGGACTATACCGCGAGCCTTGCCGCCTACGTGGGCATCGGGATCGGCTATGCATGCCGGTCCGATCACCTCCTGTTGATGTGGCTGCTGACCGCGGCCGCGGGGTTCAGCAACGCCATCCAGTCGGGACTGCTCGATTTCTACCGGAACCGCTATCTCGACATTGTCCTGGGTCGCACAAGCATCCTCGACGACGAACAGCAAAATCTCCGGGAAGCGTATGAAGGAATGAAAGTCCGGCAGGAACATGCGCTGGAGCGCGGGTTGATCTGGATCTATCTCCGGTACTCTGCGGTCCAACGGGGGCTGACGGGGAAGAAACCGGACCAGCGGCCGGCCACCAACGTCAACGCTGCCGCATACATCCGCGAGAACAGGGTGCGAATGCACTTCTGGACATATCTCGGACCGACGACGCAGTGGTCGTTTCTTATCATCTGTTCCTTCCTCAATCGTCTTGATGTCTATCTCTGGGGCATTCTGGTGGTGGGGAATATCGGGGCCATCATCCTCTCCCTCCTGCAGCATCGCAGCGATCTCCGGCTGCACCTGAACGAGGCGGCATGAAAGCCATCGTCCTCGCAGCAGGCGTTGCCTCCCGGCTGCGCCCCCTGACGGACACGATCCCAAAATGTCTCCTCGATGTCGGGGGGAGAACAATCCTCGGCCGCACGCTCGACGGACTGCGGGCACAAGGCGTGACGGACGTCATTCTTGTCACCGGTTATCGGGATGCTCAGATACGCGCCGACATCGCAGAGCATCATGAGGATCTGCATATTGCCTTTGTGCACAACAGGGATTTCGCCGCCACGAACAACATCTACTCTTTCTGGCTTGCGCTGAAAGAAACCGGGGATGATGACATCCTCCTCCTTGACAGCGACATCGTTTTTGATGACAGGATTATCGGCGCCCTGCTCCAGAGCGGTCGTCCTAATTGTCTGGCAGTCACCACAGGAAAGGCGCTGGGCGAGGAGGAAATTAAAGTGCGGGTCGATGGCAACCGCGAAATCCTTCAGATCGGCAAGGATGTGCCGCCAGCCGAGGCGTTCGGCGAATCCATCGGCATTGAGAAGTTCAGCCGGGACTGCCGCCGTCCGCTCTTTTCCATTGTGGATGAGATGATCGTCCGCGAGGGGATGGTCAACGTCTTTTACGAAGCGGCCTTTCAGAGGGTGATTGACAGCAAAACGGGGTCTCTCGCAGCAGTGGATGTGACAGAGCTGGCGTGCATCGAAGTCGATACTGTGGATGATCTTACGGCTGCGCGCGTGCGGGTAGCGCCGGCGATTGATAAGAAGCGGTGAAGGAGGGAAAAAAGGCGGAAGAAAGAGGGGCCCCGGCAACCGGGGCCCCGTCTTTTCCGGCCTGTCAATAGCTCTCGGGACCGATGACGACCTTTCCCTTGAACACGCGATAGATGAACCATGTGTACGCGATGACAATGGGAACGCCGATCAAAGCGATGATCAGCATCACCGTCAACGTTGCCTGCGACGACGATGCATTGTCGATGGTGAGACTGTATCGCAGATCGGTCAGCGAGGGGACAAGCCGGGGGAACAGGCTGAGCGCACTGAGTCCGATTATGGCGGCAATGGTGAGCGACGAGGCAAGAAATGCCTTAAAGATGCCTCCCGCCTTCAATGCAATCGGGTGTGAGAGACCCGCCGCGAGAAGAAGCAGGAAGAGAATCCAGAAGAGCGGGTTCCCCAGGAGGCGTTCAAAGAGGAAGGGGGCGGTCAGAAGGGATGCGGCGGTCGCGATAATGTAGAGCGCGATAAAGGCGATCCACAAGCGCGAGGCCCAGGAAATCATCCGCGTGCGCAGCTCCCCGTCGGTCTTCAGGGCAAGATACGTGGCGCCGTGCATCGTAAAGAGAACCAAACTGAGAACTCCGACGCCGACAGCGTAGGGGTTCAGGAGACCGAGGAATGAGCCGGTGAAATTGCCGGCTGCATCAATGGGGATCCCACGCAGGATGTTGCCGAAGGCGACCCCGAAGAGGACCGCCGGCAGCAGGCTCCCGATCCCAAACGAAGTATCCCAGAAGCGCCTCCATCCCGGCGAATCCACCTTGCCGCGGAATTCCAAGGAGACCGCCCGGAAGATCAACGCGACCAAGAGGAGCACCAGCGCGAGATAAAAACCGCTGAAGACAGTCGCGTACACAACAGGGAATGCCGCAAAAAGAGCCCCCCCGCCGGTCAGCAGCCACACTTCATTTCCATCCCATACGGGCGCGATGGCATTGATGAAGAGACGACGTTCCTCGTCGCTGCGGGCGAAGAGATGAAGCACGCCGACGCCAAGGTCAAATCCGTCGAGGATGGCGTACCCGATGATCAGCACGCCGACAAGGAGAAACCAGATCGAGTTCAGGTTCATGAGGCGAACACCTCCTTTGCGTTCTCGGGCTCAGGTCCATGCTGCACTTTCTTCACGAGCAGAAAAACGTAGAGGGACCCCAGGAAGAGATAGATGAGGCCGAAAAGGATGATGGAAAAGAGGATCTCACCTGCGGAGACGGTGATCGACGTCGCGTCACTGGTCCGGAGAAGGTGATAGACGATCCATGGTTGTCTGCCGACTTCCGCCGCGATCCAGCCGAGCTGACAGGCAAGAAGCGGCAGGGGAATGGACCAGAGGAGGGTCTTCAAGAGCTTTGTATTCCCCCATAATGTTCCCCGGTAGACCTTCCACGTTGCGACAAACATGATGAGAATGAAATACATGCCGAGAATCACCATGTTGTGAAAGGAAACAAACGTCAGCCACAACGGCGGAATGTCATCGGCAGCGAATTCATTGATCCCCTTGATCGGAGCATTCGGGTCGCCGAAAGCGAGCCAACTGAGCACACCGGGGATCTCCAGACTGGCCTTCAGCTCCGGCGGTTTCGTGAGCGGGTACGCAAAGAGGACGACCGGTGCACCGTTCTGGCTCGCGTACAGTCCTTCGATGGCGGCAAATTTTTCCGGCTGCGTTCGTGCGACCTGACGGGCATGCTCGTGGCCCAGCGGAGCGACTTCGAGCACCGATGCGATGAGGCCGAAGACAACAGCGAGCTTCATTGCCTTCCTGGCGAGCTCTGTCTCTTTCCCTTTGAGAAGAAAGTAAGCGGCGATGCCTGCGACAAGGAACGCCCCGCTGACGAGCGCGGCATCCACGGTGTGGAAGTAGCGGACAAGCGTCGAAGGATTGAATACTGCTTCAACAAAACTCGTAAGCTCCGCCCGGCCGTTCCGCAGTNNAGATACAATCCGAGGAATCCGGACTCGAGGAAGAAGGCAAAAACGCCCTCTGCAGCGAGCGGAGCTCCGAAGATGTCTCCCACGAATTTGGAGTATTGGGCCCAATTCGTGCCGAATTGGAATTCCATGACGATTCCCGTGGCGACGCCGACGGCAAAGGTCAGGCCGAGGATTTTTCCGAAAAACGTCGCCATTCGCACGTAGAGGGCGTCGTTGCGCCGCCAGCCAATCGTCTCCATGACGACCAGCAGCCAGCCGAGCCCGATGCTTAACGGCGGGAAGAGGAAGTGAAACCCGACCGTCATCGCAAACTGCAGTCGGGCAAGCAAGACAGGATCCATGGGCACGTCTCCTTCCTAGAAGTAGTGGGTTGAGTCTCTGTCGGGAATCTGGAAAGGTCTCGCAGCTTTTGCTGATGCATGATGCCGGACTGCTTCCGCGGCAAGCTCCGCCAGCGATTGGGCCATCAACGATGCGCGAAGTTTCTCCTGTGCGTCACACCAAACGACGTGGACAGGGCACCAGCTGCTCCTCGAGCATGACTGAGTGCTCATCACGCACTTGTTTAATGTCATCGGTCCTTCCACGGCCTCGATGACGTCGATGAGCGTCAACTGCCCGGCAGGCCGGGCGAGCGCGACGCCGCCCCGCATGCCTCGTTGCGACGAGATGAGGCCCGATTTGGCGAGTTGGGCGACGATCTTGCGCAGGAAGTTCTCGGGGATATCCCACTCGCGCGAGATTTCTGAGATCTGGGCCGTCGTCCCGGATGGAAGCGACGACAGGAATACCATCGCACGAATGGCGTATTCGCCGGTCATGGTGAGCTGCATGCCTCTCCTCCTTTTCCCCTNNGGAAATTGACTTTCCGTCCTTTTTTGTTGTCATTATCCCTTCACACGACCGTTCAACAGCGTAGGAAATATCGTTGGATAAGTTCGTTATTCGTGGGGGGGAAAGACTCATTGGATCAGTTCCGATAGGTGGGGCAAAAAATGCCTCACTGGCACTCATGCCCGCCACCCTTCTTGCCCCTGGCAAATTTCGCCTTCGTAATACCCCCGCTCTTCGTGATGTTGCCACAATGTCGGCACTTCTGCGCTCGATGGGAGTCCGGGTTGAGCTCAAGAACCACGTCCTGCAGATGGATACGACGGCCGTCAGGAAATACGAGGCCCCATACGAGCATGTAAAGAAGATGCGGGCGTCCATCTATGTTCTCGGCCCTCTTGTCGCCCGGTACGGAGAAGCCAAGGTGTCTCTCCCGGGAGGATGCGCCTGGGGACCGCGCCCTGTCAACCTCCATATCGACGGAATCCGCAAGCTCGGGGCGGAGATTGAGCTCGATGGGGGGTACATCATCGCAAAGGCAAAACGACTCGTCGGAACCCGGATCCACTTCGACGTGTCAAGCGTAGGAGCCACAGGGAATGTCATGATGGCCGCCGTGCTGGCCAGGGGCTCCACCGTCATCGAAAACGCCGCCATCGAGCCTGAGATTACATCGCTGGCCGAGTTCCTGGTGTCCATGGGGGCTCATATCGATGGGGTCGGCACGAACCGGCTGGAGGTCGAGGGGGTGGATACGCTCCATGCCGCAGACGTCAAGACCATCCCCGACCGGATCGAAGCCGGGACGTTTCTTGTCGCAGCCGCGATCACGGGGGGGGAAGTGACGCTGACGGACGTCAACCCTGAGCATTTTACCGCTGTATCGTCAAAACTCGAAGATGCCGGCTGTACAGTCGCGGTCACGGAGAACTCTGTGACCCTGACCGCTCCCGAAACGATCCGCCCTGTCGATATCACCGCCTCGATCTATCCTGGCTTTCCGACGGACATGCAGGCGCAATGGACCGCCTTGATGGCGATCGCTTCGGGAACATCCGTGATTACCGATGCGGTCTATTTTGACAGGTTCAAACACGTCCCGGAATTGGTCCGACTGGGGGCCAACATTGACATGAAGGAAAATGCCGCCATCGTGCAAGGGGTCCAGCGTCTCTCGAATGCCAAGGTGATGTCGACGGACCTCCGCGCGTCAGCGTCGTTGATCCTTGCCGGTCTCGTTGCATCCGGTACGACAGAGGTGCTTCGGGTGTATCACATCGACCGCGGGTACGAAGCGATCGAGCGAAAGCTGCAGGCGCTCGGTGCCGACATCCGGCGGGTCTCCGGCGAAGAATTCTGACAGCATGCCTTCGGGTGCAATCCCGTTCCCTTCATCCCGTCCGTGAATCCACTCAAGATATTCTCTTCCCGCCCGGCACGACGCGCCGCCCTTCTCTATGGAGGTGCGGCACTGGCCTGCGCGCAGATACCCCTGCTCAACACGCTCGGCTATGAATTCTCCGCCCTCCTTGCTCTTCTGGGCTCGGGCATCGCGGGGATGCTCGCGATTGCCATGGTCTTCCCGGTTGTGCACAACATTTCCGTTCCGGACGAACAGCGGGCGGCGCAGACACTGCGCGCATTTGCAGATGCGGTGCTCCTCAATCTCCTCCTTCTCCTCATACCGCTGTCTCTCATCTCGGCGAATGCGCTCCTGGTGCGGAATTGTTCGATGACCGAAGGGTTCGGGTTCTTCCTCCTCCTGCCGGTCCCCGGCGTCATTTTCGCTTCCGCGCTCGGTCTCTTCTGCGCAGCGCACTACGCCCATCCACGCACAGCGTTCACGCTTCTCTGCCTTGCCCTGCTTGCGTACAGTGCAGCCCTTGGATATTTCACGCCGGCAATCTTTTCGTACAATTTTCTCTATGGGTACTTCCCGGGCTTCACCTACGATGAGATGATCCCCCTCTCCGGTACCCTGGTCCTCTTCCGGCTTCTCACGCTCCTTGTGAGCGCATGCCTCGTGTGGATGGGATCGATTCTCCTGGAGGAGTGCGACCCTGCCGCGGGTGTCGTCCGTAAGGGGTTCACGCTCGTTGCGGGGCTCGTGTCACCGCGGCGTCTTCCCCGTACAGCCGTGATCGTGCTGGCTCTCGCCGTCCTCTACGCGTACCGGTGCGAACTCGGGTTCGAGTCGTCGGCAGCGTTCATCCAACGGTCGCTGGGCGCGAGACTCGTGACGGAGAACTGTACTATCTACTACGATTCCACTTCCTTTTCCCGTGAGGAGATCCGGCGCGTCGGCGCGGAGCATGAGTTTCGTCTCCACCAGGTGACCGCAGCGTTTGCCCTTCCGCATGCTCCTCACATGGAATCGTATGTGTATCCTTCCGCGGAGGCGAAGCTCCGGCTCATCGGTGCGGGGAATACGGACATTGCGAAGCCCTGGAGCGATCAGATCCACGTTGCGAAAGAGTCGATGGATGCCTCCCTCAAACACGAGATGGTCCATGTGGCGGCTGGTCCCTTTGGCCTGCCGGTCATTTGCGCCAGTGCGAGCACCGGACTTGTGGAAGGACTGGCCATGGCGGTGGATGGGGAATGGGGGAACCGCACGCTTCACGAATACGCTGCGGCAATGCAGGAATTCGGCGCTGCACGAGACATTCGCTCCCTCATGACGCCGTGGGGATTCGGAGCGCAGCAATCGTCGGTAAGCTACGTGCTCGCCGGTTCGTTCTGCAGGTTCCTCATCGAACGGTTCGGTATGCGGAAGATGCTTCGACTCTATGGTTCACTCAACTACCGGTCCGTCTATGGTCGCACTCTGGACGAGCTCGTGACCGAATGGCAGGGATTTTTGGAGCGGGTCCCCCTGGACTCGATCGACGGGGACGGGATCGATGCCTTCTTCCGCCGGCCGACGATCTTCATGAAGGTCTGTCCCCGTGTGCTGGCTCGGCGCATGGGTGAGGCGCGCCGGGAATTCGACCGCACGAACTATGCGGTGGCGGAATCACTCTATACTCTCTGCTTCCATGCCGGTCGCACCACCGAGGCCTTTTCCGGCCGTTTGGCCTGTGCCCTCAGGAGAGGTGAATACGCCGTGCTGACGGAAGCCCTTGATTCCGTCATTGTTGCTGATGATCACCCGGCCCGCTACCTCCCACTGTTCCTCGGCATTGGCGATGCATATTGGGCGACGGGCGATACAGGGAAAGCCGAAGTTTTGTTCGACCGCCTATACCATGCCGACCTTACCGAAGGACTCACCGAAGCCGCGGCAGTTCGGCTTGTTGCCCTGGCGCATCCGGAGGATGCAGGCCGGATGCTCCCATTGTTCCTTTCCGATGCGGGGGATTCCGTGCGAGGGGCATGGATCGACTCTCTGCTTCTGTCCGATCCGGGCGATCAGCTCCTTCAGTACCTGAAAGGGAAGGTTCTCTTGCGGCTCGGCAACGCGGATGCCGCCGCATCAGTTCTTGGTAATGTTACCTTTGCCGAGGACGACGAGCTTGAGGCGATCCGTCTGCGGATGCTGGGGAAAGCGTTGTTCCGTGCCGGGCGCTATGAAGAATCACGTGCCGCGTTCTGGACGTCCCTGAACGCTGTCGATACCGACGTCTCCGAGGAGCACATCGATACGTGGCTCGATCGTTGCGAATGGATGAACACTCATGGTTTCTGACGTGCACACCCCCTATCGCCGCATTCTGCTGACCCGGATGAAGTTCATCGGCGATATAGTTCTGACGACGTCGCTTTTGCGGGATCTGCGTGCCGCCTGTCCGGACGCCTTTATCGCCTTCCTGGGAGAGAAGAATGCTGTCGCGCTCCTGGAGGGGAACCCCTTCCTTGATGAGATCATCCCGTTTGACTTTTCACGGGGACCGTTCCTTGAACAACTGCGTGTCGCTTTCCTTCTTCGGCGGCGGAAGTTCGATCTTGTGGTCGATCTCTTCGGCAATCCGCGCAGCGCGCTGCTGAGCTGGATCAGTGGGGCGAAAACACGTGTAGGGCCGGACCGCCGCGGGCGCGGGCGACTCTATACGCTGCGTGTGAGCGATGACGGCGTGCGCCGGACGGCCCCCGAGTTCCATGCCCGCACGCTTGCAGCGGCAGGCATCAGGGTGAAGCCGGGGAAGACGGAGATCTACCTGACGGGGGAGGAGAAACAGGCGGCGGATGCATTCCTGAAAGAGAATGTACGCCCGGAAGCAAATCGCCCGCTTGTGTGCCTGCATCCCGGGGCGACCTGGCCTGCGAAGAAGTGGCCCGCCTGCCGTTTCGCGGCCCTCGCAGATGCCATTGTGAATGATCTCAAAGGGAAGGTCGTCATTGCGGCGGGGCCGGGAGACGGTGAGTCGGTCTCGGCGCTGGTCTCCCATGCACGGGTTCCTGTCTCAGTTCTCCCCGTTCTCCCTCTCCGCGCGCTTGCCGCCCTTCTCTCCCGCTGTACGCTCATGGTGGCGAACGACGCCGGGCCGATGCACATTGCCGTCGCCGTGGGAACACCCACCATCGGCATCTTCGGGCCGGGGGAGGAGGACATCTGGTTCCCCTATGACTCTGCTGACGGGCACCGTGCTCTGCGAAAGGACGTTCCCTGCCATCCCTGCCATCTGGACTTCTGCACCAGGCAAGGGGACGGCTATATGGAATGCATGAACCTCCTTTCCGTTGATGAAGTTCTGCATGCCATCAAGAGTCTGCTCGCTCGTTGATTTTCACTCGATTTTTGCCGAATATACTTTGCTGACCTTCATTGCCACGAACCCAAGGAGTTCTCCATGAGCACGATTATTTCCGACATTGTTGCCCGCGAAATCCTCGATTCGCGCGGGAATCCGACTATTGAAGTGGATGTGACGCTGGAAAACGGCGTCCTCGGCCGAGCGGCAGTCCCCAGCGGCGCTTCCACCGGCGAACACGAAGCGGTGGAGCTGCGCGACGGAGACAAGTCGCGTTACAACGGTAAGGGCGTCCTGAAAGCGGTTGAAAACGTCAATAACCAGATCGCCGACGAGGTGACCGGATTTGACGCGGTGGACCAGTTGGCAATCGACTCGTTTCTCATCAAGTTAGACGGCACGCCGACGAAGGCGAACCTGGGCGCCAACGCCATTCTGGGCGTGTCCCTTGCAGCCGCGAAGGCAGCGGCGCAGTCCCTGAAGCTCCCCCTCTACAGGTACATCGGCGGGACCAATGCGAAGGTGCTGCCCGTTCCGATGATGAACATCCTCAATGGCGGCAAACATGCCGACAACAACGTCGACATCCAGGAATTCATGATTGTTCCCGCCGCCGCTCCAACCTTCGCCGAAGCGCTCCGGATGGGTGCGGAGGTCTTCCACGCGCTCAAGGGAGTCCTCAGCAAGAAGGGCTACAATACGGCGGTCGGCGACGAAGGGGGCTTTGCCCCGAACCTGAAGTCGAACGAGGAGGCCGTTGAAGTGATTCTCGAAGCGGTGGCCAAGGCGGGCTACACGGCGGGGAAGGATGCCTTCATCGCCCTCGATCCCGCGTCCAGCGAATTCTTCGACAATGGAAAGTATGTGTTCAACAAGTCCGACAAGTCGGCCAAAACCCCGGACCAGATGATAAAGTTCTATGAGAAATGGGTCGAGCAGTACCCGATCATCTCGATCGAAGACGGAATGGCGGAGAACGACTGGGACGGCTGGAAGGCGATGACCGACGCACTCGGGAAGAAGATTCAGATTGTCGGCGACGATGTGTTCGTCACCAACACAACCTTCCTGAAGAAAGGGATCGATATGGGCGTTGCCAACTCGATCCTCATCAAGGTCAATCAGATCGGAACGCTGACCGAGACTCTCAATGCGATCGAAATGGCCAAGAGTGCAGGGTACACAAGCGTCATCAGCCATCGCTCCGGAGAAACCGAGGACGTCACCATCGCGGACATCGCTGTGGCGACGAATGTCGGCCAGATCAAGACCGGATCCGCCAGCCGCACCGACCGGATCTCGAAGTACAATCAACTCCTGCGCATCGAAGAGGAGTTGGGAGATGCAGCGGAGTTCGCCGGGCTGAAGACGTTCCGCAAGCACTAACACCGGCGGCAGGCGATGCGGGGATCCTCGCGTCGCCTGCCACGGGTTTCCACGATCGACGAAGGTTTTTCTGCGATCATCCTGTCCTGCGGCGGCACTGCAGGCGGGGAAACGGAGCATCAAGAATGCAGACGATTAAATTTGGCACCGATGGCTGGCGTGCGGTTATCGCGGACGACTTCACCTTTGAGAACCTTGAACGGGTCGCCCTTGCCACGGCGCGCTACTTTGCGACGCACAAGAAGATCAGGAACGGGATCGTCATGGGCTACGATGCACGGTTCATGTCGAGGGAATTTGCCGAAAAATCCGCCACGGTCCTGGCAAATGCGGGGCTGAAGATCAAGCTTGCGGACCGTGTGGCGAGCACGCCGATGGTCTCGCTGCTGACGAAGCTGGACAACGCGGCCGGCGGCATCGTCATCACCGCGAGCCACAATCCACCGCAGTACAACGGGTTCAAGATCAAGGGGGACTACGGCGGCCCGGCTTTTCCCGAGATGATCGTCGTCGTGGAGAAGGAACTGGCACGGGTCATGAAACTGAAGAAACTGCCGCCGCAGAAATTCAGCTTCGACCAGCTCGTTGCAAAGGGCAGGATCGTCCACATCGACATGAAGAAGCGGTACCTCGATGATCTTGCGGGGAAGCTCGACCTTGAGTTCATCAAGAACTCGGGACTCCGGATCATGTACGATACCATGTACGGCGCCGGCCAGGGAGTGCTCGAAGGAACGCTGCCGAACGTGAAGCAAATCCACGAGGAATATAATCCCTCCTTTGCAGGGACAAACCCCGAACCGCTGGCGCACAACCTCGGTGAGCTCATGCGCCGCGTGCCGCAGGAAGGGTACGACTGCGGCCTCGCCACCGACGGGGATGCCGACAGGATTGGCGCGGTCGATGAAAAGGGAAATTTTGTCGATTCCCATCGCATTTTTAGTTTGCTGCTCAAATACCTGTTCACGCAAAAAAAGATGACCGGGACGGTGGTCAAGTCGTTCACGCTGACGCAGATGGTGGATAAGCAGTGCGAGAAGTACGGCCTGCCGATGATCGAGACCGCCGTCGGTTTCAAGTATATCTGCCGCGAAATGGTGCAGCGGGATGTGCTGATCGGGGGAGAAGAGAGCGGCGGGCTCGGTGTGAAAGGGCACATTCCCGAACGGGACGGCATCTTCCTTGGGCTCATGCTCTGCGAGATGGTTGCCGTCCGGAAGAAATCCCTGGGCGCGCTCGTCCAGGAGCTGATGGACGAATTTGGTCAGCACGAGTATCGCCGGATCGACAAGCACATGACCGAGAGGGAAAAGGTTGCTGTCCTGGCGAAGTACCGGAAGGGCGTGAAGGAGATCGGCGGATATCCGGTCATCGGACGCAAGGATACCGATGGAAATAAGTTCTTTGTGAAGAACGGATGGGTTCTTGTGCGGGCTTCAGGGACGGAGCCGCTCGTCCGGTTCTACGCGGAAGGGGAGAGCACCGCGATGGTCGATGCACTCCTCGCGGCGGCCACGAAGATTTGAGCGGAAGAGTGCTGTGACGCTGCAGGAAGAAGTGTGTGAAGGGAGAAGGGGAGCCCGTGCGTGTTGGACACCAGCAGGAAGGGCGGGAACGGAATGCAATCGACGCGGTTTTACACGATTATGCCGGACGGGACAGTCAAGCAAGTGAACCCGTTCACGGGGACTGAAGTATGGGCTGTTGCGGGACGGCGAAACCGGCCGATCACCAACGAATCGGCGGCGGGATTACGACCGCTTGCCGTCCATTCTCCCGAGGATTATTGCAGTTTCTGTCCGACCCGCTATTTTGAGACACCCCCGGAAAAGTCGCGTCTCGTCTTCCGCAACGGCCTGTGGGAGAAAATCAACACGCTTGCACCTGACAAGTATTTTGAGACGACGGCGGAATTCCGCCGCGTCGGTAACATGTTCGAGATCGTCACTCTCGACTACTGGCGGAAGAACTATGCGTACCGGTTGAGCGCCGCCCGTCAACGATGGCGTGAGGAATATCTCGCGAACCCGATCGGATTGAAGCACATCACCGATATCGTGCATTATAAGCTCCGGCAGGAAGGCAAGACGGAAGAGCAGATCGAGAAGATGCCGATGGCCGACAAGTTCGCGATCGCCGACGCCTTCTTCGGCGGCGGCCATGAGATGGTCATTGCCAGGAAACACTTCACGTCGGACGCGACGACGGAAGCGGATCTGATCTCGTCCGGTGAGCTGACCCTTGAAGAGCACTTCCGCTATTTCAAGTTTACCGTGGAAGCAATGCTCGACATTGTGAGTACGAACAGGTACGTCCGGTACATCAGCGTATTCCAGAACTGGCTAAGGCCCGCCGGCGCATCGTTTGATCATCTGCACAAGCAGCTCGTAGCGCTCGACGAGTGGGGCTCATCCATCGAGAATCAGACGAGAATGCTGCGGGACGACCCTAATGTCTTCAACGAGTACGGCGCCAATTTCGCGGCGCACCACAACCTCGTGTTTGCGGAGAACGATTACGCCATCGCGTGGGCCGGCATCGGCCACCGTTCCCCCACCATCGAGGTGTACTCGCGCGCCCGGGCAGGTCGTCCGTACGAACATACCGATGAGGAAATGCGCGGCATGGCCGATCTTGTGCATGCCGTCCACGCCGCCAGCGGCAGCCAAATCTCGTGCAACGAAGAGTGGTACTACACGCCCATCGATGGAGTCTACAAGATGCCGTGGCATCTTCTCATTCGCTGGAGGATCAACGTCACCGCCGGCTTTGAGGGGGGGACGAGCATCTACATCAACCCGCTCACCCCGATCGAACTCCGCGACCGGCTCGTCCCGCGACTGTACAAGCTGAGGGACGAAAAGAAGATCGCGCCGCTTCGTATTGCGGAAGAGTGCCGCATCGATCCGAATCCACTGCAATATTATCTGAGGTAAACATCCCTGCGTTGACACATCATTCCGCATGATCTCTGCTGTCGATATTTCCCTCCAGTTCGGCGGACGCTCTCTGTTCAGGAACGTTTCTTTCCGCATCGGCCCTCTCGATCGCATCGGTCTCGTCGGTTCAAACGGCACGGGCAAGACCACCCTGCTCAGGATTCTCGTGGGAGAACAGACTGCTGAGAGGGGAGAAATCGCCAGGGCGAAGTACGTCACGGTCGGCTACCTCCCGCAGGAGGGGATGTCCGTTGCCGGCCGGACCCTCTACGCAGAAGTGGAATCGGTGTTTGCCGATGTTCTTGACGTGCAGGCAGGGCTCGAGGAAATCCACAGGCGTCTGAGTACGGTGGACCAGCACTCCGAAGAGTGCGCGGAGTTGCTCGACATGGCGGGTGAACTGCAGCACCGTCTCGAGTCGTCCGACGCGTTCCGGATGGAAACGGAGATCACGAAAGTTCTCGCAGGACTGGGTTTTGCGGAAACCGACCTGCAGCGTCTGACCGACGAGTTCAGCGGAGGATGGCAAATGCGCATCGCCCTTGCCAAGCTGCTTCTCCGTCAGCCGTCTCTCCTCCTGCTCGATGAGCCGACGAACCATCTCGATCTCGATTCATTGCAATGGCTTGAAGAGTACCTGCGCGGCTACCAGGGAGCGGTCATGATCGTCTCGCACGACCGAAGGTTCCTCGATAACATGACCCGCCGCACATACGAGATCAGTCTCGGGGTGCTGACGGAATACGCCGGCAACTTCAGCTTCTACATCAAGGAGCGTGAAGTGCGGAAACAGCTCCAGCGTGCGGCGCTCAAGAACCAGCAGCAGCAGATCAAGCAGACCGAGCAGTTCATCGAACGATTCCGCTATAAGGCCACAAAAGCACGCCAGGTGCAGAGCCGCATCAAGCAGCTCGACAAGCTTGAGCGGATCGAGATCGAAGACGAAGAAGAGAGCATCCATTTCTCCTTCCCTCCGTCGCCGCAGTCGGGACGGACCGTGATGGAACTCAAGGGGATCCGGAAGCACTACGGCGCTCTGACNNGCCAATGGAGCCGGCAAATCGACCCTCGCGCGGATCATTGCGGGGGTCGAACCTTTCGACGGCGGGGAGCGGGTGGTGGGGCATAACGTGACCATCGCGTATTTTGCGCAGCATCAGGCCGAGGAACTCAACCCGCGAAACGACGTCCTGGCGACCGTCGACGAAGTGGCGACGGGCGACATCCGGAAGCGGCTGCGCACCCTCCTGGGATGCTTCCTCTTCAGCGGCGACGACGTCTTCAAGAAGGTGAGCGTCCTCTCCGGCGGCGAGAAGAGCCGCCTCGCACTGGCGAAAATGCTTCTGCAGCCAAGCAACCTGCTGGTGATGGACGAGCCCACCAATCATCTTGACGTCAGGTCGAAAGGCGTCCTGCAGGACGCGCTGGCGGAGTATGAAGGGAGTTTTGTGATCGTCTCGCACGACAGGGATTTCCTGGATCCTCTCGTCACCAAGGTCGTCGAATTCAGGCTTGGCAGCATCAAGACATATCTCGGGAACGTCTCGGAATTCATCGACGCGAAGAAGAGGGAAAAGGAGACGTCGGACGCCGTTGCCGCCATCAGCGAAAACAGCGGACGGAGCCAGATGACGGAGAAGGAGCGGAAGCGTCTGGAAGCGGAGGAACGCCAACGCCTGTACAAGAAAACGCGCCCGTTGCAGGAGGCGGTCAACACCATCGAACGTGAACTGGAAGCGCTCGAGAAGGAGAAGACGTCCATCGAACGGACCATGACAGATCCGGAGTTCTACAAGGACGGAGAGAAGGTGAAGCTGGTCTCCGCCCGGTACAAAGAATTGAAGGATCTGGTGACCGATGCGTATTTCCGGTGGAATGAACGGACGAAAGAACTGGATGTCGTCAGGGCCTCGATGGAGACGAAGGAGAGGAAGCAATGAAATGGGGTGACATGATCGAAGCGGCCGTTGAAGGGGTCGCATCGGAAGGAAAGGGGGTCGCTCGTGTGGGGGATTTCGTGGTCTTCGTGCGGGGGGGCATTCCCGGCGACGTCGTGCGCATGATGATCACCGGAAGGAAGAAGTCGTTCGCCGAGGCCGATGTTGTGGAGATCCTCACCCCCTCTCCGGCACGGCAGAGGCCGCAGTGCAGATATTTCGGGGTGTGCGGCGGTTGCACGTGGCAACACGTCGCCTATCATGCGCAGTGCGAGTATAAGCGGACCCGCGTCGTCGATGCGCTCGAACGCATCGGGGGGTTCCGGGGAGTGATAGTGCAACCGACGCTGGGCGCAGAGTCCCCGTTCTACTACCGGAACAAGATGGAGTTTTCTTTCGGGGATCGCTGGCTGACGCGGGAGGAGATGGAGAAGCGGGGGGAAGGAGGGGACGCAGAAGGGCCCGGGAACCGATTTGCCCTGGGCCTGCACATCCCCCAACGGTATGATAAAGTGCTGGATCTGGAGATATGCTGGCTGCAATCGGAGACCAGCGCCCGCATTGTGAATGATGTGCGTGCCTTCTGCCTGGAGAACGATATCCCCGTCTATTCTCCCGCGTTGCACACCGGCTATATGCGAAACCTCGTGATCCGTGAAGGACACGTGACGGGTGAACGGATGGTAAATGTGGTGACACGCGATGACCGTCCCGACATCATGCGTTCTCTCACGGAACGCCTCGTGGCGGCGTTTCCTTCGATCACGACCGTGGTCAACAACATCACGGCGAAAAAATCGCAGGTGGCGGTGGGGGAAACAGAAACGGTGTACCACGGTCCCGGCAGCATCACCGAGAAGATTGGGAAGCGGCTCTACAGGATCTCGGCCAATTCATTCTTCCAGACGAACACCGCGCAGGCCGAGCGCCTGTATGAAACCGCCCGCGTCATGGCAAAACTCCGGCCTGACGACGTCGTCTTCGATCTGTACTCCGGGACGGGAACGATTGCGCTTCATGTGGCCGACGAGGTCCGGCACGTGGTCGGGATAGAGGCGGTCGCCTCTGCCGTGGAAGATGCGAAACGAAATGCCGTTTCCAATGGAGTGCAGAATTGCACGTTCCTCCTCGGTGACCTCAAGGACACCCTGCTTGGGTCACGCTTGCAAGGAACTCCTCTTCCCCATCCGGACGTCATTCTTGTTGATCCGCCGAGGGTGGGGATGCACGAAAAGGTGGTGCGGGAGATCCGCCGCCTTGCGCCGCGCTGCATCGTCTATGTCAGCTGCAATCCATCGACCCAGGCGCGCGATATGAAAGTGTTGTGTGAAGAGAACGCCTACGCCGTCGATGAAGTCCGCCCCGTGGATATGTTTCCCCACACCTACCACATCGAAAGCGTCGCGTCTCTCTTTCGCACATCTCCTTCTGCATAAAACCTGCTTGTTTGGCAGATTAGGGAAAGAAGAAATCACCGAATTCCGTTGATTCTTTGCGAAAGAAGCGATAGTTTTCCGTAAGTCTTTTCCCCGCCTAAGTCGTTTCTCCCATTCTTTCGAGTATTGTGCCAACATGCTCAGAATGTCGATCACGCTCGTCCTGATCGTATCGACAGGATTCGTGGCAGCCATAGCAGGGATTCCGCCGAAGGTAATCACCGCCGTGCGCACGGATTCTCCCCCNNACGTCGGAGGCCGACCGGTTCAGCGTCATGATCGACTCGTATCATGATCGACAGACAGCGTTTGTCTTTGTGACGAACGTCTCCGGTGTGCAAAGCGATGGGGTCTTGTCGCAGGATGGATCCGTGTACGACATCGGGTGGGATGCGGTCTGGGGGGTGAAGACCCGCATCTACCGCGATGGATGGAGTGCGGAATTTGAAATCCCATACAACGCCCTTCGCTTTGCACAATCTGATACCGGTTGCTGCACGTGGGGGATCAACTTCCGCCGTTACATCAGCCGGAAAAAGGAAACCGATGAATGGGTCATGGTCCCGCGGACCGAGGTGGTGAGTATTTCCCGCTGGGGAACGGTGGAAGGGATACGCGACATTGTTCCCCCGCTCCATCTCGAACTCATGCCGTATGTCTCCGCCAAAGTGGTCTCCCCTGCGGCGGACCCGGCGCGTCCGTGGAAGGCCGAGGAGAAATCGCAGGTCGGTCTGGATGTCAAGTTCGGCATCACCCGCAATTTCACGATTGATGCCACCGTGAATCCGGACTTCGGTCAGGTGGAAGTGGATCAATCGATCCTGAACCTGACGGTGTTCGAGACCCACTACCCGGAGAAACGGCCGTTCTTCCTCGAGGGNNGATCCAGGAAGCCGTCAAATTCTCCGGCCGGTCATCGACAGGCCTGTCCGTAGGGGCAATCTCTGCCTCGACGGACGAGATGAGCGCGGAGATAGATTCCGCGGGACGCAAAGCGAGCATGGTCACAGAACCGCGCGGTTCCTATAACGTCGTGCGGGTGAAGCAGGAATTCGAAGGAGGATCGTGGCTGGGAGGAATCGGGACGGTGACATCGCGCCGGGGTCTGGCGCCGGGATTGTCAGGAGGCCTGGATTGGAACCTGCGGCTCGGCGAGGGAAGTTACACGCTGGACGGTTACACGGCATGGGCACAGTCGTCGGGCTATCGTCTCCTCTCGGACGGAACGCTGGCGAAGAGCCGCGATGGAGCAGCAGGACGGCTCCTGTTTGCGAACATCTCCGCTGAGCACTGGTTCTATACCGGTTCGGCCGACTTCTTCATGCGGGATTTTGATCCGAACGACGCCGGTTACTTTGCGCAGCCGCACGACTACGGAGGGTATGGTCAGATCTTGTATCGGGAGAATTCTGCGGAGGGAATGTTCCACCGGTACGGCATCTCGCTGGCGGGCCAGCCACGGTGGGACTGGGAAAAAACCAGGACGAAATCGCTGGTGGAGCTCAATGCGTATGGCGAACTGACAAACTTCTGGTCGCCGTCCATCATCTATGACCTCTCATTCCCCGCGTATGACGACGCAGAAGTGGGTATTGTCGGTACCTACAAGCGGCCTCTCTCGCACAGTATTCTTGCCCAAATCATCACCGATCCGCGGACGATGCTCGTTGCCACGGCGACAGCCAACTACGTCTTTGACGCCAAAGGGAAGCGCTCCTTGAACGCGTCGCTGGGCCTCACAGTGAGGCCGGCCTCCTGGATCGAGCTGGATCCCACGGTCCTCTGGGTGCGAACCCGCAAGGAAGAAGCGTGGATCCCCGGGGCAAACGTGATTGATCCGGCGGTGGGACCGTCGATGTTCAGTGTCTTTGCAAACCGTTCTGTCGACGAGGTGGATTTGGACCTGAGCGGCACTGTCACCTTCACTCGCACATTTTCTTTCCAGTTCTTCAGCCAACTGCTCGTTGCGCGGGCCCACTACACGGAGGAACGCCGGTTTGTCGACGGCCGGGCGGTTGCGTACACAGCGACGGGGGTGAATGGCGACTTCAATGAGGCCATCCTCCACGGAAATATGCTTCTTCGATGGGAATACCTGCCGGGGAGCACCATATACCTGGTGTGGACGCAGGAACGCTACGATGCGTTGTCGACGTACGCCCCGGGGGTCGGCGCGCGATTCCGGGAGTCCTTTTCTCTCCCGCACGAGGATGTGTTGGTGCTGAAGATCAGCTACTGGTTTCCCTTCTGATCAGCCGAGGGTCTTCTGGAAGAACCCCATGACCCTCCGCTCGTATTCTTTTCCCCCCACATCCGCCATATTGTGGTGCTTCGCTCCGGTGATGAGCCACAGTTCCTTCGGCTCGCGCGCCTTGGCGAAGACCGCTTCGGAGTACCTATAGTTGATCAGGGTGTCGGCGGTCCCGTGAAGGATGAAGAGCGGTACTTTCACATCGCGGACGGCCTCCAGAGGGGAGACGGCGTTCGCCTTGAAGTGCGCCATGTATTCCGAGCGCTTGATGACGATGTTGCGCAGATAATGCCAGGGGAGTTTGATCATCCGCCTCTGGTAGTCGTCGAAGACTGAGCGGAGAGTGGCAAACCCGCTCTCGGCGACGACGCAGGCAATGCGTGGATCCGCGGCAGCCACCTGAATCGCAACGGCCGCTCCCATGGAGGTTCCAAAGAGTCCTATCCTGCCGACCTGAAGGTCGGGGCGATCTCTGAGGTATGTGATGGCTGCGCGGGCGTCGTGTTTTTCGTAGAAACCATAGGTGCAGTACTTCCCGCCGCTGTCGCCGTGCCGCCGGGAATCGTACAGGAAAACGTTGTAGCCAAGATCGTGCAGTTGCTTCGCCATCGGAAGACCGACGATCCTGCATTCACTGACACCGTGCAGGTACACAACGGTCCCCTTTGGTGTTCCTTCCGCCTTAATGAGCCATCCTTCCAACGGAATCCCCTCAGGTGTCTTCAGCGTGACATCCTCGTGCGCGAGGCCGAGATCGGAGGGGTGGAGGAACTTCGTGTACTTGCTGTAGTACTCGACGGTCCGGCGGTAAGGCTGCAAGAGCATACCGGGACCGATAATAAAGAGGACAGCGGAGGCGAAAACCATAAACGACACGACGAGCGCCGCCAGGAGAAGCACAAGGGTCATAGCCCCGGCCCCGCGGTCGTGTGTGCTGGAGGTTTCATGGACAAATATAAACACGGCAAGAGAGGGAAGCAAACCATGGGGGCTGCGCACCAATCGCCTCGCGGCAAGCATTTTCGGCATACTCATCGCCGTATCATAACGATCCGTTAACGCTGCGGTGATCCCGGCGGCGCATAGTTCGGCTTTTTGCTTCTCCTTCGTGATTCCGGTATATTCAGAGGCTATGGAACAAGAAGCTCTCTTGCCACGCCGCATTGCAATCGTCCACGAATGGTTCACCTCGATGCGGGGTGGGGAGAAATGCGTCGAGGCGCTCTGCGAACTCTTTCCGGATGCCGACGTGTTCGCTCTGTTNNCTTCATCTGTGCTACTGCTACACGCCGATGCGGTACATCTGGGGACAGTACAACGAGTACTTTGGCAAAGGACGGGCAGACATGATCACGCGGATGGCCATGCGGATGGTTGTGGGGCCGTTGCGCCGCTGGGACCTTCGAACCGCAAAAAATCCCCATCACTTCGTCGCAATTTCGGAGAATGTCCGAACGCGCATCAAGGAAATCTATGGCCGCACTTCTGATATGATCTATCCGCCGGTTGACACCGGTCTCTTCCCGCTCTCGACGCGGGATGATGGGTACGACCTTGTCGTCAGCGCGCTTGTTCCGTACAAAGCGGTCGATCTTGCGATCGAGGCCTTCAACCGGACCGGCGACCGATTGGTGATCGTCGGACAGGGACCGGACAGGCCGCGTCTGGAAAAGATGGCGAAATCAAACATCACATTTGCCGGTTGGCAGCCGGATGATCGTTTGGCCGGATACTACGCCGGTTGCCGGGCGCTCATTTTTCCGGGCGAAGAGGATTTCGGGATCGTCCCTCTGGAAGCGATGGCTTCGGGGAAGCCGGTCCTTGCCTATGCGAGGGGCGGAGCGCTGGAGACGGTGTTGATCGGAGACGAACGGCGGACGGGGGTTCTCTTTCACGAGCAGAGCGTGGAAGGGATTCTGGAAGGGCTCGCCGCGCTGAGAAAGACCCGGTTCGATCCTCACGTCCTGCGGGAACATGCGCTCACGTTCGACCGGGAAGTTTACAAAACGAATATGCGGGCATACATCGCCCGCCGGTGGGCCGAGTTCAAAGAAAAACTCCCTCAAGCTCAATCGTAGGAATGTCTTAACGGGATGCTTCATTGACAATCCGTCGGGAGTTGCGTATATTTCTCTTCAAGTTTTTTTAGGGTAGATGATGCCTCAGGAGGGATCCCGGCGGCGGAAGACGCCACGTCTGTTCAACATTCTCATCGTGCCGGTCGAAGAGGGGGGAAAGACCCGCTCGTTCAGAACGAATCCCGTTCTCATCCTGGGGATACTCTTCCTGGGGTTTCTTGCCAGCATGGCGGTAACGCTGGCAATTCTCGTGTACACGCCCCTTGCAATGTACGTTCCCATTCCGAACCCGGGGTTGGAAGAGCGATACGGCAGGCAGATCCTGGACACGCAAAAACGTTTGAACGCTGTTGCGGAAGAGATGGTGTTGTTGCGGGATTACAACAATCAGCTCCGTAAGGCGATGGGGGAAGGCGAGGCGCGCGACACCTCGGCCGCCCGGGCGCTTCTCCATCAGCGGGATGAAGCGCCGGCTCACGCGGCAAACCGGGACCTGCAGCGTGCAGGGGATGAAGACCTTGGCGCAGCGTTGGACGGCGGTGGAGATGCCGGAGTTTTGGCGGAAGGGGGAGGCGGGGGAGAGTACGGGATGGTCTCGACGACTCCTGGTATAGCGCGGACGTCCTTTCCCCTTGTGACGCCGGTGCGGGGTTTTTTGACGCAAGGATTCGATCCATCGCGGAATCATTTCGGGATTGATATTGCAGCACAACGAGGGACACCGATCTACGCAGCGGGGGATGGCGTCGTGGTATTCTCCGGATGGACCTACGACGATGGAAATATGGTGATCCTTGCACACGGCGGCGGGTATCTTACAGTATACAAGCACAATCAATCGCTCCTCAAGAGCACGTTAAATGGGGTAAAGAGGGGAGAAGCGATCGCGCTTCTGGGATCCTCCGGAGAGACGAGCCGCGGGCCGCACCTGCATTTTGAAGTGTGGAAGAACGGCGTGCCCCAGGATCCCAACGGATACCTCCTCGTCCCGGCACGTACACATTAGCGGGGCACACAAAGCCATGGCAGACAAGAAGCAAGGAGGCGAGGCCTTCAGCGTCATCGGGTCGGGAACAGTGATCACGGGAGACGTGACGACGGAGGGGACCATCCGCATCGACGGGAAGATCGTCGGGAATCTTACCACCCAGGCCGATGCCGCCATCGGACTCACAGGTGTGATCGAGGGCTCTGTCGACGCGCGGAACATTACGGTCGCCGGAAAGGTCGTTGGGACCTTGATAGCCGCGAAGAAATTGATCCTGGAAGGCAAATCGATTCTGAAGGGCGACCTGCGCACGGTGCGGCTTGTTGTCGATGAAGGAGCGGTGTTCGACGGACGGAGCTCCATGGCAAACGGGCCGGGGGTGTCGCCGCCGTCCAATCCCCGCGACCAGCGCTGAGATGGAGAAAGAGCCCGAGGGTCCCCGTGGATGGCTTGCCGGCGCGGGCACATCCTATCTGACTTTGGGCATGCAGTTGGCCCTCGCCGTCATCGTCTTTTTTTTCTTCGGCCGCTGGCTGGACAGCGTCTGGGGAACGGCACCGTGGATGATGCTGTGCGGACTTCTCGTCGGCATCGGGGGAGGCTTGTACGGTTTTCTCCGTACGGTCCTTCGGATGGGCAAAGAGGCGGACAAGGAAATGCAGATGCGGCGGAAGGTATGAGAGCGTGAAACGGCTTTCCGGCTTTCCGGCGCAGGTTGCCGTGGTCTTGTGCTTCGCAGCGGCAGTGGCGGCGTACCCGCTTGCAGTGAAAGGGTCGGCCGACATTCTCCTTGCCGTTGTCGTGGGAGCATTGCTGAGTACGGTCAACGCCCTGCTCGGGTACCTGGCCATCCAGTTGTCCTTCGACAAATCATACTCCGTCTTTCTGAAGGTCGTGATTGGCGGCATGGGNNTTGCACGCCATCGCTCTGACGGCCTCGGTGTTGGCGTTCTATTTTGCCTTTATCGTTCTGGAGATTATGTTCGTCCAGAGGAAGTTTTCGAACAAGGATCAGGGGTAACAACAGGTGATCGCGTCTTCCATGCACGAGGGAATGGATACAGTGCAGGTTGCTGTGGATACGCTGCATGCGGCGGCAGGTCATGCCGCATCACAGGGGGAGGCGGCAAACCCCTTTGCGCACCTCCTGGAGCATGTGCAGGATTCCCACGAACTCGAGACTCCCTTTGGAACACTTGAGCTCCCGCACTTCCAGCCTTTTCACGTCGCGGGCATCACGTTCGACATGTCGATCACCAAGCACGTCGTGTTCCTCTGGCTTGCGGCGGCGGTCCTCTGCATCATCGCGATCTGGGCGGCGCGGAGGAATTCCCGCCGGCAGGTGCCGACGGGATTCGGCAACCTCTTTGAGATGCTGGTCGTCTTTGTGCGGGATGAGATCGTCGTTGCGAACATGGGTCCCGCCGGCCTCCGCTACGCGTCCTACATCCTGACGACGTTCTTTTTCATCCTGTGTATGAACCTGCTCGGTTTGCTTCCGTACGGCGCCGCAGCAACCGGCAACATCAACGTCACNNTGGGGCATTATATTGCGCACCTTACCGGAGGAGTGCACTGGTCGTTGTGGCCGATCATGATCCCTATCGAAATCCTCGGCCTGTTTACCAAACCGTTTGCCCTGGCCATGCGTCTTTTCGCGAACATGCTGGGGGGGCATATCGTCATTGTTTCCCTCATCGGGCTGATCTTCATCTTCCGTTCGTACATCGTTGCCGTGGCACCCATCGGGTTCGTCGTCGGCATTGATTTGCTCGAACTGTTCGTCGCAGTCCTGCAGGCCTATATCTTCGTGATGCTGACCGCCCTGTTCATGGGGCTCGGCATCCAGGCGGCGGAAGAGCACGGCGATCACGGGCACGGAGTTTCACCATCACCAACCACCGTCAAGTAAAGGAGAGGTCGTATGGATCCCAAAGCACTCGGCTATCTGGCAGCAGGTATTGGCGCGGGCATTACGGTTATCGGCGCAGGAATCGGCATCGGCAAGCTCGCTGCCGCAGCGATGGAAGCAAGCGGCAGGCAGCCGGAAGCGGCAGGCCAGGTGCGGACATCGATGATCATCGCGGCAGCCCTCATCGAAGGCGCAACCTTCTTCGGGCTTGCCATCTGCATCATTCTCGCCTTCAAGTAATCAACTGAAGGGATCGGCATGCTGGACATCAATCCTGGTCTGATTATCTGGACCGTCGTTGCATTTGTGCTGGTTCTCGTCGTCCTCCGGTCGGCAGCGTGGAAGCCGCTCCTGGCGGCGTTGGCGGCCCGCGAGGAATCGATTCGTGCTTCGCTTCGGCAGGCGGAAGAAGCACGGGCGGCGGCACAAAAGCTTCTCGAGGAGAACCGCAAGCAGCTTCTGCAGGCGGAAGAGCAGTCGCAACGTGTGATCAAGGAAGGCCGCGACCTGGGCGAGCGGCTGAAGGCGGAGATTCTGGAGAAAGCCAATGCCTCGTCGCGGGACCTCGTGGCCCAGGCGAAGGACGAAATCCAGCGCGAGAAAGAAGCGGCTCTCGTGCAGCTTCGCACCGAGGTGGGTGAGCTGGCGGTGGCGGCTGCAGGGAAGATCCTTGACGCGAACCTCGATACCGCAAAACAACATGCGCTTGCCGATGCGGCGATCAAGGAGCTGACAAAGGGTGCATAGACGATGAAAAACCTCCGTGTCGCCCGGCGATATGCGGCCGCCTTGATGGCGGCTGCGGAGTCGTCCCGCTCGATCGATGAGACCGCAAAGGACCTCCTGACGGCGGCTGAAATGCTGCAGGTGTCGCGCGATCTCCGGCTCATGATGGCGAGTCCCGTCGTCCCTCCGGCGAAGAAAACGGCCGTCGTCCATGCCCTCCTGGCGGCAAAAGTGTCTGCCGAGACCATGAGTTTTTTCGATCTTTTGATCCACAAGAAACGGGAACGGCACCTCGGCGAGATCATCGAAGAGTTTGAAGCGCTGCGGGATGAAAAATACGGCATCGTCAACGTCGATGTGACCTCGGCGATCGAGTTCACCCCTTCGCAACGGAAGGATCTGGCGGACGAGCTTGAACGATATACCCGCAAGAAGGTGCGTGTCCGCATTGCTGTGGACAAAGCGATCAAGGGGGGACTGGTCGTCCGCATCGGCGATACCGTCCTCGACGCAAGCGTTCGCCGCCAGCTGGAGATCCTCCGGGAGCGTTTTCTCTCCGGCGGCCCGCTGACGAACTAATGTGAATTGGGAAGGATAAAGGAATATGGCAGAAGTAAGACCTGACGAAGTCTCCGCAATCCTCCGCAAAGAACTTGCGGGGTTCCAGAAGGAAACCGATATCTACGACGTCGGCACAGTGCTCCAGGTCGGAGACGGTGTTGCCCGCGTGTACGGGCTTTCAAAGGCCATGATGAGCGAGCTGGTGGAGTTTCCGCACGGGATGTTCGGCATGGTCCTCAATCTCGAAGAGGACAACGTCGGCTGCATTCTCTTCGGCGAGAGCAGCGAGGTGGGGGAAGGGGACACGGTAAAACGGACGGGGCGCGTGGCATCGATGCCGGTGGGTGAACAGCTCCTCGGCCGCGTTGTCAATCCCCTCGGCCAGCCAATCGACGGGCGGGGCCCGATAACGGCGTCGACCCTCATGCCGCTGGAGCGAAAGGCCCTGGGTGTCATCGAGCGACAGCCCGTCAAGGAACCGCTGCAGACCGGAATCAAAGCGGTGGATGGCATGATCCCGATCGGCCGCGGACAGCGGGAATTGATCATCGGCGACCGGCAGACAGGGAAAACCGCCATTGCGATCGATGCGATCATCAACCAGCAATACACCCACACGGAGAAAGCCAAACGGGAAGGCATCAGTCCCGTCTATTGCATCTATGTTGCGATCGGACAGAAGAGTTCCACCGTGGCACAGGTTGTTGCCCGCCTTCAGCAGGAAGGGGCAATGGAATATACCACGGTCATTGCCGCCACCGCGAGCGATCCTGCCCCGATGCAGTATATCGCACCGTATTCCGGTGCCACACTTGGAGAATTCTTCCGCGACAACGCGCGGCATGCGCTCGTGGTCTTCGACGATCTCTCCAAGCAGGCGCAGGCATACAGGCAGATGTCGCTCCTTCTCCGCCGTCCCCCGGGACGCGAGGCATACCCCGGCGATGTCTTCTACCTCCATTCGCGCCTCCTGGAACGTGCGTCGAAGTTGAACGACAATCTGGGCGGAGGAAGTCTTACGGCGCTCCCCGTCATTGAAACACAGGCCGGTGACGTGTCGGCGTACATCCCGACGAACGTCATCTCGATCACCGACGGCCAGATCTATCTTGAGCCCGGGATGTTCAACTCGGGCGTCCGTCCGGCAATCAACGTCGGCATCTCCGTGTCGCGTGTCGGCGGGAATGCGCAGATGAAAGCGATGAAGAAGGTTGCGGGCCGGCTCCGCCTCGAACTCGCGGCGTACCGCGAGCTTGAGGCGTTCTCGAAGTTCGGATCGGATCTCGACAAGACGACTCTCGCCCAGCTTCGCCGCGGTGCACGCCTTGTGGAACTCCTGAAACAGGACCAGTATGTACCGCTTGCCGTGGAAAAACAGGTGGTTTCCCTGTTCGCAGGGACGAACGGCTACCTCGACGAAATCCCGCTGGAGCACGTCCGGCGCTATGAGAAGGAGTTGCT
>PMNE01000039.1 GCA_003162635.1 Ignavibacteriota bacterium
CGAGAGGCCTCTTCCGCGAGAAATTTTGCCTTCCGAAGCGATTCCTCCACTTTTTCCCGCTCGTGCATTTCAATGAGGAGATTCGTGTTGGCGTGCTCCAGTGCCGTGGTTCTCTCTGTCACCCGTTCGTCAAGGTGCAACGTGAGCTCGATGAGTTCTTGTTCAGCCCCGTTCAAGGCGTCGAGCATCGCATTGATGGCGGATCCGAGATGACCCACTTCATCGTGACGGTCTACGCACACCCGTTGTTTATGATCTCCCGAGGCAATGCGTTTGGCGGTGATTGCCATGTGGCCGAGCGGCCGCGTGATCGCTGTGCTGACACCAAACACAAGTAGCGCGCCTACGATAAACAGGACAATACCCTGACCTGCGGCGAGTGCCCGGATGTGCGAGATTCTCTCCGTTGCACGATCGAGCGAGATGCCCAGCCTGACGACGCCAATGTCGTGAGTCTCGCGAATGACAGGGCGTTGCACTACCAGCGGTTCCGTCCCTTGTGCATTGGTCGCCAGCGACTTTTTCTGGGCAAGAAATAAGGCGCCGGAGGTATCCCGGATTTCAACGAATACCACATCCTCGTTGCGCATAGCCACGCTCACAACCTCCGCTGCGACGGTCGTGTCTCCGAAGAACTGGGCGGTGCAGACATTGCCCGCCACCAATTCNNCCCGGGAAATAGAGGAAATTGTATGCGGAGATGACGACGATCAGAATTGTAAAGGAGATCGCAAGACGCGTCCGGATCGACGCATCCCCCCATCGGTGTATAATGTTGAGCTTTGACATTCGCATATCACTCCACCACGCGCGCTAGGCGAAGAACCTGCGCACTCAGGTCAGCCCCGCATGCTTTCGCAGCGGTAAGATTGATGACAATCAGCGGGCGGTCATTCCGCAAATCGACGCCGATATCGATCCCTTCCTCGACATACCTGGGCACTCCCGTAATCGTCCGAAAATGCTGCTCCTCGCTCGCACGTGTGATCTCCTCAAGGGACACGCCTCGAACAGGGGCAAGATAGACGAGGTCGACCGAATACTTTCCGAGGAGTTCATGCACGTCAACATCGCCACTCACATCGATCGGGATGATCTGCACCGGGAATCCGCACACTGTGAATGACGCCCTGGACGTAACCGACACAAGCTCGTCGAATACTTCCGCCGATGGTCGCCACGACTTCTGGTAGATCACGCCAAGTTTTACCACCTTATCAATCTTTACCCGGAACGTGCGATCGTATTCAATCACCTTCGTCAGCAGTGGGAGATGCATCTCCACGGGCGCAGCGATGCTTTGTGCCGCACAACTCCCCCCGAAGAGCACAAGCAACGTGGCTGCACGGAGTGGGACGGACCGCAGCAAGGGAATCAGAATTCTAGAAGTCAAGCGATAATCCCGCGGACCAGAGACGTCCACTTTGCAGTAAACTGGGCTGTTGAAGCTCGGCGCCTCCTGGCATGAAATACGGGGTATCGAAGAGGTTGTGCACGATGATCTCAAACCGGAGCGGAGTGGGGAACGGCATCACCGCTGCCGTAACATCGACAGTCCAGTAGCCCGGAGTCCACGGACCTTCCAGTGTGAGCCTCGGTGACTCGTGCATGATGAATCCCGAACCCGTCAGCCACGGGGTCAACGGCCCCCCCACCAGTAACCGGAAAATATGTGCCGGCGAATTGCTGAGCGTTATCCCTGTTGCAAGATCGTGCGAGTTGTTGTAGCAGTAGCTCAACCTTGCACGTAATCCACTTTTGGTGACCGCGAGAAGCTCAGACTCCACGCCAGTTGTTCGTACAGCTCCGAGGTTCCGGAAATAGTTCATCGAATCAACAGGGTCCAGAGTTTCGTCGATCAAATTGCTCATTGAATACTTGTAAAGGGATACACGCGCGCTAAGTGCGGCCGTGATTCGTTGATCGCAAGCGAGTTCGACCGTCCGCATCTTCTCAGGGAGAAGGAGGGGGTTGGATTTTATGCCGCCAAGCGGATCGTCATAATTGGCTTCATAGAAATTGGGGACGCGGTGCGCTTCGCCATAAATTACTTTCAGCGTTGTCGTGCCGGTCGGGGTGCAGACGAGCGCGACGCGCGGACTCAACCAACCCCCATACTCGCTGTATTCATCAAACCGAAGACCGCCGACGAGGCGTAGTGGTTCAAACAGTTGGATCTCAGTTTCCGCAAAACCTGAGTAAATGCCAGATGGCACGTCCCTTCCAGAGTACACGACGCCTTCGCTCCAACTCCTGTACTGTGCGCGGGTGATTCTCCGGAATTCTGCACCTGTGGTGAGCCTGGCACCGACGGGAAAGTCCCAGTGCAACAGAACTTCCGCTCCCACAACGCGGCCACTGGAGGCATCATAATTCAGCCTGTCGTACGGGTACTGGCCATGGTAGTCAACGCCACTTTGGTAGACACGCACATTAAGTGTGCTCGTCGGCGACAATGCTGTTTCAGAGGCCAGAGAAAGAAATTGCATTGCGTCAACCGTTTGCGTGCGGGGGTCATTGAACACTACACCGAACGGTGCGGTCGGCACATCCTTGGTTCTGGAAGAGACCCCCGCGCTCATTGAAAATCCCTTGTACGTGAGCTGGCTGAGCACGCCGGCACTCTGATCGCCGTCTAACCCGCGCGCCATTCCCCCGTTCGTCAAGGGGGAGTCGAATTCCTTAAAATAGAAGTCCTCGCCGCGGGTTCGCTCGGCCTGCCCCGAAACCATGAGGGACCAGTCTGCCCCCCAGTTCGCCCCACAGGTAACCCCGCCTCGCTGGAGACCGATGTTTCCCGTTTCCGCGCTGACGTGCGCACCGTCGAAATTGACTCCGTTCCGCAGTATGAGGTTCACGACTCCGAACATCGCTCCCGTACCGTACACCGCCGAAGAAGGTCCACGCACTATTTCGATCCGCTCCACGGACGCCAGATTAAATGCAAACTCCGTACCGACGTATGCTGACCCAAAGACGGGATCATTCGTCACAACGCCGTTCACAAGGAGGAGGAGGCGCGAATTATAGTCTCCCGGCCGTCCGAATCCGCGGACGCCCACATATCCGTAGTCGTGATCGTTGCTCACATAGAACCCCGGCACCGTTCTCAGGACATCCTGAATCGTACGGAATCCAAAAAGACGGATTTCTTCCGCCGTGATGACCGTAACGGAGGACGGTGCTTCGCTGGTCGTCTGTGCGTATTTGGACACGCTGCTCACTGTCAGGTTCAGGAGAGAATCTAGCTGTATATCTCCGCTTGCTCCGCCTGATTCCTGAGCCCTTGTAACGCAGGATGTCACTATTGCCACTGTTATGAGTCCCGTAAGGACCCGGCCCACATACATCGACTGTTGATCCAGCATGAAAGACGCCTTCTAAGTGAATTTCAGAATCTCACGTGTCGATGATCGGAAATCGCTCCTCCACTTGCAGAGGGTTGCGGCGTGTCGCAGCGCTGCGACAGGGCAATCCACATCTGTTCACGCCATCCACGCATTATATATGCCAGATATTAGCGCGGATTTCACCCCTGAGACTGATGTGTGGAGCGCGAAGCTATGAATATTCTACAACTGTCCTAAACTTACATCCGGCATTCCCGCAATGACATGGTCGCCATGCACTCGTATTCTCGCGGAATCGAAACAAAGAAGCGGAAGGGGAGTGTGGAGGGGTGATAATACCTTTTATCATTTGCCGATCATGAGTCGAACCAGGTTGACACGAGTGTTCGGTTCAGCAACCGAACGAATCACGCAATAGGCTGTCAGTAAACGACTTGAAGCCTTCTGTGGCATACTCTATGCAATTCGGATTATCACGAGTATCGCTACTTCGGTGATTTCACGTAATTACTCGATGCCGTGGCATGCATCTTGTAAGTTTATTAATTGGTGAGGAGTGCCAATGAGATATGACTCATGTTCTCTTTGGGTGACGAATGATTTGTGTAAGATCGTTTCATTCGATTTTTGGATACCGAGGGGTAGAACAAAAAGGGAAAGGAGGGTCCCACTATGGCTATCCGGATATTGTGTGCCGATGATGATCAACCGGTTCAAAAACTTGTATCAATGCACCTGAGGTTACAGGGTTTTGAAGTGAAAACGGCGGCCAACGGGGAAGAAGCGGTCAGTTTGCTTGAAAACGAGCCGTTTGATCTGATCCTTCTTGATATCGAAATGCCGAAGATGGATGGCGTTGAGGTTCTGAGCTACATTAAGATTCGCAACATCAAGATTCGTCCCATAATGCTCACAGGCGCCGACGACGTGCACCTCTTGGGTGAATGTGCGCGATGGGGTGCATTCGACTATCTTCCGAAGCCCTACAATTTTCATGAATTGATGGATTCGATTGAGCGTGTGCTGGCTGAGGGGGTTCATAACGGGTGAAGCAAGAACAGCGGGGGCACTTCATACAGGAGAAAGTGAAGAGAAAAAAGATCTCCTGTTGCGAGGCGTAGTGGATAAAGAAAAACGGCCCAAAGTTCTGGGCCGTTTCTGTTTCAGTTCATCCTCCATCTCGCAATGAAGAGAGTGGTCGCGAGCTACTGCAGCTCATCCGACATGCTGGCGACCCTTCTT
>PMNE01000061.1 GCA_003162635.1 Ignavibacteriota bacterium
ATTGTTCTTGAAAGATGCCCAAAGGTACGAAAATCGTTCTCCTCCCGCAACATCATAAGGGGCGCCGGCACAATGGCCGGCGCCCCTTTGGTCCCACCTGCCGTGCTGTTTACCGCCCGTCGTGGGCCTGCACATGCTTCACGATTTCGATAAGACCCTCGCCATGAAGACCCACCTCCACCGTGTCTCCGGGTCCGAATTCCCCGGACAGGATCTTCTCCGACAGGGGATTGACGATGTACTTCTGNNCCGGTTCAGAAACTCCGGCCGGATTGTCTCCTTGAGGAGTTGCAGGAGTTCCTGGCGCAGCGAACCGAACTCGCGATCCCACTTCCCCGCATCGTCGAAGTCGCTCGCGATTCTCTCCCTGATCAGTTGCGAGCCGAGGTTCGAGGTCATGATGATGATGGTGTTCTTGAAATCCACCGTCCGCCCCTTGCCATCGGTCAGCCGCCCCTCATCGAGCACCTGGAGGAGAATGTTGAAGACCTCCGGGTGCGCCTTCTCGATCTCGTCGAGCAGGACCACGGAGTACGGTTTCCTCCGGACTGCTTCGGTAAGCTGACCTCCTTCATCATACCCCACATAGCCGGGCGGTGCGCCGATCAAACGCGACACGGAGAACTTCTCCATGTACTCGCTCATGTCGATCCGTACCATTGCCGCTTCGTTATTGAACAGAAACTCCGCCAATGCTCGGGCAAGTTCCGTTTTGCCGACGCCGGTGCTCCCGAGAAAGATGAACGAGCCGATGGGGCGTTTTTCATCCTGCAGGCCTGCGCGAGATCTCCTGATCGCATCGCTGACCGCCCTGACGGCCTCGTGCTGCGCAACCACCCGCTCCTCGAGCCGCTCCTCAAGATGGAGAAGCCGCTGACGATCGCTTTCAAGCATTCTCGTGACCGGGATCCCGGTCCACCGGGCAACGATGCCGGCAATATCCTCCGCATCCACCTCTTCTTTCAGCATCTTCCGGTCCTTCTGGACTTCCGCAAGCTTCGCCGAGGCGGATGCAATTCTTTTCTCCAGGTCCGCCACGACGCCGTACCGAAGCTCCGCGACGCGCGCGAGATCTCCCTCACGTTCCTTCCGTTCCGATTCCGTCTTCGCTTCGTCCACCTGCCCCTTCATTTTCCTGATCGATTGGATGAGCTCCTTTTCGACCTTCCAGTGTGCGCTCAGGGCTGTCCGTTGTTCGCCGCATGATGCAAGTTCGCTTTCGATCTCCGCCAGTCTTTCCTTCGATCCTTCATCCTTGTCACGGCGGATCCCCTCGCGTTCGATCTCCAGCTGTTTCATCTTTCGTTCCACCGAATCGAGCTCCTCGGGCATCGAATCGATTTCAATGCGGAGCTTCGACGCCGCTTCATCCATCAGATCGATCGCCTTATCGGGAAGAAACCGGTCCGGGATGTACCGGTCGCTCAATTGCGCAGCAGCCACAATGGCCCCGTCGGTGATCCGGACGCCGTGATGAACCTCGTACCGTTCCTTCAGTCCCCGCAGGATCGAGATCGTATCGGCAATGCTCGGTTCCCCGATCATCACCGGCTGGAAACGGCGTTCCAGCGCCGGATCTTTTTCGATGTACTTCCGGTATTCATCGATCGTCGTCGCGCCGATGGCACGCAGGTCGCCGCGCGCAAGGGCCGGCTTGAGCATGTTGGCGGCATCCACCGAGCCCTGTGCTGCGCCGGCACCGACAAGGGTGTGAAGCTCGTCGATGAACAGAATGATCTCCCCGTTCGACTCTTCCACTTCTTTCAGGAGCGCCTTCAATCTCTCCTCGAACTGCCCGCGGTAGCTGGTGCCTGCGACAAGGGAGCCCATATCGAGTTCCACGATCCTCTTCCCTTTGATCGTTTCGGGGACATCCCCCTTCACAATCCTGTACGCAATCCCCTCGGCCACCGCTGTCTTGCCGACTCCCGGTTCCCCGATAAGGACGGGATTGTTCTTGGTCCGGCGGGAAAGGACCTGTATCACCCTTCGGATCTCTTCGTCCCGGCCGATGACCGGGTCCAATTTTCCCCTCCGGGCCAGGTCATTGAGGTCGCGGCCGTACTTTTCCAGGGCGCGGTATTTCTCCTCCGGCGTCTGGTCGGTCACCCGTTGACTTCCCCGGATATCCTTCAGGACACGGAGGATCGCTTCCGACGTCACCCCCTGGTCGCGCAACAGGCGTGCAGCCCCGCCGTCTTTCGACTCCACGAGGGCAAGAAGGAGATGTTCCGTGCTGACATATTCGTCTTTCAGTTCCTCCGCCTTTGCTGCGGCAATTTCGAGGACGCGTCCCATTCCCGCGGAAAGCGATTGGCCGGAGACGGTGACACCGCTGACCTTCGGAAGCTTCTCCAGCGCCTCATTGATCTTAATCTTCAGGGCATTCCCGTTCGCACCGATCTTTTGGAGGATGGGAATAACCGTCCCATCTGCGTCCTGGATCAGCGCCGCCAGAAGGTGCTCCGGTTCCAGGAGCTGGTTCCCATAGCTGGAGGCGATCTCCTGGGCGTTCTGAACCGCTTCCTGCGACTTGACGGTAAACTTGTTGAAATTCATAATTTCTCTTCCTTGGCAATTTTTGCGCCCGGGGCGCGGAGGCAGGGTTGGGGGCCTTCCCCGTTCTCCTGCTCCTCCCACCTCTTCCCCGCACTCTCGTCGATAATCACCTCGAGAGCGTCTTGCTTGTCCTTCGTCATCCCTTCTCCCTCCTTAGTCAAAAGGCGAGGGGTCTCCTCGCCTTTTGCACAGGTCACGCTCTCCTCTTCCCTGCCGTCAACGCGGGAGCGTTACTTCTTCTCCTTGTCCTTGTCGTCGACAACCTCGTACTGCGCGTCTTCGACCTTCTTTTCCTCAGGTCCCTTTTGTGGATCGCCGCCCGGAGGGCCCTGCTGAGGACCTTGACCCGGCTGTTGGCCCGCTGCATTTGTGGCCTGTTGATACATCTGCGCCGATGCCTCGTTCCACGCCGCGTCGAGTGTTTCCTTCGCACTCTTGATGGCCGCCATATTGCCGGTCTTGAGCGCTTCGCGCAGCTTCTCGTTCGCCGACTCGACCTTTCCGCGGGCTTCTCCGCTCACCTTGTCGCCGAAGTCCTTGAGCTGCTTCTCGGTCTGGAACACCAGGTTATCCGCCTGATTCTTCAGATCGATCTCCTCCCGCTTTTGCCGATCCTCCGCCGCATGCGCCGTCGCGTCGGTCTTCATCTTATCCACTTCTTCCTTGCTCAGACCGCTGGAAGACGTGATCCGGATCGATTGTTCCTTGTTTGTCCCCTTATCCTTCGCAGAAACGTGGAGCATGCCGTTGGCATCGATGTCGAAGGTCACCTCGACCTGGGGGATGCCACGCGGTGCCGGCGGAATCCCGTCGAGATGAAACCTGCCAAGCGTCCTGTTATCGTTTGCCATCTGTCGCTCGCCCTGCAGGATGTGGATTTCCACCGATGGCTGGCTGTCGGATGCCGTCGAGAATATCTCGCTTTTCCGGGTCGGGATCGTCGTGTTCGCGTCGATGAGCTTCGTCATCACACCTCCCAGCGTCTCGATGCCGAGAGACAGAGGCGTCACGTCGAGCAGAAGGACATCTGTCACATCGCCCGAAAGCACGCCCCCCTGGATCGCCGCACCCACCGCAACCACTTCATCGGGGTTGACGCCCTTGTGGGGTTCGCGGCCGAACATCCCCTTGACCACCTCCTGAACCTTGGGTACCCGCGTCATCCCACCGACAAGAATCACCTCATTGATCTGCGACGGGGTCAACCCCGCGTCCTTCAACGCACGTTCCGTCGGACCGAGCGTCCGCTGGATCAAGTCGTCCACAAGCTGTTCAAACTTTGCCCTCGTGAGGGTCATATTCAGATGCTTGGGTCCGTCGGCGGTCGCTGTGATGAACGGCAGGTTGATCTCTGTCTGCATCAGCGTCGAGAGTTCCATCTTCGCCTTTTCCGCCCCTTCTCGGATTCGCTGGAGCGCCATCGGGTCCTTGCGCAGATCAATCCCTTCCTGTTTCTTGAACTCATCTGCGATGTAATCGAGAACCCTTTGATCGAAGTTGTCGCCGCCAAGATGGGTATCGCCATTGGTGGATTTCACTTCGAAAACTCCGTCACCCAGCTCGAGGATCGAGATATCGAACGTTCCGCCGCCAAGATCGTAGATGGCGACCTTCAAGTCCTTGTTTTTCTTGTCGAGCCCATACGCCAGCGCCGCCGCCGTCGGCTCGTTAATGATTCTCTTCACATGCAGTCCGGCGATCTCCCCCGCTTCCTTCGTCGCCTGCCGCTGCGCATCATTGAAATACGCAGGAACGGTGATGACGGCTTCCGTCACCTTGTCGCCGAGATGGTCTTCCGCCGTCTGCTTCATCTTCTGCAGAATCATGGCGCTGATCTCGGGCGGCGAATACACCCGGCCGCCAACCTCGACGCGCGCAGTGTTATTGTCCCCGTGTACGACCTTGTACGGGACAAGCTTCATTTCCTCGTTCACTTCATCATAGAACCGTCCCATGAACCGTTTAATAGAAAAAACGGTGTTCTGGGAGTTCGTCACTGCCTGACGCTTGGCCGCCTGGCCCACGAGCCGTTCACCGTTCTTTGCGAAGGCAACCACGGAGGGAGTCGTTCGGCCCCCTTCTGCATTTGCGATGACGACGGGATCCTTTCCCTCCATCACTGCAACAACAGAGTTCGTTGTCCCCAAATCAATGCCGATAATCTTTCCCATGCAATGGATCTCCTATCAATGAAAGCACAGCTACCATTTCTTTGTTATAGAATTAGTTCAACATCCATGCCATGCCCGACGGAGAGCCGTTCGTACCCCTCTAATACATTACTCTGGAATGAATTATGATGAATCCTCGCGTCATGTTTCGATCGAAAGGGGTCGACTTCAGGCGACAGTTGGGCAGATGATACGCGCCAATAAGGCATACAGTCATTCAAAATGTCATGCCGGGTCTGACTCTTCCTTGACTTTTGCCGGGCTTTTTGTTAGTCTTTGTTTGATTCAACCAGGAAATCGCGAGAAGATTCCCTCTGCAACCCTACCGGAGAGTGTCCCCCACGTCCACCCCAATCACATCGGCAGACCTGAAGAAGGGGTTAGAGGCCAAGAGGTTCGGCGCAAAGGTCTACACTTTCGAGACGATCGATTCAACGAACAACTGTGCCCGCGCACTCGCCGGCTGCTGGGCAACCGAGGGGACTTTGGTTATCGCTGAACACCAGACCGCGGGGAAGGGAAGGCTCGGAAGACAATGGCTGGCAAACCCGGGAGAAAATCTGACTTTCTCACTCGTTCTGCGCCCCACGATCGGCCCGGAGGTCGTCAATCTCCTCCCTCTCTATGCAGCGGTGGCGCTGGCCGAAACGATTGAACAAACATGCGGGACGAAGGTGGAATGTAAATGGCCAAATGATCTGCTGATCGGGGGAAAGAAAGCCGCAGGCATTCTTCTGGAGGGATCTGTGACAAACGACGCGGTTGACTTCGTCGTGCTCGGCGTCGGCCTCAACGTCAACCAGACATCTTTTCCCCCCGAATTCCAGGATCGTGCCACATCGCTCCGTCTGCACACTGGGCGCGAATTCGACCGAACCGAACTCCTGCAGACAATGCTCCTCTCCCTTGAGAAAAGGTACGATGGGTGGATGAAGAACCGATTCCGCGATGTTCTCCCTTCATGGCTCGCCAAAACGTCGATGATCAACAAGGAGGTGACTGTTGCGGTCGATGGGTCCACGCTGACCGGCACCGTCAGTGGTGTGACTCCCGACGGCGCCCTCATCCTTCAAGCCAACGGCACGGAGACGATCCTCTTTGCCGGCGACGTCACGATCGTCGATCATTGAACGCCGATGCTTCTGGCCATTGATATCGGCAACACGCATACCGTTATCGGCGTTTTCGAGGGAAAACGGCTGGTTCGCGACTGGCGACTTGTCAGTGCAAACCACCGGACGGTCGATGAGAGTTGGCTGACGATCCGCTCCTTCTGCAGCGACGCAGGGATCGACCCGGCAGCCATTACCGCAGTCGGCATCGCATCGGTCGTCTCCGACCTGACCGGCATTTTCGAATCCCTGGCCCGGAAGTACTTCCACTGCGACCCGGTCACGGTGAACGCGTCCCTTGATCTCGGTTTCCGCGTCTTGTACAAGGATCCCATGACAGTGGGGGCCGACCGCCTCTGCAACGCCGTCGCGGGGTACGCCCGGTACGGGGGTCCGTTGGTCATCATCGATTTCGGCACTGCAACGACGTATGATGTTGTCGCCGCCAACGGCGACTACCTTGGCGGCGTCATTGCTCTCGGACTTGAGTCTACGGCGGCCGAACTTCACCGCAGGACAGCGAAGCTGCCGAAGATCGAGCTTCGCTTCCCGCTTGGGATCATCGGAACGGAGACGGTGTCGAGCATGCAGGCGGGCGTGATGTTCGGAACCGTTGACGCCGTCGAAGGTATCATCGCACGAATCCGCAAGGAACTTGGCACTCCGGCACGAGTCATCGCCACGGGGGGTCTCGCCTCTCTCATCGCCGGACGGATCGCTGTCATCGAAGCCGTGGAGCCCTCCCTCGTGCTCAACGGGATCAGGATGATCGTGGACCGGAGCAGGCCGTGAGGAGTCTCCGTGTCCTTCTTTGAAGATCCTCTTCCTGCATTGGGACATGAACAAAATCATGTATGCCGCGAATATGCAGGTCTTGAACAAAGTCAGGAGAACTCCATCCCGAAATCACCATGATCTTGAGCGCAGGATATAAATCCCTCGCGTGCGAGACAAGTTCTGGTATGTACCACGGAGAAAGCCCCATATTGGAGGGAATAAGCAAGTCATACGCCTTGGCAGTCAATCGATCATGAACTTTTTCGAGATCGCCTTGATTGTACACTGCCATGACATCCACTTTGTTCCCCCGGCCGTGAAGGAGCCAACCGAGAAGAGCAGATGGCGTCCCCTCCGGATCAGTGATAAGGAGTATTCTCTTTGTTCTCCCGCTCCTGCGGTCCTGATCCAGCGAAACTGGTTCGATTTCTTCAGCTTCCCTGCCTTCGAGAGTGTCAGGGTGGCGCGCGAGCCCGGGAGAATTCATCAGATGAAGAGCTTTTCCTTGAGCACTATCATTCATTGGTCACATCTCCTGACTTCAACGGAAGTGACAACTTCAAAATGGGCACCTCTTGTTGATCATCAATCATGCCAACAGTAAAACGCGGAATTCGAGCGAAAATCGCGGCCATGGCTTATCCCAAAGGGTCATTCTTACCCGTTTCTGCAGTTTTTTCAAGGCATGATGTGTACGACGAGAGGGCAACGATAGCGCTCGGTTCCAGTGAAATATCACCAGAGCTGCGGAAACCGAGTTGCTTTGCAAGGGTCGCGGCCGGCACAAAAGAGGGCAACCGGGGAATCATCGAAATCGTCTCACGAATCGATCAGGGAGAAAGCGGCGAGAAATTTGAGATACCTGGTGTCGGCTCCCCGGCGCGAACGCGGGAGGAGGTGAAATCAGTGGAAATTCTGCATCAACATAATGTCGCTCTCAATCCGATCCACTTGAGAGTACAACAGTGACTGTCCGTCCGGGGAAACATCTATCCCTGAATACGGATAAATTGATTTTTCTGTTACCGCAATCTGCCTCGTTTGCTGTGTACTGAAGTTATAGAAGCAGATCTCGCCTTGTTTGACGGTATCCTGCTTTATGAAGTAGATCCCTTTGTCCGTCAGTTTCCACATGCACCACAGCAAGTCGCTCAGATGCGCGTCAACCGATTGCGCTTCGCCGCCGGCAAGCGGCGCTCTCATAATTCTGCTCTGGTTGTTCTTCTCGGCATAGTAAAGATACTTGCCGTCATGAGACTCAAACGCTGCAAATCCGCCTTTTGTTGTAATTTGAATCTCCTGTCCTCCCTCCGCAGGCATTTTATACATTTGAAAAACCCCCGTACGATTGGAACTGAAATAGATCCATTGTCCATCCCTTGACCAACTGGGAACGTTATTCTCAGACTTGCCGGTTGTCAACTGACGCGGCGTTCCTCCGTTGGAGTTCACGACGTAGATATTGCCGTTACCCTTTTCCCGCGAGTCGAAAAGCATGAGGCGGTCGTCCGGCGACCACCGCGGGCATCCGACCTGCGGCCCTCTGAAGAACGTTAGTTGCACCGGATCGGTCCCGTCGCTACGACAGACCCAGATTTCAAAGCTGCCGGAACGATCAGAGACAAAAGCGACGTGTTTTCCGTCGTTTGAGTATGCAGGGCCCATCTGTTTTTGACGCGATGAGATGAGTTCCGTCGGAAATTTTCGCACGGCAGCGGACGTTCCGAGATTCAGCTGCCAGATGTTTGTGTTTTCGATCAGACGACCATAGGCAAGGTTATTCCCTTTCTTTCCAATGGCAATCCCCTGCACATTTTCGCCGGAACTGGGCACAGCCACTGGCACACCACCCTGGGCAGGTATTCTCCACAGAGTCGTGTTTCCGCCCCGGTTGGATGAAAACAGAATCTCCCGTCCATCGACCGTCCAAGCGTCACTGCCGACAAAGAGGTTGTCAAAGGTCAAACGCTTCTCTCTCCCCCCGAGCGAAGGAATCGTGTAGAGTTCCACGACGCCGGAGCTGAGAGATTTTGCATAGGCAATCTGAGTCCCGTCGGGGGAGAATTTCGGAGCATGCTCCCCCTGCCCATTCACATCCGGTGACGTTAGTTTCTGTTTCTGGCCGGTTTCCACCGATATCAGCATGATGCTATTGGGCTCTCCCGGAGACTCTGAGGCAGAAACCACCAGCGTTCTGTCGTCCGGTGACCAATCGATACCCGATCCGGAGGACCTGACATCGGCGATTTTCCGTTCACTCCCGCCCAAGGAGGGAATAACATAGAAAGAAGTTCCATCATGCACCGATCGCGAGAATGCAATATACCGGCCATCCGAGGACCACGCCGGATCGTCATCCGGCGCGGGATCACTTGTCAGTCGAAGCGGCGAGCCGGCGTCAACGAGCTTCACATAGATATCGAGATTCTCGCCATGCTCGCCGTTCCAGACGAAGGCGATCGAATTGCCGTCGGGTGAAAACGACGGCGCTCCCGCATAGCCGGGATAGCTGGTGAAAGCGACAGTCTTCATGGCGGGGAACGACGGAGCAAAAATTCTGGCGAAAAGGAGATAACAGAGAGCCGCCAGGACCACTACTCCCGCAACCGCGCCGATTCCCGGCCACATTCTCCTCGGCAAAGATCGAACATCTGTTCGTTCAGAAACGCTCCCCCGATGTGAGGCCTTCTTCTCCGATCCAGACGCTTGCACGACTGTTGTGGGATCGTGTTTCACTCTCCGTAAGTCATTCGTCATCTCTTTTGCCGTTTGATACCTCCCCCGGGGGTCCTTTGCCAATGCCCGGTCCAGAATGTGGCGCAATTCCATGGAGATATCATCACGATATTTCTGTATCGGCTGCGGGTCTTCATTGATGATCGAATAAATCATCGCTGCTTCGTGTTCTCCACGGAAGGGCGTCTTCCCCGTGAGCATTTCAAACAGCATCGCTCCGAAAGAGAAGATATCGCCGCGGGCATCGCCCTCACCCCCCTGGATTTGTTCGGGCGACATATAGGCGATGGTTCCCACCGTACTGGACGCTCGGGATGACGTCAGGGGTTCCTTCAGCTTCGCGAGCCCGAAATCCATCACCTTCGCCTGACCTTTGGAGGTCAGCATGACGTTGTCGGGTTTGATATCCCTGTGCACGATCCCACTCGCATGAGCATCCTGAAGAGCTTCGCCTATCTGGATGGCAACATCGATTGCATCGTCAACGCGAGCATAGGGTATCTTCTCTCTCAGGGTTCCCCCCTCGATGAACTCCATGACGATGAACATCCTGCCGGCATCCTCCTCGACACCGTAAATCGTACAGATGTGCGGATGGTTCAGTGCGGCGGCGGCACGCGCCTCCTGGAGAAAAAGCGCTTCGTCCTGCTCCGAAGCGTTGAGGTGCGGGGGAAGAAACTTCAGAGCGACGAGACGGTCGAGTTTGGTATCCCGGGCTTTGTAGACAACACCCATGCCGCCTTCACCGAGCTTTTCGAGGATTCTGTAGTGGGAAACGATGGAGGGAACCAATGGCGCCTTCTTCATGGTGATGAGGGAAGCGTTCAGCCACCAGGCGGAACACCCTTCGGGAGACCTCCGTGCCAGAGCGGCGGAAACGAGATGCAAGGCAAGATACGCTACCAGAACAAGTTACCGCGAGAGGGGGCTAATTGCAACAGCTCCCCAGGAGAGAAGCCCGTGTTCCACCCAAAAAGAAAAGACCCGACGGAAGATTCCCCGGGCCTGTTCCATTTCATCGCACGAAGGTTTTCCTCAGGGTGCCCCGAATATCCGTACCGACGCTTGCGCAAGCTGGACGAGCGGGCCAAAATAGAGGCCGAAGAGGAGGGTCGGAACGAGGAGGGCGAGAACCATCGTCATCTGCATGCCGCTCAGGGACAAGGGAGCCGACTGCTGTTCGTCCGTCCTGAGGAACATGTTACGGATAACCCGGACGTAGTAGTAGAGCGCGATGACGCTATTGAGGGCGCCGACGATGGCGAGCCAGATCCATCCTTTGTTGATCAGCGCCGCGAACAGATATAATTTTCCTATAAACCCCGCCGTCGGCGGCAGCCCGCTCAGGGAAATCAGGAAGATCGCCAGTGCGACCGCCAGGAACGGCGCCCTCGAGCCGAGTCCCTTGTAGTCATCAATATCTTCACTCCCCGTCTTGTCCGCAATGAGCATCACTGCATAGAATGCTCCGAGGTTCATGAACAGATAGATGACGAAGTACAGCATCACCGCGGCAATCCCCTCATCGTTGAGGACGGCGACGCCCATGAGCATGTAGCCGGCATGGGCGATGCTCGAATACGCAAGGAGCCGCTTCAGATTATTCTGCCAGATGGCGGTGAGGTTTCCCACGGTCATCGAAAGGACCGAGAGGATCGCGACAAGATCCACCCAGCGCAGCCCCCGAACGGCCTCCCACGTCCCCGCCGCCGCCATCACCCCCGTTGCGTCGAAGAATGTCACCTTCAGGAACCGGATCAGCATCGCGAACCCGCCGGCTTTTGACGCAACAGCAAGGAACGCTGTGATCGTAATCGGGGCCCCTTCGTACACATCGGGCGCCCAGAAGTGGAACGGGACCGCAGAAATCTTGTAGCCAAACCCGGCCAATGTCAGTATGCCGGCAATGAGCAGTCCATAGAGCGGCGGCCCTCCGGCGCTGATGACGACGGGAACAATGTGATTGATTGTCGCGAGATCCAGCGATCCGGTCAGTCCGTAGAGAATGGATATGCCGTACAGCATCAGTCCGGAGGAGAGAGCCCCGTAGATGACGTACTTCAGCGATGCCTCGCTGGAATCGGCTGCTTCACGCGTGTAACCGCTGAGCAGGTAGGAACTGATGGACGAGAGCTCCAGTGCCAGGTACATCATCAGCAGGTTGTTCGCCCCGGCCATCAGCATCATCCCAAGGACGGCTGCAGCAAGGAGTGCATAGTACTCGCCGAGCTTCCTTCCCCCCGTCTGCAACTCGGCCGAACCGAAGGAGAAGACGACGACAACAACGGCGGCAAGAAGAATCACAAGTTTGAAATATACTGCAAACGCGTCGACGGCAATCATCGACGAAAAGATAGCCACGGAAGATCCTTGTTGGCCGAGGACAAGGAAGCCGGTCGCGATCAGTCCGGCAAGGACGATGCCCGGGACGACCGCACGCACGCGTCGGAAGATCAGATCGGCGACGATTGCAGCCAGGATGGTGACCGTCAGGGCGATCTCAGGGAGAAACAGCGCCGCATCTTTCAGCATGTGAGAAGCCATAAAAGTCCGGAGGATGACAGAAACCTGAAGTCACACACCGCGGGCTGGCGTCTCCCCTTCACCGGAGAACCGGCAGCTCCGGCCGGGACGCATTCGCAAGGCCTCGCCGCGTTCACATCCCGCTCAACAACGTAGCCGACGGCACCTGCGCCAGAATCGCCGCGAGGTGATTCAACGAGCTGGTCATCAGATTCAGGATCGGCGCCGGATAGATGCCGCAGAAGAGAACGACCGCCCCGAGGACGGCAAGCATAAAGGTCTCACGTCCGTTCATGTCGGTCAGTCCCTTCCACTTATCGGGAAGCGCACCGAGGAACACCCGCTGCAAGACCCAAAGCATATATCCCGCCGTCAGGACGATCGTGACCGCGCCGATCGCAGTCAGGATCGGGAATGTCTGGAACGCGCCGAACAGCGAGAACATCTCGCTGATGAAGCCGCTCAGACCAGGAAGTCCGAGCGCGGCGAAGAAAGCCACTGTCATCGCACCCGCATACCGGGGCATCTGATTCATCAGGCCGCCGAATTCATTGAGGCCCCGCGTATGTGCCCGGTCGTAGATGACGCCGACGACAAGGAAGAGCATTGCGGTGATCACGCCGTGGTTGAACATCTGGAAGACGGCGCCTGTCAGGCCGAGGGTATTCATCGAGGACATGCCGAGCACCACAATCCCCATATGGCTGACGCTCGAATACGCGATGAGCTTCTTGAAATCGGTCTGGGCCATGGCGACGAGAGCGCCGTACACCATACTGATCACGCCGAGAAGGGCAAGCTCCCACGCGTAGTGGCGCATGGCATCGGGGAACATCGGAAAGCTGATGCGCAGCATGCCATACGTCCCCATTTTCAGCAGCACCCCGGCGAGGATGACGCTGATGGGCGTTGGTGCCTCAACGTGGGCGTCGGGGAGCCAGGTATGGAACGGGAAGATCGGCACCTTAATCGCAAAGCCGATGAAGAGGGCGATATATGCGAGGTACCGCCACGAGGTATTGATCCCCGCGAGCAGGGACCCCGCCTCATAGTTTGCCGGATCCATCATCGCCAGCATGTTGAACGTATGTACTTTCTCCCAGCCGGTCCGGATCCCTGCCGCCGCTTCTGACAGCGCGTGCATCCCTCCCGCCGGGTCAAGGTACACGCTCACGCTGAAGTACAGTGCGATCATGGCAAGGAGCATCAACACGCTTCCCAGGAGGGTATAGAGGAAGAACTTGATCGCCGCGTATTCACGCCTCGGCCCGCCCCACACCCCGATAAGGAAATACATCGGAAGGAGCATAAGCTCCCAGAAAACGTAGAAGAGGAAGAAATCGAGCGCCACGAACACCCCCATCATCCCCGTATCGAGGAGGAGGAGGAGTGCGAAGTATCCCTTGACCGATTTGTCAATGGTCCACGACGATATCACCGCGATGAAGCTGATCAATGCAGTCAGGAGCACCATCACCATGCTGATGCCGTCGATCCCCAGCAGATATTCAATGTGCAGCCGTCCCACAAGCGCGACCCCGCTGACGTCGATCCATCGCCCCTTCTCCAAGAATTGCATCCCCGCTTCGGTATTGATCCCCGCGAAACTCCTGTCGAACCGGAGAAAGAGCACAACGGCGAGCACCACCTGCACCGCGGCGACAGCCAGGCTCGTCCAGCGGATGACGTCCCTTCTCTCCTTGGGAAGCGCAAGGACGATCACCATGCCAAGGACCGGCAGGAAGGTCACCCACGAGAGAATGCCAATGCCAAAGATTTCCATTACCGTTCGCTCCTCCTGGAGAAGATGAAGTCGGATCTCTCGATCGTTTCAGATAAGACGGAAGACAAAATAAAACACCATGACGCTCAACACGGCAAAGATCACGTAGCTCTGCACCCTTCCGGTCTGGAATTTCCGCAGAGCCAATCCGCCCACTCCCGACAGATATCCCGTGAGGTTCACGATCCCATCCACGACATACGTGTCGAACATGCCGCTGACGGAGGATATCCCTCTCGTCACCCAGCCGGTGCCGTTCACCAGGCCATCAACGATATTGCCGTCGAACCAGCGCAGGATGCGGGAGAGGGCAAGGGTTCCATTGACAATCACCGCCTGATAGATCTCGTCGAAGTACCATTTGTTCAGCAGGAACCGATAGGCGGGTCCCAGCGCGGACGCAACCGCATCGGCATTGATTTTCCTCCAATAGTACGTCACGAAGGCGAAGAGGACGCCTATCCCCGCGACGGAGAGGGAGAGCAGCATGGCGGTGCCATGCAGGCCGTGCGCCGCTTCTTCGAAGGCCTCCGTTGAAGGGGCTGCCATGGAAGGAGGGACAACCGAGTCGGGACGTCCGACTGCCCGCACGATCCAGGAATCCGACGCGTCGAACGGATTGAAACTATAGAACACGAATACCGACAGGATCGCGAGGACGACCAGCGGGATCGTCATCACCATCGGCGATTCGCGAAGATGGGAAAAGCGGGCTGCATCCTTATGGTCGCCCAGGAACGCGAGGATCACAACGCGGAACATGTAAAAGGCCGTCAACCCGGCGACGAGAAAGCCGATGACGGGGATGATGACGTGGCCGCTCATCCCTCCAAAGGCGAGTGTCCCCGCAAGGATCTCATCCTTGCTCAGGAACCCGGATGTGAGGGGAACGCCGCAGATGGCAAGCGTGTACACGACGAACGTCCAGAACGTCACCGGCATGGCCTTCCTGAGCCCTCCCATGTTCCGGAGGTCCTGGGCGTCGGTGGCATGATCGTTCTCGTGGTGCAATGCATTGTGCATCGCATGGATGATCGAACCGGATCCGAGGAAGAGGCCGGCTTTGAACATGGCATGGGTGACAAGGTGAAAGAACCCCGCCGAGTAGGCGCCGACCCCGAGTCCCATGATCATGTATCCAAGCTGGCTGATGGTCGAGTATGCCAGCACCTTCTTAATATCGTTCTGCGTGATGGCGATCGTGGCGGAGATGAATGCGGTAATCGCACCTATGTACGCGACGACCAGCAGCGCATCCGCCGTCATGAGAGGAAAGATCCTGGCGACCAGATAGACGCCTGCCGCGACCATAGTGGCGGCGTGGATAAGGGCGCTCACAGGCGTGGGGCCTTCCATCGCATCGGGGAGCCACACATGGAGCGGAAATTGGGCCGACTTGCCGACAGCCCCGCAGAACAGAAGGACGCCTGCAGCGGTCAACCACCAGTTGCTCTCGAACGGGAGCCGGCCGGCTCCGATCCCTTCAAAGATCTCGCGGAGCCCGAAGGTATGGAACGTCATAAACAACATCGCGATGCCGAGGAAGAAGCCGAAGTCCCCCACCCTGTTCACGAGAAACGCCTTGATCGCGGCGTTCGACGCGCTCTTCTTTTCGTACCAATGGCCGATCAGGAGATACGAGCTGATGCCAACGAGTTCCCACCCCACGTACAGAAGAAACAGATTGTTCGCGAGGACGATCATCAGCATGGAGAAGGAGAAAAACCCGAGGTAGGCAAAGTACCGGGAATACCTGATGTCGCCGTGCATGTACCCGATGGAGAAGAGATGCACGAGCGTGCTGATGAGCGTGACGACGACGAGCATGACGGCGGTCAGATTGTCGACCGCGACGCCAAGAATGATGGGGAGCGGGCCGATCAGCGGGACGTTGTGGAGATCCACCCAGGTGAAGTTCAGCGTCAGGGTTTCCCCCCCATACGATCCGATCTTCGCGGCCAGGATGACGACCGCCATGCCGAGGGACACCGCGATGACGGACGTAGACAGCCAGTCCCCCTGCCTGGGGAGGCGCTTGCCGAAGAAGATCATGAGCACGAAGCCGCACAGCGGCAGGAGGAGCGTCGCAACAGCGAGTGTCAGCAGTGTGTCCGGAGTCATGACGTCATTCTTTCAGTGAGCTGACTTCGTCGATGTTGACCGTCTGAAAGCGGTGGTAGATATTCAACACGATGGCCAGGGCCACCGCCGCTTCCGCTGCGGCGAGCGCGATCACGAACATCGCGGCGACCTGGCCGTCAAGGTTCACGCCGCCGTAACGCGCGAAGGCGATCAGATTGATATTGGCCGCGTTGAGAATGAGTTCGATACCCATGAGCACAAGGATGGCATTCCTGCGGGTCGCCACGCCGTAGAGGCCGAAGGAAAACATTATCGCGCTGACAATGAGGAAATGCGCAAGCTGGACATGTGGCAGCCAGCCAAGGAATTCACTCCAGACAGTTCCCAGCGAACCCATGCGATCTCTTTCCGATTATGCTTTGCGGTGACGACGGGCCATCTTGGCGGCCCCGATGAGCGCAACAAGAAGAATCACAGAGACGATCTCGAACGGCACCATGTATGCCGTCATCAACAGGCCGCCCAGTGCGGTTGTCGTGCCCGCAACCGTTCCCGGAGGCGCCACGGTTCCCCTCCAGGTGGAGTAGAATATCCCTGCAAGCGACCCCGCAACGATGGCCACGAGGGCAAGGGCAGGAATAGTTTGGATTGCCCCCGTCTTGATGTCGACGCTGACGATGTTATTTGTCAACATCACCCCGAACAGGAGCAGGACGAGAATCCCCCCGACGTAGATCAGCACCTGTGTCACCGCGAGAAAATCCGCCTGGAGGAGGACGTACAGTCCCGCCACGCCGAAAAAGGTAAAGAGAAGCGCGAACGCGGCATACATGATATTGCGCGAGAAGACCACGA
>PMNE01000009.1 GCA_003162635.1 Ignavibacteriota bacterium
CTTCCGACAGGAATCGGATGGTATCGCAAGCATTTCCGGTTGTCGGCTGATCCGAAGGAACAAAATGTGTGGATTGAATTTGACGGTGTCTACATGAATAGCGACGTCTGGGTCAACGAGCACCATCTGGGCAAACATCCTTATGGCTATACCAGTTTTTACTATGATCTGACTCCGTTTGTTCAAAAAGGAGAAAATCTCATTGCGGTAAGAGTTGACAATTCTCTTCAGCCGAACAGCCGCTGGTATTCAGGTTCGGGCATTTACCGCCATGTGTGGCTGAATATTGCCGACCGTGTGCATGTCGCCCAGTGGGGTACGCAAATCACGACACGTTCAGTCGATTCATCATCCGCCACAATCGATGTCCGCACGTCGATCACCAACAGTCTTCCCATCTCCAGGAAAGTTGTGTTGCGCTCCGTCGTCACGAATGAAACGGGCAAAGAAGAGGCAGCCCGGGAAACGCCTGTTGTGCTGGCGCCATCAGGCAACACCGACATCGAACAAACCATCAAGATCGCCTCTCCGTCGCTGTGGTCGATTGACGAGCCGTCTCTCTATGCGCTCACTTCGTCCGTCGTCGAAGGGACAAAAGTGAAAGACGATCTTCTCTCGACTTTTGGCATTCGGACAATTGCGTTCGATAAGGACAAGGGCTTTCTTCTCAATGGAAGGCATCTCAAGATCCACGGTGTGTGCCTCCATCACGATGCAGGATGTCTTGGGGCAGCAGTTCCCGAACAAGCATGGAAAAGGCGCCTGCAGTTGCTGAAAGAAATGGGATGCAATGCCATCCGGACGGCACACAACCCGCCCGCGCCCGAATTTCTTGATCTCTGCGACAAGATGGGATTCCTGGTGATGGATGAGGCCTTTGACGAATGGGAAGTTCAGAAAGGGCAGGTGGAATACAGTTATCATCTCTATTTTGCAGAATGTTCACAATCAGATTTGGTCTCCATGATTCATCGGGACCGGAACCATCCATCGGTTGTCCTCTGGAGCGCCGGAAATGAAGTCTTGGACCAGGGTTCCGACAGGGGGACGGAAGTGTTGCGGGCATTGCTTGCGACTTTTCATAAGGAAGACCCTACCAGGCCCGTCACAGTGGCGAATGACAGAATTGCCGACGTTGACTATCCTGCCAAACCTCTTTTTCTTGAACTGCAGGATATTGTGGGTTACAACTACGTTGACCGCTGGCTTCAACGCAGGGAATTGTACTATAGCATTGACAGGCACGACCACCCGGAGTGGAAAATGTTGGGGACGGAAAATGTCGGCATTTCGGGGGTTCGCGGAAGATACACGCTCCCCGATCAATCAACGGCGCGGTCGGATCGGGTAGTCTTTTCCCATGGTGAGAACTCCATGATCCGTGCCGAGCAATTGTGGCGATGTACGGCAGTGAATGATTATGTTATAGGTGATTTTATGTGGACGGGCGTTGATTATCTGGGAGAAGCCCGTTGGCCGGACAAGAATTCAAGCTCGGGTGTTCTTGACCTTTGCGGCTTTCCCAAAGACGGGTACTATTTCTATCAAAGCCAGTGGACCACCACACCGATGGTCCATCTTTTCCCCCACTGGAATTGGACAGGATGTGAAGGCCAGGTTGTTCCTGTCATTGCTTTTACGAATTGTGACAGCGTCGAACTTTTTCTGAACGGGAAGTCCTTTGGGGCAAAATCCGTCGTCTTTCCGCAGCAAGGTAATTCGGGAGGATGGAATAAGTTCGACCATCCGTTTGTCCCGGCAACGACGTCCGACCTGCATCTTTCGTGGGATGTGCCTTACGAGGCGGGTACGTTGAAAGCAATCGGTAAAAAGAGCGGACACGTGGTCATTGAAGAAGTGCACACCACGTCGAAACCCGCCGCTCTCCGTTTGTCGGCGGACAGAATGGACGTCAATGCCGACGGCCGGGATATTGTCAATGTGAAAGCGGAGATTGTCGATGAAAATGGACTCGTCGTTCCCGATGCGCAGAATCTTATTGAATTCAGAGTCGAGGGGGAGGGAATGTTGGCAGGCACCGACAATGGCAACCCGCGGGACAAAACCCGGATGAACAGTGCACAGCGCAATGCGTTTAATGGATTGGCGCTTGCTGTCATCCGATCGACAAAAGAAGCCGGGGATATTCGCTTCACCGCGGTGTCTGCGGATCTCAAAGATGCCGTTCTGCGGGTTGCATCGCACAAATAAGAGAATGCTGATTTAATAAATCGTTCAATCGTTCACGTAAAACGGCGGACAATCTGACCGGAGGTCGGCATGATGTACTCACAAACCAGATTCGAGACAAAAACAATGCTCAAGACGATAAGCACTCTCATGGCCGGACTCGTCGTGGCGCTCTTCGTAAGTACAGCCATACTCATCGCACAAGAGAAGAATGGCTTTGAGATACAATCACCGGATGGCGCCGTCATTGTGCATGTAACGGCGGGAGCCAAACTCGAATGGTCCGTGCAGCATAGAGGAGAACAGATTATTGCGCCTTCGGCAATNNGCCATAAACTATATCAAAGCGAGCATCCCTGACATCTATAACCAACTGACCATCAATTGTAAGAACGGTTACGGTGTGATATTCAGAGTATATAATGATGCCGTTGCGTATCGGTTCTTTACGAAGAAGAAAGGGGAAATACTTGTAAAGCATGAAGAAGCCAACTTCAACTTTACCGATGACCACAAAGCATTTCTTCCTTATATGTGGGATTATAGGGGAGGCAAGATTTTCAACTCATCCTTCGAGGCCTTGTACAGAGAGATTGCGATATCCCACTTTTCGAGTGATTCGTTAGCGTTCCTTCCGGTGTTGGTTGATGTCGGCAATAATAGAAAGGTTGTCATTCTGGAGGCAGATCTTGAAGACTATCCGGGTATGTACCTGGATGTCAATCAAACGCGCAAAGGGTTCATCGGTGTCTATGCGCCATATCCGTTGGAAGCGGAGTTAGGCGGATATGGAGGCATCAACGATATCCCGACGAAAAGAGCCGACTACATCGCCAAAACCAATGGTCCCCGTAATTTCCCATGGCGTGCGATTGCCATCAGTCAAAGTGACAAGGAGTTGTTGAACAATGACATCGTGCAAAAGCTGGCAGCGCCGCCAAGAATTGCTGATCTCTCATGGATCAAGCCGGGGCAGGTCGCATGGGATTGGTGGAATAATTGGAATATTTCTCATGTTGATTTTAAAGCCGGCATCAACACGCCCACGTACAAGTACTATATTGATTTTGCCGCCGCCAATAAAATCCCATACATCATCATGGACGGAGGATGGTCGGAGGCATTGGACCTCACAAAAATAGCCCCTGCAATTGATCTTCAGGAAATTCTGGATTATGGCAAGCAGAAGGGTGTGGATGTCATTCTGTGGGCTTCGTGGTATGCTGTGACGCAGCAGATGGACACAGTGTTTCCTTACTATGCAAAAATGGGTGTCAAGGGCTTTAAGATTGATTTTGTCGATCGCGACGATCAAAAGGCGGTGGCTTCATTGTACGAGATAGCCAGGAAGGCGGCGGAATATCACTTGCTCGTGGATTACCATGGAGTTTTTAAGCCCACCGGTCTGCAACGGACGTATCCCAATGTCATCGGTTATGAAGGTGTGAAGGGATTGGAGAACTACAAATGGGCTGTCGAGGACCAGCCGCGTTACGCCGTGAGCATTCCGTATATACGCATGGTGGCCGGTCCGATGGATTACACACCCGGTGCCATGAGAAATGCCGTCAGGGCCAACTTCAGGCCGATCAACGATAACCCGATGAGCCAGGGTACCCGCTGCAATCAGCTGGCAATGTATGTTGTCTTTGAAGCACCGCTTCAAATGCTGGCGGATAATCCTACCACATATATGAAAGAGCAGGAGTGCACGGATTTTATTACCAGGGTTCCGACGACGTTTGACGAGACTGTACCCCTGGATGGAAAGGTGGGAGAGTACGTCGCGCTCGCACGCAAAAAGGGGGATACCTGGTACGTGGGAGCCATGACAAATTGGGATGCGCGAAATCTGACTCTTGACTTCTCATTTCTCGGCGATGGGGTCTATCAGGCAACCGTTTTCAAGGATGGCGTCAATGCGGACCGTGATGCCACCGATTACAAGCGAGAGATGATGAGGATATCAGCCGGCGACAAATTGAATATTCAACTTGCACCCGGCGGCGGTTGGGCTGCCAGGCTGGAAAGGACGAAATGAACGCCACGTTGCTGCGGGCACTATAGCGCCAGGAGGTGGGACGATCATGGTGCTCCTAAGAAATGGAGCATGGTGGGCCTCACAGTGAGACCTGCGGTGATCGCCACGACCGATACTCGTGAGCCATCATGTGTACAGGCAGGGGAGAATCTGATCCCACAATCCTCTCAACAACCGGGCAATTCGGGATGCGGCCATCAGATTGACAAGCGATAGGGGGTGCTCCGAACAGAGTGAACCGGGTACCACCGCAACTGTTTCTCCTCGGAACATCACACCGGATGTCGCGATCGATTCTCCTTGACAGACCACCGACTTGCTTGTATATTCAACTCTATCCGATGCAGGTTCTCATCACTCACGATCACGAAGTCCAACAGATTTGCGTGATGAAAGGAGCGATCCATGAAAACCAGACTGGCTCTTTTGTTTTGGTTCGTCCTCATTCTCTCCACGGTGCTGACGCTGGCCGGAGCCGACGCAGCGCAGCGGGGTGCTCGACCGGGACAGAGTCGAGCGCCGCAGGCGAGACCGGCACAGACGCGGTCGGTACAGGTTCGGCCGCGCGGGAACCAGGGACGCATACCAATGGCCCCGCCGGCGCGAAGCAATCCTGCCGAGCCGCGCCAGGCAGAACATCTGCCCACGGGGCATGTGAACGACATGCCGCATGTCAACCACGGCCAGTGGTTCGGCCACGAACAACCGAATGATGTGCGGTTCCGTATTGATCAACCGTTTGCGCACGGCCGGTTTGCACGTTTCGGGCCGAGCTATCGCTATCGCGTCACCCGGATTGATCCCAACCTTCACAGGTTCTGGTTCAGGCGGAGTTTCTTTGACGTGGCCGAATGGGATTGGCCGCTCTGCGCAGACTGGTGCTGGGATTGCGGGGATGACTTCACCGTGTACGAGGACCCGGACCACGCCGGCTGGTATTTGCTCTATAACATCCATACCGGCGTATACGTCCACGTGCAATATATGGGGGTGTGATGATCTCTTTCGGTGATATTTTCGCGCCGCTTGTTCCTTTTTGGCGATCGGAAACGTACATTGAATGTGAGAAGATCACACTCACGATCACGGCTCTTGTGCGAACAAGGATGATGTGAAAGGCGGGTTCCATGAAAGATAAGCGAGCGGACCATCCCTCAGAAACGAATTCTTCGAGGCGAAGATTCCTGAAGACGCTGGGCACAACAACCGCCGGTTTGGTTGTTCTCCCGTATTTGAAGCCCTCCGGGGTTTTTGCCTACGGGCACAAGGCTGCGTCATCCTACCTTGCCCGGGTTGCCATCACGCAGACTGTCAACACGCCGGCCGACATCTATGATCCCGCTTCCGTCAGAGACAAAGTGCAATACCTTTTCGATACTCTCGGCGGAATTGCCGATGTCGTGAAGCCGGGGAACAAAGTCGCAATCAAGATAAACCTGACCGGCGGTTCCGGGAGTGCGACAAGCGCGTTGCTGAACGGTGTGCCTATTACTGAAGCCATGTGGACTCACCCGGCCGTCCTACAGGCGGTCGGTGAATTACTCATCGACGCCGGCGTGAAGGGGAGCGACATCTACATCGTCGACGCTCTCTGGGATACAGCGTCTTTCAACGACTTCGGATATGCGGATGTTCAGAAAGCATTGGGCGCCAACTTTGTGGATCTGAACAGCCCGTCTCCGTATTCGGCGTTCATCACGAAGAACGTCGGAGGGACGCCTCTCAATTTCCCGTCATTCTCCATGAACCAGATATTGTCCGATGTTGATGTGTATGTATCGATTCCCAAGTTGAAACAACACGCCGAGGCCGGTCTCACCTGCGCGCTCAAGAATCAGGTCGGCACCGTTCCGAAATCGCTCTATACGATAACAACTAATACGGGTCGCAGGCAGAAACTTCATAACCCGACAGGCGGTCCATCGAATTCGTATCTTCCCGAATCCATTTGTGACTTGAATGCAGCCCGGCCTGTCAACCTTGCTGTTATCGATGGGATTAAAAACTCAAAGGGTGGAGAAGGCGTGTGGATACCGACGTTTGTGACGTATGAGAGTCATGTGTTGTTTGCGGGAAAGGACCCCGTGGCAACCGACAGCATCGGGGCCTACCTCATGGGCCTCGACTGCGAGGCGGCGACTCTTCCATTGCCCGGCGGCGGGACTTGCGACAACTATCTTTCGTTGCTCAAGAACAAAGGCGTCGGGACGAATCAACTCGACGAGATTGAGATCCTCGGTGACGGCGCGGGCTTGATCACAAGCGTCCTCCCTGAGAACACCATACGGAAGCCGAGCGGTTTCCAGTTGTGCTCGAATTTTCCTAACCCGTTCAATCCATCGACAAGAATTGTATTCTTTTTGCCGATGACGGCGCAGGTGAGCGTCAAAGTCTATACGATCACGGGGCAGGAAGTGGAGACTCTTGTGGAGGGTACCGTCCCTGCGGGTGAGCATGATTTGAATTGGGACGCCACCGGCCTGGCAAGCGGCGTGTATATCTGCCGAATGCTCGCCGGCAATGCATCGAAGTCGATAAAAATGGTCTATGCGAAGTAGTTTCGCGGCGAGCTGCGGGTCGGAACGCACGCGATTCGCCCACCGACGGTGTCGAACAGTTAGAATCCGTCCGGGAGACCACGGAGCTGTACAGGTCGTGAAGGATCAATTTTAACCATAAATGACCAACCGCCATCCTGCTGCGAGATCTTCACCAGGAGTTCGTTTATTCCCTTCTTTAGTGTGCCGCTTGCTTCATCCGGTGTATGACTCACACCTCTGAACACGTGATGAGAGTGAATCTTTTCGTGATTCAACCATAGCTCTATTCCGTCGTCGGAATTGATCAGGAATTTAATGCTTTGTTCACACTCAGAACGTAGAGAGGTGCGTCCATACGCAATGGCATTTTTTTCGTTGAAAGCCGAACCAAGATCAACCAACCCTTCTTTGTCGCCCGACATGCTTCGCCATTGGATGATTGTATTTGCTTTTCCGGTATATGTCTTGGTGAAGTCTATTGTTGTGTCCGTTTCAGGAGCATAACAAACATCTCGTATGTCTTTCTCCGGATTGTAATCGAATGGACCAAGAATGCTCCAATCTTTCAACGAAGGATAGGTCGTTGAAATCACCTTTCGATAGATTGTGTCCTTCCCGCCTACTGAGAACTGTAGGTTCATGATTCTCGTTGTTTTTATCGTGGTATTACCGGATACCGGTTCAGTAATTTGAAATATCCTGTACTCTCCGCCAAGCAAAGTGAAAGTCTCCGTCATGATGTTTCTTTGTCCCACCGGGGTCACGTCATCAAGAGTGAAGGTGAAGCCGTTTGAACATTTCGAGTCGCTCGATTTGAAGATCACTAGGTGATTCCCTCGTATTGCTACCCGGACTCCGCTCACGTACTCTGCGATTTTGTCATAGTCCCCTGCGCTGAGGGTGTTCTTCAGGGTTTGAAGAGACTGATCATCCGTCAGAGAATCATTATGTCTTAGTGTACCAAAGAGAGCTGTCATTCTTCTGTTGTGAGCTCTTGCTGTGAGAATTGAATTATCGAGCTCTTCAGCATCAAGCTGGATGATGACTTCCTTGTGAGTATTGAACCTCTCCGTTCTTACCCGGTTCATTGCCAATTCGGGTTCATATTCCGGTTTTGTTCCAATCCCGTTGATAGATGCTTTCGTCGAGGGTTTTGTGCATGGGAATTCGATGCAATACGATCTTTCCTCCATTTCCCCGGTAAATCCACCGCTGACGGGCTTTATCGTCATCGTGGATTGACTCCCTTTGCGGCGATAGTGTATCTCCGTAAGTGCATACTTTCCATTTTCGTACTCCTTTGTTACACCATCGTCTTCATAGAGCAGTGATGTATTGTCAGAATCATTCGCTCCGGGGAAGACTCTCACAACAAGCTGCTTGAGTGGTTCCGTTGCCATTCTGCTGGCGTAGGGCTGCATGACGATCGGCATGCCGGCTTTCGCATAGAGCGGGAATTCATTGATGTCAGCCAAAACATTGACGAGTCTTCCGGTCCCGGAAAATCTTTCACCGGTAAACCAGTTATACCAGGTACCCTGAGGAAACCATACCAGTTGGTCGGCAACTTTGCCGGGTCCCGCTCCGGGAGATGTTATGGGCGCAACGAGAAGGCTCTTGCCGAAGAGATATTGCTGCGGAACCTGATAGGCGATGCTTTGTTCCGGATATTCAATATACATCGGACAGGTGAGGGGAACGACATCGCTCACTGCCTGCCATGCGCTTGTATAGATGTACGGGAACAGTTGTGATCGAAGATGAAAGGCAATCCGTTCAGAGTTCACATAGATGCTGTCTCTGATCCATGGCCTTTTATCCATCGTCTCATCGCGGGTGGAATGCAAACGCAAAGCCGCGCTCATTGCTCCGAATTGAATCCACCGGCAGTTGGTTTCAGGCATGAATCCGCCCATGTGACCGCCAATATCGTGCGACCAGAAGAAACACAGAACATTTCCGGCGTTTGTTGTAAAAGGCACTTCGAATTCGAGCATGGGCCAGTGTGTATCGGCGTCCCCCGAAAAATGAATGGGATGACGATGATCACCCCATCCGCCCCAGCGGCTGAAGGAGAGCCCACGCAGACCCTTTCGCTGAGAATACCGGAAATAATAGTCATTCAGCCATTCTAAATTGCGAAGATCAGGATTGCCCAATGTCTTTTCAAACTGCTGCCAGTCGAGCCACCAAAAGTCAACACCTTCTTCTTCGTGCGGGGCGTGTGTAGAGCTGAATAGTTTATCGAGATACGTCTTATTCGATGCATCAAAGGGAATAACACTATCGGGCTTTATCGATGCATCAACGCCCATATCCTTCATAAAGGCACTATACATATCTTCGTGAGGTTTTATGCCTTCAGAAGGATGGATGTTCATTGTGACATGGATATTTCGCTGGTGAAACCAGCGGAGTAAATCTTCTGCATCAGGTAACAACTTGCGGTTCCACGACCATCCCGTCCATCCGTCTTTATGCCAGTCCATATCAAGCACCATAATATCGAGCGGGAAATCATGTTGGTCGTACTCTTTCACTATTTGTCTGTAATCATCTGATGAATATGGCCAGTAGCGTGAATACCATGACCCAAACGCGTACTTCCTGGGCAAGGGTATTTTTCCGCTTATTGTCGCCAGGTCGTGAAGCGCTGCCTTATAGTCGAACCCGTATGCAAAGAAATACCAATCTGTGCCTGCATCGAAAGGACGCTGTTTGACCCATTCATCGGTCAACAAAGGACGTCTGCTATCATCATACAGGTACCAACCATTTTGTGAAAGCAACCCGTCATTCAACGGCAATTCTTTGGCCACTTGATCAAGTGTTGGTAACGTCCCTCCGAGGTTTTCCGTGTTTGTGAGAGCGGGCGTCCATCGTATTTCCTTCTTCGCGATTCTGACAATGATTTCAAGATTGTCCGGAGAAAAACTCTTTCCGTCCGGCTTATACATCAGCCGTAGTTTTGATGTTTCGATGACTGTTTCATTTTGACCGGTTGTTACTGCGAATTGATGGAAGTCCGTACTACGATTTACTGCAAAGAGCGACCGGTCGTCGATAAAGTTCCCGGTGGAGGAATATTCCAATCTGATGCAACCCGGCGAAATGACGGTAAATCGCGCAGTGTGATTGACGGTAACCGGATTGTCCTTTCCCAGGCAGCTGCACAGCAGCATGCCGGACAGAAGGAGAGGGAAGATTATTGTGATCACTATTCCCTTCATCATTTCAGTTCATCTCAGGCTTATGTTTCAATAGTGAATAGATCAGCAGGACGGCACCGGCTCGGATTGTCAGAGGAACCGTCGCTCTTACGATGTGACCGTGATCTGCGCTTTCAGCTTGATGTCTGACGAGGATGGACCGATCTGGAGCTCGTACGCCCCCGGCACGACACCGTAGCGTTTGTTCTTCTCCTCATAGACGCGCAGGTCCTTCACCGCCACCGGAATGTCAACAATGGTCGTCTCGCCGCGCTTCAGGTGCGCCCGTGCAAATCCCTTCAGACTTCTGATCGGCTCCTCTGCTCCGCCGGCGGTTCTTCGTGCATACACCTGAATCACTTCGTCGCCGTCGAACTTTCCCGTATTGGCAAGAGTCACTCTCACACGGATCGTGTCGCGTGATCCGGCGATGAGTTTCGTGACCTCCGCTTTCCTGTACTCGAATTGCGTGTAGCTCAAGCCGTACCCGAAGGGATACAGCGGCTTCCCGCGAAAATAGCGGTAGGTCCTCCCTTCCATGCTGTAGTCCTCAAACGGAGGCAAATCCGTGACGGATTTGTAGAATGTGACCGGCAACCGGCCGGCAGGAGTGTAATCACCGAAAAGAACATCCGCAACCGCAGTCCCTCCCTCTTGTCCGGGATACCATGCGTCGACGATGGCGGACAGATTCTCGTTTGCCCAATTGACGACAAGGGCGCTGCCGTTCATGAGGACAAGAGTGAGCGGTTTGCCGAGACCTGCAAGAGCTTTGAGAAGGTTTTCCTGAGGTTCCGGCAGGCTCAGGTCTGTCCTGTCACCGCCGGAGAAGCCTTTCAGCTTGATTCCCATTTCCTCCCCCTCCAATTGAGGGGAGATTCCCATGACGGCGATGATCTGGTCCGCCTCCCGGGCAATGGCAAGAGCTTCTGCCGCCAGATTCGTCGGCCTTGTCCAGCCAAGTCTTGCCACTGCATCTCCGCCGTTCTCAAAGTACTCCAGCCTGACGTCGTATTCCCTTCCCGCCGTCAACTCTATGGTTCTTGAAACCGTGTGTGCGCCGCTCGTTCTCCAATCTTCCATGAACAGGGTGCTGTCCAGGTACAGCCGGAAACCGTCGTCGGCCGTGACGCCAAGAATGTAGCGTGCGGAGACTTCCGGCACCAGCGTCCCGGTCCAGCGGGCGGAGAAATTGTCGACGGGAAATCCTTCCGCCGGCCCCCCCCCGGCCCAGCCGAAGTCCACCGTTTCATCGTTCCGGATCAGTGCCGGCGTTCCCTGGAGATCCTTGTTGGCATAATATTCGCCCCTGAGGCCGGGGCGGACGGTGGTTCCCTCCCGGTTCCGCAGGCACCGGGACGGGACAGCTTCAAGCTTCTCCATGCCCTCCGCAATTTCGCAACCCCGGGCATAGAGCACCTTTGTCCCGGCTCCCACCTTGTTCCGGATTCCCTGAAGAACGGTGACGGGATGAGACGGCGTGCCATTGTAATTGCCCAACAGCACATCACTGTCGTCGGCATTCGGTCCTATCACCGCGATCGATGAAAGATCTTTTCTCAGCGGGAGTGCTTCGTGAGAGTTTTTCAAAAGGACGATGCTTTCCTGAGCCACCTTCCTTGCCAGGGCATCGTGCTGAGGAGAGTCATTCTCCGAAAAGGGTATTTGTGCATACCGCACTCGTTGTGGCGGATCGAACATCCCCAGCTTGAAGCGTGCCGTCATGAGACGCTTGACAGAGACATCGATCTCCTTTTCCGTGATCAGACCTTGCGCAACCGCTTCAGCCAGGGCTTCGTATTCGTCGCCACAGGTCAGATCACATCCTGCTTTTACCGCACGTGCCGATGCTTCGGCTGCATTCCGCGCAACCTTGTGGCCACTGTACATATCACTGATCGCCCCGCAGTCCGACACGACATATCCCCCAAATTTCCATTCTCCCCGCAAGATGTCGCCGAGGAGCAAGCTGCTCGCGCAGCAGGGTTCGCCGTCAAAGCGGTTATACGCACCCATGATCGACCAGGCGCCCCCTTCGGTGATGCAGGCCTCAAAGGCCGGGAGGTATGTTTCGTAGAGATCGCGAATCCTGGTGCGGGCGTCAAAAACGTGGCGCAGTGGCTCCGGACCGCTGTGCACGGCAAAGTGCTTCGGCGTGGCAATCACCTTGAAGTACTGCGGATCGTCCCCCTGCAGTCCTTTCACGAACGCAACGCCCATCCGGGAGGTGAGAAAGGGATCTTCTCCGTATGTCTCCTGGCCGCGTCCCCATCGCGGATCACGGAAGATATTGACGTTTGGGGACCAGAAATCGAGTCCAGGTGAGGATGTTTCCTGATTCTTCCTCAAGGCCTCGTTATGCATTGCCCGTGCCTCGGTTGAAATCACGCCGGCCTCCGTGTGGATCAGCTCCGGATCCCAGGTTGCGGCCATGCCGATCGCCTGCGGGAAGACGGTGGCAAATCCGGCCCGCGCGACCCCGTGCAGGGCTTCGCTCCACCAATCGTATTCTGTGATCCCCAGCCGCTGGATGGCTGGAGCGTGGTTCTGCATCTGTCCGATCTTTTCCTTCAGCGTCATTCGCGAGACAAGATCGCTCACTCGCGCGCCCAGCGGGAGAGCAGGGTCCTGGAACGGGAGAGACGTCTGGCCAAAGGAAAGCCCCGGCATCAGGAGCAGAAGAGTGATCGTCAGAAACGAGAGTGTCTTTTGCGAACTCATCATTACCTCCATGGGGAAAACGACTGATGTCCTGATAATGCTTCTGTCGAGCGCAGACGCGTCTCCCGGAACTGCGGGAGTCACGCTCCGGCCCCACGTGTTTCGACCCGGGTGATTCGGCGCCTGCGCGCTGGCAGGAGTGGATCTTCAGAGAGGGTTTGCCCCGCAACAGACGGCTCTTTTCTTGCGAGGGCGTCCACCGGAC
>PMNE01000067.1:0-27408 GCA_003162635.1 Ignavibacteriota bacterium
AGCTATTCATCCGTGAAACAACGAGCCATCGCCGACAATCCTCATGCTAAACAAAATCTGGATCTTCCTCATCCTCGCAGGCGTTCTCATCGCTGCGGGGAACGATATCGCGGATGAAGCGAGAAACACCTACCGTAACGGCATCCCTCTGACCGCTGCGATCGCGGTCGAGCACCCCCCCTCGGTTCTCACACCGACGTGGCAGGGGGAGATGAGCATTCCCTCTGCTCTCTTCGCGGCGTTCTATGGCGTTCCGGAGTCCGGTGACGTGAAGGAGACGGTCACCATCACGACAGCGCCTTCCGGGGTTTCTGTCATGACGATACCCGTCAATGAATCGTCTCCCCCCCAATGGAAGTTGATGGCACAACGGTCATCGTCACGGGACCATCTCACGGCAACCATCGATCGCATTCAGTGGAGCGGGGGGGCATCGAACGGTTCGGTCCGTTTTATCGTCGACCCGATACGGTTCGTGAAGCTTAAGGCGGTGACCGCTGCGGCCATCGACTGGGCAGCCATCGCCGTCAATGTCGTGTTGGGTCTCGTGGGCGTGATGGCCCTGTGGCTCGGGCTGATGCGCATCGCGGAAGAGGCGGGAATGCTTGCTCTCCTCACGCGGTTCCTCCGGCCTGTGACGAGATTTCTCTTCCCCGATGTCCCCGCCGACCACCCCGCCATCGCCGCCATCATTATGAACACTGCTGCCAATATGCTCGGTCTGAGCAACGCGGCGACGCCGCTGGGTCTCAAGGCGATGGAGGAGTTGAACAAACTCAATCCTCGCGCCGGGACTGCGACGAACGCCATGGTGACGTTCCTGGCGATCAACACCGGAGGGTTCGTCATCATACCGGCGACGGCCATCGCCGTCCGCGCTGCGGCCGGCTCCGTCAACCCCGGCATCATCATCGGGACGTCAATCGTCGGCGCCGGGGTTGCAACCGTTGCCGGCATTGTCGCATCGCGACTCCTGCAACGCCTGCCGATGTATCGGAAGGAGAAGGAGGAACGCCATGACTGATCTCTTCCGGTCCTTTGTTGACATCCTGGCGGTCGCTGCCATCCCCGCCGTTCTTCTCCTTTTCGTGGGATGGGCCGCTTTCAAGAAGGTGAAGGTGTATGAAGTCTTTGTCGAAGGTGCGAAGGAGGGGTTCACCACGGCCATCCGCATCATCCCGTATCTCGTCGCGATGCTTGTTGCCATCGGCATCTTCCGCGCCTCGGGAGGTCTCGAGCTGCTGAGTGCCCTCCTCGCACCCGTGACGTCCTGGATCGGGATGCCTCCGGAAGCACTTCCGATGGCCATGCTCCGCCCTCTCTCCGGGAGCGGCTCGCTCGGTCTCATGACTGAACTGATGAAGGTCCATGGACCCGACTCGCTGCTGGGTGTCATGGTGTCGACGATGTATGGAAGTTCCGAAACGACTTTTTACGTGCTGGCGGTCTATTTCGGTTCCGTCGGCATCAGGAAGACACGCCATGCAGTCCCTGTTGGATTGATCGCCGATATCGCGGGTATGCTGGCGGCGGTTTGGATCGTCAATCTGCTTTTCCATCGCTGAGGTGTTGGAATATGGGTGAATCCACCCCCTTCGTGCGGAAAGCGCCCCAATGACCCGGAGGTGGAGAGACATGCTGCCTTGCTTTTCAAGAGAGTGATGGGTATCTTTTTGACCAATATGTGCGGTTTTCCGCGCATCCTCCCCTTATCTTGCTGCCGATGTCTTGATATCTTCCTGTCTGCTCTTGCTTCGGAAATCACGCACGATTCCTTCTGCATCGGAACGATGCTTTCAGCACGGGGGAATGCGGACAATATCTCAGGACGAGCCATTGTATGCATGCGCTGAATAAGCTGGTTGTCACAATGCTGCCGGCGGTTCCCCGCCCGTTAGTACGATATTTTGCCGGGAGGTATATCGCCGGGGAAACGATGCAGGATGCCATCAACACCGTCCGGCTTCTCAACGCGGAAGGGGTTTGTGCGACGCTCGATGTCCTTGGCGAAGACATTACCACCAGGGAGGAGGCCATTGCCTCCAGGGAACAATCCGACGACGTTCTCCACACCATCGTTGAGCAAAAACTCGACTCCAACCTCTCCATCAAACTCACCTCCCTCGGTCTCTTGCTGGACAAGAAGTTCTGCGAATCCAATGTCCGCGAAATCCTCACATTGGCCGCCGAACATGATATCTTCGTCCGGTTCGATATGGAGGATTCCACGACAACCTCGGACACGATCGAGGTGTATCGATCTCTGCACAGGGACTTCCCACGCACGGGAATCGTCATGCAGGCCTACCTGCGCCGGGCGGCCGCGGATGTGGACCTGCTCATCGGTGAACGGCCGAATTTTCGTCTCTGCAAGGGAATCTATCGGGAGAGGGAGGAGATTGCATTCCAGAAACGGGAGGAGATTCAGCAGAACTACGCATCTCTTCTTCGCCGGATGTTTAACGGTGGGGCGTACGTCGGTATTGCCACGCATGACACCCTCCTGGTCGATGCTGCAGCAACAGTCATACAAGAGAAGGGACTGCGCAGAGATCAGTACGAATTCCAGATGCTCCTCGGCGTGCGTCCGGATCTGCGAAGGAGGCTGGTGCGCGAGGGTCACAAAGTCCGCCTCTATGTTCCCTTCGGAAAGCATTGGTATGGCTACTCCATGCGCCGCTTCCAGGAGAATCCGGCGGTCGCCGGGTATGTAGTGAAGGCACTGTTCGTGAGAAACCGATAGCATTCTGCGTTCCCATCATGACGAAGGAGTTACCATGCCAGAAGTGAAACACAGGCCCTACGTTCCGGCGGACAGCAACATGAAGGAGTTTACGGTCCGCGCGCTGGTGATCGGTTTGTTCATGTGTGTCATCCTGGGCGCCGCAAACGCGTATCTGGGCTTGAAGGCCGGGATGACTATCGCGGCGACATACCCTGCGGCGGTGATCGGCATGGCTGTGCTTCGCATGATGAAGGGGAGCCTTCTGGAGGAGAACTTCGCCCGAACGGTCGGTTCGATCGGCGAATCCGTGGCTGCCGGGGCGATCTTCACGATCCCGGCATTTGTCGTTCTTCACATCTGGAGTTTCAAATCAGACGACATGTTGACCGAGTATCTCACGGCTGCATCGCTCATGATCCTCGGCGGTGTTCTCGGCATCATGTTCGTGACGATCCTCCGGCGCGTGATGGTGGACGACGAGGGCCTTCCCTTCCCGGAATCGGTCGCAGCGTCGGAAATCCACAAGGCGGGCCAGCGTGGTGCCGATGCCGCCATCCAGTTGTTCAAGGCGATGGGCGTCGGTGCGTTGATCAAACTCCTTGACGGCCTCGGTGTGTTCCAGGCGTCCAACCTCGATTTCCAGGTTATGGTCGGACATGTGAAGGAATCATTCGTCCGGTTCGGTCTGAAACCCGACTCGCAGAAGGTGGTCGGCGGGGGAATCACGACGATCTCTGCTCCCGCCGCGACCCCGGCGTACATCGGCGTCGGATACATCATCGGTCCCGAGCTGGGTGCGTTGAACTTCGCGGGAGGCATTCTGGCGTGGGGCCTGTTTGTTCCCCTGCTTGTCTTCTTTCTCGGCCCGCAGCTTATCGGAAATTATATTACGGCGAACGGAGGGAATGAGATGGGCGCCTGGGCCCAGTTGACCGGACATCTGTATCGCTACATCGTCCGGCCGATTGCCGTGGGAGGGATGCTCACAGGCGCATGCTACACGCTCTGGAAGATGAGAAAGAACCTTCTCCTTGGCATCAAACGGGGCGTGGCCGATGTGAAGAAGTCGGCTGGACAGAAGGCGGCGACGGTACGGACCGAAAGGGACCTGTCGTTCCGCGTCGTCTTGTTCGGCATCGGCATGGTGTTCATCCTGATGATCGGACTGTATTTTTATTTCACCAACATGATCCTGGGCGCCATCCTCGCGGCTGTGGTGATGCTGGTCGCGGGCTTCTTCTTTGCCGCCGTCTCGGGGAACCTTGTCGGCATGATCGGTTCGTCAAACAACCCGATCTCCGGGCTGACGCTGGCGACAACGGTCGTTGCCGCTTTGACAATGGTTCTCGTGGGAGTGAAGGGAATCCAGGGCGTCGCTGCGGTCCTCGGCGTCGCTGCCGTGGTCTGCGTCTCGTCGGCTGTTGCAGGCGAAATGCTCCAGGACCTGAAGGTCGGACACATCCTCGGCGGTACGCCGTCGAAGATGCAGATTGGCGACATCATCGGAGTGATCCTGGCCGGACTCGTGATGTTCTTCCCATTGTATGTGCTTCATAACGCGGATCTTGCCGCGAATCCTCTGACGGGCGGATTTGGCGGACCGAAGCTCCCCGCACCCCAGGCCGGCTTGATGGCGGCTCTCTCTCAGGGGATCGTTGGCGGCGAGATGGCCTGGCCCCTCGTCATCGTCGGTATCGCGATGGGAGTTACTCTGATCATGGTCCGCGTCAAAAGCCCCATGCTCTTCTCCGTCGGCATGTACCTCCCCCTGGAAACGACTTTCGCCATCTTCATCGGCGGGATGATCCGCGGGTTTGTGGACAAGCGGGTCGCCAAACGGGGATACAACGATGCGCAGAAGGCTCGCGTGGAGAATGCCGGCATCCTCTCGGCTTCAGGGTTGATCGCGGGCGAGGCGCTTGTCGGTCTCTGCATTGCAACCGTCGTCTTTATCCGGGACCGGGTGTCGGGCGTGCCTGAATTCTGGACCATCGCCTGGTTTGAAGGAATCGCGCCCTGGTTGGCAATCCCGGTGTTCATCATCCTGGCCCTGTACCTCATCCTCGTGCCGCTGTCGAAAGCGGGACGGGCGGATGAACCGGCGCCGCCGACGGCCATCATGTAAGGCATGAACTCTACTTTTCCTGAAAGGAGCACGCAGCCATGTCACAAGCGTTGGAAGGTCTGAAGCCGGGGCTCGTATGGAAGTACTTTGGCGAGATCGCAAAGATCCCCCGCTGTTCCAAACACGAAACGGCGATCACGGCGTACGTTGTGGCAACGGCAAAGAAGCTGGGCCTTGAGGTGAAGACCGACAAGTATGGCAACGTCGCGGTCAGGAAGCCCGCGAGCCGCGGGAAAGAAGGATTGCGCAGCATCGTCCTGCAGGGCCACCTCGATATGGTGTGTGAGAAGAATAAGGAAACCGTGCACGACTTCAGCAAGGATCCCATCGAGCTCGTCCGCAAGGGGAACTTCCTCATGGCGAACGGCACGACACTCGGTGCGGACAATGGGATCGCCGTTGCGACGAACCTTGCCATCATGGAGGACAAATCGCTGCAGCACGGACCGCTCGAATTCTTCTTCACCGTGGACGAGGAGACGGGCCTGACGGGGGCGACCAATGTGAGTCCGGACTTCCTCTCCAGCAAGACGCTCATGAACCTGGATTCGGAAGAAGAGGGGGCCATTTATGTCGGTTGCTCCGGCGGCAGGGATACCATCGCAACATGGAAGGCGGCGTACGAACCGGCCCCGGCAGGAACAGTCGCCGGGCATCTCAAGGTGCTCGGCCTGCGCGGCGGGCACTCCGGGCTGGAGATCGAGAAAAACCGGGGGAATGCAATCAAGATCCTGAACAGGGTCATGATGGAGCTGGGAGCGATGGGTGCGCGCATCGCCTCCTGTGAAGGCGGGAATAAGCATAACGCAATCCCGCGGGAAGCGGAAGCGCTCCTCTTCGTGCCGAAGAAAAAATGGAACGACGCCGTCGCGCTGGTGGGGAAATGCCTGGCGACAATCGCGGCAGAGGTGGCAAGCGTTGAACCCGGTCTGGCCGTCACTCTGACGCCGGCAACAGGCGTCAGGAGGGGGAAGGTCATCTCCCGCTCTCTGCAGAAGAAATTGACCATGACGATCTCCGCCCTGCCGCACGGCGTGATCAAAATGAGCGCGGATATCCCGGGCCTCGTCGAAACATCGACGAACGTTGCCGTCATCCGGTCCGACAAGAAGTCCATCACGATGGCGACCAGCCAGAGAAGTTCCGTCGCTTCGGAGAACAGGGAAATCGTTCAATCCGTCACCGCCGTCTTCGAACTGGGAGGTGCGACCGTCACGGCGGGCGACGGGTATCCCGGATGGAAGCCGAATATGAATTCCGCGATCCTCAAGGTTGCGAAAGCGGCGTACCGTCAATTGTACGGAAGGGACCCGGAGGTAAAGGCCATCCATGCCGGTCTCGAATGCGGGATCATCGGCGAGAAATATCCGGGGATGGACATGATCTCCTTTGGGCCGACGCTGGAAGGTGTCCACTCACCCGACGAAAAGATCCACATTGATACGGTGGAGAAGTACTGGAACTTTCTCATGGCTATCCTGAGGAGCGCCAATTGATTGATCCGCGGCTCTCTCCCGGCGGCCATGATTCGCCCGCATGCTTGCAGACGGAGGTGAACCGGATGCGGAAGGGGAGGAGGCGATGACGACGCCCCGTGGACATGATGGGCCGGAAGCGGGGTTCCTCAACCCTGCGAATCGTCCCTATAGGTTCATCGTTCTCTTCTTCGTGAGCGTGCTGACGTTCGGAAGCTACTTCGCATACGACAGCGTGGGGGCGATCGCCCCCATGCTGATCGATGCCCTCGGTATCGGGCGCGAGTCGATCGGACAGATGTACACGCTCTACAGCGTTGCGGCAATCCTCTCGGTCTTCATCGGCGGTCTCCTCATCGACCGGTTCGGCACACGCAAGGCGAGCTTGCTCTTCTCCGCGCTGGTGACCCTCGGAGCCCTCATCGTGGCGCTTGCACCGAACCTGCTGGTACTCTATGCGGGACGGTTCATCTTTGGCTGGGGGTCCGAGTCCCTCGTGGTTGCGCAAAGCGCGATCTTTGCACGCTGGTTCAAAGGGAGGGAACTCGCGCTCTCCTTCGGGATAGGCCTGACCATCAGCCGGCTCGGCACGCTCTTCAGTTTCAATACGGAGGCGTTGATCGCTGAGCACTTCAACGACTATCGCTATGCGCTCTGGGCGGCGGTTGGCTTCTGCCTCCTTTCACTCCTGTCGAACCTCGTCTATAACATGATGGACCGGCGGGGCGAGAGGGTGCTGGAGTTGAAAGAGGAGGGTGGAGGGGATAAGATCGTCTTCGGCGACATAAAGAAATTCACACCCTCGTACTGGTACGTGACTCTCTTGTGCGTCACGTTCTATTCGGCGATCTTTCCGTTCACGGCTCTCTCCACGGATCTCTTCAATACGAAATGGGGACTGCCCATGACGGCACCAACCGAGGGCGGGTTCCTCTACCAGGCTTTCTACAACATCCTCCACATGTTCACGACGGCAGGGGGGACGACCACGATCATTATTTTTGCATCGATGGTCTTTGCTCCGGTGTTCGGGCAGGTTGTGGATAAATTCGGGAAGCGGGCCGCGATGATGGTCCTGGGATCGATCCTCATGGTACCGTCATTCCTTCTCCTCGGCTTTACGATGGTGGCGCCGGCGTTCCCCATGATCATCCTGGGGACGGCATTCGTTCTTGTCCCTGCGGCGATGTGGCCATCAATACCGCTGCTTGTGGAAAAGAACAGGGTGGGAACCGCGTTTGGCCTGACGACGACGATACAGAACATCGGCCTCGCCTTTTTCCCCTGGCTCAATGGGTATCTCCGCGACACGACGGCTTCCTACACAGCGAGCATGGTCATGTTCTCCTTCCTCGGGATTGCGGGGCTGATTTTTGCCATTGCGCTGAAACGTGCCGATGCCCGCGCCGGGTTCATCCTGGAAAAGCGGTGAAGCGACCACGCGATCGGGCCGGGAGAACGCCGCCTTCGCGAACCCGGAAAGGCCCAGTCCTCCCACGGTCTCATGCATGAGATGAACAACATGGACGATAGCAAGCGCATACTGGTCATCGAGCCCGTTCCGACGGATGCAGAGCTTATCGAGCTCCAAATCCGCAAGTCGGGCGTCCCCCTGACGGTGAAGCGAATTGCCACAAAGGATCTGATCGAAGGGATGCTCGCGGAGTTCCTTCCCGATCTGATCGTGGTGGACAATGCCGTCCCACGATGCGATGTTCCTGCGCTCATCCGAAAAGGGCGCGAAGAGCACCCTGAAGCCCGATGGGTTGTGGTATCCGGCCCCGGCTCCGAAGAGATTGCCGTCGAAAGCATGAAAGCGGGGGCGTCGGACTATGTCGCCAAGAAGTCGATCAACCGCCTCGGTTCGATCGTCAAGGCCATCCTCGAAGCCCCCCCCCCANNCCCCCGCCGCCGGCGATCTCGGCGGAACAGGAGCCTGCCCCCCCTCTTCCCGCACCTTCAGGAGAGAACGAACTCTTCCGACAGGTCATTGAATCGCTGAGCGACTATGTCGCCGTGACGGATCTGAACGGGAAGCGCCTGTACAACAGTCCTTCCTACCAGGCGCTTTTGGAAGAGCCGGATACGCTGGAAGGGACGAGTTCCTTCCTGGATATCCATCCCGAAGACCGGGAGCGGGTCAGGGAGGCGTTCAAAGAGACTATCGCCACGGGTGTGGGACAGCGCCTTGAATACCGGCTCATCGATCGCGACGGGAATATCAGGTTCATCGAGTCCCAGGGGAGCATCATCAATGACGACGCGGGCAGGCCCGGAAAGATCGTCGTTCTTTCCCGCGACATTACGACGCGCCGCCGAACCGGTGAGATCATGCGCATGGTGCAGGAAGAGATTGCCCTGCTGCGGGAGGAGAATTTCTTCCCGGGGGTCGTGCGTTCTTTGGGCACCGCGCTCGGCATCAAGTATGCCCTGGTGTCGGAATGTGTCGATCGCCGGTGCGAGCGCGTGCGGGCACTTGCGTACTGGGCGCAAGGAGACCTTGCCCCGGTCTTCGAGTACGATCTCAAAGGCACTGTGTGCGAACGGGTGTTCAGGACCGGAGAGGCGCAGTACTTCCCCTCGGATGTCAAGGATCGGTTCCCCGAAGAGGAAGCACTCGCTGCCATGAATGCGTATGCGTATATGGGCGTACCCCTCCTGGATGCAGAGGGGTTTCCCATCGGACACATGTTCATCATACACGACGAGCCCCTTCCCAATGAGGACCTTGCAGCGTCGGTTCTGGCGGCTGTTGCCGCACGGGCGGCGTCGGAACTGGATCACCGGATGACCGTCCGCCGGCTGATGGAGGAGGAGGGAGAATCACGCTCTTTTCTGGAGGAACTGGCCGAGGGCGTGATTGCCATTGATCTGGAGGACGTGATCGTGTATGTCAACCCCGCGATGGCGGCATTGAGCGGGTACGCCGTGGACGACATGGTCGGAAAACTCTCCTCGACGCTCCTTTTTCCGGGTGATGAAAGGGGTGAAGTCTATGCGCGGAACGAGAAGTGGCTGAACGGATTGACGGATGAGTATGAAGCGTCTCTCCAGCGGAAGGATGGGTCTCGTTTTAGCGCGCACTTCTCCACCGCCCCCCACAAGAATCGCCAGGGTGAAGTACTCGGCGCGTTGACGATTGTGACGACGGCGGCGGCGAGGGTGCCTGTGCAGGCCCGCGATCCGGAGGAAGCCGCGATGCTCGGGGAGATGCCCGACGCGGTGTTCGTTTGCGACCCCGAAGGAAAAATTATGTTCTGGAACCGCGGAGCGGCCCACCTGTACGGGTGGTCGGCTGACGAGGCGCGGGGAAGAGAGTCGGATGAGCTTCTCCAAACGGAGGGGACGATGAAGGGCGGGGAAGCGGTTCGTACGGCCGTCATCGAGGGCTCCTGGGCAGGAGAACTGCAGCAGCGACGCAAGGACGGCGGCATCGTCGTTGTGGATGCACGATGGACCTTGATGCGCGACCCTGACGGACATCCTAAATCCGTTCTCGTGATCGCAACGAACATTACCGGAAAGAAGGAAGTGGAAATCTTCGAAATCCGTGCCCGGAGACTTGAGGGGATCGCAGCACTCGTCGGGGCGGTCGCCGCAGATCTTCATGATATCATGACGCCGATGACTCTGACCATACCCTCTCTTGCCCCGAAGGCGGACGACGAGGCGTCACGTCAGGCGGTGTCGTTGATCGCCGGCAACGCGCAGAGCGGCATCGACCTGGCCAACCAGATTCTTGCTCTTGTGGACCTCTCGCCGGAAGGGGACGGACAACTTGATCCCGCGGCGTTGATCGCGGCAACGGCGAAGTCTGTCTCCGCGTCGCTCCCCACGGACGTGAGCATTGAGACGCCTCCCCCCCGAAAGCTCTGGCCCGTCACAGGGATTCTGCCGCAGCTCCAACAGGTCCTCACGAATGTCTGCACGAACGCGTGGGAATCAATGCCCCGGGGGGGTGTCCTCCGGCTTGCGGCGGAAAACGTCTCCCTGGACGCGCAGGAGGTTGCTTCCCACCCTCCTGCGACCGCAGGTCGCTACGTGATGATCAGTGTCAGCGATACCGGGCGCGGCATCCCGCCGGAAATCCTCGAAAAGGTATTTGAGCCGTTCTTTACGACAAAGCCCCCGGGAAGAACGACTGGCCTGGGTCTTTCCACGGCAGCCGCTATCGTCCGGAACCAGAAAGGATTCATGGATATCTTCAGCGAACCCGGGAAGGGGACGATCGTCAAGTTGTATCTCCCTGCCGGAGAGCTTACCAGCCGCAAGCATGAGTCGAACCTGACGATGGTCCATGGTGAGCGTGTCCTCGTCGCTCACCAGCAGGCGTCTATGCGCGAGATCCTCCGGAAGTTGCTGGACACCCATGGGTTCGACGTGCTGAGNNTGCAGCGATCATCGATCTGCGGATGCAGTTCATGGATGCTCCGACCACTATCCGCGTTCTTCAAGGGATGAACCCGGAGCTGAAGATCATTGCCGTAGGTGGACCGGACGATAACAATCTGCCCGGCTGCACCTTGCTGCAGAAGCCGTTTACCATCTCCTCCCTTCTCGGAGCGCTTTCGTCGAAGAAGCCAGCGGAATAGCGAGCTGACATGTTCGCACCCCCCATCCATTGCAATTCCTTCGATAGAGCTCGCTGTTTCGCAAATTTCTGTTGATTTTTGATGCGCAAAATTTATTATTAATATGTTGGGTTTTTATGGTGCGTGTCTCTGCCACTGAGGTCTGTTTTTCTTAATCTTCTTACATCCCTGGAGAGACTGAGAAGTGCACAAGGCCTTTCTGATCTTCCTGTTCCTCCTGGCAATCCTAAGCGCAGTGATCATCGGCGTTCGCGGGGCAAGCTACTATGCCGCCTCAGAGCAGGACCGTCCGTTTCACCCCCTATACGATGAGCTGAAGCCCAGCGGATTTGAAGGTCATGGGTACGGTATTGTCGGCACCGCGATGATCACGCTGGGTGTTGTCATGTATTCGTCGCGCAAACGGATGCGGACGTTGGCCGGCCTCGGACGGATCTCATACTTCCTCGAGTTCCACATCTTCCTTTGCCTCCTCGGACCCGTGCTGGTTGTCTATCACACCACATTCAAGATCGGCGGACTTGTTGCCGTCAGTTTCTGGAGCATGATGGCAGTTGTCCTGAGCGGGGTCGTGGGAAGGTATTTCTATGTCCAGATTCCGAAAGGTATCCACGGGAATGAGCTCTCCATGAGCGATTTGCACGCGGAGAACGCCAAACTCGGCCGCGTCCTGTTGGAACAGTTCGGGCTGACAGACAACATTGTCGCGAGGATCGACGCAGTGGCGATGCCGCCGCGCGACGTGACCCGCATGTCATTGATGGAGGTGGTCACCTTCTTTGTCCTGAACGACGTGACACGTCGCGCGAAGCTGCATCAACTTCTCCGGGACCTCCGCCGAAGGGGCCTGAGGTCCGACACGCTGGAACGGCTGCGCCATCTGGCGATTCGCCGGATGGTCCTGACGCGCCGCATTGCATTTCTCCAGCAGTTCAAGCAGGTGTTCCATTATTGGCATGTCATTCATCTTCCTTTCTCGATCATCATGTTTGTGATCCTCTTTGTTCACGTCGGCGTTGCCATCGCGTTCGGATACACGTGGATATGGTGACGGAATATGGAGGTCGGCGGGGTGTCCTGCTGGCGGCGGCGTGCCTCCTGCTATGGACGGGAATGGCATGGGGGCAAATCTCCCCGGGAGAGCTCTCGCGGCCTCATTCCTCCCTTGAGGGGATGGGCAAATGTACGCAATGTCACTCTCTGGGAAAGGCGATTGCAAACGACAATTGTCTGCGCTGTCACACGGAACTCAGGTCGCGCATGAACGCCGGCACCGGGTACCATGGACGTCTTGCTTCCCATCAATGCGTCGAATGCCACAAAGAACATCATGGCAGGGATTTCTCCATTGTGCGGATGGACGAAAAGGCGTTTGATCACGATCAGGCCGGATATCATCTGGAAGGAAAACATGCCGCCCTTCGCTGCAGGGAGTGCCATGCGGCGGATCGGATCATTGCACCCGATGTGCGGCAGAATGAGCTTCTCGCCCGCGGAGGCACATATCTCGGACTTTCGCACGAGTGCGCTTCATGCCACAAGGATGTCCACCGTGCACAGCTCGGAAACCAGTGCCGGCAATGCCACGGCTCTGCCGCCTGGCGGCCTGCGCCCGGCTTCGTTCACGATCGGGCGAGGTTCCGGCTGACGGGAAAGCACGCGCAGGTTCCTTGCGCGCGATGCCACGGCGTGATGGCCGATGACCACATCACCGTCAAGTACGCAGGAGTGGCCTTTGACCGTTGCTCCTCATGTCACACGGACCCCCACAAAGGCCGGTTTGTCAAACCGTGCGAATCCTGCCATACCACGAGCGGTTGGAATGAGGAACGGCCGGGAAGCTTCGATCATGCGACGACCCGTTTCCCGCTGCGGGGGCTGCATGCCGCGCTCCGCTGCGAGGCATGCCACGCCTCCACCCAGCGAAAAGGAGGGAAGGGAAGTGCGCGGGACTTTGCCGTCAAGAATTTCTCCCAGTGCAGGGATTGCCACGCCGATCCCCATCGCGGCGAGTTTGCCTTGCGTCCGCAGAAAGGGGCGTGCGAAGAGTGTCACGGCGAGCAGGGGTTTGCCCCCTCACGCTTTGACCATGCGACCGCTCGATATGCGTTGGAGGGAAAACACGCACGCGTCGAATGCCGCAGGTGCCACGAGCTCCCGGCGTTGGTCGATGGCCGGCGCGTCCCCCCGGACTTTCGTGTCCGGAAATTCCAGCAATGCGGAGATTGTCACGCGGAGGCCCATGGCGGACAGTTTTCATCGGGACCCTCCGGGGGGAAGTGCGAGTCATGCCACACGACTGCAGGCTTCCTGCCCGCTTCGTTTGGAATCCGGGATCACGCGCAGTCGCGCTTTCCGCTTGCGGGCGGACACACCGCAGTCCCTTGTGCGCAGTGCCACCCCGTCTATGCCGTGCAAGGGGGGAAGTCGCGACAATTTCTCTGGGCTCGCGAGCGGCAATGCGAGGATTGTCACACTGATCCGCACGGCAGCCAGTTCCGGCCGCCGCGGTACGAAGGATGTGCTTCATGCCATACGCCGCAATCGTGGCAATCTCTTCTCTTTTCCCATGAGAAAACGGATTTCCCCCTCTCCGGGAAACACGCGCGGGTTGCCTGCGGCGGCTGCCACACGGAAACCATGACCGTTGGCGCAAAGACCGTGCGGCGATATGTCGGCGTCCCGAAACAGTGCGTTGCCTGTCACCCGCAGGCCGAAGGAACAATGGAAGGAAACGGGAGATGATCTCCATGCGCATCAGGAAGGGGAAAAGGGGGGCGCAGCTCATCGGAGGCCTGTCGGTGGCGCTGGTTCTGCTGCCGTTCGTGGGATCGCACGGTGTGGCCCAGACGTCTCCTCACGGATCGCTTTCCTTCTCCTGCGAAGAGTGCCACACCGCAGACTCCTGGACGGAGATGGTCTCTCCCCCCCGGTTCCAGCATGAGAAAACCGGCTTCCCGCTTCAAGGACAGCATGCAACGGTGCAGTGCATGACGTGTCATACGACGCTCAAGTTCGCCGTTGCCGGACAGCAGTGCGTGGACTGCCATGAAGATCAGCATCGGGGAGAGCTCGGCACGGCCTGCGACAGGTGTCATTCCCCTGATTCGTGGCTGGTGCCGGATATGGTCCAGCGCCATGCACAGACCGGGTTTGCCCTGGTCGGTGCGCACGCATTTGCCGACTGCCGGCAGTGCCATACCAATGAACAGAAGCACCAATACGTGGGAGTCCGTACCGATTGTTTCGGCTGCCATCGATCGGACTATGATGGCTCGACAGCGCCCAATCATCGCCAGGCAGGATTCAGCGTCGATTGCACGGGCTGCCATAAGATGAACGATATGACGTGGGGAGGTTCGTTCGATCACGCCAGGACGGCCTTTCCCCTGCTCGGAGCCCATCTTGCAACGCCATGCATCCAGTGCCATGCGGGGAATAGATTCCGCGGAACGCCGACAACGTGCGTGAACTGCCACCAGCAGCAATTTGTCTCGGCCAGGCAGCCAAGCCATGCGGGATTCAGTACCGACTGCCTCTCCTGCCATTCGATGAACGGCTGGCAGCCGGCGACCTTCGACCACACGAAGACGGTTTTCCCTCTGACGGGAAGTCACATCAGCGTCCCATGTGCCCAGTGCCACGCGAACGGGGTGTTTGCAGGGACCCCGACGGCATGTATCTCCTGCCATCAATCGATCTTTCAGACTGCGACCAATCCTGTGCACACGGGATTCCCGACGGATTGCACCACCTGTCATACCACGATCGCCTGGCAGCCGTCAACATTCGATCACAGCAAGTCGGCCTTCCCGCTGACGGGGGCCCATCAGGCCGTTGCGTGTACGCAATGCCATGCCGGCGGCGTGTTCACGACCGCGCCCACGACGTGCATCGGATGCCACCAATCGATCTTTCAGACTGCGGCCAATCCTGTGCACACGGGATTCCCGACGGATTGCACCACCTGTCACAATACGATCGCCTGGCAGCCGTCAACATTCGATCACAGCAAGTCGGCCTTCCCGCTGACGGGGGCGCATGTGACAGTGGCGTGTACACAATGCCATACCGGCGGGGTCTTCTCCACTGCGCCCACGACGTGCATCGGATGCCATCAATCGATCTTTCAGACGGCGACCAACCCTGTGCACACGGGATTCCCGACGGATTGCACAACGTGCCATACAACAACTGTATGGCAGCCATCGACATTCGACCATAGCAAAACGGTTTTCCCGCTCACGGGAGCCCATCAGGCGCTGACGTGTACGCAATGCCATACCGGCGGGGTCTTCTCCACCGCGCCCACGACGTGCATCGGATGTCATCAATCGAACTTTCAGACCGCGGCCAATCCTGTGCACACGGGTTTCCCGACGGACTGCACGACCTGCCATACGACGACTGCCTGGCAACCGTCGACGTTTGATCACAGCAAAACGGTGTTCCCGCTCACGGGAGCGCATCAGGCGCTGACGTGCACGCAATGCCATACCGGCGGGGTGTTCTCCACGGCCCCCACAACGTGCATCGGCTGCCACCAGCCGGACTTTCAGTCAGCCGCCAATCCATCGCATACGGGATTCCCGACGGATTGCACAACGTGCCACACGACTGCTGCCTGGCAACCTGCGCTCTTCGATCACTCAAAATCAGCGTTCCCCCTGACGGGCGCCCATCTTGCGGTGGCGTGCACGCAGTGCCATATCGGCGGGGTGTTCTCCACTGCACCGACCACGTGCATCGGCTGCCATCAAACGGATTTTCAAACCACGACGGACCCGCCGCACACGGGATTCTCGACGGATTGCACGACGTGTCACACGACTTCCGCCTGGATGCCGGCGTTGTTCGATCATAGCAAGACGATTTTCCCCCTGACCGGTGCCCATGTCAGCGTCGCGTGTGCAACTTGCCACGTCAACAAGGTCTATGCCGGCCTGCCGACATCCTGCGGAAATGCGGGGTGCCACCTGAAGGACTACAATGCCACGACGAATCCGGCTCACGCATCCGCCGGGTTCCCCCTCGATTGCACGACCTGCCATACGACGACGGCCTGGTCACCATCGACATTTGCGCACGATCCCTATTTCCCTATCTCTGCGGGAAGCCATCATGCTCCCGGCCGTTGGACGCTCTGCGCGGATTGCCACCCGTCGGCGACGGATTTTTCGCAGTTTGCGTGCATTACGTGTCATGCCCACCAGCCTCAATCGAGCGTGGACGGGGAGCATTCGGGTGTCTCGGGATACAGCTATAACAGCGCAGCGTGCTATCGTTGCCATCCGAAAGGGTCGGGGGGATGATGATCGGGAAAGTGTGGCGCTGGCTCCTGTGCGCGGTCCTGATGTGGACTGCCCTGGAGAGGGCTGCCGCGCAACAAATGGAGCGCCGCCAGATCCGCGCACTGGTGACCTATTGTTCCTCGACCGCTTTCTATATTAACGCCGGACGAGTGCGGGGATTGGCGGCGGGAGATACGGTCACGGCGATCGGCAAATCCGCGTCCCCGGTCCGCGGGATCATCCTCGCGGTTTCCAGCTCGTCCTCGTCCGTGGTGATGGCTCCGCAATCGGCGCATCCCGCTGTCGGCGATAGTGCGTTCGTGGTCAAAGACGTCCTTGTTGAAGACAATCCCCCGCCTGCGATTTCGCCTGCCGGATCTCCTCCGGCAGCCCGAACGACGCCGGTCGAGAAGAACGTTTCCGGCCGCATTGCATTGCAGTACGGCGCGAGCGGCAGGTTGGGCGCTTCCATGGACTTCAACCAACCGGCCGTGCTCATGAGAATTGAAGCGGCGCGGCTCTTCGGTACGGGAATCACCTTCGCCATGTACGGAAGGACGTACTATGATCTGGCGAAGAGGTTCAGTTACTTTTCGCTGGGACCGCGCTTTGCAGTGCGTGCGTACGAGTTGTCCCTCTCGGATGACGATGGGCACTCCCTCTTCGGATGGAGCGCGGGGAGAATGGTCTCGCGCTATGTCGGCGGAATCGGCGCCGTCGATGGAGCCCAGGCAGTGGTCCATACCGGCGACTGGACCCTCGGCGGTGTGGCGGGTGCCCAGCCGAATTACAGCAATTCCGGGGTTGACCCTGCTCAATCGAAGTTCGCGCTTTTTGCCCGGTATCGATGGGGAGGTGAAGTCTTCAAAACTTCGGACGTGACGTTCGCCTACGGGCAGCAACTCTACAAGGGTCACCTTGACCGCGATTTTCTCTATGTGCAGACATTTCTCCGGCTCGGGTCGGATCTCTTTTTCTCCTCCAGCAGCGACGTTGACCTCCATGTCCTGCACAACGGCGTCCCCTCGCGCCGGTTGAGTCTCACGAACACATTCGCAACCGTTTCCTATGCGCCGCTTGCGTGGCTCTCCGTCAATGCGGGCTACGACGCATCGCGGCTGGTCTATCTCTTTGAAAGCATGAGGTCCATTGCCGATACCCTGCTCGACAAGACGCTCAAGGAGGGTTGGCGCGGGTCGGTCTATTTCCATCTTCCCCAGGGGATGACGCTCGGATTTCAGGGCAATTTCCGCCTGCCGTCCGGCGGGCAAGCGGGAACGCACACCGACGGGACGTCGTTTCGTGTGAGCGACCTCCTTGGATCCGAGGTCAATGCCGGAGTTCAATACTCCTCCATCAAAGGCATCTATACCGAGGGATATGACTGGACATGGGACATTGATCGATGGATTGGCAGGGTCATGTCTCTTTCGTTCCATCTCGACAAGTTTCACTATCTGATGCGGGGGGACGATACGCGCATGCGGACGACCACCGCCGGTGCCGTGCTCAATTGGCGGGTCACAGGCCCATGGTACCTCCTGCTCTCGGCTGACCAGGTGTGGGATGTCGCGCGCAGCACGCAGAGAATCTTTCTCGATTGCGGAATACATTTCTAGCCGGCCGGCAAATGACGGACGATACGCTTATCACGCTCGCGGTTGCGGCGATCCTGATCCCATCGGTGGTTCTGCCTTATCTCCTCCACCACCGGAAGAAGGAGAGGGAGGCGCGCGAGCGCTTTGAACGAGCCTCCATTTCGGGGCTGCAGGCCGCGGTGACTGTTCATCCCCAGATCAATGCCATCACCTGCATCGGGTGCGGAGGATGCGTCCGGGTATGCCCGGAAGGAGATGTGCTTGGCGTGATCGACGGGAAAGCCGTTCTTGTTCACGGGTCCAAGTGCGTTGGTCATGCCCTCTGCGCCGAAGCGTGTCCCGTCGGCGCGATTACCATGATGATGGCTGCTCCGGGGAGGAATGCGGACCTTCCTGTCCTGGACGAGCACCTCGAAACAAGCGTGAAGAACGTTTTCATCGTTGGGGAGCTCGGCGGCCTGGGGCTCATCAGAAACGCCATCCTGCAGGGGAGCCGGACGGTCGAGCTGATTGCCACCCGGCCGCGAACGAAGGACGGTGCCTACGATGTCGCAATCGTGGGGGCGGGGCCGGCCGGACTCGCCGCTGCACTTGCCGCACAGGCACAGGGCTTGCGTTATCTCCTCCTCGAACAAGGCGATGTGGGGGGAACCATTCTTCAGTATCCCCGCCGGAAGATCGTCATGACGTCTCCGGTCGTCCTCCCTCTCTGGGGAAAAATAAAACTGACGGAGGCCTCGAAGGAGACGCTCCTTGCCCTGTGGCAGCAGATCCTCACAAAGACCGGCGTTCGGGTGAACGCCAACGAAAAAGTGACAGCTCTCAGGACGGAAGGCGATCGTCAGGTGTTGACAACATCCCTCGGCGAGTATCGCTCCGCGCATGTCGTGCTCGCTCTGGGACGGCGAGGGACTCCGAGAAAGCTCCGCGTTCCCGGGGAGGATCTGCCGAAAGTCACCTACCGGCTCATGGATACAGAGAGCTACCAGCGATGCAAGGTCCTTATTGTCGGCGGAGGCGACTCTGCTGTGGAAGCGGCATTGGGTCTGGCCCTCCAGGGGACCAATCAGATCACCCTTTCGTATCGCGGGGAAGAGTTCCAGCGCATCAAAGAGAGGAATCGACAGCGTCTCCAGGATGCGGTCAAGAGGAAGTCGGTCACCGTGCTCTTTCGATCTCAGGTCACCCGGATTGAACCCGAGACAGTCCATCTGGAGACAGCGGAGGGCGCAAGGGTGCTGCAGAACGACTATGTATTTATTTTTGCCGGCGGTGAGATGCCGTTTGAGTTCTTACGCAATATCGGCATCAGATTTCAGGAGACGGTCATCGCCTGATGTTTCCCGGCATGCTCTTCATGTTTGAGAATGGCAAATTCGCTATATTCGTGTACTGTTGGACTTCCCGTACCTGCGAAGATGTTCATGCGATCGTTTCTGTTCGCCTCCTTGCTGCTCTGTTTCTTCATGCTCGTCCTCCCCGTCTCCGCGCAGGAGGTGGATTGGAGCGTCGCACGGCTGGTCCGGGAACAGGCTCTCCACAAGAAAAACCTCCGCCCGCAGGATGTGTACAAGCTCCTCTACCAGTCTTCTCTGGGAATCGAACACCTGATGCGGGATACGGCCGCGGCACGTGTCTACCTCGAAGAGGAATTGGCGGGAGCGGATACCTCGATCAGAGGTGAGGAGCTCATGGAGCGGATCTCGACCGACGGACGGATGGTCCGCATCAACTTGCGTCCCTATAAAAGACTGAACCTTCCTCCGGCCCTTCTTGTCCACTGTATGATTCTTTCTTCCTCCACCAAGCGCCCGGATACGGCCGCATTTGTGAAGGAATGGGACGATTTTGTGAGTGCTGTGCGCGGCGGACTTCTCCCTTGGTCAGAAGAGGAGGTCCGGGAATGGGATCAAAGGGTGCAGGGAAGGGACTTCACCCCGGTTCATCATTCCGCAGCGTATGCGGAGGCAAACACTCCTGCATATCGCGTTGTTCTGAAGAACGTCATTGAACCACTCCTGGAGAAGGAAGGCATACACTCTCCATGAAGAAGGAACGAACGGGAAGCGGCAGGACTTAGTCCGAACGAAGCACTCCGGTACGAATGAGCCTTTTCACACTGACGAGCGATCTCACCCCCCGCGGCGACCAACCCGAGGCCATACGCCAATTGGTGGAAGGCGTCCGGCGGGGCGACAAATTTCAGACGCTGCTCGGGGTGACGGGGAGCGGCAAGACGTTCACTCTTTCGAACGTCATCGCCGCAGTGGACATGCCGGTTCTTGTCATGTCGCACAACAAGACCCTGGCCGCCCAACTTTACAGCGAGTTCAAGAGGTTTTTCCCGAAAGACCACGTCGAGTTCTTCATTAGTTACTACGATTACTACCAACCCGAAGCGTACGTCCCCTCGACCGATACCTACATCGCCAAAGACGCGTCGATCAACGACGAGATCGATCGGCTGCGGCTGCGCGCGACAAGCGCACTTCTGAGCGGCGGCAGGAACGTGATTGTTGTCGCTTCCGTCAGCTCCATCTATGGCATCGGGGCCCCGGAGGAATGGGCACGGCAGGTCGTGGTGGTCCGGAAAGGGGAACGCATCGAGAGGAACGCGCTCCTGCGAAAGCTGCTCGATATCTACTATGTCAGGAACGATTTCGAATTCGTCCGTGGTACCATGAGGGTTCGCGGCGATGTCGTAGAGGTTATCCCGGGTTCCGAAAACGAAGAGGCGCTCCGGATCGAATTCTTCGGTGACGAGATCGAACGTGTCTCCATTATCAGCAGTGTTGACGGGAGGGTGATTGAAGAGACGGAGTACGACGTTATCTACCCGGCCAAGCAATTCGTGACGTCGAAGGCGACCCTGGAAACGGCGATGAAGGGGATCGAGGTGGAGCTCGAAGAGCGCCTTCAGGAGCTGCGGAACGGAAACAAGCTCGTGGAAGCGCAGCGCCTGGAGCAGCGAACCCGCTTTGACCTGGAGATGATGCGGGAGGTGGGGTACTGCTCGGGGATCGAGAACTATTCGCGCCACATCGCGGGGCGGCCCCCGGGATCGCGGCCATCGTGCCTCTTCGACTACTTCCCGAAGGACTTCCTCCTGGTGATCGATGAGTCGCATGTCACCGTCCCGCAGATCGGCGGGATGTACTTCGGCGACCGTTCAAGGAAGCTGACGCTCGTCGAACACGGCTTCCGCCTCCCCTCCGCCCTGGACAACCGGCCGCTGACCTTTGATGAATGGGAACACATGGTCAACCAGGTGATCTTTGCCAGCGCCACTCCGGCCGATTATGAGCTGCAGCACTCCAAGGGGGTTGTGGTGGAACAGGTCATCCGTCCGACCGGGCTTATCGACCCCGAGGTTGAGATCAGGCCTGTCAAGAACCAGATCGACGATCTGCTCGCCGAGATCCGGCTCCGCGCCAAAAAGAGCGAACGGATTCTTGTGACGACGCTGACCAAGCGGATGGCGGAGGACCTTACCGAGTACATGGACAACATCGGGATCAGAGTCCGCTACGTCCATTCCGAAGTCGATGCTCTCGCGCGCGTGGAGATCCTTCGGGATCTCCGCTTGGCGGAATTCGATGTCCTGATCGGCGTCAATCTCCTTCGCGAAGGGCTCGACCTGCCGGAGGTCTCCTTGGTCGCCATTCTGGATGCCGACAAAGAGGGTTTTCTCCGTTCGGAGCGGTCGTTGATCCAGACGGCCGGGCGCACGGCTCGCCACCTGAACGGGAAGGTCATCCTCTATGCGGAGAGAGTAACCGGTTCGATGCAGCGGATGATGGACGAAACAACCCGGCGCAGGACGAAACAGCTCCAGTACAACCTGGAACACCATATCATTCCCGAATCGGTCTACAAGACGGTGGACGAGGTTCTGGCGGCGACGACCGTGGCCGACGTGAAGGCTGCCCGCGATGCCCGCCGCGAGAAGGGAAAGATGCCCCTGGTGGCCGAACAGGTGATCCGGTTCCTCACTCCCGATCAGAAGAATGACTTGCTCCAGGAGCTCCGCAAAGAGATGGAAAATGCCGCGAAGGATCTGGATTTTGAGCGCGCTGCCAGTCTTCGCGATGAGATCGCCAGGGTGGACGGGATTGCCCTTCCCGCGCAGAAGCATCGCCGCTGAACCCCCCGCCTCGCTCCCGGATTTCCCCATTCCTTCCCCCGATGTGCACTAGGGACGTCTTCCTTTGTCATGTCGTCCCTTTCCCTTCGTAATTCCCAATCCAGCACGCTATGAATGATGAAGAGAGGAGTGTGCGCCATGTTCCTACCGCGTGTGCTGCAAGCGGCGACCGACGCTGCTCTCCAATGCGCGTTTCCGCCGGTCTGCTTTTCATGCAACATGCCTCTTCCCTCGTGGCGGGAGCGGATCTGCCGGAATTGTCTCTCCGCTCTGCGAGTCGTCGCCGTCACGGATGAGGTCTATTGCAGGGCTCTTCACCGCCTGCAGTCTGCCGGGGTCCTCGACCTCGTTGTTCCGTGGTACTTCGAAAAGGAGGGGCCGCTGCAGACCCTGATCCATCAGCTCAAGTACGGCGGCATGACACGTCTGGGATTTGATCTGGGGAAGGGCGTTGGGGACCTCGTTGCCTCCCGGGAGGAGAAAGGCTTCGACGCCATCATTCCCATCCCCCTTCATAAGGCGAGAATGCGGGAGAGGGGATACAATCAGGCCGCCTGTATTGCGGCCGGAGTCGCGCGGATCACCCGCTGGCCGGTTCATCCCCGGCTCGTCCGACGTTCGAGGTTCACGCCGACCCAGACAGCCCTCTCGTTTGAGGAGCGCCAGGAAAACGTCATCGGGGCATTTGCTGCCTCCCGGATGCGCCTGTGGACGATCGCCGGAAGGAGGTTCCTCCTCGTCGACGACGTGGTCACGACCGGCGCCACGATGGGAGCGTGCAGCATGGCTCTCCTGGCGGCGGGTGCACGGGAGGTTGTTGGGTGCGCAATCGCCATTGCGGAGTGAAAAACGCCACTTTTCTTGACATTCGTCCGCTGTCTTGGTACATTAATAAGATTTCCGGATAGTACGATGATGGTGGCTTTTTACTCACGATGATAAGATGGAGGTAGTCTATGGCGGTGAACATCGGCATTAACGGTTTTGGTCGCATCGGTCGCCTCGTCTTCCGGCGGCTGCTCAAAGAAGGCGGATTCAACGTGCTGGCAATCAACGATATTACGGACGCGAAGACCCTTGCTTACCTGCTGAAATACGATTCTGTTCACGGGATCTTTGAGGGTGAGGTAACTGCGGCGGAGGGCGCCATTGTCGTCAATGGCAAGAAGTATCGCATTATCGCGGAGAAGGATCCATCGAAGCTTCCCTGGAAGGAACTGGGTGTGGACCTCGTCGTGGAAGGGACCGGCATCTTCACAAGCCGTGAGAAGCTCCAGCTTCACATTACTGCAGGTGCGAAGAAGGTCCTTCTGACCGCCCCCGCGAAAGACGAGATCGACGCTACCGTGGTCCTGGGAGTCAACGACAACGTGCTGACCGGCAAGGAGCAGTTTGTCTCGAACGCTTCCTGCACGACCAACTGCCTCGCGCCGATGGTGAAGGTTCTTCACACGGAATTCGGTCTCGAGCAGGGGTTCATGACCACGATCCATTCGTACACAAACGACCAGCGGCTCCTCGACCTTCCTCACAAGGACCTCCGGCGCGCGCGCGCTGCCGCTCTGTCAATTATTCCGACGACGACGGGTGCTGCGCGAACGGTCGGCAAGGTCATCCCGGAGCTTAAGGGAAAGTTGGACGGGTTTTCCTTGCGCGTCCCGACGCCCGATGCATCGATCACCGATCTCGTTGCGACGCTGAAGAAACCGGCGACGAAGGAACAGATCAACGAGGCCATGAAGAAAGCCGCTGCCGGCCCGATGAAGGGGATCCTCGAGTACACCGAGGAGGAACTCGTGTCCACCGACATCATCGGCAACACTCATTCGTGCATCTTCGATTCCAAGCTGACGATGGCGATGGGGAATATGGTGAAGGTGTTCGGATGGTACGACAACGAGTGGGGCTTCTCTTGCCGCGTTGTCGATCTGCTGAAGAAAATCGCCTGACATCCTCCAGAGAACGGGGCGGCTGCCTTCACCGGTAGCCGCTCTGCTGTTTACCACTTGATCCGGATATGACCATGCAGACTTTGACCATTGATGATGTCCTGTTGAAGGGGAAGAGAGTCCTCATGCGCGTGGACTTCAATGTCCCCATGACCTCCAACCTGAAGGTTTCCGATGATAAGCGCATCATCGAATCGCTCCCGACGATACACAGGATCCTCTCCCAGGGGGCTTCGCTGATTCTCATGAGCCATCTTGGCCGCCCGAAAGGCCGTCCGAACCCCGAGTTTTCGCTGAAGCCGGTGGCGGAGTACCTGGCGGTGCTTCTGAATCGCCCGGTGAAGTTCGCCAAAGATTGCATAGGCCCCGAGGTCAGGAAGATGGTGGATGACCTCCGCCCGGGGGAAATACTGATGCTGGANNGCGTTCGGCACCGCGCATCGCGCACATGCGTCCACCGAAGGTGTGACGCACTTCCTCCGTCCCTCCGTTGCCGGCTACCTGATGAAGAAGGAAATCGAGTATCTTTCGAGCGCCGTCATCGATCCCGCCCGTCCCTACCTTGCGATCCTCGGAGGAGCAAAGATTTCGGGCAAGATCGATGTCATCCAGAACCTACTCCCCAAGATCGATGCGCTGGTGATCGGGGGCGGCATGGCGTTTACGTTCTTCCGCGCGCAGGGATTGGAGATCGGCGACTCGCTGGTGGAAGAGGAAAAACTCGATCTTGCAAAGAGTCTTCTGGAGGAAATGAAGACGATGCACAAGAGATTCATCCTTCCCGTCGATTGCGTGATCGCCGACAGATTTGAGAACGATGCAAACCGCAAAGTGGTCCCTGTGGGAAAGATCCCTCAGGGATGGCGCGGCCTGGATATCGGTCCGGAGACCGTGAAGGTCATCAATATGGAAGTGCGCAAGGCCAAGACGATCGTCTGGAACGGTCCCATGGGTGTTTTTGAGATGCCGAATTTTGCCAACGGCACTCTCGAGGTTGCACGTCTGCTTGCGGAAGCAACGAAAGCCGGCGCGAAGACTATTGTCGGCGGCGGAGATTCGGCAGCGGCGGTTGCCAAAGCCGGGTTTGAGACGCAGATTTCGCATGTTTCGACGGGCGGGGGGGCCTCCCTGGAATTCCTCGAAGGGAAGACGCTGCCGGGACTTGCCGCGCTCGATTCGCGGTGAACCAAAGGGTCCGTCCCCGTGTTCATGGAACAACAGAAGTCTTATAGGAGAAGCGGCCGCTGATGTCGCAAGACGAGGGTGGAGTGCAGGGACGGTTTTATCGGCCTGGAATGTTGGGAGGGTTTTCGTTCTTCCCCCCCGTGATCAAGGCGTTGCTCATCATCAACGTCGGGGTGTGGGTCCTCTTTGGCTTCTTCCTTCCGCTCTTTACGTACCGCGGGGTGCCGGTCTTCTCTCTCTTCTCGGAGTATCTTGCCCTCTGGCCGCTCGGAACGAACTTCTGGCCGTGGCAGCTCGTGACATATATGTTTATGCACGGCGGCTTCGGCCATCTTTTTTTCAATATGTTCGCTCTCTGGATGTTCGGAATTGAACTGGAGCACATCTGGGGGTCGAGAAAATTTCTCCTGTTCTATCTTGTGTGCGGCATCGGGGCGGGGTTGACCAATCTTCTCGTGGCCCCTCTCGTGGGGCAGGCCTCGCCGACCGTTGGAGCGTCCGGGGCCGTGTTCGGGATTCTTATTGCCTTTGGGATGCTCTTCCCCAATCGACCAATCTACATCTGGTTTCTTCTCCCCATTCGTGCAAAGTACCTCATCGCAGGCTACATCGGTTTGGAGCTTTTCTACGGGATAACCGGAACATCCGATGGTATCGCACACTTCGCCCATCTCGGCGGGGCAGCGGTCGGGTTCCTCTTCATCCTGATCGAGAACCGCCGGATTCCGGGACGACGGTGGCTCGAAGCCCTCTCGTTCTCGCGCCCGAAACAGCACAGCAGTGTCGTCCCGCAGGAACGGACCGAGGTGAAGGATGCCCGCTTCTACGACATCCGAACCGGGGAACCGCTCGATGACGGGACGGAAGTGACCCAGCAAATGGTGGATGATATTCTCGACAAGATCAGCCGTGAGGGGTACCAGAATCTTACCGAGAAGGAGAAGCAGGTCTTGAACGAAGCAAGCAAACGCATCCACTGACCCCCCCATGGAAATTCCCATCACGAATCTTGCCGGTATGCCCCCACAGCAAGCACAGGTCGCGGGGAAAGTGGGTGTCAGACACCGGACGCGGCAGGTTTCTGTCGGCGGCGTGAAGATCGGCGGCGGCGCCCCGATTTCCGTCCAGACGATGACGAAAACCAAGACGAGCGATGTCGCCGGCACGGTGGCCCAGATAGTCGCGGCAACAGAGGCCGGCTGCGATATCGTGCGGGTGACGGTGAACGACAAGGAAGCGGCGGAGGCCATCGCCGAAATCGTCCGTCAGTCCCCCATCCCTGTTGTCGCTGACATCCATTTTAACCACGTCTTTGCGCTCAAGGCGATCGCGGCGAATGTCGCCAAGGTCCGGCTCAATCCGGGAAATATCGGTTCGCGCGACAGGATCCATGAAGTACTGCATGCCGCGAAGGAGAAGGGAATCCCCATCCGCATCGGCGTGAATTCAGGGTCGCTGGAAGAGGATATCCTCCAAAAGCACGGGTACCCGACGGCGGAAGCCCTCTATGAAAGCGCGATGCGCCATGTCGCGATCTGCGATGAGTTCGGGTTCCGGGACGTTGTGATCTCGGTGAAGTCCACCGACGTCCGGCTCATGATCGAGGCCTACCGGCTGGTGGCGGAGCGGACGGATATCCCCCTCCATCTCGGTGTCACGGAAGCGGGCCCGACAAAGATCGGGACCGTGAAATCCGCCGTCGGCATCGGCGCGCTCCTGGCGGAAGGGATCGGCGATACGATCCGCGTATCGCTGACGGACGAGCCGGTGAAAGAAGTGGAGGTCGGCAAGGAGATTCTCCGGTCGCTCGGTCTTGCTACCCGCAATGTGGAGCTGATCGCCTGCCCGAGCTGCGGGCGCCTCGAAGTGGACCTCTTCGGCATCATGGGCGAGTTGGAGAAACGGCTCGCGGGGGTAAAGAAACCGGTGAAGATCGCCGTCCTCGGCTGCGTTGTCAACGGTCCCGGGGAGGCAAGCGAGGCTGATATCGGCATCGCCGCAGGAAAGGGAGTCGGCATCCTCTACCGCAAAGGGGAGGTGGTCCGGCGTGTCAAGGAATCGGAGATCGTCGACGTCATCGTCGAGGAGGTCCGGCGGTTCGTCCCGGAGACATAGAGACCTCCGGTCGTCGCATCGTACCCCGCCCGCCCTGTATCGGCCGGTGGGGTTTTTTGTTGTGATTTTCGGAGTGTTTTTCCGTAGATTGTCACGTGGCGATCAGTGCTGTCCAGGACGAATCAGAAGAGATCCTGTGGCATCGGCTTCTCTTCAGTGACTCCGGCTGGTCGATCAAACATGGCTCGCGAGATCGACACAACCGGTGG